>CAZEGN010000001.1:0-209044 GCA_964512325.1 uncultured Candidatus Peribacteria bacterium
TTGAGTTTAGACGCTCAAATAATAACTTCCCCCAACCTTTCCGTTAATTTAACCGTAATTAGTAATTAGTAATTCGTAATTTTCATACAATTCAGTATAGTGATTGGTAGAAATTTACACTTATGTCTTTTTCGCAAAAGGAAATTATTTTGTCTGAAACTGAGATTATTGATCGTGCCTGGCAAGAATGTCCTATTGAGGATCTCTATCACTTTCAGCTCGACTTTACTATCCCGCCCCATCATCAGCGCGGCCCACAGCTCACCAGCTATTCGCTTTTCTGTCGCACCTTAACAATGCATGATTTTCCCACTGATCATCTTATTATCACTGATGAATACCTGCTTAAGCTTGACTGGCTGCAAGACCTCATTGCTTCACGGCAACACATTATCCCTCTTCAAGCAGATGAAAACCGGGTAAAAGATGTGGACTTTTTGAATACCTGTTTACGTTCTATGCAAACAGTTCCTTGCTTAATTGGAATTGGTGGTGGAACCATGCTCAATTCTGTTGGCTATTTAGCTGAGCAATTAAAAAGTGATGTCATCTATATTCCCACTACACCTTTAGCCATGTGTGATAGCAGCATTGGCGGCAAAGTTAGAGTGAACAGAATGGTCAATGGCGAATTTGAAAAACATTACTATCGCAGCTTTTATGAGCCGAACAAGATTATTGTTGAGCCCAGGTTTTTAGACTCTTTGCGTGCTCACGACTGCTCCACAGGCATCGCTGAAATTGTCAAACATGCGCTATATCAGTCTAAAGGTCTGCTCGACTACTTATTATCGCCGGCATTTCAACCACAACAAGACAAAAAAAGTCTGCTTAAGGCAATATTATGGACCTGTGATCTTAAACGCCTGTGCTTAGAAATTGATCCAGATGAAAAGCCTGAGGGCTCTTATGACATTTTACGAGCGGCGCACAATACAGCGGACAGATTCGAAGAAGATCACCATTTCAAAGTCACCCACGGCGAAGCGGTATGGTTTGGCATGGAACAAGAATTAGGCAAAGACAAAATACGCGGTGAAAAGTTTAACGAATTAAAAAGAAAGATATTTGCTCTCTAAATCAGTCCCTCTGAATCTCTACTTTTTAATTCCCAATTATTCTCTTTTTTTCATCCCGACTTCCGTGAAGGAATCCGCAAGTCGTATGCAACGGTAGTGGTTCATGGAGCGTTCAACTGCATCCGGCAAGATCCTCCCACTACGCTTCGCTCCGGTCAGGATGACGAAGCGAGAAGGAGATGGACACCTGTTCCCCTGAACAACGTCTCCGTCTCTGCTCTTTCATTGCGAATTGCGCACTGCGAATTCCGAATTGTCCCCCTGCTTCCTTGCATAAAATCCCTGATAGTTGCACACTGATATGGTAATTAGCTTAACCTTACATGAAAAAGCTCTCCATCGTCTTCAGTGCTCTTGTGCTCGCAGCCTGCACTACACCATCCACTCCAACCCCAACCATCACTTCCTCTCCCCTAGTTACCACCTCACCTACTGCTACTATTACTTCTTCACTGCAAATTGCCTTGGTTAATGAAGTCGGTGTGCCTGGTCCAACTACTTTTGGTTGTGGGGATGAAATTGAGATGGTAACGCGCTCAGTGAGTACAACAACACCCCTACAAACTGCAATTAGTGAATTGCTTAGTGTTCATACTCGAGATTATGGCATGTCTGGCTTAACTTCAGCCCTTTATCAAAACAGTCTAACTGTAACTAATGCTACAGTTTCAGGATCACATGCTGTGATTGAGCTCTCTGGCAGCCTTAAACAAGATGGCGTATGTGATGCTCCTCGCATTCAAGAGCAAATGAAAAGAACAATTTTGCAATTTCCCAATATCAGCACCTACGAAATTAAGCTAAACGGCAGCACAAATAATTGGAACTGTCTCTTTAATCAAAGTGGTAATTGCTAAAAGTTGTAAGCAACTAGAAAGACACTTATAATCCCGCCAGAGTCAGGTTTTGATCATGAATACCGAAATCACCTTAAAAAAGATTGTTTCTCCAACAGAGCTATTCGAACGCTTAAAGCTCATTACTTTCGCCGGCATTTATGATCAATATGGCAACCCTATAAAGCCCTATCAGCATGCCAAGTTTGCCCGTGCTCGAGTAATGCCTCCCGCTTCTATTGGAGCCCCCCCGAAAATCGTCTTTGCAGAAAGTGATCGAAATTTATTTGGGGAAGAAGAAGATATCAATTTATTTACAAGCCAACCCACGATTTATCAAAATCAAATAGAAGTACTCGGAACTTTAGACCGCTTTTTAAAGTCACACAATATTAACATTCACGAACTAGAAGGTGCAGTTGAATACTATTGGGAAGGTCGGGGTGATTTTCACACATTGCCACCGATTATTGAAAAACACAGTTATGATCTGGACCAAGGCTATATAAATCTAGAGAAACTTAGCCAACGGTTTAACGGCTGCTACGTTCGAGATGCTAAAGGCAATTTGCATCACTTAGCAGATCGCTACTTGCAGGCATATTATATTGATGAAGTCAGCAAGATTGATCATTTAGATATATTCCATTCACATGCACCGATCATTAATTATGGTCTCAATCGTTCCGGGAAATTTAGTTTCCATGTAATTTGTGATGGCAGTCATAGAATTGATTACGCAATTGAAACTCTACAGCAACCAATTAATGTGATTGTCGTGGAGAGCGAACAAGACATGATTCCTTATTATGCCTTTCCAGTTTCTTTCTGGCCTACAATGCGCTTGTCTAGCAAACAGTCTGAGAAAATGTATGTACGTCTAGAGAGAGACAAAATACATTTACTCAGTGATCTTATTAATAAAGTTTTACGCTATAACTGGACTACGGCGGGATTGAATGTAAGCAAGCTGAGAAGTAATAAGGATATATATTAATATGGATCATCATCAGCTGCTTACTAACAACCTCTCTTTAGCTGTACGATTTAAAGATACAAAACCAAGACAGTCATCAATTGCTATTTCTGCCAACAACCATATCTATCCAGGAGCAAATGTTGACTCACAAAATCATATTTTGACTATTCCTAGTGAATTATCCGCGTTATTAGTAGCAACAAGCAACAACGATGCTTCCATAAAAAAAGTGTATACGTTCAGCGAAGATCCTGAAACAAGTGTTTATTTATTGCCACTGGTACTTAAAATACTGATTGATCATTACAGGAGAACCGGTGAGATTATCGCTTACGAGCTTTATGACCAATCAAGGACACTATTCTCAACATTAGATGTCTCTACAGTATTTCCTTTTTATACACCAACCGCAAAACCTATATTCTCGTACCCAGCGGCGCACGTATCACCTAATGAGTATCTACCCTCCTCCCCAAAATCAGTGGAAGAAAATCTATTTGAGGCAGCGAAGCTAGGTCTACACCGAGCATTCACCACTTCTAGCCATGCTACTGCATACGGCGCGGCTGTACTTACAAAGACAAACCGAATTTTCTTTTCTGGCCAATATAGCAGCTTTGATCACAGAGCAAATGTACATGCTGAAATGAGTGCCATCATCAATGCATTTATGGCTGGAGAGAAAGAGATTGTTGCTATCGGCGTCCTATCCAACAAACACCTCCAAATGCCTTGTGACATGTGTGGTATTTGTCGACAGTTTGCTATTGAGATGGCTAATTTAATTAATGAGAATCCACAAATATACACCTTTGCTCTAGAGAATAGAGATTGTAAGAAGTATTCACTTGCTTCTTACTTACCTTCTTACTGGAAAAATTATGAAAAAATCTGAAGAGAGTAATTTCCCCCTAGTTGATGCCCTTTTAGAAATGCCAGCAGATGGTAAAAGAGGCTGTATTGGTATTTGTACAAATTCAATTTCTCCTGGCCAAGTATTAAATGAACTTGAAGAAGGTTACCGTTCGCAGGTTGCTGTCCTAGGGTCATTGATTGTGAATCGTGATGGTACAGAACGAATGATTCTGAACAGCTTGGTTCACCCGACCATCCAGTTTATTATTTTGTTTGCAGAAGAAGGACTAACTTTCTCACCTAGTACCAATTTGCTACTAGCTTTGATGCATGGTTATGACACTGTAAAAAATGGCAATTATATCAAAAATGGGCGTGCTGCAAGTGCACATTATCCCAATATTTCTAGCGAATTGCTTCAGAAGTTTAGGAACAATATCAAGGTCTTACCTATTTTTTCTTATAAAAGCAACTTCAGCAAAGCTGTTATCAGCGAATATCTACAATGGTTACGAGAATACATTTCAGAAGAGCTGTATGCCGAGTTGGTACGAATTAATAATCAGAAAACAATTTACTATGATGCACTAAAGAGTCTGATTACAATTTTGAATAAACAAACACTTGCGCAAAAAGAACTCATTGCACTCAACAGCAAAGATTTCCAACACTTACAGCCCCCCAAGCTATTCCTCCCCAATACCAACACTCTTTTTAATGTTCCCTTTAAAGTATCTATTGCAGAGAATAAAATTCGTGTTGATATTCGCCTCGATGATAAAGTCTATTTTATTTTTGGTGAAGACGACTTCTTACTACAGTATTCAATCATGAAGTTTTTGGGAGAGAACAAGAGTCAGCTTTCCCCACTAGAACAATTATTGCTTGGCGCTGAAATAAGCAATGCTAAAACATTCTTAGCCAATAATGTTCGCGGACCTGAGATCACTATTATGGCAGATTTATATGGGACAGAAGAAAGATTATTGCAACCTCAAACTGCTCTTTGGCCCGATAAAAAGTACTACTATCGAATAAGCGCTAAAGGAAAAGAAGTTTCAGTAATGTGCTTAGCCTTTGATATTTGTGAAGAGGTGTTTGATCTGAGAAGTGAATCTTTTAGTGAAATAATCAATAAACTGGTCAGCGACAACCGCTTTGAATCATATGAGCAAGATATCCTGCACAGAATGGATGTAGGAGGACAAATTGCGAGAGCGTTTGTAGCAGCACAACTGGGTTATGCCTTCATTCAAGACTTCAGCAATATTTTCAAAATTAATACGACCGAGCTACCATTTTTAATCTCTGACAATGACACTTTTCTAGGCGTACATAAGAACTTGTTAACGAGTATTTATACACAAGGTCTGACCGAAGCTCATGGTGATAGCTGGAAAGGATTGGCCCGAACAGCTGTTGTTTTAGCTGTTTACAGAAATGCAACAAACAGTTTAAAAGCCTTGCCTAATTTATACAAACAAGGGGAACAAAGCACAGAAGAGGTAAGAGCTAACTATAAAGCACAACTACTCAGATTCGATCATGATGGTTCTTACTCATACGGCGAAAGAACGCGTTCTTATTTTGGATTTGACCAATTAGAACGTACGAAGGAGATATTAAAAAGTGACCCAACGAAAGCGACAATCATTCAACGCTTCGATCCCGCTGTAGATATGTCTATGACACTAAATCCTGAGACAGGTAAAATGGAGTCTTCTCATGACCCTTGTCTAACACATGACATATTTTTTATCAAAGATAATCGCCTGCATTCATTTCATATCGCCCGAGCACATAACACGGTCAATGCCTACCCAGAAAATATTTTCGGACTGTTTGACGCTTATGTTTCTACAATTGCCGCTGGCTTGAATATCGCTATTGGAGATATGTTTATGCTTTCAAGTAGAGCTAACATTCTATTATTAACCGAGGAACAAAGGACAAAAAGAATTATTGCCGAACCGGCAAAACCCAAGGATGTAGTTAATGCTGATACAGGTCCTTATCTGATCGGAAATAATGTAGCAGCAACAACCACAGCTCATGGGGTCTTTTATATTCATATACCTTTGGAAATATACCAAGGTTCTTTAGATCACCCTGTCCTAAGCAGATTAAGAAATTATCAAAACACAGACATTCTTGCCAAAGCAATTAACTATTTAAAAGAAAAGGGCGTAGTACACAACAATCCCATTCTAACGACTTTTCATGCTGCGGCAGATCATCCACAAATAGCAAATGCTTTAGTTTTCTTTCAATGCAATGTATTTGGCAACAAGCTTCATGCTACTGCTGTTTGGAGCAACCGTTCTATTGCACACTTAGAGGAAGACATTACTCTTATGCGCTATATAGTATCGCAATATAGCTTCACACTAGGCTTTCCATTAGGAAATCTCACCATGTTTTATGTGGGCTAATATATATCACTCATGAACAATAACTTCTCACAAATTCAGGTAATTGGCTTTGATCTTGATCAAACACTTTATCCAAAGTCAGATCTTATTGATGCGGAAATACAGAGATATATTTTTAGGAAAATTGCAGATCATTTGCACTGTTCATTAGCAGAAGCAGAAGCACAGTTTGCAACTCTCTATCAGGATGGGAGAGGGCTGAGTGGTCGAAAGACATTAATGACGCTAGGTATACCGCGAGCAGAAGAGACAATTCAGGAAGCTCTTGAAAATGCTGATATAACAAAGTTTCTTGCGCCCAATCCAGAAGTGTATTTATTATTAGAAAGGCTGAGACACAAATACCAATATATTGATTTAATTACTGGATCAAACGAACCTATCGCCAGAGAGAAGTTACAGCAGTTAAAAATACCATCAGCTATTTTTAGTTCCATCATTACAGGAGAGGTTGCCAAAAGTGATGGCACAGCATTCAAAAAGTGGCTTAGTTTTTATCCAAATCTACCAGCTAGCACTTTTCTTTACATAGGCGATCGCGAAAAGACTGATTATATTGAGCCCATGAAACTGGGAATCAACACAATTCTCGTCAATCTTAGAACAAGCAATAAAGATATAAATTGCTTACAGCTATCTAGCCTTCTAGAAATTGAACAGTATCTGCTCTAGTTTCATTGCATAGTGCTCAATCTCTCTATTATTCTAGGATAAAGCCTTTTTCTATCTAATTCCTGCGGTTTATAACCAAACTGTTCTAATTTGACGATAAGATTTTCAATACCGCTCATATCACCGCTTGCTATTTGCTTGAATATTGTTTGTTGATCGGGTGCATTAAGCGTTTGATATAAGGTTACAATTACTTCTACCACTGGATGAAGCGGATCATCTTGGGTACTGCTCTGAGTTGCTGGCACAGGATTCGACAGCTTGCCATCAGCTGCTAGTTCCAGGATTTTTTTTGCTGCCACTTTTTTGAGATTATTTAATACATGAGGCAGCTCTTTATCTTGTCCTTTTAAATGTGCATCGACCATTAACAGCACCTCATCTAAAGCATGATCATCACCAGACTCTAGAGCCCGAATAATCCTTTCCTGCTCTACCTGATCGAGCAGCTTATACTCTGTCATAATATTGCTCACAATACGATTGTATTCGTCCTGCATGTGTTGTCCGTATTGTTGCCATTGTCCAGGCTGAACACCATACTCCTTTGCCTTTTCTAAAACTCCAGCCGGAATTGCTCCTGATTCTGCAGGCTTTGTGCCTTGTACATCTTGTCCTTTTTCTAGACCAATTGGATTTTCAATATCAGCCATGACGAGACAAATTACGAGTTACAAATTACTAATTACGAATTACAAGTACAGATGTTATCTGTTTTCTAGCTTTCAGTAATTAGTAATTATTTAAGCAAAGCTATCTTAACCAAATCTGCAACTTTTGCCAGATGAAGATTTGCATTTCCATTTTCAGTAGCACTGCCATAAGCGACTACTGTGGCGATTTCGCCATCAGGATGAATGCAGGCATTGGCAGACTTGCTCACTATTACATATGAATCTCTTTCCAAATCTTTTAAAAACACCGTTTTCTTCATCAGAACAAGTTTGTCTGCATCTAGTTTATATACACCCGATTCAAAAGAATGAGCGAGTGTCATATCCTGAGTACTAGTGTTGCGGATCAAAAGTGAAGTGTAAGGCAAAGGCTTTTGTGCATCCCAAGATTTCCTGGCTCCTTCAAAGTATTCTTGCCAAAACGAATGGCCAAAAGCTGCATATTGGGCCTGAGAAAATAAACTTATTGAGGCCGTAAAACGTGGATTTATTTCCAAAACCACAAATTCCCCATTGCTGATGAGAATATCGACACCGAACCAGCCCCAAAACTTTGTTTTCGCTAATGCCTTACCAATATCAGTCATTGCAGCAGACAGCCCTTTTAAGAACTGGGCAGAAAAAGTACGCGTGCCTGTCATATCAATGCCGCAAGTTCCGCCAGGATAGCGAGTGAAACGCATATCTCCAGTGAGCTGCAGCATGGGATAGCTGCTTTTAACTTCACCATTTGGCAACAATAAACAATTCACCGTAAATGACTCGCCGCTTAAGAATGGTGTAACCTTTACTAATGGATTTTCGCCAATCTGTTTTCCCAAAGTGGCCCACTGCATTTCATCATTTACAAAAAAAGTGCTATTTCCTGCCATGCCAAAAGGCTTTTGTACAACCAAGCTCTCGCATTGCAACTCCTGTGCCACTTGAGCATATGATAAATCTAACCAGGTAGCTGTAATATCAGGTTTCACGACAACACCGACCTTGGCTAGTTCTGCCAAGCCACGCCGCTTATCTTCCCAAAAACGGTTCAGCTTAAACGAAGGCATTACTATTTTTGCTTGCAGCTTTTTTGCTTGTAGCGTGAAAGGCGGAGAATTTTTGAAGGTTACAAGATAGCGCTCTGCCGGCGTGCAGTTCTCAATCAGTTTCCGCACAGGAGGTAGCAAAAGAAGACCATGAGCATGATAAGGCGCGTCATATCCCTCCTCTTCTGCACACCATACCTCTAAGCCTTGTTGGCGCAGGTAAGATAGCGCTGGATGTTTTTGGCTTGTAATCAAAACTATTTTTTCCTGCAACTGCTCAGCCAAACCAATAGCATAACGAATTTCGGGGATGATGTAGAAAAGCATGAGAAGATATTGTGAAGGTTGAGAGATGAAGAATAAAGTTCGCTAGAACAGGAGGTTTTGAGGTAATTGAGCAAGAGAATTTACAATAGAAGGACTAGTGATTGTTTTGTTGGGCCAGACACGACCGGTAAAAAGCAGTATTGTTTTTCCTAGTGTGTCTTTTTGCTTGAGATAAGCCTGATAGGCAGTATTGCCTTCAAAAGAAGTAGCCCAATGCTGTTCATATACCGGAGCCAGCTCGCATATAGCGCCTCCAGACACCTGGGCTGCTTGCTCTAAACTAGCACGACGTTCAGCTGAAAGGAAACCGCCATGATAATCTTGGAGCAGTACCGGGAAAAGACGGGGCAATGAAGTGATATACCCCAAATCTTGAAGTGTGCGAAATGCTTGATATAAGCCAAGCATATTGCCACCACTAGTAGTGACTCCCATAATTGCATACTCAGCAGAAATATCGGGCATTTGTTCCCACAACTCATAACCGATAGAACTGAGTCCAATAATAGCCTCTTCACTTTTCGATGGTCGTAGGTTGCGATAGCCAAATTTACGTTCAAGCGCGGTGACCAGTGTGGGCGCTACAGAAGATATAATTGCCTGGCCATTCCCCTGATGAGCAAGGAGGTACGCCAATTTCGCACTATCCGTATGTGGGGAAACAAAAGCAATGCTGTTCTTGCTCGGTGTTAAAGCTAAGAACGCAATTGCTGCATTACCAGATGAAGAAATAGCAAATTTGTGCTCACCTAATGATTGGTAATAGCTCAATTGATAAGCGAGACTTCTTCCTTTGTGCGAACCAATAGGATGTTGATCTTCATGCTTGATCCATAGTGTTTCATCGATCTGCTCTAAGGCGGTAAATGTATCTCTACCATCGCTCAACCAAAATTGCTCAGGCACTTTATGTCCTGGATAAAAGTCGTGATAACGCCATATATCAAATCGTCGCATGTCTACAACAGATTTCAGCATTTGCATTTTATTCTAAAATAAGTAAAGTGGGGATCGATTTGGTAATCAATTTTTTATGTCTCTCTTGGGAAATAATTATCGCGTGGTATTGGGTGACGAAGACGATGATGATGATTACTTAGATGATGATACCGAGGTAGAAGAGAGCAAGTCTAAGAAAAAACCACGCAAGAAAACAGATTCTGATGAAGATGACGAGGATGATACCGATGAGGATGTTATCATTTGTCCAGTGTGTGGTGAAGAAGTGATTGCCTCTGAAGAGGAGTTAGTAGAGGGCGCGCGTATTGTCTGTGATGCTTCAAATGGTTGTATGGCTGAATTAGAGGTCGTAGGGTTTGATAAGCAAAATCATCCACGTTTCAAAGTGGTTGAAGACGAAAAATAGTCTTTTGCAAGTTTAGTAAGCGATTTACCTACTAAATACATTGTATAGAAAGCCTCACCGCTAGGAGAAACAAGCACCGTGGTGGGGCTTTTTTGCTGTGCGACAAATACACCAGCTGCCTCAAAAGCCTGTTCAATTGAGTCAAGATGTAGCCAGTGCTGATCATCTATTTTTTGCCTAATCGAACCTGGCAATAATGCTACCTGGCAATTGCTCGCCTTGATAGCCTTAAGCAATTGATTCCAAGATTCAGCGGGAATATTTTTGTCATCTCCGCCTAGAATAATAAATAGCGGCTTATCTTTAAAAGTATTGAGTGCAGCTAGCGTTGCAATGGGAGTAGTAGCGATACTGTTATTAATGACTTGCACCATATCATTTTCAAACACCACTTCTTGGCGCTTCTCTACACCAGGGAAAGACCTTAGTCCTTGAGAGAACAGCTCATCACTCACGCCACAAGCCTGCAGACAAACATAGGCTATTGTTGCATTAACGGCATTGTGTTCTCCTTGTAATGTGTTTGGTAACAAAAACTTTGTCTTAAATTGTGTCACCTGCTCAGCCTCAATGACTTTGCCCTGCCTATCTTTCACCCACGCTCTCAACACTTCATCATTAGCCCCTGCAATCAGAATGTCCGAAGCTAGCTGTTTTTTAGCTATACTCATTTTAGTAGATCGATAATCAGCCAAATCTAGATGTTCATCCAGATGATTAGGATAAATATTGGTGATAATAGCGATGTGCGGACTTTTTTCCAAAGGCAATTTCAACTGGCGATTGCTAATTTCGAGCACAAGATAATCATCTGCACTTACCTGCTTAGCTTGAGTTAAGGTTGATAAAAACTGTGTGCTATGACGATCATTGCCTGCCGTGAACACTTTTTTACCGGTAGTATTGATGATATGTGTAATGAGCCTATTTACTGTGGTTTTCCCATGTGTCCCCGTAATTCCTATTGTGACTCCAGGAAAAAGCTGCAAAGCGAGATCAATGAAAGATGAGACCTCAATCTTCTTTTGTTGTATAACTTCAGCCAATACCGGAAAATTAAATTCGTACCCATACCAATGTTGCGGCACAAAGAGCAAATCAGCACGAGCAATATCTTGCAAATACGTATCTTTGAAATGAATGAGATAAGGTAGCTGTTTCATTTGCTGCAACAACTCTACACGCTCTGCGACGCCATTATGAAAAGCCAGGAAACGTTTATTAAATTCACTCCTTTCACAAAAGTCATGTAGAGTCACTTTTTTTGCTCCCAACGAGTGTAGCAAGCGCGCAATAGCAGATCCTTCCACGGCAGTAGCACCAATGATATGGATATTAAGCGCTGTATTATGCAAAATATCTAAACTGAGTTTCATAGTTTTAAAATATTTCTACAGGATAGGTGCGTATCCCTAGCAATTGATAGCCCATGGAGCTCATCTCAGCTAAAGTATTGTATTGCACTTTGCCATTGACCAGGTTGGCATGAATGATTTGATGCTCATCGCTGTTAACCATCATCCCCACATGACCGAGAATCTTGCCCGAGGGCTGCTGCTTTTCAAAGAATACCAGATCTCCAAGCTTAACCGCTGTGGTTTCCTGCCCTACCCGCATTTGGTCCATGCTGTGCCGAGGCAATAAATAGTTGAAAGCGTGTCGGTAAATATTTTGCATCAAACCTGAACAATCAATACCCGCTTGCGTTAGTCCACCACGCAAATATGCCACCCCCAACCAACGCTCCAGATAGGCAAGCAACTCATTGCGATTGCTCGCCTTTTGTTGCGGCGGGTGCCAATCGGGCTGGCCGGGATACTTTTGAATGTACTTCTTTCTTACCCAACCAACAGTACTGTCTATTTGTTGCACACAAAAAAAGTCTTCTGTCTGCCAAATCAACTTCAGTGGCTCGTCTTTAATAATTATCTGAGAAGCAAGATATGGCAACTGGTCCTCAATCAAAGTACGATGCCACACATTCACCGGCACCTGCTCTACATATCCCCAACCCAAACGAGGCTCATCTTCAGTCAGAAAGCTAATCTCATACTGCATCTTGTCGGCATATGGAGCCAAGTCCTTTTGAAGACTGGCTAATTGTTTTCTTGTGAGCACAGCACCTCTTATCCAAACATGCTCACCTTTTGTCACCACTTCCAAATCTCCTACACTAACTCCATAAACCCTCTTCAGTTTGCGTTGAAAGTCCGCAATTACTTGTCTTACTTGGTCCATCATATTTCATCAATAATTTATAATCCATCATTTATAATCTATAATTTTGCGCCCATTTCATGGTACAATAGTAAGAAAAATAAATACACACATGAGACTTACATCTTTTGGTGCAGCCGAAGAGGTTACCGGATCAGCTCATCTCCTCGAAGTGAATGGTAAGAAGATTCTGCTTGATTGTGGCATGCTACAGGGACACAGACGAGATGCTCTCATGCAAAACCGCCTCAATGGTGAAGCGCTTGCTAATGTAGATATGATTATTCTTTCGCACGCTCACATTGATCACTCTGGCAATATCCCAACTGTGGTCAAAAATGGATTTTCTGGTCCTATCTATACATCACATGCCACAGCAGACCTTTGTAGTCTCATGCTCCTTGACAGTGCTCACATCCAAGAAAAGGACTGGGATTACTTAACTAGATATCATCAAAGTCTCCCAGACATCGAGCCTCTTTATAAGGAAGAAGATGCTATTCAGGCTAATAAACTTTTTGTTGGGCTTAATTACAATGAAGCTAAAGAGATTGCACCGGGAATAACCCTTATTTTACGAAATGCTGGACATATTCTTGGATCAGCATTAGTGGAATTGCATATTGAAGAGCATGGCGAAAAAAAAGTCCTGGGCTTTACTGGTGACCTTGGTCGGAAAGGTATGCCAATTATCAACGATCCCTATCAGTGGGAAAACCTTGATTACTTGATTACCGAAAGTACCTATGGTGGTCGACTACACGAGCCTTATGCTGCCGTAGATGAACAACTTACCAACATTATCTCGCAGGCGGTAGCGAATCGCAGCAAAATCATCATCCCCGCTTTTGCAATTGAGCGTACACAGGAAGTTATCTATCACTTAAATAGACTGCAAAAGGCTGGTCGTATTCCCTGTCTCCCGATTTACATTGATAGTCCGCTGGCCGTAAATGCGACCGAAGTCTTCCGCCGACACCCTGAATGTTTTGATGCTGAAATCTATGCTGAGTTTGGCAATGAAAAGGATGACCCTTTTGGTTTTGGTTGTTTAAAGTACATACACAGCACCGAGGAATCAAAAGCTTTAAATAATAAGCAAGGGCCAATGGTGATTGTATCAGCCTCAGGCATGTGTGAAAGTGGCCGCATCTTGCATCATTTACGCAACAATATAGAAAACCCGAACACGATTATCTTGATTATTAGCTTCATGGCTCAAAATACTTTGGGTAGAGCAATTGCAGAGAAACAAAAGTTTTTGCGAATTTTAGGTCAAACCTATATCCGTAAAGCACAAGTAATAACAATGAACTCTTTTTCAGCTCACGCGGATCATCAAGAAATTATCGACTTTATTAAACCGATAAAAGGACTCAAGCAAGTTTTCATAGTGCACGGTGAGGCGCAAGCCTCCAAAGCAATTGAGTATGGCTTAGAAGATATTAAGGCTGCCCCAAAAATCACTGTTTCAAAGCCAGAGAAAAGCTACGAAATATAGGGAGAGAGAGAATTCAAAATTCAAGATTCAAAATTAAAAATGTGAAGAAGGAGTGAGGAATGAGGGGAAACTGCAAGATGGATTCGGCAAGCTCACCATGAAGAATAGGAATGAGAAGTGAAAAAAACTTTCCTCCCTCATACCTCTCTCTGAGAGGTCTTCGCATTTTGCATCTTGAATTTTGAATCTTGAATTATTCTTCTTTCAGCTTCTCAATCACCTCTGCCGCGTGGGTTGTTGGACTCACCTTTGGAAAGACCTGCTTAATCTTCCCCTCTGCATCTATAAGATAGGTCACACGGTTAATGCCGAAGTACTTACGTCCATACATGCTTTTTTCACCCCATACTTTGTAGTTTTCTGTAATGGCGCCATCCGCATCACTCAACAAATCAAAATTGAGCTTATACTTTTGCTTAAACTTCTGATGAGCTGCCATGCTATCACGACTTACTCCTAGTACAACTGCACCTAATGCCTGAATATCAGCAATTGTATCGCGAAAGCCACATGCTTCCTTAGTACAGCCAGGAGTATCATCTTTGGGATAAAAATAAAGGACCACTTGTTTTCCTCTAAAATCACTTAGCTTTACGGCTTGCCCACTAGTTGATTCAGCTTCAAAATCTGGCGCCTTGCTGCCCACTGCTAATAAATCAGCCATATATATAAGGTTAATTGCCAAGCTAAGGATAGCGGAAATGATGACTGAGGGAAAACAATTCAAAATTCACCATGCAAAATCCAAAGAGAAGAGTGATGGATGACAAATCAGCAAAAAGACCATCAAGGCTTTTCTGTCATGCTCGACCTGATCGAGCATCCAAGATTGAAGATCTGCGCTGATCATTTGCAAAGGATAGACTACGTCCTTAGTTTCCTGGATGCCCGGTCACAGCCAGGCATGACAAGAAAAGAATAAAGAATGGAGCGGTGGGGTAAGTGGAAGGAAAAGAGTGAGGAGATCCTTCCGCAGCAAAGCTTGGGTCGGGTTCAGTCGCACACATCATCTCTGTGCTCTGACCTATGATTCCCCTTTCAACACTTCCAACTTCAAACCATCACTTTCCCTTTCCTCTTACGCTTCCGCTTCATTCTTCATTCTTTCACCTGTATTATTTCACCACAATTATTCACTTCTGCCATCTCAATACCTTTGACGCACAAATTGCCCCCTGCTATATTTATATGAAGGTTCGGAACGGAAGACACTCCTTCACAACCTTTGATCCTTACACACTTCGACAATTTTCTCCTCATCGTTCTAATCGGACAAGATCTCCAAGCCCACCAATAATCAAACCTTTTTTTATTTTATTGTCTTGCGAGCATTCTACTTGGAACGATGAGCCGGGAAATTCTCGGTGCATCGATTCTTCCCTCTTCCCCCATGGCCTCACGGCAGCAAGAGAGTAGGCAGAATCACTACCTTAAGCAATTGCATAACAAAACTCCAAACAAAAAATTACCTTTTGCTTAAGGGAAACAAACACAAAAGTACGCTGGGGGCACCTGAAGCCCTTGGCCAAAAGCCCCCAAAAGTACAAAAACAGAACTTTAAAAAAACGCCATTTAGTAGGGAGAAGAAAGTATTTTCTTCGCCGCGAATATTTTCTTTTCTCTACTGCTCGATTATGGTTCAAGACTAAGAGCCGCCCAAACCTAATGCTCATTGACGGGTTAATCTTTATGATTTTCACTTGATATGGGAACGGTCACGGTAAAGACCTAAACACGCCGAAGAGTGGTAGAGAATTGATGACAAACTGGAGTCTACGTTTGCCCATCACCAACAAAATCATACTCCTCGTCTCAGTAATATATGATTATCATTACTGGTAGGCAGGAGAGGCACACAAAAACAAAAATGGTCATCTGCAAAGATGGCTTTTTTTGTATATATGGCTTAGATTAAACCCGAACCGAGCATTTTCCATGTCAGCATTAGTGAAAATTTATCAATTAGCCCAAAACCAAGGTTTCTCATTAGTCAAAGTAACGCCAGCAACGACACTTACAACTGATAAAGAGGCCTATTTAGACTGGCTTGAGCACAATAACCATGGTCAAATGGCCTATTTAGCTCGCGCCCCGGAACGTCGTTATACCCCAGAAAAAGTATTACCAGGAGCAAAAAGCATTATTTTGCTTGCCTTAAACTATTTTCAGCCAAACAAAGCCCCTAGTGTTAAAGTGGCACGCTATGCTTTAGCTAAGCCTGACTATCACAAGGTCTTTGAACGCAAGCTCAAAAGACTACAACAGGCGTTAGAAAATGAGTTCAGTGGCAGCAATAACAAGTTTTATGTGGATTACGGCCCATTAATGGAACGTCCTTATGCGGCGCAAAGCTCTATGGGATTCATCGGCAAAAACACTTTACTCATTACCAAGCCTTATGGCTCCTGGGTGCTGCTAGGTGAGATAATTACTACTTTAGAACTAACACCTGAGCCAGCTGAAAAACATGGAAGCTGTGGTAGCTGCAGCAGATGCATGACAGCCTGTCCCACCGGCGCCATCAAAAATGCCTATGAAATCGATAGCAATCTTTGTATTTCTTATTTGACTATTGAATATAAAGGCTCCATTCCGCTGCCCTTAAGAGCAAAGATGGGAACTTGGCTCTTTGGCTGTGATATTTGCCAAGAAGTATGTCCTCATAATACACGCGCCCAGGCCTACATACCAAGTCAATGGCATGAAGTTGAGATTGAACCCGACTTAGCCAATGAGGAATACCTAAGCTCGTTACAGTTTCTCAAAACCATTTTGCAAATCAAAGATGAGGCCGAATTTAGAAAGCTATTCAGAAACACGCCCTTTCTACGAGCTAAAAGAGCAGGTTTAATAAGAAATGCCTGCATTGTGGCAGGAAATTTGGGCAATAAAGACCTGATACCACTGCTCAAAAAGCTGAGCACTGACGAATCCGAACTTATCCGTGAGCATGCAAGCTGGGCTTTACAAGCCCTAGAGACCAACGACACTAATCCCGAACCATAAGCTCACCAGACGGCTTACCACAAAGCCAAACAAGGTAGCTGCAAAGGACAAAATGGCCATCTCCAAGCCACTGCGCAACATATTGCTCTTGGTCGCCTTCCCTTTGATTAAGCCAATAATAAACAAAACTGTTACCGTTGCAAGCACGGACACAACAATTGCTGTATCAACTGCTAAAAAGAAATACGGTAATATTGGTACTGCACCACCCAAAATATAGGCAAAAAACATATAAAAAGCATTTCTGATCACATGATTGTCAGTTTCTAAACTAATATTGTAATGGTGCACTGCTAACTCCTCTGCCACCAGCTTAGGATTAGCTAATACCCTTTTCAAGGTCAGATTATCTAACTTGAGCCGTTTGTAAATCTTAGCCAAAATGTCTGTAGCATACCCAGGGTCATTTTTTACCAACGCTTTAATCTCATCATACTTTTTAAGAGTCACCCCTCTTTCAGCTCCAGCTGATAAGAAGCTGCCCACACCCATTGATAATGCCTCAACCATCACTAATACAAAGCCAGATAAAATCGCCACAAAACGGTCATTTGTACCAGCCGCAATGCCAGTAAGAACCCCGACCGTAGACACCAATCCATCCTGTAAACCAAAAATAATATCTCTAATCCCAGTAAGTAGCGCTTCACGCCAAGTCTGTCTTTTTGCCATGAAAGATGGTTAATACGTGCTTCATACTAATTGAATGCGGTAGCTAGTTCTATAGATCAAACCCTTGACACAATCACGTTATGATTGGATAATAATAGTGCATAACAACATAAACACGACATGGCCGCTCTTCATACTGACATAACCATGGTTAGTAAAAAAGGAAAAGTTTGCCCCCTATGTGGTCACACTATGACCACACGTGAGAATGCTACCACTTTCTGGGAGAATAAAAAGGGTAGATATGCTTACTATTGTGAAAATAGTAATTGCTTGCATAAAATTCCACTGCTACAAGCCGAGATTGACATGCTCCGCTTAGAGCAGAGTCTTTTAAAGTGGGAAATTGACATTGATACTATTGGTCCAGATGTCTTCAATCAATATGAGCTTAATGACCTACTAAAATCCCTTAAAAAGACCATTCGCTACCTGCGGGATGAAAATGGAACACTTACTGCCAAAGAGTATTTCTTACAAGAATTGAATAACCCTGGCGGCAAAAAAAGCCATCCTTGGAAATGGCGCACCTTAGTTATGCCTGTGGCTTTATTATTACTCACCCTTGGGACAATTGGCCTCTGGGGATCTGATATTGGTGATATGATGCAAGCAAGTATTTTATCAATACTACGTTAGTCATAATTACTACGCACTTGCTGCGGCACCAATTAAGCCCTCAGCCGGAATAGCTTTATAAACAGATACAATATCATTCTTCTCCTCTGTGCCATCGGGACGAATGATTTTTTGTGTCCACTTCACTGTACGCCCCTGATGTGCAGCTTTAGTAATTTTCACCTGACCTGGAGGCAAACTATCAGTAGCAGCCAAAATTGGTGCAGGCGGAGCTACCCAACCAGATTTATTTGGCCCCGTTAGCTCTACCTTGCGCCCATCACTTGTGCCATATATACGCACATATGCCTCCACACCCCGGGTATCAGTCTGAATGAGAATATAATTATTCGTATCATTCACAAATACTAGGTCCTGTGACCCAGGATAAATTGTGGCATCAATACCCGACATTGGGTCATTATCCCCCACATAATAGGAAACAAGGTAACTATGAGCACGACGTTCAAGCACATCCAGTCCACCTAAAACCAAGGCCCGATACATAGTAGTCGATACCTGACAAAGCCCCCCACCCGCTTCAGGAACAGTTTTTTTCCCACCTTCCTTAATTACCAACTCCTCTTTCCAGCCTTCACTGACCGTGACATTTCCCAGCAAGCTATTAAACGATAGTTTATCTCCCGGAGCCAAAAGCAAATTATTATAAATTGCCAGCCCCTTCTTCACATTGAAAATACGAGCACTGCTTGAGCCCGCAAAATTTGAGTGCCCCACTCCGAGCACATCTTTTAACCCCAAATCAATACCACTACTAGAAATAAAACTGGCCGGCTGATAGAGAACAGGCAAAGTCACCACTTTGTTTTCTTCGCCTTCTGATCGAAAGGCCTCCTCAACGAGGTCTCGTGCCCTAAACTGATCTACTGTATAGCCATCACGCAAAGTGCCTGAAACAACAGCGTACTTGCTATTATTAGCAGGCAATTCAACCATAACGTCTTCTTTTGCTTGCTCTATTGCAGGCAAAATCGTGTTACCGATTAGATCTTGCCACTTGATATAATTCATTGCGACCTGCAATTTGCCATCTTTGGGGTCAAATTCTAACCATTGCCAATCCTTTGCAGGAGCAATTTCTGCCTTTACCTTTTTCGCCTGATGCTCATACGCAATAGTAACTGTCTTTTTTAGCCACTTTTCGCTTTCTTTGATGGCTGCATATGCCTCTTCATCACTAATCTCCGGCGTGCCTTCAAAAGTTTTTACAATTACAGGCAAAGCATGCCCCTGTTCGAGCATGGTAGTGACTGTAGTAACAATAGTAGCGAAGTCTGCGGTGCGGTGACTCTCGGCTGGAATAATAGCAAAATAGGGCTTATTTTGGGTATCTTGAGCAAGATATACTGAGGCATTTTTTGGTGGCTGAGCAATACTAGGAATATTTGACTGCAATGTCTCAGTCAAAATTGTGGAATTCACACGCAAGCCAGTTTCAATTCGAGTTGGCAAAAATAGGGCACCCCAAACATCGTGTCGCTTACGAAGCTTTAACTCCTGCAAAACACGATCAAAATCATAAGTAATACCAGAACCCATAACAGGAATAGTATAGGTACTACCATCCACTATGAAGTTTAGATCCTTCTGCGTTAAGGTCGCAAAGTTTTGTCGTAAGCTTTGTTCTGCTTGTTCATAAGACAAGCCCGCCACCGGAATACTACCTACATATGTATTAGGCAATACTTTATCTTGATAAAATCTTTCAAACCCATAGTAAACGCCGGCACCTATTAACACTAAGGCTAATGCCATTAATACGGTGGTATTGATCAGCGGCCATAGCCAAGACCACAATTGAGCGCCTTGTTTATCATCAGTCACTGGCACTTTTTCCTCTGCGGTGCTTACTGCCTGCACAACAATTTCTTTCTCCACAGTCGTACTAGCCGCCGGCTTTTTTGTTGCAATCGACTTGGCCTGATGTTTGCGTTTTTTCTTGGTCGACTTTTTTTTCTTTTCAGCCATAAGAACTCGTTAACTAATCTGTCTCATTCTCTCTACGTGGTAGTAGCTCTTTTGTTAATACAGTTATTTTTACCAGAGCCTGTTTTACTTCTGGCGACTCCAATGTTTCCTCAATGACATTGCCTATTTCTTGGAGCATAGCGCTATATTCATCCTTGAGTAAAGCTAGTTGTCCTAAAGCTCCTTCTTGCTCTCCTTTCTCACTTAGCTCTTGGCGCAGTACCGACCCTTTCTTTGGTGCAAAAAACATCCCAATTACTACTCCGCCAATAAGTGCCCATAGCCAGTAAAGTGATTGTTTTTTTGCTTTAGCCATAGAATTAATTAGTTGGTAAAGAGACTTTAATATTTGCCTCGCGTAGTTCTTTATCCGTTAAAGGACTAGGTGCACCTAATAATAGATCTTGTGCAGTTTGATTCTTAGGGAAAGCAATTACTTCGCGAATATTAGGCTCATTAGCAAACAGCATAACCAAACGATCAAGGCCCCAAGCAATACCACCATGTGGTGGGGCACCATAAGTAAACGCTTCTAACATATGACCAAAGCGACGCTCAGCGTCTTCTTCGCTGATATTCATGAGTTTAAAAACCTTTGCTTGCAATTCGCGTTCATGAATTCTCATTGAGCCACCACCAATTTCAATTCCATTCAGCACCACATCATGCGCAACAGCACGTGCTTTTTCAGGATCAGTTTCAAGTAAAGCAATATCTTCTTGCATTGGGCGAGTAAACGGATGATGCATGGCTGACAAATTTCCGGTCTCAGCATCACGTTCAAACATGGGAAACTCAGTTACCCACAGATATGCAAGTAAACTCTCATCAATTAAATTTTGCATTTTCGCTACTGCTAAACGAACTTGCCCCAAACTTTCACAAGCAACCGTGAATTTATCAGCACTAAAGAAGGCAATATCCCCTTTTTGTAAGCCTAGTTGCGCAACTAATTCCTGTTGGCTTTTTTCATCCAAAAACTTTAAGAACGTTGATTTTATTTCACCAGATTCTTCCATCGACATATAAGCCAAGCCCTTTGCACCTTTGCTTTTGGCAATATCAGTCAAATCATCAATCTGTTTGCGACTAAAATTAGCGCCGCCCGGAACACGCATCGCCTTCACCACACCACCTCTTTGTACAGTATCGCTAAACACCTTGAAACCACTTCTACCCATAGCTTCTGAGACATCCACGAATGCCAAATCAAAGCGGATATCTGGTTTATCACTGCCATAATTGCTCATTGCATCCAACCATGTCATGCGCAAAAAAGGCTCATGAACTATTTTCTTTTCAGGCATGAACTCTTTGCTTAACTCGATCAAAATTTTCTCATTAAGTTGCAAAATATCTTCCTGGGTTACAAAAGAAAGCTCCTCATCCAACTGTGTAAATTCAGGCTGTCTATCCCCACGCTGATCTTCATCGCGGAAGCAACGTGCAATTTGAAAATATCTTTCTAGTCCAGCCACCATACACAACTGCTTCAGCTGTTGAGGACTTTGTGGCAACACATAAAAAGACCCAGGATGCAAACGACTTGGCACTAAGTATTCGCGTGATCCTTCAGGTGTGCCTTTAATCAAAATTGGCGTCTCAATTTCTAAAAAGCCATTGGCAGTAAAGTAGTCACGAATACGTTTAATGACTAAATGGCGCAGCTTCAAATTGCTCTGCATACGAGCACGCCGCAGATCTAAGTAACGATACTTAAGGCGCAGCTCTTCATTGGCAATTTGATCCTCATCAATTGAGAATGGTGGAGTTTTTGCAGCATTCAAAATTTCAAGCTTAGTTGCATGAATTTCAATGTCTCCTGTAGCAATATTGCTATTTCTCATCCCTTCAGGACGCGCAACAATTGTACCAGTCACAGACAATACAAACTCTGATCGAATCCCTTCAGCAAGAGCATGAGCTTCACCATTCACTGATGGATTAAACACCACCTGTGTAATACCATCGCGATCGCGCAGATCAATGAAAATAAGTTCCCCATGATCACGACGACGATGCACCCAGCCGGCGATAGTCACTTCACTACCAGCCAAATCTTTAGATAATTGAGAAGAAAATTTATTGCGAAACATAATAATTACAAGAAATAGAGAGCAGGCACACTATACGATGGCTAAAGGCAATTCGCAATGAGCAATGAGATGAACAGTTACCCTTTTTTACCGACACTCTACTTCCTTCACAATTCCGAATCCCGACCTCCGAATTCCGAATTCTTACATCACGCTCATCTTGCTCACAACCTCAGTCAATTTAAGTGTTTGAGACTCGCCGGTTTGCATATTTTTAAGTTGAATCTTGCCATCTTTAAATTCATCGGGGCCCAGAATAAGCACGTATGGGAATTCCAAGTCATTAGCATACTTCAGCTGCTTAGCCATTTTTTCCGCACCACCAGGATAGACCATGCTGCGCTTGCCTACTGCTCGAAGTTCAGCTGCAATCCGGTTCACCTCAGGCAACATGTCATTGTTAAAGGCTATCAACAAAATCTCTGGCGCAATTTTGGGGAAAACCAAAGGGTGCTCTTGGAAGAGCTGAAACAGAGGTTCAATACCCACACTAATGCCGACACCAGGCAAATCACGATCACTGAAAGTATTGGCCAGACGATCAAAACGTCCCCCTCCTCCCAGTGCAGTTTTACCGAATACGGGCAAGGTAGTCTCGAAAATGATGCCTGTATAATAATCTTGTCCGCGCACGAGATTTAAGTTTAGGAAAATGTTTCGTTCATTCACACCGGATGAAAGAGCCAATTTCACAATCTCCTGCAAATTGTTCACTGCTGCCAAGGCTTCAGGCACTGATTGCAACTTTTCAGATAACCAGTTTCCTGTCTTTTCAAAATCTGTTTCCTGCCACAATAAAAATTCTCGAATAATAGGCAAAGCGGCAGCTGAAATGCCACGCTCTAACAGTTCTTTTTCTACGCCATCAATACCAATTTTATCAAATTTATCAATAGATCGAAGTGCTTCCACATGTTTTTCCTCTGGAACACTAGCCAAAGTTAGTATGCCCTTTAAAATTGCCCGGTGATTGATATTGATTACAAAATCATCAAATCCCAAAGCCTTCATACCAGTGCTCATCACGGCTAACATTTCAGCATCCGCCACAGGACTGGTTGTGCCCACAATATCAATGTCGCACTGATAAAACTCTCGTTCTCTGCCTTTTCTAGGAGCATCAGCTCGCCATGACCTAGCAATCTGATAGCGCTTAAAGGGAAATTTGATTTCATTTTGATGCTGCACAACCACACGCGCTAAAGGCACAGTTTGATCAGCACGTAGCACGACTCTTCTACCACCATTATCTTCAAAGCGGTACATCAACTTCTCATCATTGCCCATTTTCCCCAAAAAGATTTCTTCATATTCCAAAACAGGCGTATGTAGCTCGCCATATCCATATAGTTCAAAAGTCCTGCGCCAGGTATCCATCAAATAACGTCGCAAGTACATTTGCTTAGGCAAATAGTCCGAAAACCCCTGGAGTGTGCGTGCTTCAATCATATAAGCTAATTAGCAAGCGCAGTGTAAAGGAAAACTGTTTGAAATTACAAGTTACAAATTACGAATTACAAATTGCGAATTACAAATGAGGATCGTGATCAAAGCTGGATTCAACTCGGGGCTTTGATAATTTAAAAAGAGTGACGCATCTTGCCGCCACTCTCTCCCCTCCTTTACATTTTGAATTTTGAATCTTGAATTCATTTATTGTTATTGCACAATTACACTGCCCATCATTTCAGTTTGAAAAATTGAATTATAGTTGAATGTGCCCTTATTTCTGAAAGTAAAAGAAAAGGTTTGATTTTGCGCCATTGCGCCAGAATCAAAGTAATTGGCATCACCAACACGTAAATCTTTCACGGTAACTGTATGAGTAGCAGTGTCGTTATTCTTCCACACAACAGTATCGCCTGCATTCACTGTGATCGCAGGGGGATTGAATGCAAAGTTCTGCATTGCGATATTTACTGTCTTCGGTGCCACAGAAACTGTAGCGGTTGGTTGAGCAACACCACCGAAAGGAGAATAGTTATTCTGCTTAATCACGAGCAAACGATACATCATTTCAGCTGTTTCACCACGCTTCATACCGATACCAGTTCCAAAAATATTGCCATTAGCTGAGATCAAATTTTTCTGAATTGAGAAATAAATAAAGGGTGCCAAATCAATGGTCTGTGGAGCATCGAGAAGGTAATAATTAGTAGGAGCATCAGGCATCAAATTATTAATCTTCAGCAAAATTTTTGCAGCTTCACCACGAGTCACCGGTGCATCTGGTCTAAAAATCCCCTCGCCATATCCTTTTACAGCACCAGTGGCATATGCCCAGTTAATGTACTGCTTGAGAGCATGATTATTAGCTACATCACGAAATGCAGGGGTCTGATTAGCAAAACTATTCGTAGCAATACCAGCGCCATTAATAGCAATTTTTAGCAATTCTGCTCTTGTCACTACGCCATCAGGTCGGTAGAGACCGTCAGGGTAACCGTTGACAATATTGCGATCACGCAAGTATTGCACCGCTTGATAATTAGGGTGACTATTAGGCACATCTGGAAAATTCTGTGCAAACACTTGCCCAACTCCCATGACCAGAGAAATGGCCATGATCAGTGACGAAGCAAGCGCTCGTCGAGCAAATCCTAAAATCATGATCAAAAAGTTTAATGCAGACCAAATAGTAAGCGAAGTCATCACTGATTGTCTAGCAAAAATCTTTACAAATCGGCACAAACATATTAATTTGCGAAAGCAGATTTTCTGACGCACGTAGCTCAGTTGGTTAGAGCATCAGGTTGTGGTCCTGAGGGTCGTGGGTTCAAATCCCATCGTGCGTCCCAACGAGCACACAGTGCGAGTCTTCGCCTCCAGCTTCGTCTTCGTCTCGCCTCACTCCTCATCACTTGAGCTTATTGAGCATGCTCGAAGACGGAGGACAAGACGAAGACGCAGAAAAGAATGAATGAATAAGGGCTGATTTCTTTAGAGGCAACTTTTCTTCAACTTAGTCTGCTATCAGCCTCAATTCATTCACCATATTTGCATTTTTAAAATTTTTCCTTTTATACTGGCGCAGTAACTCCTCTCTTTATTTCATGGCTAAAAATCTTGTCATTGTTGAGTCACCGGCTAAGGCCCAAACAATTAGTAAATTCTTAGGCAAAGACTTTATTGTCCGCGCCTCTTTTGGACATATTCGTGATTTGCCCAAATCAAAATTAGGGGTCGACCCTGAACACAACTTCGAGCCGACCTATGTTGTATCGAAGGAAGCACGCACACAAAAAGCCGTAAAGGATTTAAAAGAGCAATTAAAAAAAGTGGATACTGTTTGGATTGCAACAGATCCGGATCGTGAAGGTGAAGCAATTGGCTGGCACCTCACCCAAGCCCTACCCATTAAGAAGACACAAAAAACACATCGTGTCACTTTTCATGAAATTACGAAACAAGCTATTCTCCATTCACTGGAGAATCCGCAAACAATCAATATCAACCTTGTCGACGCCCAACAGGCTCGTCGCATTTTGGATCGTATTGTAGGTTATGAACTATCACCGCTGCTGTGGGAGAAAATTCGATATGGCTTATCTGCGGGCCGTGTCCAATCAGTGGCAGTGCGCTTAATTGTTGAACGTGAGCGTGAAATTAAAGCGTTTATTCCAGAGGAAAGCTGGAGCATTACCGGGCAATTTCATACCACAGACAAACAGAGTTTTTCTGCTCAGCTTACTAACATCAAAAGTAAAAAGGCCCAATTACACGTCGAGGCTGATACAAAGCCTATACTAGAAGATGTGAAACCACTACCACGCACGGGAATTGTCGAGAATGTAGAAGAGAAAGAAAAAAAACGCTATCCTGCTCCTCCATTTATTACATCCACTTTACAACAAGAAGCTTCTCGAAAACTGGGATTCTCGGTGAAACAAACCATGATGATTGCCCAGCAACTGTATGAGGGTGTAGATTTGCCTGAGGGACGCGCAGGTTTAATTACTTACATGCGTACTGATTCGGTCAACTTAGCGAGTGTTGCTGTGCAAGAAATGCGCCGCCTGATTGAAAAGAATTATGGCGCAGAGTATGTGCCAGCTCAAGCACGTCACTATCGCAGTGGCAAACAAGCACAAGAAGCTCATGAAGCGATACGTCCAACCCGCATTGAGCTAACACCTGATTACTTAGCAGAAAAAGGACTATTAGATGGACAGCAACTTGCCCTTTACCGCATCATCTGGCAACGCACTATTGCCTGCCAAATGGCCGAAGCAAAACTCAAACAAGTAAGTGCAGACATTCAAGTTAATGGCACACAATCCAACTATACTTTTCATACTACCGGCCAGGTTATTACCTTCCCTGGATTTATTAAAGTATATCGTGAGGATTTTGATAGTGTTGAGGAAGCGAGTGAAGATGAAGAGAGCATTTTACCACCAGTAAAAAATGGCGATCATGTGAACCTGCAGGAGATTATTCCCAATCAGCATTTCACCAAGCCACCAGCTCGCTACACCGAATCCAGCTTAATCAAAAAGCTGGAACATGAAGGCATAGGTCGCCCAAGTACCTATGCTCCAACTATATCCACTATTATTGCGCGTGGCTATGTTGAAAAAGATGGCAAAACTCTTTTCCCAACTGACACTGGCGAAGTAGTAAATGATTTCTTAGTAAAATTCTTTGAGGCATATGTGAATATGCATTTCACAGCACAAATGGAACAAAAGCTAGATGATATTGCTGACGGAAAAGTAAAGTGGGTCGATATCGTAAAAGATTACTATCACCCACTTCATAAAGCGATTGCTGACAATAAAGAAAGCATTGCGAAAGCTGATGTGATTAGCGAGCAAACCGATGAAAAGTGTGACGTTTGCGGTGCTCCTATGGTTATCAAGCTCAGCCGCTTTGGCAAGTTCCTTTCATGCTCACGTTACCCTGACTGCAAAAATGCCAAAGCAATGGATGGTAAAGAAATGATGACGGATATCGCTATCGGTACCGATCCTGAGAGCAAACTTGCTATTGTTCTTAAAAATGGTCGCTATGGTCCATATCTGCAACTCGGTGAAGATGAAGGCAAGGTTAAAGCGAAAAAAGTTTCAACTGCATATGGTCCTAAACTCATACCGATTTCGCCCAGCATTCACAATCCGCCCACGCTTGAAGAAGCATTACAGCTACTAGCTCTACCTCGAATATTAGGCAAGGATGAAACAACGGATATTTCTGTGGGCATGGGCCGTTTTGGACCATATATCAAGAAGGGTAGCGAATACCGCTCAATCCCAAAAGAAAAAGATATTTTGACCATCACACTAGAAGAAGCAAAGGAATTGTTAGCAGCACCAAAAACCAGTGGACGCCGTAGTGCGGAGGCACTAAAAGAGCTAGGCACTAGTCCAAAAACTAAGAAAGCAGTCAAAATCATGAAAGGTCGCTTTGGTCCGTATATCACGGATGGATCTAAGACTTTTGCCTCTATTCCTAAAGACACTGAGATTGAAGATATCACACTAGAACAAGCTTTAGAGCTGCTTGCTAAGAAAAAGCAGAAAAAAAGCAAATAGAGATTAGATCATGGGCATTACAAGCATACCAATGATTTTGCAGTAGCAATGAATGACAAACATTCATATTTCTGCTATTAGTGCTCCGGATTTTTATTATTGAAAGACAAAAAATGGGAACACTTCACCGCATTGAAGATGCAAGATCAAAAACCACTCCTTTGCTAGCTGGCGCCCCAGCGGTGATTGCAACTGCACGAGCTGACATTGTTGCTATAAAAGCAACTCCAGCTCCTGAAGTTCGAGATGATGATGAAGGTGAAGCAGCAGCCGTTTCTGGATTTTTTGCAAAAAAAACTCTTCCTATTCCTGGCAAGGTTCTGCCAATTACACCTCCGAAAATCCCCCCTACTTCAATGGTGGAATTAGCAGAAACAATTACGTTAAGAAGCCTACGGTTAGAGGAATGTGAGGATATGGCTTTCACCATATCAGATCTAGAGCCAGATGAAATTACTGATAGTGATCGAAAAGTGATTGCTGAAGCGGGTAGCATATTTCAGCATACAGCGCCTGGTAGTACTCATGCATTTGACCGCTTGATCACCGCAAATATTGCTCGCACTGAACGCAACTATTTGCTCAAGGCTTATCAGTTAATCCGCAACAAAAAGCTTGCACGAACTAACTCTGCTGAAAACAAAACAGTTGATGTAAGAGCATATGTCAACAAGCACCGACCTCTCGTCAGTAAGCTAGCACAAGATCTAGTTTATCAAATGTTAGAAAGACCCGATGACAGATCTTTCTTAACGCTAGCGGCGTTTGCGGCTTTGCCTTATACAGCAAGCAGAGACGCAGCAACAGCTCTCCGCAAAGCCCTTATGGATGAGTGCACAACACTTGAGGCGAGCAATAAGCTGTACTGGAAACAAAAGAAAGCCGCCCTCATCTGTCTTGCCGAGAGAACAATTGACGGTGTAAAAGGCACGCCCCCTCCTATTCCTACTCAAAAAAGATTTTTTGAAAAAGTCTTAGCAGAAGTTTGGGAAACAAGAAAGCTGTCACCCACGATTATTGATGAGGTCACTCCCGCAAATGCAACTGTCGAAGATCGTGATGAAATGAGTTTGAATGACTTTACCCTTTCTCCGACAGACAAGGCTCTTTTTTCGGCAGTAGAGAGATTTCAACGTGCAGCAACAAGTAGTGTTAGCTCCCCGCTGCATTATTATGATGCACTTACCCATGCCGCTGCTGCTTATCCAAGACAGGCGCAGGCTTTTGTTCGATTGGCACATATAGCTCAACCCAAATCAGCTGCACATGCCAACATTGATCAAGCGACATTGGAAACACGGTATGCTAACCAGATAAAGTCTTTGGCACTAAGAGTGGTGTACCACAAAGCACAAGAGGCTCAAGATTACTATACCGATGCTGCACTAGCTAGTATTCCTGGTGAGCTTTCTGCTCAAAATAGAAAACATCTGAGGACACTACTAGTAGCAGAGATAGCTAAGCTAGAAAAAATAGGAGTAAAAAAACTATTGGAAATGGAGCGCTGTGCCAGCGATGCTGCCTTCGCCGCTGTTACTGATCCGCTAAGACATATTCAACTATTACTTGACGCTCGCGCACAGTTTTCATCAACAGAAGAGCAGGATGTGTTCCAACATGTACTTCATATAGTAAAAGCGGACTTAGCGACTTTCGCTGAAGAAATTAAAGTGATCAAGACCAATAGTCGTGCAGAGAAAAAAAGCATGACCACTAAATTTCACGAAGACATTGCAATCAAAAAACGCAGCCACACCCTCACTAGTGCTCAAGCAGCTAACTTTCGAGCATTGTATAAACTTGCTAGTCAAGATATAGGCTCACTCTTTGCGTTCCTTGAAGGTCTCCCCACCCTTGATCAAGCAGATAAAGCTTATGTAACGGCACTCGCCCGTTATGTGGCACTCGCTTTTGACCGCGAAAATAAAGCGGCGATAATGCAGAAAGTAGACAAATTGCTATACAATGAAAGCATGCGCAATCAGTTTGAATTAGCACTAAATATTGCTGTCACCCACCAGGAAAGGCTAACAAATTTTGTTTTAGCGACAATTGAACAAATATCGCAAAACCCTAGTCATCATCAGGAAATTCTTTTTGAAGCGGTCAGGAATCTACAAGTAAATGATTATCGCGACTTCTATTCTTTATATGATCGTTTCAAACATTTGATCAGGCCTCGTAATAGACCTTACGCTCCTTTTCAAGCTCCGCCCGAAGAGCCCAACAGATTTGAAATGCTTACCGTACATGGCCAACAAGCTGCAAAACTCGTTGCCAAAGCAGCACCAGGTGTTACAACTGCAGCTAAATGGCTCGTCCTTGCTGGAGCACTAGCTTTTGATAGTTCCGGAATAGAGGCGTCATCAACTATGAAGTTAGCACCAGTAGAAAGCGTTGATTATTCGCGCACACCTGAAACTGCCCTACTGCGCAGTTTCACATCTTCGCCTCATAGTGTATTCATGGGCTTTAATCGAACAGGTCAAGCACGCGCCTATGTTGTAGATGGACCAGCTCCCCAAGGAGTTGAAGCCATAACTGCACATGCCGGTGAAGTTGTTTATTCACCACTGGAATTCACCATTGAGTATGAGCCGGTCAATGTTCACTCAGCCTTATATGGATTCATGCGTCGCCCAAGCTTCCTCCGCGCATATCCTCAATACCAAGCTGGACCTCGAGATCAGAGCTTATTGTTAAGCAATGCTACAGGTCGACTTCGTTATATTCAATCACATATTGCGATGGGAGATAAAATCACCTTGGGTTTCAATGCCCAAGGCAACATCGTGATTTCTCGTTGGCGCCGTGATGCAACAGAACTCGTGTCACAGCCTATTGTCATTGATTGTTCACGTTTGCCTAATCTTGGCAATTTTGCACTAAATGGCTCTGCACCATCACGACCAGCATTGCAAATGACACCTATTAACATTTCTCCTACCCCTACAACTGCATATGCACAATTAGAGAAAGAAATAGCCACAACGAAGGTTGTAGCTACTTCTGTGCAGCGTGCAACTACTGGTTGGTGGACTGAAGTAAAACAAGCAGTGAGCAGAAATTTGCATCTTACTATTGCGTCTAGTAAGAATTTGATGCATAGAATATTTAGGTACTAGTTATACTCGTTTTATGTGTCCGACACGATTGGATCACGCGCAACCTACTCCCGTAGATCGGTATGTAGAATTAGCAGAAGATGTAAGAAACGACTTGCAAGGCCTAGTTGCTCCTCAACCTTGGCAATCTGTCTTATTGAGACCTCGTTTGCCCTGGGGTAGCTTGTCACCCAGTTTTCAACGCAAAAATAAAAAGTACTTACATATCGCCTGTCCAGTCGGATCGCCAACCGCTTTCGCACCAATACCCGTTGTCCCAGAAGGAATTATCTTTGAAAACCAGCACACAAGAATTGAAAAAGTCACAGTGCTTTCAGGTGGCAGTAAGGCGCTCACGGCAGTATTAAAGACAGCCCAGCCGGGTTCAGAAATAGGAGTGGGTATGTTGCAAGTTGAGAAAACCATTGCTGCACACGTAATTGCTACCGAACTCCTACCGCCATTGGTACAACCATTAGCAATTTGCACAGAAGGCATTGTCTATGAATTTATCTCTGACAATCAAGGAAAGCCTGCACCTACCTTACAACAGAAATTAAGACAACGCGATATCGACATTTCTACCTGGAAAAACGTAATGACAATGATTGCACGCGCGATGCAATTATTACACGCTCATGAATTGTCATATTTAGATTTAAAGGCGGATCATATATTAATTGATGGTAATGGCCAGGGCCGACTAATAGATCTTGGTAGTATCCGTCGATATGGCGATTTAATCGATCCCCATGAAGGGCTGATCACAAATAGCCAGACTTATAATCCTGCGGAAATCATTGAGACACAGCGACTGATTGCTGCTCAAGATGTTCCCGACAAAAAAGCATTTGGGTTGGTTATTGCCCAAAGTTTGAACTACTTTCCCGATTCCAGACAAAAACGATGGCTATCGTTATTAGCGGAACATCTCATAGACGCAGTAAAACATCCATTTCCCATGACAAGTGTGAGTGAATTGGGCGAGTTTCGTGATGCTTACCATTTCTCTTGGGATATGATTATTCAAGCATTAAATCACACCCCAACAACTCGTGGAGCAATCAAGGAGACTTTAATATCACCCAAACGCCCAGATCCAAGGCGAGACTAATTGGCTGCTTCGGATATTTCATGCTATAACTGATTTGGTTTTTACTCTTTTAAACCTTTATGCCCAAAAAACAATCTTCAACACCCAGTAATAAGTACGGCATTAGTAATTTAAACTTTGGTCGCCCTGGCTTTAGCCTCGAAGCACCAAGTGTTTCTTTGCAAAAAGAGGAAAAAAAGACCGAAACCAGCAAAAGCAAACCAAGTACCAAGAGCAAAACCAGCAAAACGACTGCAAGCAAACCCTCTACTAAAGTCAGTGCACCAAAAATGAATACAAAGAAGTCTCAGAACGCACCTAAGACTGCGATTAGAAAAGCAGCAGGAAGAGGCAAGTAGAAAACGAAGTGTGAGCGGAAGTGGGAGGTTAGCATGTGGAATGAGTACCCTCTGCTTCGACAGTGCTCAGGACGCCGTGTTCCGCTCCAATCGGATTACGAGTGCGAGCGGATTTGTCTCTGATTCTCCCCCCATTTTGAATCTTGAATTTTGAATTATTCTTTGCTCTTTTAATTCAGTGTCTTCAACATTCTCTTTTCAATTTCTTCTGCAATCATTTCCTGGAACATGGCTACTTTCATTACTTCTTGCTTCTTGGTATGGAAATTTCGGGCTGCAACACTGTCTTGTTCCATTTCTTTATCACCAATCACTAGCATATAAGGCACTTTTTGCATTTCAGCTTCACGAATACGCTTGCCTAAGCTTTCATTTCGATCATCAATCGCCACTCGCACATTGGCAGTACGCAGGCTTGCTGCCACTTTATGAGCAAAGTCATGATGTGCTTCGGCAATTGGAATGATTTGAACCTGTAATGGGGAGAGCCAGGTGGGGAAGGCACCAGCAAAGTGCTCAATCATTACCCCCATAAAGCGTTCAATTGAACCGGAAATAGCACGGTGAATCACCACGGGACGCTCTTTTTCGCCATTTTCATTTGTAAATGAAAGGTCAAAACGCACTGGCAAATTAAAGTCACATTGAATTGTGGCTAGTTGCCACTCACGGCCAATGGCATCCTTAAACATAAAATCAAGTTTAGGCCCGTAGAAAGCAGCCTCACCCTCACCTATCTTGTAAGGCAGGTTCTCTTCTTCACATACCTGCTTCAAAGCCCCTTCAGCAGTATTCCAAACCTCGTCAGAGCCTAAATACTTTTCTTTATGAGCATTATCGCGGATAGATAATCGCACCCAATAGCCCTCAAGCATGCCCATAGTGGTGTAAAACTCTTTGATAATACCAGCAATGGTCTTAATCTCTTGACCGATTTGGGTTACACGACAGAAGAGATGGCCATCATCTTGGGTGATAGATCTGACGCGAGTAAGCCCACCTAACTGGCCAGACTTCTCATCACGATAAACAGTGGCAGGCTCAAAGTATCTTATTGGCAAATCACGATATGAAAACTGATTGTCACCAAAAATCTGCATGTGATGAGGGCAATTCATTGGTTTCATAATGAAATCCTCCTCCTTGCCCTTTACCCGAAACAGCTCATCACCAAATTTTTCAGCATGACCGGAAGTCACATATAAATCTAGCTTAGCAATATGTGGTGTCCAAACCCGCATATAGCCTTTATCTTTGTGCAGTTCCCACAAGTACTCTTCTAATTCACGGCGGATCATGGCGCCACGCGGCTGCAGTAATGGTAATCCGGCTCCAACCAGCGTTGAAGAAGTAAAGAGTTTCAGTTGTTGTCCCAACAAACGGTGATCACGTTTTCTTGCTTCTTCTTGTTGGGTTAAAAATGCATCCAGCTCTGCTTTAGTCTCAAAGCAAAGTCCATAAATTCTTTGCAACATTTTATTATTTTCATTGCCACGCCAGTAAGCTCCAGCAATCTTAGTCAACTTAAATGCCCCCATTTCCTTAGTATTATTCAAATGAGGCCCTTCACACATATCGACAAATACATCTCCATTTTTATAGAAAGATATCTCCTTAACATCTAAGTCCTCTGCCATTTCAACCTTGTAGTCCTGTTTTATGCTCTTTAAAAACTCAATTGCCTTGTCTTTTGGCTCATAATATAGCTCAAATGGCAAAGCCATATTGATATACTTCTTCATCTTTTTCTCTAGCAATTCCAAATCTTCTGGAATTAAAGTTCTTGGCAAATCAACATCATAATAAAAGCCATTTTCTACAGTTGGACCGATTGCTAATTTAGCATCTGGAAACAGCTCCATTACTGCCATTGCTAGCACATGAGCGGCACTATGACGCATGCGCTCAATTTTTGAATCATCTTTTGTAGACATAGAGTTTAAACTTAGAGTAGTGAGATAAGGAGTTTGCGTAACAATAGAAATTGACGAAAGCGGCGCTATACTAGCACAACCTCGAATAATTCTGAATGCAACACTTTTCTTGGCCCTCCAATCGAGACCAAATTAGTCAACCCCGCTTTGAGTGTTAACCTACATTCGCTCGCAGTAGTTGCAGCGCCTCTTTTCGATTTACTGCTTCAAATAAATAGTTTCCTGTGACCAAGATGTCAGCACCAGCGCTCTTCAGTAAGGCTGCATTTTCGGCGTTTATTCCACCATCCACTGCAATAGTCGCCTCAGGAAAGTGTTTCCTAAGCCAACTCACTACTTGTACAGCTGATTCATTAAACTTTTGGCCGCTAAAACCAGGCTTCACACCCATAACCAAAAATGAATGCATGAAAGCTAAGTCCGCAATATGAGCTTCTAAATCATAATCTAAACCAATTGCCAGCCCCGGTTCGGCACCTAAAGCAGTAATCGTATCAATGAGCACTTGCATATCTGCACGATTTTGCGGATGAAAATAGACAGTATCAGTCGCCCGAACATGGAGCCAGCGTACTACCTCAATAGGATCAGCGACCATTAAGTGAATATCACGCCGGTATATTTCGGGAATGCTTTGAATTGTACTGACTCCTAAAGCCAAATTCGGTACAAAATGACCATCCATGACATCGAGATGTAGACGATCAACCAAAGGGGCAACATCCTCAATTTCTTTTTCTAAGCACAAAGGGTTTGCGGCTAACAATGAAGCAGAGATTTGAGTCATATTATTCCAAAGCGGCGATTTTATTAACTCGACGCTCATGACGACCAGCACTAAATGGCGTAGTTAAAAATGCTTTCACCACGCTTTTCGCTGTTTCTTCATCCATAATGCGCCCCCCCATAGTGAGAACATTGGCATCATTATCGGCACGAATCAGGCGTGCCACCTCTACATTATTAGCAAAAGCAGCTCTAATACCCTTTATCTTATTTGCTGCAATGGCCATACCAGCACCTGTGCCACAAATAAGAACTCCTAAAGCGCTCGGATCCTCAACTACCTTCTCCGCCACTACTTTAGCAAAATCCGGATAATCATCAGTAATATCTCCTTGCGAACCGAAATCTTCTACTGCAATATCAAGCTCAGCTGCGACCGCTTTTACTGCTTCTCGCAAGGGAGTACCTGCATGATCATAAGCGAGATAAATCTTCATACTAAATTAAGTGAATACTAGCCAGAGTTAAAAAGCTCTAGTAGTTTAATTATAGCAAATTTTCTCTTCTATGTCACAAGATTTAGCGGCCTGGAATCGCTTTGCCAAGCAGTACCACACCTGGGTAGGATCACACAATGACCACCTAAGGACAGAACTACTTTATCCTTTGCTCAACTCAATTATAACGGACTACAATCCTAAAACTCTGCTGGACATTGGGTGCGGCAATGGGTTATTTGCCAATCTGATGGCTCAAAAAGGAATTCATGTCTCTGCCTTTGACGGGCCCGCTATGATTCTCCTAGCCAAAGAGCATTTTTCTCATGATCTCATCACCTTTGCTGAGGCTGACGCCACCAAACCATTTGCTTACGCAAACAACTCCTTTGATCTGGCAACTGCCAATTTAGTGTTGATGGACATTGCACACATTGATATTACCTTGCAAGAAACTGCTAGAGTACTTAAAGAAAGTGGCATTTTCATCATTACCATTCTGCACCCCTGTTTTACCCCTCCAGTAGGCCGCTTTAGACGAGGAATTCTAGGCAGAATAAATCTTCGGCATGCCTACTTTCATTTAAACAACTACTTCACTCCCAAACGTAAAAACCCGAGCCAAGTATTCGGCACCCCAACTCCCGAACTGCACTACTACTACCGCACCATTAGTGAGTATAGCCAACTATTTCACCAAGCAGGCTGGCACATCAGCAAAATGCACGAACCACAAGCTTCCACTGAATATATATCAAATCACCCCAAGCATTACTATGCTAGCAAAGTCCCACCATTTTTAGTTTTTGAGCTAACAAGAGGAGGTTCAAAGCCCTAAAAGCAGAACGTGATAGAGAGCAGAGAGCAAAGAGAACAGAGAGAATGCAATAGCGTCTCAGACCTCTTTTTCATTTTTTATCCCAACTTTCCTTTTCTTTCCTTTCTTGTTTCAGCCCGACTGCCGGGTAGGGATCTTGCAGTTCGAAGCCACATGCAACGACAGCGGTTCATGTTACGTTGGACGGCAAACGGCAAGATCCTTCCCTTCGACAGGCTCAGGGCAGGCCACTACGCTTCGCTCCGATCAGGATGACGAAAAGAGAAAAGGTTACCACATGTTTCTGTGAACAACCTCTCTCTGTTTTTGCCTTTCCACTCCGCATTCCGAATTGCGAATTCCTAATTGCGAATTGTTATCCTCCATCCTCTCCTCCCTTCCTTCTTCGTGACAGACATGATATAATGAGTGTGATGTGGCGAATAGAACCTTATTTTAGAGACAACAATATAAGAGCCCGAGAAAAATCAAAAAGTATCCACGTCTTCTCAATCTTAGCTTTCATTAGTACGCCAAGCGTACCATGTATTTTTTATTTCTTATTTTCTAACTTTATTTTCAAAAGCTAATCACCTTCTTCTCCAAGCAGATTAGCAAAGCAACAACACAAACATTTTTCATTTTTAATTTATTACTTTATTTCAGTTTATTTTTTTGTGCGTTAATATTTTTTATTTGTTTATTTTACAATTCTATTATCTATGAATCTATTTACATCTTGGCTTAAAGACCCTCAAAAGAAGGAGACACAGCCCAATCAAAACTCAAACCAACCAAAACCGCAACAACAGCATCACCATCATAAAGATCCTCATCAACCAACACATCAAGGACAAGCAAAACAACAGCATTCCAATCAATCATCACGTCCCCACAATCCTCACCCAAATCGCCAACATCGCTTTAACCGACCGCATCATCATGGTGGTCAGCAAAGGCATATGCATAGTACTGAACAGCGAACTAATGAAAAAGCACCTCCCGCTCCGCATGACAAATTACGTGTCATCACTTTGGGTGGACTCGAAGAAGTGGGCAAGAATTCAATTGCATTTGAATACGGAGACCAAGCTATCATCGTCGATATGGGCTTACAATTTCCTGATGAAAACATGCATGGCATTGACTATGCGGTGGCTGACTATAGCTATTTCAAGGGAAAAGAGCAGAATATTAAGGCTGTTATCATTACGCATGGTCATCTAGACCATATTGGAGGCATTCCGCATGTTATGCCACAACTTGGTTTACAGATACCTCTGTACTGTACTGAAATGACTGGTGCTTTGATCAAAAAACGCCAGGAAGACATGAATCAAAGGCTCAATGTACAGATTGTTAAGTATGATGAGACCTTAAGATTTGGACATTTTACCATTGACTTCTTCCGTGTTAATCACAGCATTCCAGGTTCCATGGGCGTGGTAATTGGTACACCTGTGGGCAATATTGTCCATACAGGTGACTGGAAAATCGATCTTACCCCAGTGAATGATGAAGTCATTGATTTTGCTAAAATTGCACGCATTAGTGAGCAAGGTGTACTAGCAGCTTTCTGTGATAGTACCAATGCCTTCCAATCAGGTCTTCAAATGTCTGAGTCTGCAATCAAGGATCCACTTGATGGGTTATTTTTCAAAGCGAAAGGCCGTATTATTGTAGGTACTTTTGCTTCAAACCTAAGCCGTATCCAGCAATTAATTGGACTAGCTGAACAATATGGCAGAAAAGTAGTGCTCATGGGTAGAACGATGATAAACAATGTGGAAATCGCACGCAGTCTGAAGTACATGCAGGTAGCACCACATACCCTCATCACCATTCAAGAGGCTAACCGACTTAGACCAGAACAAGTTGTTGTTATCTTAACTGGAGCCCAAGGCGAAAAGAATGCAGCTTTACTCCGAGCAGCAATCGGTGAGCATCGTTTTATTCAAATCCAAGCCGGCGACACGGTAATTTTCTCATCATCAGTTATTCCTGGTAATGAACAAAGTGTTGGCCAACTTATGGACAAGCTTTATCGCAAGGGAGCAACTGCCGTTAACTATCGCATGATGGAAGTACATGCCGGTGGCCATGCGAAAGCTGATGATACAAAACTCCTACTTCGTATCCTTAAACCAAAGTACTTTATTCCAATTGAAGGCAATCACTACTTGCTATGCATGCATGCCAATATTGCAGAAAAAGTAGGGTATGATAAGAAACATGTTATTATTCCAGACAATGGCACTATCATTGAATTCGACTCCCAAGGGAGTGCGCAAGTATTAAAGCAGAAAGCTCCTCATAACTTGGTCGCAATTGATGGTGGAACCATGGGTACAATTAATGAAAGCGTGATTGAGGAACGTCACACCCTAGCACAGGAAGGAATGGTCACTATAGTGCTAACTAGTAGCCGAGATAAGGCTAATCTCCATGGAGAGCCAGAAATCATTACTAAAGGATTTATTGTAACCAGAGGAGCTGAGGCATTGTTAAATGAAATCAAAACGATTGCGAAAAATACATTTAATAAGCATGGCCCCCAGCTATACCAGAATAATGTTGGTGAGCTAAAAGGCATGATTCAGAATGCCATTCGTCAGCATCTATTCAACAAGACTCAACGCGAACCAATGATTTTGCCTATTATCGTCAAGGTATAGGCAAAATCTCCTTTTGGAGGTATAATAAAGAGAAATAATTTTATGGATTTACGATCTTTCTTTGAGCAAAATCGCCTCCAGACCACTAGACCAATTATCAACAATCTTGGGGTTGGAACAGTAATTGTGTCTACAAGATCAGACACACAAGCCGTCTATAGTCCTAGCGCGCTAGGAAAAGCTTGGCTTGGCACAAGAAAGATCACCCGCTTCGTCATCACCACTCTGCTCATTTTTGGTGTAGTCCAAGTGGGCTTAAACTTCCAAGCATATAAGCAGCAATACGAGTTTTTTAGAGAAAAACAGCTAGCAATTAAAGATCCTCAAAAGGAAATTCTCAAATCCCTCCAGGTGGCGCCAGCTGCTAATGCTACGATTAGCACCACGCAGGTCGCTCAAGCAGACACCACAAATGTTGAGGATAGCTTCACCCTTAGACCAGAGGTGATTAATTTTCGCAATTATGAAGTAGCACCAAGCGACAACCGCATTGTCATTGGCAAAATTGGCAAGAATGTACCAATTGTTCAGGTATCTGATGAAAAGCTGCTTACCCAAGACTATGCTGGTTTAGAGCAACAGATACAGGAGCAACTACTCAAAGGCATCGTTCATTATCCAGGCACAGCAAAACCCGGTGAAATTGGCAACTCCTTCTTTACTGGTCACAGCTCGAATTATCCTTGGATTAGTAGTGCTTATAATGCAGTGTTAGCATTACTACAAAATTTGGTTGTGGGTGATAAAGTCACTGTCTATTGGGAGGGACAAAAGTTTATTTATCAAGTATATGATATTAAAACAGTGTCACCGACCGAGACATGGGTATTGCAACAAAGTGGCAATGAATACGATTCAATTTTGACACTCATGACCTGTACACCAGTTGGCACCAGCTTAAATCGCCTTATTGTACGCGCTCAACAAATTTATCCTGATCCTCAAAAAAACACCCCTCCCACCAATAGCGTTATTGCACCTAATAGCTTAATTAGCAGCTAAGAGGTTAGTGCTTTTAACCAAGTTCGGACCGGGTAAGAGTGAAATTTGATTTGTTGGTTATGCCAGACAGCTATACCTTGATACGGTAACACCGCTGCTTTATTAGTATCTTCTTCGATTGTATAAATTCCCAGCGGTGATGACATAATCATGTGTAGCTTACCATCAGCGGAATTAGCCAACCAAGCATAAGTGCTATAAATTTGTGCAAAGGTGATCTCACTAGGGGCCTGTCCCACAAATTGAACTCCATCCTCAACATCAACAATCCACACTTTAGCAGCGCTAACAATCATAATACGACCAGCCTTAAGAAAGAAACGCGCATTGCTCCAAGTGTTTACTAATGTCAAAGACTCATTGCTTCTTCTCCACAATGTCACTTGACCAGTAAGAGTATGCACTACTACATACTCGTTACTTACGCCCACATTATCCACCGTAGTGCTAATAGTGGTGGTTGCTTGTTGCAAGCCACTAATCAGAGACTGTCGGTATAAAGTGTTATTTTGCACAAACCAAATTTCTTGCCCCGCTAAATCAAACGCATCCACATCTTGTATTTCCAACTCTTTGCTCACATTTCCGGTAGGGACAATTTTTTCTAAGGTCAATGTGGCATTTTGATGGCTTAAAATAAAGTAATTGGCTTGGAATCGGAAAAAGCGCATATCTTCTTTACGCTCTATCACATCGAGCAACACCTTATAACTCAGTTCTACGGTATTTACTAAGATAGTTCTTTCATCACCAGCGACCACACAAGCCTCATCGTTTGCGCTACATAAAACATATTCCTTACTAGTAACGGGAATTACCAGTGCTCTTTGTAACTCGCCATTTGCTAGTGGCTTGAGCCAGGTTACATCTTTTTCTGTGCGCATCAATAAAAGACCTGTTTGCGGCAATGGATCTAAACCAATAATAGGGTCAGTTGAATCAAAACTGCCTTGCCAATTGTTTTTTTCAGGCCACAGGGGTAACTCTCTCAGCCTGGTAACCACATGCGGAGAAACAATAGTAGAGATATCTAGTGGTTGATAACCAGCCAGCTCAATATGGAGACTATATGTGCCTGGCATATAATGCGACATTGAAACTGGTGTACTATCTTTTAAAGTTTTGCCATCCACTGATACCACCGCTTGAGTGGGATATGTTCCAACCTCCAAGACACCAGTAGTGATCAATTGCTGATTTTTAAAGTCGATAGTATAGCCCTGTGCGAAGCCTAAAATAAGCGCACTAGCTACAATATATAAAAGAACCACGCTTATTGTTCCCAACCATTTGCGACCCATAAGACAATAAGGTGAAACTAATTAGCAGAAGGGGTAACTACAGGCAAAGTTACTTCTGTCTCAGTACTTTGATTTGCGCCTGTAGGATTAGCCACAGCACCCTTTTGGGCAATTCCTTCAGGCAATGTACAGCCAGTTTTGTCAGCTAGAAACTGTAGACTTTGCCGCCCGGTCACAGGATCTTTGCCATCAAATTTCCATGTTGGTGTAGCTGTAATACCTGCCTCCTTGCATTCATCAGACCAGGTATTATTGGGCAACTTACACTCAACATAAGTTATGTATTGCATCGATCTTCCGAAATCGGCCTTTTGGGCTAAACAGTGAGGACAATCAAACATGCCATAAAACACTGCCTTTTTCTCGGTTAAACATTTAGCGAAGTCCGCTAACACACTAGGAGTAAAAAAACGCAAATAAGTAAAAGCCACAGCTACCACAAAAATAGGTAACACAACCCATAACCAGGTAGGAATTCCTTTTGATTCTTTCTTTGAAGAAGCCATATACAAGATTTAAGTCTACGTAAAAAAGAATAACAAAGATAGTGCGAAATGTGAAATGTGAAGCGTGAACACCAGCGCTAGAACTTATGCTGTAATTTCACACTACTTTATAGTATTAAACAGCTTTTGCTCGCATCATTACTGCAAGGAAACGTCGTGAGTATACTAAGCTCAGGATTAGCGCTAATTGGATTAAATACTTGCCAAGCACCATTGGCTAATTTGTATTCAAAGCGCATAGTTACACCTTCAAAAGTGTGACCACCAGTTTGAGCCAATGTGCCAATCTTTTCAGCCGCTGCTACCGTTTTTCCCAATGTCAATTCTGGCAGGAGGGCAATATGATAATAGGAGACACGTAGATTATTAGGATATTCAATTGTGGCATAGTCACCCAGAGTGGGATCGTCATATACTAGACGGATAATTTTGCCAGCATGAATTGAGCGGACATCAACCCGTGCGGGGTCAATTTTGCTGCAATCAATGGTTTGATGGATCGGCAAGGTAATGATAGTGGTTGTACCATCAGGCATAGCAACGCGCTGCAAGCTAGTCTCATTGCTATAGGGCAACTCAGATAGCTGGCACTGAGCAGGACTAACATAGCCTGCCCGATTGGTTTGAGTAGCAAAGGTTGAGGGCAGTGCTGCCGGTCTTGTCAGCAAAGTATTAGCGATAAGCACCTCTTCGGTAATGGTCTCAGAATCAGCCAAGGTTGCGCCTGCGCTATTCTGACCTGAGGCAGCAGTGGCACCAGTGGTGCCGGATGAAGCAGAGCCTGTTCCACCTACACCGCCCGTCACAACATTCAGCTTGTCACATAATTGAGCAAAATAGCCCACATCACTATGCATTACAGCCCCAATACGGCTCACTACACCCATCGGAATACCAAAAGGAATACGTGACTGTCCGATCGAACAAGTGAGCACACTCAACCCCATTACGACTGTTAAGAAGGCCATTAGCATTCCACCGCCGGCAATGAGTATAAATGGGATTAGTAAAGCTCTCACTTCTTTCCAGCGCTCCTTACGGAAAACCCAGACAATGAGACCTACTACATGGAAGATAAAAATTAGTATACCAACACCAGAGATAAGCTCTACTATTAAAGCGATCAGGTTGGCGATGAATTGATTCTGAACACCGCTCAAACCAAGCTTTTTTCCCGCGACATCAACTGCCTTACCAATGGTTTTTTGAACTGCTTGCTGTTTTAGGTTGGCACCAGAAGTGGGAGAGCCTTTATTGCCCTGACTAGTTTTAGTACTAGCACCACCACTGGGAACTTTGCTTTTATTGCTACCACCTTCCTGTGATTTTGCAACTGGACTTTCTGTAGGTTTTTTATCTGTCGTCAAGCGTTCTCTTGGCCTTTTGTTGCTGTCTGCAGCTCGATTCGAATAACCTGCATTTTTAGCACGCCGATCATTACCGTTTGCTGGAGCAGCATTAGGTCTTGCTGGTGATCCAGGTTGTGCTGCTGCTACTTGAGGACGCTGTCTCGTTGGTTGTACTCTTGCTGGCGTACCCTGAGACCGATTTTGTTGAGTTGCAGGTGCAGGTGTACGCTCAGATGTCCGCTGTTGTTGTGGCGCTGCTGCTTGAGTTGGAGTGTTAACCGCTCCTGCCACATTCTGATTAGGCGCCGCGACATTTTCTTGATTAGCATTGCCAGGATTTCCTTCGTCCCCTGCTTGTTTAGCATCAGGGGTTCCTTGCTGTTGCTGATTATTCTCCTTACCTTGTCCTGCTTCTCCTCCCTCGTTCGCATCCTTATTCTTATCCTGATCCTTATTCTCATTCTTTTCTCCCTCTTCCCCTTCCTTTTCTCCTTCTTCTTTCTTCTTCCCCTCTTCATCTTTTTCTTTTCCTTTTTCTCCTTCTTTATCTTTCTTTTTATCTTCACCTACACCATCATCCCCACTTGCCTCTCCCGCCTTTGCCTCACCTCTATTTTCCCCCTCCTGCGCTCTCTCCTGGCCATTATCCTTCTGCCCATTCCCATTCTGCACGCCACTAGCACCTTTATTATCACCTGAAACATTGGTGCTCTGACCATTACTATTACCAGCATCTGCACCAGCGGCATTATCATTAGTAGCCTGTGTACCAGCACTGCCAGCTGCTGATGCATTGTTATTATCATTCGCTGCTTGGCCGGCACTATAAATTGTCTTGGTTCGCACATTTTGCTCAACCGTAGTTTCACTTATGAGTTTTCCGTCTTCTCCCGATTCTGCCTCGGCCGGTAATTTCTGTGCTGGCTCTGCCATAATTTCAAGTAGAAAAGATAGTTTGGGGACAGGTGATTATAAAGCCAACTCAATAAATTTCAACTCTTATTTGGCTTCAAAGTCCTCCGCTTGATTACGCATTTGTAACAATTCTTCTGGGTTGGTAGTAATCACTCGGTGCTCAGCTGCTGAAGCAATAACTTGAATCGCCACATGCTTTCTACCGGCAAAGAAAATACCTTCACCCTGGACTGAGTTCAGCAAGTAATATTGCTCACCTTCAGTAAGGTTAAATATCTTTGCTAAACCTGGTATGGCCGATGGTGCTTGTTTAAGCAAAAGCTGCATTGCGGAGTTGGTAATAATTGATTTGCCAAAATCACGTGCAATAAAGTCTTCCACATCTTGAGTAATCGTAGTGACCCCCAGATAATACTTACGAGCTCGTTTCACCAAGCCATAGACGAATCGAGCAGCATCATCATGCTGTACCATGGTCCAGGCTTCATCTATTACCAATAGACGGCGCTTCAGCTTACTACGCACGACATTCCAAATATAATTCAAAATGATGTACATGGCAGTAGGGCGCAATACCTCATCCAAATCACGCATGCTGAACACCACCAAACCTGCCTTTAAGTTTACATTTGTTGGCTTATTAAAAATACCGGCAAAAATACCAGCAGTATACTGACGCAAGCGTTGAGCAATATCTTCTCCTCCCTTTGTGTCTTGCAATACATCATACAAATCTTCCATAGTAGGAGCCGGAATATTACCAGGATTTACTGTATCCATCGTAATGCCTTTCAAGGCATACGTATCAAGCAAAGCCTGATCAACCAGGCCTTCTTCACGAGGCGTTAAATCACCAAGCATCAACTTCATTAACCCCTTCAAATTGATAATTGCTGTACGCAGAAGGTCTCCAGGCTGTTCTTCTTTCCCTTCATAAGGCAAAGGCAAATCAAACGGGTTAATGCGTCGATCAGCGTTGAGCGAAACATCCATATAAGTGCCTCCCACCATATCACAAAGCGCTTTGTACTCATTTTCAGGATCGATTACGATGACATCTGTACCGAACATCAAACTACGGAGAATTTCCAGCTTCACAGCATATGATTTACCGGCACCAGAAGTGGCAAATACTACGGAATTAGCATTAGGCAAACTGAAGCGGTCGAAAATAATCAGTGAGTTATTATGACGATTAATACCATACAAAATTCCTTGGTCAGAGGTGAGCTCAGATGATGTAAATGGGAAAGAGCTTGATAAAGGCTCAGTATTCATATTTCTGACTACATAGAGCTCGTCAGTCGCATATGGCAAGGTTGAATGGAAAGCTTGTTCCGTACGAGCCTGAATAGACTTGATGACCAACAGTTTACCACCCAAAATAGCCTCTAGCTGTTTCCCAAGATTAGCGAGCTGTTTTTCTGAGGTGGTGTAAATTGTAAAATACAGTCCAAATTGGAAAAACTTTTCAACACCAGTAGAAATTTTATCACGAAGCTCTTCGGCATCAGACAAGGCTGCCTCTAAAGCAGGGTCGCGAGCTTGCCCACGCTCTTGTTGAATACGAATAGCAGATTCCATTTGTCCCACTTTGCTTTGCAAGCTGCGTAGGATTTCTGCTGACACAATAGGATAGACAAACATCGAAATATCCATGGTCGCCTCCAAATTAATCACTGGAGCAAGCCAGTTTGTTTCTAGGTAACGAGGATAGGCATAAACGACATAGGTGCGAGCGTAGACATCATTAATGGTCAGCTTGTCATAATCTACTTTCATGCTCGAAGGGGCAATCAGATCTTTCACCGACGCAAGTCCAGCCTCATAAAGCTTTTGTGCTTCATCAAGCCGTTTTTGTTCAGAGCTCTTCTGTTCCTCACTTTGAGCGGGCGTATTGCGGTTTAAGAAGCTAAAGCGTTTCTGCATGCTAGTGCGTCCCTGACGCTCAGTCTGCGTCATTTTCACTTGAGCAGTAGTTGCTACTACGTCCGCTTTTGCAGGAGCATTTTGAATTGCCGGTGCCGGCGACTTTTTTTTGCCTACCAGCATCCCTTTCAGATCTTGGAAAGATCCTTTTATTTGCGCCCAGAATCCTGATTTTTGAGGAGTAGGATTAGTCATTTTCAGTTTGGCCGGCTACTTTGGGAAAGTCGGTAAGATTTAATTGCAACAGATTTTCTACCTTTTGTCCTTGGGAATTAATTGGATTATGTACCTCATAAAGCATTTGAATCAGCTCATGTGTATTTAAGCGACGCACATAGAGACCAGAATTGCCTAAAGCAGCAATAACAGAATTCGCTCTTTGATTCAGTGTTTTTCTTAATGCTGAAAACTCTTGCTGACGGATTTTATACTCTAAGCCATTGTCTGAAGGATTGAGCTTCTGCATGAATTTTTGAAAGAAATTTGTACTTTTTACACGATCAGACTCATGTGGAATAACGACATAAAAGTCCTTTTCCATAATATCAGAGTACTCTACGAAACTAGCCACGAAATCAATGTAGTCGAAAGTCTGCTGCTTGAGACGCGTCTCGCTTTGTTTATTGGCAATTTCATTCATGCGTGTTAAGTAGCCTTCAATATCAAGGCGCTTGGAACGAATGATGATTTGGATAGGAAAGTCCAAAGCATTTAAGAAGCTCTGATAGGATAGAATAATAGAGTTTTGTTCTTGTTCTGAAAGCAGCTCAAAGTTAACGCTAGAAACAGCCAGTACCGCTCTTACACTGCCATCTTTAAGCACAATTGTATTGTCCTTAATCTCAGCGATCTTAAGATGCGTTTGTGTGCTGGCCTCGACATTTCCTTTTCTCTGATTTACTGGCATAGCTATTTCTTTTTTGAATTGACTTTAAACGCTGTGTGTAGCATCTCATCATCGCTAGACTCATCGATATCGCTTAAGCCTTCAGTGTCTAATACAGATGTGAGTTCCTTGAGTGAAGCGAACTTCTTTGTGGGCTGTTCTATAGGCTTTTCTACCTGTTTAGCTGGCACTTTAGCCGCAGCCAGATCAAAACGCTCAAAAATCGGCACTTCTCCACTGCCCTTTTCCCAAACACGCAACCGAGGTTTTAGCATATAAAGGGTCATGGCGACAAGAAACTGCGCAAAGCTCATATCATGAATACGCACCAAGGCAAAAGCGGCAGTAATAGCGACAACAATTGTCCCGAACACAGGTCCAACTGGCGACTCCAAGTAGGCATACATCATATAAGCAAGCCCTCCACCGACAACAGCAATAATCAAGCCTGACATAGTCAGAGGCCCGATAATTGTATCGGCTCGCTGTACATTTTGTGGTACTTTGAACTGTGCCATGGGGGATTTATATATTTGTATCAAGCAATTATACCACACAATAAGAGCAAAGTTCAAAGAGCAAAACGGAAACAATTCAAGATTCAAGATTCAAAATGCAAAGAGGAATCATTAATTATAGATGTATCGAAGCATAGAGATCAGAGCTCAGAGCACATGCATCTCGCCTGCAATTAGGATATTTCCTTATTCCTATTCCCTCAATTCCGAGCTCAGAACTCCGAATTGCGAATTCTTTTGCATTTCTTTATAAGCTTCCCAATACTGCTACCAGCCTCTCCCAGGCAACTTGTATCGCCCACCACATATCCAGCAACAAGTTCCACAAAAAAGTAAGAATTGTATAAAGAATCTCCATAGGATGAAAATTATACTAGTTGCAGTATAGCACTAGGGAGTTCCTCCGGTATTGCCCGCATTGTTATTGCCTCCCTGTTGAGCTTGTTGACGTGCCCGCTCTTTTTCGATTTCAAGCTGCTGTCTATTTTGTCTAGCTCTCTCAACGATACCATCTCTAAACATGTTTAGGGCAGCAGTACCTTCCGGCAATAACTCAGCCTTACCTTCAGCATTAATTGAACCATATTTGCGATTAGCAGCAACCAAGGCCGCGGCAAAGTCTTCTTCCAAAATCGCATTCATACGGTCAATTTGTGCTTGCGTAGTGGTAATCGCAGCCACATTCTCCAGCACATCATTCAAATGAGTTCGATTAAAGGTATCTCCTGCAGTTCTATCCTGCGTTGCGTCCACTGCTGGCAAATTGTTGATTAAACTGGCAAATGTTTTGGCAATCATTTGTGGCGCACTTTCAGTGCTTGCATTGACCGCACGAGCAAGTTCAGCAGGATCCATTTGCTTAACGTAGTTGCCAATCTTATCATCATCACCATTAGTAAGAGTAATACTACCAACCTTAGCTACATGAGTATTTCTATTAGAAGCAATTAACTTGCGACCGATATCAGACTCTTCCAGCTTAAACTCTGCCCCCTGAGCATCTCTATATACACCTTCTGTGGCAAGACTACCAATAATTTGAGCAATCTCAGCGCGTTCTTCATCACTGCCATTTTGCATTGCATCACGTAATGAAGAATGCTGTCTTAATAAGCCGAGTTCCTGTGCCGCCTGGAACACGCCTCCTCTACCACTTGCCGCGTCTCCGTTTAAGTAGCTATCAAAAATGCCTTTATTCTTTAGATTTACACCCCAGATACCAATCGAGCTACCAACCTTTTTGTTTAGAGCACGGAAATCATCTTCGCTAAAGTTCACTGCCTCACTAGGATCACGCGCATATTCGCTCATTGCAAGCAACATTTCGCGCAAAGCCAATCCGGCACCTTCCGGACCATTACTTATCCAACCACCTTTGCCGTCACGAACTCTATCCGCAATACGCCCTGAGGCAAGCACATTTCCTAACAAACCAACCATTTCGGCAGCTTGCTGATTTTCACGCAGACTTTTTAAGCGCTCAAAGTTAAATGCTGTTTGGCCAGTTCTGGATGCACGAGATTCCTCTTTTGCTGCTTTATTATTAATAGCGCTATAGTTAGCATCTTCCAAATTATCCAGCACATTATCAATTTCTTCTGGCCTTGTGCCACTACTCATCAAGAGTTGTTGCAAATTGTCACGCAGTGATTTTTTATTCTTCATAATTTGCTCCAAGTTCAAATCACCACGAGATGCCAAAATGCGTGCACGTGCTAGCAGTGCCTGCACATCTCCAGATGAAATCGATTCATCCAAACGCTCACGCAAAAGCTGTTTACTGCTAAAGCGTAATGAATCCAGCTTTTCAATTTCAGACACTTGAGCCTCACGATGCTGTGTCAACAACGCACGCATTTTTTCTTGTCTAGTGCCAGGCAATACACGAGACATGCTATGAGCACGCTCTAGACCAAAACGGGTAGCACGCTCTTTAGCATCTTTCTGGAATGACTCATACACAGTTTTCGCTCCGGCAGCTGTGTTTGAAGGTGCTGACATAATCCAACCCAAGCCACGCAAAGGTGCTCCCAGAGGTCCCTTGATATCTCTTAATCTATTACCGGCAGCTTGGCTCAGTCCATAGCTTAAACCTAGACCCTTTTTAGCATAACCAAATGCAGCGGAAGGACTGCCCCAGCCGGCGACCTTATCAATAAACCCTTGCGCATAATCCCCTTTAGCAGCGGTAAATACACCAGCATAAATCATGGCAACGATGAAGATTAACTTCAAATAATCTGCTAACGATTGGAAACCGGATGGACCAAGTTGTGAACCGGCAATCAGACCTGGTTGTTGCAACGCAGGGCTAAAAATCTGCGGCACGACACTATCAGCAGCCAAAACAGCCAAAGTCATAAAGAAAGCTACACCAACGTGCATCGTGGCATATTTGAAGAATTTGCTCTGCCACTGACCACCAATACTTGAGGTTAAAGGAGACAGTTTGCTAACCACATATAATGGCGATGTAATTGCTAAAGCCCAAAGCACAATAATACGAATAGTAAAGGTAATCGCTAAAGCTAAGAAACCAAAAAGCAACATGAATACCATTAGGAAAAGCGCCATATTGGCAAAGAAAAAGTCAATTTGTCGACCGGGCTGATTGGCATTATTTGAAATCGAATAACGTTGCATCTCCTCAAATTTCAAACCACGTGCCAATCGACAGAGCACACTACCTTCTTTTACATCATCAGGAATAGTGGAAATTCTCCAGCCTCCGGCGGCTACCTGGCTTGCAGTCAGCTGCGAACAACGAGCTTCAGTACCTGCACCATGAGGTCCCATGCCACCGACTTGATATACCCCAGCCTCAACCACATTTGCAGCATCAATAACCAGACCAACGAACAAGCGTGAAAAGTTCACCGCAATGACAATCACAATTAGCTTAGGCAGAATAGTTTTAATTGCATAATTATTGATTTCGTATTGGACAATATTTGCAATTGCAATACCTAGCAATGCAAGAATGAAGAACAAATTCACAAAGTCACGGATAGCCATCCACATCGTCACTACAAATGATGACGTGGTAAATCCGGTGTAGCTAAGAACGGACTGAAATAAACTCATTACCAATGCGGCCAACCAAAAACAGAATTTGATTAAGAGGGCAAGAATGACATTAATGAAACTCAATATTGCGTTGAGCAATTGATTACCGACATCGACGCCATCCACATCATGTCCAGCCTCTCGATTAGTAATCGTAGCCTGATCTTCTTCATCTAAGCTCAAACAAGTAGGATTGCTGATACAAGCATCAATACGTCCAATGAGGCTTTGTAAAGCTTGCACTGTCGCTGGTGAACGAGCCATGCTGAGTGTTGCTCCTCCTGAAACTGTAACCTCAAATGAGAAGTTGCGTGAAAGAATGAGCGTGAACTCGTTATTAGTATTTGACCCATCAACGAAGTTAGCTTCATGTTGCAAACACGCTTTCCAACTTGGCAAATTATCTTTGTTGATAGTGTCAGAAAAGAGATTAGGCGAACAAGCATTGAGCAACTTGGCTAAGAAAGGATCTGTAAACCATGTACTTATGCCTGTAGCGTCACGTTCATCAATTAATAATTCCAAATCACCGGTCGTATGAATAATCGCTCCGACGTAATTGGGTTGGTGATCATTGGTAGCTAATGCGTACCACAAACCAATAGCAGCATCTTTAGGTGAACTAGCAAGAGCAGTGCGATCAATATAACTATTTAACTGCTCTAAGGCGCTTCTGCGCGTATCAGACTGACCACGGACCACATTTCCTAATGATTGCTGGAAAACCTGAGTATTTTGCTGCGCCGTACTTCCTCCGGCTGCAGGTGGATTTGCCGCAGGGGGTGCAGGTAGAGGTCGATCTAAATAGGTGGAAGCCTGACTAATGAGCCTTTCATTAATTGCTTTTAGATGTCTTACTAATGGTGCACGAACCGCATTATTTAATGTAGTAATGAACACGGCGCTCTCTGTTGGCGCGGTAGCTGCTTGAGCAGAACTAAATTGCACTTGGCTAGAATCAAAAACACCAGCGCCAAATTCTAAATAGCCTTCGTATATTGTTTCTTTCAAGAAATCTTCCAAGCTGTATTCAAACTTTTGCACCGCTAAAGCATCATAACCATCAGCTAAATCAAGATAATTATCATTACGCAAAAAGTTAACCAACAGCGCACGATCAGCCGCAGGAACAGAAGTAGCTAAACTATTGGTAGCCTCAATAAGAATACTGGTGGCAAAAGATCTACCATCAGCGGACATGTTCACGCCATTAGTACCACCTGTGTCAGTCAGATGAACTTGATAGCATTGACCTAAGCGAGTGACATATGTGTCGTTAGGATTAGCTGCAACCTCTCTCTGACAAAGGGCCATTAAGCGTCCAATTGGCCCACGCGTGCCAAATATGCTTTCTTCGGTGTAATGCTCAGAATAAAAGTTACGGAAATTAACATAGGATGTTCCATTTGAAGCACGAAAAATCGTACCATTACCTTGATTTACGGTCTCAATAAACTGCTTGAGCGCTCGCATCTTAGCGTTAATTCCACTAGCTCTGGCACGAGCAACATCTGTAGGCTCAGCAGGAGGAGGCATATCAGATCGGCTACCAATATCAGCGATCATGTACACCATTGCAGCAGCTAAACCACGAGCTCCAAAACTACCCGCACCTAAAACATTCTCTCGAGAAGAACAAAATGGCACATCACCATCTCCGTTCTCTCCATACCAAGCTAGCCCACGGTAACTGCCTGGCAAATCATCGGTGTTTCTAGAAGGACCTCCTGGCGGAATATCCAAAATCTGACACAATACATCATTAGCGTTACCATCCATCATGGTATCAAACACTTCCCCAATTTCTTCAAAACCGCCCATACCGTCTAACCCCACTAAACTATTCTCACGAAGATACAGATCAATAGTTTGAGATTGCGATGATGCGGTTGGCACTGCAGAGCCATAGATACGTTCCATAACGCTATTTGGCAAACCTGCAGCTGTTCCTAGTGCATTATTATCAAAAAAGCTAAACAATGGCACCTTGATTACATTTTGCCAAATAGTTCTAGCAGGCTCATCCAAGTCATCACGGTTTAAACATTCACGTATTTGTACCCAAGTTGTAAGATCATTTTCATCGCTACAGTCATTAAAAAAGCCCGCAAACGTAGAAGAAGAGGCTCTAGCTTGAGGAGTATTTAAGGACACAGTTGGTAAGCCACTTGAAATGGAGATAACTAACAAAGCGACTAGCACCATCAACTTTTGTAGTGCTTTGAAAAAGATCGAGAATTGCTTGGGGGAGGGAGCCATAGATTTTTGAACTTCATATCATTTTAAAACATTTCAAGCCGACAAGCAATGGACTTAGACAAGTTTCTTGCTAAATCCATTTTCGAGACAGCAACTAGTAAAGTACGATACAGTGAAAATATATTCATAAACTCTATGGCTTCTTTCTCCCAACTGAGCCCAGATGAAGCCTTGCTAACGCTTCACAGTTCCTTACATGGCCTAGACACCAAAGAAGCAAGAAAGCGCCTAGCTGAATTTGGACCGAACACACTAAAAAAAACAAACGAGAAACCGTTATGGTTAAGGTTTCTCAACCAATTTGTGGACCCAATGATTGTTTTGATGCTAGGAGCTAGCATGCTCGCTTTTTATCTGGGTAGCACTAGAGACATGATCATTCTCATTACGATTGTCATTCTCAATGCAATTATTGGCTTTTTTCAAGAATATAAAGCTGAGAATATCATCGCCTCTCTGCAATCATTCTTAAGCCCCAAGGCCAAGGTCTTAAGAGCAGGCAAGCTGATTGAATTGGACGCGCGCGAGTTAGTTCCTGGAGATATTGTGAATTTGGTAGAAGGTGATTCTGTACCAGCAGATATTCGACTCCTAAGTCTTAATAATTTAGCTACCAATGACTTTTCACTGACCGGTGAATCAAATCCCAAATCTAAGTTTTTGCATCCCCTACCTAAGCTACAAATGTTGCAATATCGTGACAATCAAATTTATTTAGGCACCACGGTCGCTCGCGGCAACGGTACTGGTGTCGTCTATGCTACCGGCATGAAAACGGAAATTGGAAAGATAGCTCAGATCACAGCTGTCGTTGGCAATGATACTTCACCACTGCAGAAAGAAATTGGACATATTGCAGTAAGAATCACCTATGTTGCGCTCTTGCTCGCTGCCATCATATTTGTGATTAACTACTTTCAGGGCAATGCGATTCAAGCAAGCCTACTCGCAGGCTTAGGCATTGCGGCAGCCATGGTGCCCCAAGGTTTACCCGCACAGCTATCAGTCACATTTTCGCTGGGAGCTGGGCGTTTAGCTCAAAAAAAGGCAATTATTAAGCAGCTTTATGCAATTGAAACCTTAGGTGCCACCACTATTATTTGTTCGGATAAAACGGGTACAATCACTACCAATGAAATGACGGTACAAACAATTTGGCATGACAACCAAGTTTTTTCTGTCTCGGGGAGTGGCTATGAGCCCAAAGGCGCTATTACTAATGAAGCAACTCTCTCTCAGGATTTATTATTAGCAGGTGTCTTAGCAGCCACAGGTGACATTGCCGCCCCGGATGAAGGGCATAGAACCTGGTATGCAATTGGCGACCCTACTGAAGCAGCGTTAGTAACGCTAGCACAAAAAGGGCATATAGAAGCAAAGTCTGCTCGCATTGATTGGCAAGAAGTAAAACAATATCCCTTCGACTCAGTACGCAAAATGATGAGCTCAATTCGAATTGTTCCTGCTGATCAGCCCCAGGCTGGGAACCACAAATTATTCTTAAAAGGATCGTTAATTAGCGTTTTAGAAAGATCGACGCTCTCTCCAGCAGAACAACAGGAAGTGCTCACAATCAGCAAACAGTATACCTCTCAAAGTCTGCGTTTACTGGGGATGGCAACGAGAATGGTGGATGCGTCAGAGTTGGAAAGCATAAGCATGGAAAAAGCAGAGCAAGGGCTCACCTTCTTGGGATTTGTAGCGATGCAAGACCCTCCCCGAGTTGGCGTTGCTGAAGCGATCAGCATTGCTCGTCAGGCCCATATTCGCACCTTCATTGTCACTGGTGATCAAGCGGAAACAGCAAAAGCCGTGGCCGAGAAGATTGGCTTAGGCAAAGGTGAAGCAGTCACGATTATTCAGGGTGATGAGCTGAGTGAGTTGAATGATTTTGAGCTACATCAAAGACTTACTGCCCCTGCAGTTATCTTTGCGCGCACCAGTCCTGAAGACAAGCTAAGAATAGTAAAATTGCTTCAAGAGCAAGGGAATGTGGTAGCGGTGACTGGTGACGGAGTGAATGATGCTCCCGCGCTGAAGCAAGCAGATATTGGTGTTGCTATGGGCAAAATTGGTACTGATGTGGCAAAAGAAGCGGCGGAGATTGTATTGACTGATGATAGTTATGTCACGCTGGTGGAAGCAGTAAAAGAAGGCCGGACTATTTTTACCAATTTAAAGAAGACATTCTACTCCACGCTTTCCAGCAACTTTGGTGAACTAACAGCTGTGCTTGCCAGTGCAGCCTTGCTTTTATGGGGCTTTCCGCCAGCTATTTATGCTATTCATATTTTGCTGGTTGATTTGGTAGGCGAAATGCTGCCGTTAATGGCTTTGACTTTTGATCCAGCTCCAACTGACTTGCTGAAACAGAAACCACGAGCACTTAAAGACCACTTTTTAAGCATTCGTGCTTTACTAGATGTTTCTTATGCTGGAGTAGTGATGGGAGGCGTAGCGGTGTTTAACTTTATCTGGTTCTTAGAGAGACACAATGACGCAAATATCACAGGCTGGACACTAGAAAACCCATTATATCTGCGAGCACTGACACTGACCTATGTGACACTCATGTTTGGTCAATTTGCGAATATTTTATCTCGTCGCAGTGAGCACGAAACACTATTTCGATGCTACTTTTGGTCAAACCCTCGCCTTTTAGCTGCTATCATAGCCTCAGTCGGCCTGATGTGTATTGTCATTTACACACCCTGGTTACAACCTTATTTAAAAACAGCCAACCTGCAGCTTACAGATTGGCTATTTGCTTGTTTAGGATTTGTGGTGATGGTAATTGCACATGAGCTCAGAAAAGCCTGGCGCAGGAAAGTATCGAGATTGATATAGCTAACGATCCGGATGTGTACCACTGTCTGTTGCAACAGTTGCTGCATCTGTCACCGTACTTCCTCCATCTGTTATGGCAGCCATACCAGCATCAGCGTTTGCTTGCGTAGGAAGATGAGCGCACGCTCCTTGCAATCGATCTAAGTCCCCTTGAGGCACGGGATTAGTTAACAATCCCTGCTCAGTACAGTTTTGGATCACCATTTGTGCTTCACAAGGATGATCGCGCATATAACTTTGCCATGATGGCAATTCAAAAATCTTGGCAGCTACGGCTCGCGCAGGATCAACTAGCCCCATACGCCACAAACAAACGACAACGTTCGCCAAATGTCCAGGCTCAGAAATATGATGGGTTGGGTGTGTATTTACAAACTGTACCCAGTCTACGTTCACCGTAGGATCACCAACTGCATCTTCTTTAAAATCTCTTAAAGCCACTTGTGCAATCATTGCTCTTGCCACACGCACAGCGCGCCAGATTTTATCCATATTTTGAGTCGTCAAATCTGCAGGCTCTACACGAAGTGTAGGCCAAGATTGACGCATTATATCTCGCGCTCGTGCATCAAGCAAAGGTGAATTAAAGAGGTCATTAATTGCACCTATTTCACCTGCTGGCAAGGTATTTGGTGAATCGGTATGAGCACTAATAACGCGCATCAACCGATCGGCCTCATCCGATGAGTGCATTCTTTCTTTTCCTCGCACCCATGAGTTAATAGTCATAGCCTCCAGCGTAGGCCTATCCACAACGCTATGGTAAGCGCGTCTACCTCTACGCAAGTAATCTCCGCCCAAAAGTCCCGTCGTCACAGCGCCAAGCGCTAAAATTCCAAATATCTTGCCACGATGTTTTTTTGCCGTCTCACTGACCGAACGTCTCAAACGTGCAGCAGCACTTGGTCCGCTCGGAGCAGCAGCAGGACGAGGTGAGGTAGATGGACCAGTTGAATATCCTAATGGACTTGTAGGCATAGAAAAAGATTAATTAGCGCAATTATAAATTGTTAATTAAGGCATGCGGATATTAGGATTTGTATCAGCATCGTCGTCCACGAATGACGGAGACTGAACTGGTGGCGGTGGTACAGCTGGACCTTGTGGGCTTGGTCGCCTTGGAGCAGGTTGTATTGGTGGTAATGGTGGCACTTGTTGTGCCCGTCCTGCACCGGATTGTGGAGCTTGACGAAATGCCGCAACCGCTCCGCTCACCACTTCACCGAATCCTCTGCCAAAACCTTGCCCGGCCATTCCATAGCCGTAAGCAGTTGCCAGTGGACCGGCAACAGCAGGATCAACTGACGCGATATACGCCATTGCTGCACCATCAGGACCCAATCTCGCACCTACAGTAGCAGCTGCATCAGCTTGAATCACTGCGGCCTCAGCTCTACCTTGAGCCTCGACAACTCTTGCTTGCGCAGCATTTTGTGCTCTCAGTACATCGGCAGAGGTCGCTCTAGCTTCATCCCAGCGACGTTGTACAGCGGGGTCATTTTCGAATGCCGCCAACTGAATTCTCAATCTCCATCCGTATTGGTCCTCAAACTGTACTAGTTCTGGAGCAAATGCTGCCGGATCAGCCAAGTCCTCGTTGATTTGACGAATATGAGTGTTTAATTGTTCAATTGTCCAACCCGTATACCTAGTAGCAATAAGGTTAGTAATTGCTTTTAAAGTTGCATCACGTGCAAGACTAGAAAAACGCTGCTCAATTGTTGCCGCATTGTTGTTTCTACCCATATTCACATATGACCGGCGCAGATCAGTAAGCTCACGCGTAACAGACCAAGTCAGTTTTGCACTGATACCATTTATCGGCTGAATTTCTTCAAAATCTTTGTCTGGTGGTAGAGTATCAATTTCAGGTTTTACTATTTGTTCTTCAGCGCTAGCACCTGGTCGGATTTGAGTAAGACCATATCGAATAAACCAAAACCATCCTGGTCCCTCCATTAAATCAAGATTGTTTAATTGATCAGCAGTATCACGACCAAAACGTCTTTCTCTTAGTGCTAGATGTCCAGGAGGCACATACATCCCTCCTGTGGCTCGAAGCATAGCCTCAACCGCTGGTCGTCCATATCTAGCAACAAGTACCGCAACACCTAACATTACAGCAATTCCCGTAATTCCAATGCAACTATAGCTACCAACCTGCTCCCATGAACACCCCTGAGCCGTAGCTCCAAGGGCAACTAATAACGCCATTGCCTGCTGAGAACTCATAGGGTTCTTCAACTTTTCTATCGGATTTTCAGCCATAACAGCAACACTACCAGCAATTCTGTCCTTAATCACCGCCAGTCCCTGCTCTTGTTCCAATGCTGTACGCAGCTCTTCTCTCCCCTGAACAACAGCATTTCTTTCTGGGGCAAGTTCTAAGGATGTATGATCTGGACTACCAACATTTGGAGACAACTTTTCCATAATTTTTTTATTGCTTCATTTAATTCTAAAACATTTGGCAGAATTGTCAATATTCGAGCCAAGGTGAGATATTAGCACAGGTAACAAATTTACGCTAAGGTAGAGGACGAATTTTGAATTCGGCGATCGGAATTCGGAATTTATCTACTAAGCCCATCGCTCAAGTATGAGAAGAAAATATCACTGGCTAGCATTATTATTGACTATCTCTAGCAGTATAGCAGGACTTTTTTTGAATACCGCCACCACTGTTTCAGCTCAAAGCACGGGAACTCGTTGTACTACTTCCGGCGAAACGCTTTTTTTGAGATTTAATTATGTGCCAACGCCGGGGCAGGGATATTTGGAGAATAAAGCAATTATTTACGTACCAAAAGAAGCGCAATGTGCAGGTACTTTTCCCATGTATGTCCACCTGCATGGTGATAATAAATATACTGATAATATTAGCCCCTATTACCTTCCCTCTACCGTAAACGGTCAAAGAGAAACAGCACACTATAATGATCATGGCACGATTCGAGAGGATGTAGGTAGCAATCAGTTTAAGAGTGCGATTGAAGCAGCAATGCGTAATAGTCGTGTGCCCGGCATGATCTTTGTGCTTCCCGTGAACACCAGCAATCCTTCACATTGGGTAAATCTCAATGGTGCTACCCTGAAATCAGCAGTACAAAGTGCGCTCGATAGCAATCCACTTACGCAAGGCAAAGGCATTCGTATTGGTAACGACACTTTGTTATCAGGACACTCTGGAGCGGCATGCCATGCCAATGAAGGCTTAATGAACTTTCCAGGATTGAATCCGAAAGCAGTCGCAGTGGTTGATGCTTGTGTTAGCTTGCGCGATGGCACCTCAGTATACCAAACCATTGCTAACGCCCACCCCAACGCCACATTGCTATTTTATGCAGCCAATATGGCCTATGATAATGCCACGTATACAAACAATGTAGAAACGGGCGGATATCACAATATTTTGCAAGCGCTCCGTTTTCAGCAGCAAAGTTCCTGTGATGCTAATGTCTTTCTTCATCCTCATAATCCTACCCAAAGCAAATCGTATGGCAGACCAGCAGGATCGCATTTTCGGCAATATTGGGACAATCCTCAACTATGGTGTTCAAAAAGCCCTGACCATCCTTGGTACGGACTATTTGCCACCAGTGTAGATCACCGTAGCGCTGCGGGGCTTGGAGTCAGAACATTGATTAATCTTTACTTCGCGCAAAATACTCCAACTGCACCTGCTACTAATAATACCAATGCGGCAGCGCAAACGAATCCAAACACTGGTAGCACTACTAATACTACGACAATTAGTAGCAATAATGCTCCGTCAGTCTCAGGGACTGTGCCTTTAGAAATCAGCATCAATGGCATTCGTAGCATTTCAGGTAATGATCAAGGCTACATTATTAATTACGCCCGTACAGTATTTCTCTACGCCGCGGGTCTCACCGGTACCTTAGCCTTACTTGTACTGATCGTTGCAGGCTTACAAATTATCTTTTCCAGTGAAGCTGAGCAAAATAAGCAGGCAAAACAGCTTATTATTGGAAGTCTTAGCGGCTTAGCTTTATTAGCAACCAGCGGCTGGATTTTATATTTGATTAATCCCTGTTTCTTTAGTTTCGGTAGCAGCTCTACTTGTACACCACGTGGTACGCAACCAGCGCAATATACTTTTACGCAGCCGGTGAATAATTCCACGATTAACCGAACTGGTACACCACCTCCTCCTCCCAGTCCCAATTGCAATAACAGCACTCAGACCTGTGATGTGGTTTTACCAGTACCTTATGTGTCCCAAGTGGCAGCACCAGATGAATGTAGTTATGACAATATCTGTGCCACCAATAGACGGGCGGGGAGTGAAAATGACGGCTCAAATCCCAAATGGGGCCAGGTCAGCTGTGGCGCCGCGGCATTTAGCATTGCTTACTTATATGTAAGTGGAAATAGCACTCCCACCAATGATTTCCTAAGATCGTTTATTAATGATTACTTCCGTTGTGGGATCCACGGACTTCCACCAGAGCAAAGTGCTCGTATTGGCGGCTACGATGCTCGCTCTGCACCTCGCACCTATAATGATGATCTCTGTGCTTATACTCTAGGCTCAGGGGGGGAAGTAGATACACTGACTCGTATTCTCAAGACACAACTGGGAGCTCAAGGCACGCGCACTATTTCCGATTTAACCCCACAAGCAATGTACCAAGCACTTTCTGCTGGTCACCCCATTGTAATTGGCGGTGTTATTAGGGACCGCAGTACCGGGAACTTTGTTCCATCAGGGCATTATACGGTCATTATTGGCATACGTGGCTATAATCAAAGCAATGGGCAATTTACTGACTTGGTTATCCATGACGTAGGACGGCAAGCAAATAGCCCCCTCACTATGGCCAATTACACTTCTCTTCGTAGCAGCAATGAGCTGCAAAGAGGCATAGCAGTAGCGATGTAAAATATGACCAAAAAACTTCTTTTTCTGGGCGTCTTCGTTGTCCTCATCATCACTGCAGCAATCATTTTGATCATGCCAGGTGATCAGCAAAATATATCTCAACCTGTAACAAATACGAGCACAACTCCCCTGACCACACCGCAGTCATCTCCAGTTGCCGAGCAACTCGAAGTTACTATCCTTTCCACACCGCAAACAGCAACCATTGTGGTTGATGGTTTGAGCATTGGTCAAACGCCACTGCAATACACCTTCAATCACAACCAAAGCTATCAGTTAAAGGCACTGAAAGAGGGTTATATTCCGTTGATAATAACTTACACTCCAAACGAATCCACCCTGCGCTTACAGCTTCAGCCAATAAATACTCCCAGCACGACAGCTGATATTGTAATATCAAATACCACAGCTCCTGCACTTGCAACACCCCAGGCAACTAATACCCCCCAAGCAACATTATCTCCCCTCCCTTTTCCAAGTGCTCCTGACTTGCACGTTATTACTCGTACCAACAATACATTCACCTACACTCCTGCAGCTTCAACACCGAGCACTACTTCCACTCCCACCCCGAGCACATCTAGTCCTATACCAACAACACAAACTACTACATTACCACCGCCAGCACCTGCGCAAACTCCTTCCCCAGCACAAATCAGTAGCTATAATCAGTTAATTGCTCAATATTCTGGCGTACAAGATTTTCCAGCTGATGACACTGTGCAGGAAGGAACAAGCAATGAAAAAGGCGTGATTGTTAGCATGAATTGGTTTTATACTGAAAATGCATATGCCCTAGCAGGCTTTCCGATTCGTTTTATTAGTGACGGCAATACACAATGCACTTTGCGTGCATTAAGTGTACAGGGTGATTTAGCGATAGGAACTTTACGGGGCAATGACAGCCTTCTTTTTACTGCAACTCCAGGTACGGATGAAACTTTACGCTTTAGATGCCAAGAACGTCCGACGATCACACTCGATCTCAACATTTTTTCTTAAACCATGAAGAAAGTCTTATTACTTCTTTTTCTTATTGTGCTCATCGGAGCAGCAGTAATGACCAGCAAAGACATTTTCTTCCCCACAACATCTCTTACAAATGAACTTGGTCCCCAAGGCCGTGTCACTGTACTTGCACCGATCACTATTATTTCAACTCCAACTGAAGCCACAGTACGCTTGAATGGTAACGTAATGGGCACAACTCCTCTTTCTCTCGCCAATCTTCGCCAGCATAACAATGTAATTACTCTCGAAAAGAGTGGCTTTAGCAAAATTACTATAGCGCTAGCTCCCCCTGATAGCGCAACCACCATAGCTTTTGATTTGCAAAAACAAACCTACCAAACTAGCTCTATACCAGAAAAGAGTTTTCAAGAAACACTGGATTATCTGAATAATAATGACGCCAATATCCCATTTGAGCTGACTGGCAAGATAGTTGTGCCTGAAGGATTTCGCTTTCCTGACAATGCAGATATAAATCAGCCTCTTAATCTAGAACCTATCCCGCTTGCGCTCCTCCGAGATTCCACCACGCAACAAATGCCGCTTGATCAACGCAGCACTCTTTTTAATCGATTGAATACCAATTATCGCTATGATCCAAACACACAGACAATGTTTACAGAAGCCTTTCGCTTTGCAGTCAGCATTATCAATTTTGAAACATTCGATCCACAGACACTGAATATACGCAGTGGCAGTGAATTGCTTTGGTACAATCAAAGCACTGAAGATTGTGAATTACGAACAGACCCAAAGTCACCCATGCGCATCAATCAAAAAGTGGCAGTACAGAAAAGCACAGTACTTAGCTTAATTAATCCTGGCATTTACATCTTTTTTTGTCAGGGTAATCCTGGACCTACTCAGACCATTACCGTTTACTAATTATGGCTATTAATAAAAGAAAAAGCGTTCTTGCTCTTATTCCATTTTTTGCAACCACAATCGGTGTCGCGATATTTATTATTTTCTTTAATTATGGGGAGCTCACCTTTACAGCAGAATCCCCCTTTAGTGTGACCACTGGAAAAGAAACAGTGAATGATACGAATGGTGTTGTTCATCTACGACTGGCTGCTGGCGAACAGACAATAGTAGCTAAAAAAGCAGGCTATTTCGATCAAACATTTCAAGAAACAGTTGCTGTAAATGCACAGAAAGAAATCGCAGTGGATTTTAGCTTTATTCCAGTCAGCGCCAGTATCAAATTTATTCCACCAATCAGCTACAGCAGTAGTCAACAAATAAACGACAATCAAGTCATGGACTTACTGTTCACAGCGCCAATTACTCAAGCCGTAACGCCTCCTAGTGGCTATACGAGAGCAGTCTGGGCACAAAATGGCACTAGCGCCTGCTTCTTTAATCCCACCAATCCTTTACTTGAACCTAAGCTATGGCAAAAAAATAAAAACTTGCAATCACTACCAACTAATACTTTCAACTGCTTTTCAGCACCGCAAACAATTATTTCAGCACAGCTCAACAATCAAAACTTGCTTATCAATAGCAAGCTTGTAAAACGGAATGTGCAACTTAATACCATTCTCAACATTGATCCATCAGGTACATGGGGATTATTAGCCGAAACCTATCCCAATAGTTCAAACACACTAGTTTCAGTATTTAACTTAAACACCAATCAGCTCATTGAAATTGGTACATTTACACTCATCGAGCCAGCCAGATTTATCAGCATAGACAGATTTGCGCTGCGTACCAGCACAGGAACTGCAATATACGTACTATCTGCCCCTCAAACAGCAATATTATTATCGTTCAATGTACCATTAACACAGCTCGCTTATAGCACGAGCACTCAAAGTTACTATTACCTCACACCAACTCCTGCTAGCGGCCTGCCTTCATTTTCAGAACTGTTAGAAAATAACAGTGTAAGAACGCTGTCTTTAGTAAGCAATAAAAGTGGCAAAGAAATGCTATTACAAACCTTCAAACCTGAGCAAAATTTTTCCGGCCTAAGCATAAGCCAAGATGGGAAGAAACTGTTTGCAGTCAATAAAGACACGCTTGAATTGCAAAGTTATCAACTACAACCTTAGCAAGTGAGCGCTAATATGCTACCATTTTAGTGTTATTAACTTTTAGTTTATAAAAAACGTTCGCATTAATGGCGCCATTACTGGCTTTGCCGAAGTGAGATTGGTAGATAGTGAAAATCAGCCTATAGGAATTGTACCCCTTGCTAAAGCTTTAACGATGGCGCAAGAGGCAGGGCTCGACCTGGTTGAAATTGCACCAAAGGCAATGCCACCAGTATGTCGCATTATGGATTTTGGTAAATTTATCTACCGACAACAAAAGCTTGAGAAAAAGCAGAAAAGCAAAAGTCCCAAGAATGAGATTAAAGGTGTTCGCTTAGGCCTAACCACTTCAGTCCATGACCTTGAGACCAAAGCCAATCAGACCAAACGCTTCTTAGAAAAGAGCGCCAAAGTTAAAATAACGTTGATGTTTCATGGCCGCCAAGCGACAAGAAAAGACCTCGGTGAGGCTAAGATAAAGGAATTCCTCACGCTCCTAGAAGGACTCTACGCTGTCGAGCAGGCTATCAACACACAAGGCAAATTAATGTCCATGACAATTAAGCCTCTGTAGAGGAATTCGCAATTTCATTGACACTCTGCCATAAGACCATTACTATACCAGCGCTTATTTTTTGATATGAAGCTAAAGTCATCGTCCACCGCGAAAAAACGTATTGCACGTACGGGCAGCAAAAAAAAGAAAACGTACATGCGCGAAAAGGCGGGCAAAAATCACCTTTTGAAGAACAAATCTAAACGTCAAAAGAATTTAGATAATGGTGGCGCTTTGGTGAGTGCTGCTGATTCAACAAAAATGCATCGTTTATTACCTTATAGTTAATTTATGCGTGTCAAACGTGGTGTTGCGGCACATCGCCGTCACAAGAAAATTCTTAAAAGTACAAAAGGCTATCGCGGCTTAAGTAGCAAGACTTTCAAGATGGCTCGCCAAGCATTCTTCAAAGCTGGCCAACACTCATACTTAGATCGTCGCAAGAAGCGTCGTACTTTCCGTAGCTTATGGATTCAGCGTATTAATGCTGCATGTCGTGAACAAGGGATGAGCTACTCACAGTTTATGTCTAAGCTACGCGTGAAAGGCATTGTTTTAAACCGAAAAATGCTTTCTGAAATGGCATTTACCGATGACGCATCTTTCAAGCAACTGATAGCTTCAGTAAAGTAGACTAACGTTTCTGCGAACAAACAAACTAAAGAGGCCACAGGGCCTCTTTTTTGTAGTCACAAAAAAGAGGAATTCAAGATTCAAAATGAAAAATGCAAAGAGGATACGGAGGATTATAAATTATAGATTATCAATTGCTGGAGCTTTTTAATCTGCTCATTTGTCACACTCCTAAAAAAGAGCGCTGGCGCTATTTTTTATTTTGAATTTTGAATCTTGAATTTTGAATTCTCCCCTACATCTTATAAATAAAGACTGGACCAAAGTTTTTCTTGGGGACTGCGGGAATTATCTCGCTTTCTTGCCAGCCGGGAATCTTAAAAGCATAGGAGATAATTTTCGCGCCTTTTTTTAATTCCCGTTTGTACTTAGGTGCATTGCGTTTGAAAGGGCCGTATAACATATAGCAAAACATTACATCGACATCAGTTAAATCAGCATGATCGCTATTACGAAAGAGAATTTTGATCTGCTGCCGATATTTTCTTGTCCGCCAAAGAGCTAACAAGTAGGGCAAAAAAAACAATTCATAGCCCTCCCCTTTTACCCCTGGTACTGCACGACAGGCAGTGAGCAGCATTCTGCCATCACCACAGCCAGGATCTAGTACTTTCATGCCAGGCTTAAGCTTTGCGGCTTTAATCATATGCTCTACCACTGGTTGAGGCGTTGGGATGAAGGGGGCGCCAATAAAACAGACATAGGCCGTAATTAAAAAGAGCACTCCGCCGATGATATAGAGTGTCGGCATGAGGATAAGCGCTATTGTTTCAATCATGAGAACAAGTTATTTGGATATCACCAAAGCATCATCAAAGGCTGCTGCAAAGGCACGAATATCTTCGCATAAGCGCTTAAACCAATCCACTCCTAATTCCTCTTTTTTAATCTTTAACACTTGACCAGATATCATCCAGCGTGGGTTTTGTGCTAATAGCTTCATAATCTCACGTGGTGTTACCTTTGGACCGAGCACAAGCTCAATTCTTTTCTGACGTTCGATATATGTCTCTTTAATTGCTAATAAGTTAGCCTTAGTAGCATATATTTTGAGACTCAGAATTTGAAGCAAGTTTTTCGTTTCAGTAGGCAATTCACCGAACTTTTCTTCAAGCTCTTTGGTAAGCTCGGTCAATGTATCCAAACTGTCGCAGCTCGCTAGCTGTTGGTAATGTTTGATTTTATCAATATGGTCATCAATATATGTGCCAGGAATGTATGCTGTAACGGGCAGTTCAATCAGCGTTTCTTCTTTGGGTTTATTGATAAAGTCAACCTGGCTCTTCCCTGCTTTGATGTTTTCGATCGCTTGTTTCAGCAAACGAGTAAAGTGAGTTACACCGATAGCATTAATGCTGCCATGCTGTTTGGCACCAAGAATATCACCAGCACCTCGAATCTCTAAGTCACGCATTGCGATTTGGAAGCCACTACCCAACTCTGAAGCTTCAACAATTGCCCTAAGGCGTTTCTTGGCAACATCTTCAAGCTTTTGGCTGTGATACAGGAAGTAGGCATATGCTTGACTCGCACTTCTACCTACTCGCCCACGCAACTGATATGCCTGAGCCAATCCTAAGCGCTCCGCATTGTCGACAATTAATGTATTGGCATTCGGCAAATCAATACCGTTTTCAATAATAGTAGAACTAATCAATACATCAAATTCATGAGCTTTAAAGCTCATAATACGGTTCTCCAGCTCTTCGTTTGCTAATTGGCCATGAGCCACAATAAAGCGTGCCTCAGGTACTAATGACTGTAGCTTGGTCTTCATGCTCTCAATAGTCTGTACTCTGTTATGTAAGAAATACACCTGTCCTTTTCTTTGCAGTTCACGCAAAATAGCCTCACGGATAAATGACATACTGAAGCGACGAACTTCAGTGACCACCGGCAAGCGTCCAGGTGGTGGTGTGGTAATAGTCGAAATATCGCGCAGACCTGACAAGCTCATGTTTAGCGTGCGCGGAATTGGGGTGGCGGTAAGCGTCAAAATATCAACACTGTGACGCAAAGCCTTTAGCTTTTCTTTTTGCTTCACACCAAAACGCTGCTCTTCATCTACCACAACTAATCCTAAGTCTTTAAATTTAATATCTTCCTGTAATAAACGATGCGTGCCAATGATTATATCTAATTCGCCTTTTGCCAACTTTGCTAATGTTTTTTTCTGGTCTGTTGCTGAGTTAAAACGAGATATCATACCCACTCTTACCCCAAAAGGCTTCATACGTTTCTCAAAAGAGCGAAAGTGTTGATCTACCAGAATGGTAATTGGCGCCAGCACTGCCACTTGCTTGCCACTTAAAAAGGCTTTGAATGCGGCTCGCATAGCTACTTCCGTTTTACCAAATCCAACATCACCACAAAGCAAACGATCCATTGGTTTTTCTTTCTCCATATCACGACAAATTTCCTCAATTGCCTTGAGCTGACCGGGTGTAGCTACATAGCCAAAGCTAGCATCAAACTGTGACATGGTGATATCATCTGATGAATGAGCGAAGCCTTTTGCGGTTTCACGCAATGCGTACAGTTCCAAAAGTTCCTTTGCAATGACAAGACTCTCTTTACGAGCTTCAGACGTCACTCTATTCCAGTCCCCAGAGCCTAAACGCGTTAAAGGAGGCGCATGATCTCCAGTTGCACCAATGTATTTATTTACTTTATCTGCCTGCTCTACTGGCACAAAAAGCTTGTCCCCCTTAGCATAATCGAGTTGTAGATATTCCCGTGTTGTTTGATCCACTGTTTTTTGAATGGTCCCTTGGAACAAAGCCAAGCCGTGATCAATGTGTACAACCAAGTCACCGGGATTAAGGCTAGCTAAAAAAGCCGCGTCTACTTGAGATTGTGTATATTTCTTAGGTTTTTGAAATTGCCCAAATATTTCTTGATCAGTAATCACTAACAGCTTCAGTGAAGCATTTTGGAACGCTTCAGGGAACTGCAAAGACTGTGAACTAAAGCTATCACGGGCCTGTCGGTTTGCTCTCTTTTCAATAAGATGAACTCGAGTTAGCTCTTCGTTGGTATAGCCCTGATCAACCAGCAATTGCCACACCTTTTCAGCATCTGCAGTGAACAAAATAACTTGCCACTGTTCATCCACTTTTGTTTTCAAATCCTTAGTGAACTCCAATGGATTGTGAAAACGAAGCACAGACGTAAAGTGCATATCAATCACTCCAGAGGCATCATTTACATCTTCTGCGAACGGCAAGAAATTAATGACCTTAGCATCTTTAGGCAACTCTGGCGTAACAGACAACTCATCCAATACAACCAAGCTTCCAGCAAAGTAATCCTTCAAAAAAGCATTATAGCCGCGAGTGTCTACTGGAAAAATGCTGGTACTTTTGTACTCCTCCCCCTTTTCCTGAGTGGCTGGGTTAAAGGCATGGAGTGACTCTACCACATCATCAAACAACTCAATACGCAATGGCGTTTCACGATTCACCGGGAAAATATCAATTATTCCTCCTCTTTTCACGTAAAAACCAGGATCAACAATTAAACCATTAGCTAGTTGATAGCCGCTATCAATGAGTTTATTGAAAAACTTCACAAATTGTAGTTTTTCACCAGACTTCAAAGTTAGCTTAGCCTGATCAATATCATATGCAGTTGGCAGTTTTAATTCAGACCACACCTTAGGCGATGTAATAACAAAAGGCTTCTTATTTTGATGAATTAAAGCCACTAAGCGCATTACCAACAAATGATGATTGCCTAACAATACATCCTCATTCAAAACAAAACAGTCAGGAATCTCCCATAATTGTTCATCTGACGCTAAGCGCTCTAACATAGCGCTATCATCTACGAGCCATAAGACTGGGCACTGCAATTGTTCACGTATATGAAATACCGTAAGCATTTTGCTTGCTGAACTAGCTGCGCCGGTGAAATGTAAAACTTTTCCAGATGACAACGTCGCTGCATATTTTTCTGCAGGCAGTGTTGCCAAAGCACAAACTGGCAATGACATGAATACTATAAAATACAGGGGCGAAATCAAGCCCACACAGTAAGTATAGTAATGTTCTATATTTACTGCAAGCTAAAAATGCCATATTCTTAGCGAGCAGTAAGAGAACTCTCTTTTTTGTATCCCAAACTTAGCACCTTTTTCTATGATATTTAGTAAGAAAATTGCAATCGACTTAGGAACCACGAATACCCGTGTGCATGTGGAGGGACGAGGTATTATTGCCCAAGATCCATCCATTGTGGCTGTATCTGACCAAAAAAGAATCCTGGCCATTGGCGAAGAGGCTAAAATCATGTTAGGGCGCACACCAGAAATGATTAATGCTCACCAGCCATTACAAGATGGAGCCATCGCTGACTATCGTGTCACAGAGGCATTGTTACGTCATTTCATTAATAAAGCCGCAGGCAGATTCCGTGTTTTTAATCCGGAAGTAATGATTTCTGTTTCAGCCGGCATAACTAGTACAGAAAGAAGAGCCGTGATTGATGCGGCAATATCAGCAGGCGCTCATGAAGCTTATCTGATTAAGCACCCCCTTGCTGCGGCCATAGGTGCAAATATTCCCATTGCCGAACCAGTAGGCAATTTTATAGTTGATATTGGTGGTGGAACCACAGAAGTAGCCGTCATTTCTTTGGGAGGCATTGTAGTGTCGGAATCAGTTCGTGTGGGCGGCAATAAACTCGACCAAAGCATTTCAGAACATATTCGTAAGCAATATGGTCTATCGATTGGGCCTCGCACAGCGGAAGAAGTAAAAATCGCAGTGGGTAGTGCGATTCCTCTTAAGGAGGCGCTTCGCATTAACATTCGTGGACGAGATCTCATGACTGGCCTACCTCGCGTAATAGAAGTACACACAGGTGATGTGGTAAAAGCAATTACCGATGAGTTAGAAAAAATCATCCTTGCTGTAAAAAAGGTATTGGAACAAACACCGCCTGAATTAAGTGCTGATATTATTGATCATGGCATTGTCCTCACTGGTGGTGGCGCGCAATTACGGAATCTCGCAGAATTGATTAGCCATCATACTGGAGTGCCAACAGTAGTAGTAGACGAGCCAGCGCTTTGTGTGGTAAGAGGAGTTGCCGTGGCCTTAGAAAACCTAGAAGCTTATAAAAGAAGCCTTATTGGCAGTAAAAATCGTTAATCATGAAAAAGCTTTTATTTTTTCTGACTGGATTATGGTTAGCGCTATTACCCTGGCATGCTTTTCTAAAGACCTGGCTATCAAAACTATTCCTGGGCAGTCATGCTGATTTTTTGCCATTAAGCAGCAATATCTTCTCTTTGTGGAAAGAGATTGTATTATTTACACTACTAGGCTTATTGCTTTGGCTACGAAGGCAAGAAATATGGAACTTCAATTATAGAAACAAGTTATTTCTAACATTAACTGCCTTTGTAACCAGCTTAATTGTTTTTGGTGGCTCACAAGCTAACTCAGTAGCGGCTCTCATCCTTGGTCTCCGCACTGACCTATTATTTGTCCCCAGTCTACTAGTCGGTTTATTATTGGCTCTTAGTTTCAAAAAAAGCGTGCTAGATCGCCTCCTACGCCTAACATTACTCTCTCTCACAATTGCGTTTGGCATTTTTTTGTGTTTCTGGATAATCAAACCTGATATTGGACTTTACTTTGGCTATAGCCCTTATCAAAGTTCCTATGTCGAAGAAAAACCATTACCGGTTTACCACTGTTTATTCATCAATGATTCATGCCTACCTCGCTTGCAGGCAAGCTTCTCTGGCCCCAATCAAGCAGGAAGCTTAAGCCTACTATGGGCGGCACTGCTCTTTTACTTTAGTAATAATGTCTGGTTACTCTTACTCCCGCTCATTGCTGTCAGCCTTACCTTTTCGCGATCGGCACTTTTAGGAGGATTGGTTGCCATCCTTTGTAATTTGCCTAAAAAAGCATTACTACTAACGACTGGTGTTATCAGTCTTATAGTAATAGGAATATTTAGCGTTAGCCCTGACGTTGTCACCCATGGACTTTCAACTTCTGAGCATTGGCACAAGACTGTTGATGGCATACAGCGGCTTATCACTGCTCCTTTCGGTACAGGCCTAGGCTCAGCAGGCCCCGTTTCTCGACGCTTGCTCGGTGAAGAACACGCTCTCATCAGCGAAAATTGGTATTTACAACTGGGCGAAGAGGCTGGCATTCTGACTATGCTTCTTTTTGTTCTATTCATAGGACTGCTAAGTTGGTCCCTGCTTAAAAGCAACAACCAACTTCAAAAACTCATGGGCATGGTCCTTTTGGGCACCTCCTTTCAGGGACTATTTTTGCATCTGTGGGAAGACAGCACCTTAACCATGCTTATTTGGTTCTTCATTGGCGTCAGTTTATGTTACAATAGTAATGAATCTACCCAACATTATGGAAAATAACGAATTAGGGTTTGGCCCTCGTAAATTTGAAGGCGTAATTGTTTTTTATCGCATGATTGCCGGTATAGTCGGCGGAGTTGCCGGAGGACTTGTGATTTTGATTGGTATTATCTTTGCCGGCTCCCTAATTCAGACCCTTGCCGACCCCACGGCTGCAGTGTCGCCTTTTGCCATATTTATGGGCATTAGTGTCTTATTTTTAGCCACTCTCATTAGCAACGGGCTAAGTGTCTTTTTAATGAGTCTTTGCGACCAAGATAAATACCAAAATCCTTATAGTGGTTTATTACAAGTAGCCATTATCAACATTTTCGTCTTTGTACTTGCCATTCCAGCTTATTTTATTGGTAGAAATGTTGATCCAAGCTATATGCTAATCGTGGCACTCGTGCAGATTATCACTGCCGCATTAGCATCCACACTTGTATTCAGTGCGGTCACTGTACGTGCCAGTGAATTTGTCATTGATGTTTATAGCAGCTTTATCAGTTTGCTGTTTGGTTTAGCAATTACCGGCATTGTTACACTCATGGGCAGTAATACCGCTCCCCTATTTTTTGGCTTACCGATTATTATCTGGTTTAGCATCGGCTTTTTCGGTGGACTCACCGAGTTCTTCTACTATCAACTGTACCGTCACACTGGTGTCGATCTGTTAGAAGCAGGCATTGAAGAAGAAGATGTCGGTTTTGATGAGCCAAGCAAGAGGGGGGAGAAATTATAGATTATGGATTATCAATTGTGTGGGAAATCTATAATTTATAATCTATAATCGATCCTTCACCACTCCCTACGACCCCATAGTTCAATGGATAGAACAAGGCACTCCTAAGGCTTAGATAGAAGTTCGATTCTTCTTGGGGTCACCACGAGCACGCAGTGCGAGTCTTCGTCTAATCCTTCGTCTTACCTACTGCCTTCTTCTAATAAAGGCTTCTTTTGCGTGCTCAAAGACGAAGACTAAGACGTAGACGAAGAAAAGGAAGAAGTGATGAGAGGAAATCCGGCCTCAATATGAAAAACCAGGAGAATGGAGGACATTACCCATTCTCTGGTTTCTAGCTTTCGTTGCTATCACATTCACTTATCCACGCCAGCTTGGGAACCATAATACTTTGGGGATGTAATCCGTAGGTACGGGTAGTGCGGCAATCACAGGATAGGCAGCTAGAAACCAGAGCGCAGCTAAAACTAGCAAGGTTATGACCATATATTTGCCTACGGGCGCATTCTTTGGGCGCCATTGTACTAACTGCCACAAGTTTAGGGCCAATAGAAGCTGCCATACTGTAGCCACACCCATAAAGTAGTAGAGAAATGAAACACGACTGATAAGCATCCATGGCAGGTACATACAAATACTGCTCAGAAGCAATGCCCACTGCCAGGACTTCTTAGGCCAGACGAAGAGAAAAGTGAGTATGAAGGATAAAAAGCCGGCCCACCAAAGGAACGGATTGCCAATTGCTGCAATTACACGAACCAAACAATTATTAACCTGGATATCAGTACAAGTGCTCAGTGGTGCTTGAGTAACAATATCTCTAGCCGGTAACCATGTATATGGATCTACTTGCTCATAATAATAAAGCATAGGTCGCAACATTAAAGGCCACGACCACCAGCTTGAACCATAGGGATGAGAGTCCTTGAGATTTTTATTAAAGGAAAACGCTTGCTGATGCCAGTGATCCAAGCTATCCCAGAAAGAGGTTGTTTGATGATTGGTATCAATATCCAATTGTTTCCAATTCACTGCTTCCCCCCAAAAACTTGCCAAATACACACTTGCTGTAAGTACCAATGCCAATCCTACAGCCACAAAACCATGAGGACGAATAATTTTTTTAAAATTGGCCGCTAACCAAAAAAAACACAGAATTAAGGTCGCCATGCCTAACCATTTTACTGAAATAGCACAGCCTGCCAAAATGCCAGCTGCCAGTAAATAGAAAAACTGCATCCATGGCTTCCTGTATCTCAGCGCAATAATACAGGCCAGGAATGAAGCAAAGACAAAGAAATACATAATACCATCCATCAAACCTGTTCTGCCATACACAAATAATAAGCTATCAACTGACACAATGAGCAAAGCAATAAAGGCAGCTTTCCATGAGCGAGTGATCTGCCAGGCAATTTGCCAAATGATAAGCAACAAGCCCATACCAAATATATAGGGCATAAAACGCCAACTGAAAGAGAACCCACCCAGAATGGTAGGAATAATGCGAGTGAAATAATCGCTAGCGCCTGCTCCTGCTGAAGCTAGAGAGTAATCAGCACCGATATTGTAGCCAAACAACCATTCGGCAAGCGCAATCAGCCATTTTGCCAGAGGAGGATGAATATCAAAAAAAGGTTGCCCGGCTAAATAACGCTGTGCAAAGTATGGAAAATGGACCTCATCAAAGACTGGAAAATTTGGTGTAGACAGAAACAATGCTCGCACCATGGCCGTTACTACCAACAACACGTTTCCTGCTAAGTACCAAGCATCTTGAGCCTGTAATTTGGTACGCATACGAAGCAAAAAACGTGTCATGATGGATTTTTTAGAGAAGCTTTTATGGTAAGCCGGATTCTGTAATGTCTTTAGACATGATTATTATCTATCTAGTTCCACCTTCGCAGGTGAAATCAAGCAGCGGGCGAAAAAAGACTTGTTAAACGAAGTGATTCTTTTCTCTCCATTCCGCCTTGCAGCCCATAGGGTTTACCAACGCTCTTATTCACATAAGAGTTTCCTCATAGATGAGGACTTTTCACCTTTCCCCTATACCGTAATGGTATAGGGTAGTATTGTCTCTGTGGCACTATCCCTAGCTAGTATTTTAGATATTTTACTAACTGGTTCCCGTTAGGAACTATGGCGTTTAACTGCTGTCCGGACTTTCCTCTCGCCTTAAAAAGCGAGCAATAATCTGTCCAATAAAAGCATGCTGATTGTACGAAGAGAGACAGACATTGTCTATAGGGACTATCCAACCATTCATTTTCTCTTGCTTATGCGTTATAATAGATAGACACAAACAAAAACAAATGGCCGCAGCGGGAGACATTTTACGTGATTTAGGACAATGGACCAGCAATATATGGCTTTGGATAGCAGCGCATCCTAGCCTGCTTTTATTACTAGCTACAGGAGCACTAATTCCAGCGTTATTTTGGGCCTGGCTCTATTATCGTCAGGTATACATGGAAAAAGATGATACCAAGTATATGGTTATCACCTTCTTTTTTGGCATGTTTACGGTGCTCCCCGTCTTGGCAATTAATTACTTGCTGCGCTTGTTTTTTGGTTTTGATTTAACGCAATTTGTTGATCATGCCACACTCAGTCAGCGCATACCATTAATTGCGCTTGGATTTATTTTTATGGGAGGACTCGAAGAGTATGCTAAGTTTTTTGTGATTAAAAGTGTAAACAACAAACATATTGCGTTTAATAGAGTGGTGGATGGAATCGAGTATGCTGTAGCAGGTGCATTAGGCTTTGCCTATATTGAAAACATCGCCTACTTTGCGGTTGCTGCTGAGACATATGCTCCAGGTGGAGCTAGCAACATTGTAATGCTGTTTAATAATTTTAGTTTTGTGCAAATAGTCATCGCCAGAAACTTTGGTACAATGCTTGTACATACTCTTTTTTCAGGTTTTTTGGGCTATTACTATGGCCGAGCTAAAATAGTTGGTCTCGAAGCGGAGATTAGTGAAAAGAAAAAGTTACGCCAATACCTATTGTTTAGTGGTGTCAAAAATAGAGTTAACCGGGTAAAAGCACTGTGGCAAAAAAGAAACTTCCCATTGCCACGCAGTATACATATTCGCCAAGAAGAACTCATTGCAGAAGGCTTATTGGTAGCGGTAGTGCTACACGCGGCTTATAACCTCTTTCTTCATCTCAATGTCAGCTGGCTGATTGCGCCAATGATTATCGCTGAGTTCGTGACCATTATGTATGAGCTACATTCGGATAAAAATCTTGTAACCTATGATCTTGAGCAAGAAGCTAGAAGTGAAATACGTAAAGAAATGGGCGCAAAGATTGGCAATCTAATCTTAGCTGATAGACGATCAAAAGGGACACTAAAAAAGAGTAACTAATTACCACTTCCCATATATCTATACTGAGCAGTGAATTCTGCTTTTTTTTGTAAAAACGTGCCCTCTTTGATTGCTGCACGAATTACTCGAATTTGTTCGAACAGGAAGTGAATGTTATGCAAACTACATAGGTGTGCACCAAGCATTTCATTTTCGACAATTAAATGCCGTAAATAACTCACAGTGAAGTTTTTACAGGTATAACAATTACATGTTTCATCAATCGGTTTTTCACTGGTACGATAGACAGTACGTTTTAAATCTACTCGACCAAGTGGAGTAAAAACTCCGCCATGTCTTCCCACCCTAGTGGGCAATACGCAATCAAACATATCAATGCCACGATGAATACATTCCCAAAGATCTTCAGGTGATCCAACGCCCATCAGATAATGCGGCTTTTGCGCTGGCAAATAGGGCGCTAAAGTATCAAGCACGCGAAAAGTGGTCTCTTTTGGCTCACCGACAGCTAAACCACCGACAGCAATACCAGGCAGGTCAAATTGACTGACAAACTCGCACGATTCTCTGCGCAAATCGTCATAAGTGACACCTTGAACAATCGGAAACAAGGCTTGTTCCCCTACTCTTTTTTGTGACTTAACACAACGTTCTAGCCAACGATGCGTTCTTTCCATGGCAGCGCGCGCATAATTATAATCAGCCTTACCTGGAGCGCACTCATCGAAAGCCATAATAATGTCAGCTCCAATATTGGCCTCAATTTCCATTACTCTCTCTGGTGAAAAGTAATGTTTAGAGCCATCATGAATCGATTGGAATTCCACTCCATCTTCATCAATTTTTCTTATCTGTTTAAGACTAAAGACCTGGAATCCGCCAGAATCAGTGAGTATAGGTTTATTCCAATGAATCCATTTATGCAAACCACCTCTTTCTGCCAAAAACTGATCGCCGGGACGTAAAAAAAGATGATACGTGTTGCCTAAAATGATTTCCGTTCCTAAATTAAGCAAATCGTCTGGCGTAAAAGATTTCACAGTCCCTTTAGTACCAACAGGCATAAAAACAGGTGTTGCAATTTCACCATGGGGGGTCGTAAAACGACCGGTGCGCGCGTAAGAGCCGGTTAAGGGAGTACTTGTTACTTCAAAATCAAACATAATTGGTTGCTGGTACGGTTAGAGAAGCTGGCGCCTGCACTACATCCTCTTTGTCTAGGTCGTCAACAAAGACAGTCTTATCTGCCACACGCCTAATGATAGTAATTGGCAATACTAATTCATTAGCGATTGGTCTAATAAGATAATTTTTTATCATAAATTGCGAAATCTGTCCTGTGACAGCATCAAAAGTAAAATCACTAACTCTACCTAATATTTTGCCGTCTAAAGTCTTACAGTGAGCCCCTTTCAGATCAAAGTCGTTGGCGAGCACTTTTTCAATTCTCACTAAATCCTCCTCTTCACTGAATGCCGCCTCTGATTGTATGTACCAGGCATTGCTGATTTCTTGAATATCTTGCCATAAAATAATCTTTTTCTGCACCAGACTTGTCCTCGCCCACAAACCCACAATATGAAAATCATTCCAATCGATTATAAATTGCTTTGGTGTAGCTACAACTGCTTCGTTAGCAACACTTATAATCGGCAAGTGAAATGTAGTGGAATAATTTTTCTTCATACCAAAGTATTCACTCATAAAATAACACACTCTTGTTCACTTCGTCATCGCGCTTTGCTATAGAGATGGTCGGTACTATTTGGTTCCTTGGTGCAATACCAAGGCATCAACATGACTGAAACCAACTTTACGCAGCAACAAAGCACACTCTTGCAAGGTGCTACCCGAAGTAAGAATATCATCTACTAAGACTATTCTGGTATTAAAAGGTATCTGTCGCGAAAGAAGCGGATTGATCATAAAAGCAGACTTGATGTTTTGACAACGTTCTTGCTTTGAAAGTCCGACTTGAGAACGGGTGTTTCTGGTGCGAAGCAACAACTCTAATACCTGCAAATTGCTCAGTAACTCTAATTGCTGAGTAAGAAGTCTAGCTTGATTAAAACCGCGTTTGTAAAGTTTTTTCTTATGCACGGGTACAGGCACACAAATAATATTCTCCGTGGTAGCAAATATCGCACAAAAAGCATTCGCAAATATATTTTGCAAAATTTTGCCCGGCTCAGACCATAATTTATACTTCCAGCCATAAAGAATGCGTGCCAAAATGAGTGTATGATCGTGATTGGCAATATAAACGTGGTCAAGACCGGTAACCATGCCCAGATAGGGCTGCAACTTTAGGCTGTAATTAAACTTCGCCTGACACGCTATACACAGCCAGTGCCCCACTAAATTACAATTTAAGCAGCGCGCAGGAAAAAGCCAATCAACAAAAAACATATTGGATATGCTAACTGCGTTTTATTAAATCCGAAAATTTATGAATTTATAAATGCTTGACCATATAGGTCCCTTCTAGCTCATATCCTAATTTACGGTAGTAACCGCGCACTCCGATACCACTAATAACCGCAATTTTTCTTAACTTCTCTGCTGCCAATATTTCTTCAACTTTTGTCATCATAATTCTGCCAAAACCCAAATGTTGTGCTGCACCTTGTTTACGCTCTTCGAGAGGGACAGCTTCACCATACGTGTGTACCTCTCGAATAATAGCGCTATCAGTTAATTCTTTAATAAAATGTTTTTTCCCCGCTAAGGTATGATAGGGAATTCGCAGGCGCAAATGAGAATATAAAATCGAGCGATCTGGAGATTCAATGCTAATAAAATATTCCTTTCCTTGCGAAGCTTCATAACACTCTACGAAGACCTGAGCAGCTTGAGGATCATGAGGACGATCACGAACTTCACGACAGCGAATACACTTACAGGTATAACCTTTCTTTTTCATCGCTGCATGTACCAATTCGCGAAAATTGGTGTAGTGACTGCCATCCAAGACATTAGGTTGAGGGATATCACGACCCAAACGAACAATTCGCACCCAATATGGTATGTCTTTTTTTACCTCGGTAAGCATCTCGATTAGCTCTTCATCAGAATATGTGTGGTACTCACCACGATCAAACCAGTCTTTTAATTCAGCATCAATCGTCACCACACAAGGGTAAATTTTGATTTGATCAGGTCTAAAATCAGAGTCATTCCATAAAATCCGGTACATTTCTTGATCCCGCGCCAAACTACTCCCAGGCAAATTAGGCATGGTGTGATAATGCAATTTAAAGCCTGCCTCCTTAAGCAGAAACGTTGCCTCTTTCGCCTCTTTATTTCCATGGCCTCTTTTTGTTAATTGATTCACATCATCATAGACACTTTGCACCCCAATTTCTATTCTAGTTCCACCAAGCTTTCTCATGTGGATGACCTCATTTTCATTAATATAATCCGGACGTGTTTCAAACGTGATCCCCACACAGCGAATGTCAGCTGTTTCATTTATCGCCATTTCTTTTTGCAGTGAAGTAGGACTTTTATTAGTAGACTCAAACTTCTTCACAAATTGCGTAGGGTTTTCTTTCATGCGCGAAAATTCATTCATCGCTTTGAGAGCCTTACGAACAACGCTACTTTGATAGGCTCTCGGCAGAAAAGAAAAAGTCCCGCCCATGACAATCAAGTCCACTTTATCCACTGTATGACCACCTGTTGATAGCGCATATAATCGCTTCGCAACTTGGCGGTAGGCATCCCAGTTTACAGTAATTGCACGCATTACAGCAGGCTCATTAGAGTTATAGCTCTTTGGCACTCCCGCTTCAGTAGGACAATAAACACATTTGCCAGGACAGGGATATGGTTTGGTAAGAATAGGGATAGGAGCAACGCCGGACAGTGTCCGAATTGCACTCTTTTTGAGTACCCTTGGGATCCACTCTTGCTTGGACAGCGTTTTTGCTGAAACCATTTCATGATAGACAGCCAATAAAATGGTTTGGGCTGGACAGGGAACTTTGAATTTGCGTGCTGCCTCTCGCTTCAACTTGTCGATTAAAATACGATCATCAATTTTGCTTGCTGTCATCTTCTGGAGAATATATACAGCCGCCTGATGGAGTGCCGGAGTCATTTTCTGGTATTCTTTCTGTGGAACAGTTGCTGACATACTATGAATAAAGCTAATTACAAAACAGATCTACGCAATGTCTACAATACTATAGCCGATCACTTCTCAAAAACAAGAAGCTTTTTGTGGCCTGAGTTTGCAGCCTTTTCACCATACATTAAAAGGAATGATCATGTTATTGATATTGGTTGCGGCAATGGTCGTTTAATTGAATTCCTGCAGGATAAAGACTGTACATACTTAGGCATTGACCAATCCGAAGAGTTACTTCATCAGGCACGAATGCGCTGGCCCCATTCCAGCTTTGACTGTGGAGACATGAGTGTGTATCACTATGGACGCGAACGCTTTGATGCAGCTTTTTTTATCGCTAGTATCCACCATTTAGCCAGTAGCGATGAGCAACTCAAAGTGCTGCAACGCGTATTTACTGCATTAAAACCCGGTGGGCACGTATTTATTACTGTATGGAACCTTTGGCAACCTAAGTACCGCAAGTTTGTTCTTAAAACGCCATATCATCACAGTTACATCCCCTACACAAAAGGCAACAATGTCCAGCACCGTTTTTACTATGCTTTTACCAAAAGTGAGCTTAAGCAGCTCTGTGAACAGGCAGGCTTTCAGACATGTGAAATTTGGTATAGCAATAAAGACCAGGTCAGCACTAGATTGCAAGCGAGAAACATTTGTTTTATTGGTAAAAAGCTCGCTACTTCCTTGCGGTAGAAATCTGATAAGCATTTATCACACCGGGAATTAAAGATATTGCATCCAGCACGGAAGTTATTTGATCCACACCAATCACCTCTAACTTTAGTTCATCTTTTACAATACCCAAATCATCACGCGGACTGGTTTGTAGGGTAAGTATATTTACATTAAAGCGGGTCAACTCATGAAGAAGGTCACGCAATAATGCGACTCGATCCTCTGCCTCAACCACCACATGCACCTGATATTTATTAACAGTACTGGGATGTAGCCAACTGGCGTGGACTAAACGGTCGGGCGCTAAATGTTGAGCGCTCTGACAATCGGCGCAATGCACAGTTACACCTCTACCACGAGTAATGTAGCCAATAATGCTCTCTGGCTGCTCAGGCTGGCAGCATTTTGCAAAACTAACCATCACATCTTTTTCCCCCTGAATATATACATGTGAGTTCGCTTTTATGTTGCTCTTATTTGGCAAGGAAATAACTTTGTCAGCTAGTAACTCTTCATCAGTAAATAAGCGTTTAAGAATAGTCCTCTGGGAAATTTCCCCCTCACCAATCGCAATCAAAACGTCCTCAAATGATTGATAAGAAGGATACATTTCCATAACCTGAGATTTCTTTTCTGCAGCAATTTCATTCACAGTCCCCTTGCCAAAAAAAGCTAATTCTCGATTGAGCAACTCAGTACCTGAATGGAGATTGGCATCTTTATCTTGTTTTCTAAACCATGCCTTAATCCTATTCTTAGCTCTAGTAGTAGCAACAATTCTTAGCCAGTCTCGCTTTGGGCCAATAAGACTTTTTGTGGTCAAAATTTCCACCACATCACCGGTCTGCAAAGGAGTCTCAAGTCTAACTATTTTGCCATTGACCTTTGCACCATTACATCGATAGCCCACATTGCTATGGACAGCAAAAGCATAATCTATTGCATTTGCGCCTTCCGGTAAGTCCTTCACCTCTCCTTTTGGTGTAAACACAAAGATCCTTTGCCTAAAAAGATCAACCTTAACTCCCTCAATAAACTCTTTGCTATCTTGAATGCTCTCTTGCAAATCATTGAGCCGTGCTAACCAGGTTAAGTTTTTTTCATTGATGCCTTTACTTCCGCCTTGATCTTTATAAACCCAATGAGCAGCAAAACCATGTTCAGCTTGCTCATGCATGGCCAAAGTCCGAATTTGAAATTCAATTAAATTGCCCCCTGGACCAAAAACGGTTGTATGCAGACTCTGATAGCCATTCTCTTTGGGCGCGGCAATATAGTCTTTAAATCGGCCCGCTTTCGGTCTCCACATTTCGTGAATCAAGCCCAAAACGGCATAACAGTCACTCACTTTATTTACCAACACGCGCATGGCGAACAAATCAAATATTTCGGCTAATGACTTTTGCTTGCGCTCCATTTTTTTAAAGATGGAATAAAGATGTTTTGCTCTACCATAAATTTCAAATTCGGTAATACCTAGTTTCTTTTTTATTTCTGCACTTAGCAGCTTTTTTGATTTGGTGATTAATTGCTCTCTTTCTGCTTGACCACTAGAGAGTGCTTGCGAGAGTTGATAAAATTGCAATGGATAGAGATGACGAAAGCAAAGATCCTCAAGTTCCCATTTATAAGTCCATATACCTAAGCGATCAGCTAACGGTGCGTAAATTTCAATTGTCTCACGCGCAATACGTACACGTTTTTCAGGCCGAACAGCCAACAAGGTGCGCATATTATGGAGGCGGTCAGCCAATTTAATAATCACTACGCGTAAATCTTTCGACAAAGTCAAAAACATTTTACGCAAACAATCGACCTGATACTTTTCCATATCAAGCACGTACTTCACTTTAGAAAGTTTAGTAACGCCATTTACCAGCTCCCCCACCTCGCTTCCAAATAAAGCAATAATCTCATCGAGTGTACGGGCAGTGTCTTCCGGCACATCATGCAGCAATGCTGCTACAATGGTTGCTTCGTCTACCTTGAGCTCAGCCAAGATAAATGCAACCCTTAAAGGATGTGTAATATAGGGTTCACCAGACTTACGCAGCTGTGGGCCATGAGCTTCCCTCGCAAATTCATAGGCTTGCGTAATTTTTTCGGCATTTACTTGGGGATTATAATCACGACACACCTTCACCAATTCAGCAACAGTGGGATTCATCGATAATTTCATTTTGGACGATCTATACTCATTTTAGCTCAATTTACTTATAGTTGTCATGTCTCAAACATTCGCTTTTAAAAAACTTACCGAAAAAAAGCTTTGGGAAATAGCATTACAGTTGGAAAATCTTGATTGGTCCGCTAGCCAACTATATTTGCTACATGAAACTTCTAGCCTTGAGGATATTTGCTTATTAACATCCTGCTCTGTGCAAACAGCGGAACGTATTATGGCTATTTTAGAGATTCAACGCAGATTATGTCAGCATCAGCCTCTTTACTCTCAAGCACTACACTCCCCCACCAGTGTTTATAGATATTTGCACAGCATGGGCACACATGAACAGGAAATTATTCGAGCACTGTATCTTGATAGCCAGCTCCGACTCATCCAGGAAAAAGTGATAGCAATAGGCAGCCTCAATGCTGCCCATGTAGAGCTAAAAGATCTCCTACGTCCCGCATTTATTGCTAATGCACATACGTATATTTTAGCCCACAATCACCCCAGTGGCGACTTAACAGCCAGCGAAACAGATATTGAGTTCACTAAATACATCGCCGACACAAGCAATATCTTTCAAATACCGCTCCAAGACCATCTCATTATAACGAGAACTGGCTTTGTCAGCTTGCGCCAAAAGTATCCTGAGGCCTTTAAGTAAAGCCAAGGAATCTAAGAACTATCGTCACCCCACTCCAGGCTAATAATACGATTGCAAATCCCAGAATGATATTAAATATATTCAGCTTAGCCTTACCTATTCCATCAGCCTTTCCTTGAGCAAGCCACAATTGTAATGCAGCTACCAGAATAGCAAGAATACCAACCAAAGCGATCAGACTAAGTCCATTATCAATAATGCGACGCAGCATGCTTTGAGCGTCACCCCCCGGCAAGCCGTGGTCACTGGGAACTGATAATTGCAAAAAAGACCCCGAAGAATTTTGACTACTGCCATTATTGGGCTGACCATATACTGAAGGCGCGGTATTTGCTCCTTGAGAATTTCCAGGCAAACCTGCAGGAGCACTGTTGGGCCCCGTGGCATTGCCTGGTAAGCCTGCATTATTGGGCGATGCAGGAACATTGGGGTGCTGTGGTAATTGTGAAGTAGCATCGCTTGGTAAAGTACCAAGGCTTACATCTTGGGCAAGAGCAATATTATTAAAAAGAAAAAGTGCAATGACCAATATAACTATTTTTTTCATAAGCTTAACGTGCGGCAGTTATTACGTTGTTTAAAATGGTGATAATGCTTAAGGCCGCAATAGCAAGCACCATAGCAATAATAGAATACAGAATCATGTCTTTCGCCTGCTTTATTTTCGCAGAATCACCATTTGCCATAATATATATGTATCCTGCCCAAATAATGAGCAGTACCATCACTGCTGCTAACCATGGCAACATCCGTCTGACAAACAGATCAAATAAAAAGTTTACAAACGCGGCAATAGTAGGATTGCTGGTAGCAAAGGACGGTACTAGCAAATCGGCACTGTTGGGCGTACTAATTCGTTCATATATAGGACGACTATCAACTTGCGCATGCGCAGTTAGTAGCAATTGCGAAAATACAGCAAGTAGAGCACCAATGTAAGCGATCACTCGTAACGTTTTCTGTTTAACCATATTAAGAGCCATAAAAGAATCTGGTTGCAAATACAATGATCAAATAAGCCATAGAAGCTAATACTAAGCCAACGAAAGTGAGTATTAACGTATTTTTTGCTTTACCAATCTTTCCTGTGTCACCACCCGCCGTCATATACATTACGCCCCCATACATTAATGCCCCCACAGCAATAAGACCCAACAAGCCTGAAATGTATGAAATGGTGTTATTAATTACACGATCAATGGTAACACCCCCGAAGGAAGAAAACGGCGTTACATCTACATGCCTTGGTCCGCCATAAATAGTAACTGTTTGCTGAGCAGGATTAGTTTGATTTGCGTTCGGGGCAGATGCATTGGGAGCAGTTTGCGCAAACACTATCGATGTGTTTAAAAACAGTAGAGTACTAGCGATAGTACCCATAAGCACTTTCTTTAGATATTTCTTTACTAGCAGCTTCTTCATAAAATTAGAAAGGCAATTGTAAACTAGCACCGCCAGCACCATTTTGGAGTTCGAGGGGTCCCAGCGGAATACGCAAATTGCTATTAATTGCTGAGCTTACATTCAAAGCAGTATTTACCGCACCATAAATACCGAAAATGATCAGCATAGCAACAATTGATTCCCATATAATCTTTTTCCCTTTATCAATCTTGCCTTGCTCACCGTTAGCGGTAATGTAAATAAATCCTCCATACATCAACATAATCATTGCCGCAAAACCCATAAAGCTAACCACAAAATTAATAATGGCGCCAAAGCCACCCTGCACCGTAGTAGCTTTACTAATATTAGCTTTATAATAATTGCTATATTGGCTGGGATTTAAGGTCGCTGCACCAACAGACGTATTAAGCAGCCCACCGAAAGTGGGATCATTGCTCATAGCATGCACTTGCACAGCACTCAGTAAAAGCATAGCAATGCACATCAAAACGGTAACTGAATGAAAATAAAATTTATGTACTAGACGCTTCATTGTATTTTAAAGTGTTATACCTATGCCCACCCCGACATTGGTTCCCCCCGTAGCAGCGCCTCTTCCGCCAAAAATGAAAGGCGTTCCAAAGGCTGTTACTAAAGCAGTAACAATTGCGTAAGCCAGGATAATAATTACAAAGCCAACAATAGCGCCTACGAGTATTGAGCGTCCACTTTTAAACTGCTCTCCATTGCCGGCTGCTGTCAGCATTTTATATCCACCCACAATCATAACTACCAAAGCAGCTAAGCCCAGGAAGCTTAAAACAATATTCAGATAAAAAACGCCCACCGCTTCAATGGTTTGAGATGATAATAATCCAGATCCAGTAGGATAATTAGGCAAAAGAGCTGAAACTAAATATGGCATATACAGCTGTTTAGAAAATGCTACCAATCATGCGACCGATACTGGATCCAATACCGAAGTTTACACCACGACCACTACTGTTAATACAAATACCGTTTTGGACACCCGCACAGTCATTCACACCAGGGCGAGTAGCGGTGATAATGGTAGCAACGATTGAAAATGAAATCACAACAATAAAAAAGCCCACAATTGCCGCCGTCATTATACCTTTGGACTTCTTTAGCTTGCCCGAATCTCCCATGGCAAGTACATACTGAAAACCACCATAGACCAACATTGCAATGACAATTAATCCTAGAAAATCCAAAATAAAGTTAATCAAACTAACCAGATACGACTCAGCCGTATTATAGACAGGAATAGTGAAGGCTGCTGGTTGCGCTGGTCGATAGTCAGTAGTTCTTGGTACTAAATTAATAAAAGGATTACTACTATTACGCGCAATTCCCGATAAAGGGCTAGCAGTCGCTGCGTACACAGGCGAAATCACAAGTGTTCCCATGACCCAAATGAGCAAGAAAATGCGTGAAATCCACTTTACAATCACAAAATAAACTTAAATCAAGTTATTATAACACACAACGCACAAATTATTCTACTGTGACCTCAATTTGAGCTGTGTCCACCTGGCCGGCAACATCAGTCGCACGCAAGTTCACATTGTATCTACCAGGTTGGGCGAACACATGTTCTATACTACGTCCCTGGCCTACCATGCCATCGTTAAAATCCCAGCGATATTCAGTAATGCTTCCATGTGAAGCGGCTGCATTAAAAAGGATGCTGAGTGGAGCGGGACCACGAGTACGGCTAGCATCAATTTGCGCAACCGGTGCAGCCACACGCACTGCTACCACTAAGGTTTTGGTGGCAGTTTGGTTAGCAATATCACGAGCAGTTAAAGCAACTGTATATACTCCGGGTGAATTATACGTATGCGCAATCTTTGCATTGCTGATTACTTTTGCGCCATCACCGAAGTCCCATTCATAAGAAATAATATTGCCATTGGCAGAAGTGCTACCTGATGCATCAAAAGAGATGTTAAAAGGAACATCACCTGATGGTGTCGTAGGATTGGTAATAATTTGAATTTCAGGCTTTTGTAGATCTGGAGCTCTTACTTGGACGATCTGTGTTGCCGGCGTACTTTCCAGATTATCATTGTCCTTAACAATTAAATTGACCGTAAAGGTACCAGCTCGAGTAAACGTATGACTCACTCTTTGGCCAGATACTTTGTCTGTGTTGTCGCCAAAGTCCCACATGTAGTCAGTTATATTGCCATCAGCATCACGTGACTTTTCAGCTGTAAAGTTCACAACAAAAGGGAAAGCTCCTTGCAAAGCCCCCCTCTCCGGAGCTTTAGGGTCAGTCGTGATCTGCGCCTGGGGAGCTTGCTTCGGCAATCCCGCAATGACGGTAACAACCTTTTCACTTGTGTTGCCATCATTGTCTTTAACTGTAACTTTGACTTTATAGGTACCCTTCTCAGTAAAAGTATGATTTACAATCTTGCCAGACTCTGGTCGGTCTCCATCACCATAATCCCAATCAAAGCTGGTTAATTGACCGTCATCAGTAGAATCAGCCGCACTAAAACGTACCGTTAAGGGTAGTTCACCACGCACCACCAGATTATCATCCTCTTCCGTAGCAGGCGGCGTAGTAGAAATATTAATCACAGGAGCATTTAAAGGAGCTCCTACGGTAATTGTGACTGGATACTCAGTAATATCAAAATTATTGTCAGTAAGAGTAAGTATTGCTGTGTATGTCCCCTCTTCAGTATAGGTGTGTTCTGTTTTGAAATCGGTCACATTGTCACTGTCATCGCCAAACTTCCACTGTTGACTAGTAATTTGACCGTTAGGATCGGTTGATCCGGATGCATCAAAAGAGACCTTCAAAGGAGGCGGGCCGCTCACAGGTGCTACTTTCACTACCGGATTAGGTCGAATATTATTGATTACCACAACCGTGCTAGCCTGTACGGCATTACCCTGAGTATCTGTGCTGGTTACATTTACAATAAACCTCCCCTCTTTAGTATATTCATGTTCTAGTGCGGGACCTGAACCCGTTGTACCATCACCAAAATCCCAACTAAAAAATCTGCCGGTAGGGTTAATATTCGTCACCTCAAATTTAATTGAAATAGGTGCTGCCACAGTTAAATTGGCCGGTTCAGTAGTAATTTTAAAAGATGTATCAGTTGCTCTTCTGACGGGAGCACTAACATTGCCTAATAGAAGGGTGAAAATAATCCACAAAACAGAAATTATCACCAGACTAATACCAGAGCGCACAAGAATGCGACGTGCTCTTCGTACCTGATTGGGCTCTCCTAGTGCTGCCAAATGCATAAACGCACCTACTACTAAAATTACAATTGTCACAACAAATCCAATTCCAAAAACCACATTGATTACTCGTGACAAAACCGCCTTAATGTCGGTATCGACGCCAAAAGCAGTTAGCAAATTATTTCCTCCTCCGCTCAAAGCAGCAACAAAAAGCGCAACAATAAAAATAATCACAAACACACCGCCGATCAACAGTAATATCCTTCTGGCATTTTGTTCACCCGGAGCACGTAATGACTGCCTAGTATTTACTGCCTCTTTAATTTCGTATTTGCTTTTAACGTCATTTTGCGCTGCCTGTTTGCGAGAAGGTGGAAAATCGCGTGATTCTTCCATAGATGAAATTTTATTTTATTGAGTCACCACAATTGTCTGTTCGGGACTTGCACTTTCAGAACCATCGACAGATCTAATTGTCACCTTTACTTTATATGTTCCCGCTGTTTTGTAAATATGAGCAACTTGTGGTTGCGCTGAAACCGAGGTCTGACCATCTCCAAATTCGTAGCGGTACTCCTTTATTTGGGCAGTGCCCGCAGTCGAACTGCTCGCATCAAATTGTACTGTTAAGGGAGCAACGCCAGTAAGGGGGCCTACTACCAAACGCGCAAATGCTGGAATGGTTTTTACTTCAGCCTGCACTTGTACACGGTTAATTCTGCTAGCAACAGTATCAGTAACCGTGAGTGTGACTGTATAGACACCCGGTGTCTTATAAAGGTGAGTAACTTTTGGCCCATCAGCTAAAGGAGAATTATCGCCAAAATCCCAAGAGTATTGCAGATTTGTATTTTTGCCATTCACATTTACAGACTTGCTACCATCAAAAAGAAATGGTCTTTGTGTATCGCCTGTTAAAGGATAACTTGGTGTGTAAAAAATACTGGCAATAGGATCTGCCCCATCCCCCACATGGATAGGATAAGCTGATACCGCTTCTTCGCCTTCAGCATCACGCACCTTGAGTGTCACCAAGTAACGTCCAGGTGTATTATAGGTGTGACTTTGTTCGGCAACACCCTGTGTGATACGGTTATTAACCAGTGGCGCTGCCCCATCACCAAAGTCCCACACAAATTCAGTAATAGAATTGGTGTCATGGCGAGTTGCTAAACTACGGAAACCAGCACCAACCAATTGCACTGTAAAGGGAGCATTGCCAATTGCTTGTGTGCCCTCTTTCACTTGCATGGTTGAAACCAATAAGGAATTAATGCTTACTATTTGCGTTGCTTCACTGGTTAGCCCTGCGGAATCGCTGACTTGCAAACGCACAACATTAGAACCAATTTTGTCCAAAACCTGGGTAAACTGTGGCGAACGACTACCAGTTACCTCATAGAAACCATCATTATTAAAGTCCCAACTATAAGACAAGACATCATTTTGATCTGGATCGGATGAGTCTTTAGCGTCAAATGTTATTTTATTGGGAACATATGGATCATACGTATAAGTAAAAGCAGCTTGTGGAGCGCTAGATGACACGTAAAAGTCTTCACTGACACGATTGCTTACTGCACCGAGATTCGTAGTGACCTGAAGTGACACTTGGTATTTACCCGGCTTCGGGAAGCTATAAATAAATGACTTCAAATTTGACGTATAGACCAATTCATTTGCAGCTGAAACAATACGCCAATTATATTGGCTAATTGAGCCTTGTGGCGTAGTAGAAGCTGAGGCATCAAACCTTTGTTGCGAAGCTGTTGTTAAAGGCATTTCACCATAAAAGTCAAAGTCAGCTGCAGGTGAAGCAGCATCACTTAAAATTACTGTCTTTTTCTCTTCACCAATATTTTGGGCATCATCCGTGACCCGCAAAGTGACAGTATAAATACCTGCTTTTTCATATGTGTGGCTTACCTTTTCCTTTGCAGCAAGCTGATTTTGACTTTGTAGTAACGGCTCTGATCCATCACCAAAATCCCATTCGGCTTTTACTAATTGTGTACGAGCATTAAAGCCCGCCACCACAGCACCACTGCTCTCTTGTGCGGTAAAGTCGAGACTAGTTGCACCAAAAAATGGTTGGGTAAAAAAGTGCTTATTGGAATTTGACCAGTTTGTTTGAGTGGCAGAACGGATTTGCAATTTGATATCAGGTGGAGCAGAAATTACTCTAATTTTTCTCTGCGTGACTCCTACAAATTGCCCATTTTCCGCCCGTAAAACCAAGGTGTAATTTCCCGCTACTGTATAGGTATGCGACACGACACCATTATCTACACCACTATCAGTTTTTCCATCACCAAAATCCCAAACCAGCTTCAGTTGAGATCCTGGGGTAGGGTCATACGACGACAAACCAGAAAAAGTAACAGGTTCATTCGCAGTAACTACTAGCTCATCAGGAATAGGTCCTAGAATTGAATCTTGATCGGTAATAATAATCGCCACAGGCACTACAGGCGTTACTTTTACTTCACTTGTAACAGCTGAAAAACCCGATGGCCCCTTGACCATTAGCTTCACTAAATAGGTAGTTGCCTTAGTATATGTATGTGAAACATAAGGACCAAAAGCAAATGTACCATCACCAAAGTCCCAAAAGTAATCTTTGGTAGCAATAGTACCCAAACTATCAGATGAATCGGAAGCATCAAAGTGAATTACTTGGTAAGTAGAATTGCTCGCTTTTGCTGCTTGATTGCTTTTTAAATTTGCTTTGATGGTACCACCTGACTGATCTCTATTGGTAGAAAGATTCTGTAGGGCTTGATAAAGAAACACGGCGGCATCCATTTGAGCCTGATATTGTGCAATATCGATATTTCCACCATTATTCATGGCTAGCACTCCTATACCAGCGATGTTGTCGCCCACACTTCTTAAGCTCTGGCCTAGTAATGACATGCTAGGGAAAAAGAAACTCGTTGAACTGCTTGTACCTTCTTGTAGGGTAGTTGCTGCTAGAACTAATGATTCAGCAAGTAAATGCAAACCAAAACCACTTAATACCATGGCCTGCTCCACTGGAATTACTTGTTCACGCGCTTTTAAGTCATTACCCAACTTTTGCAAAGCGGCGCTGTAGGTTGAAATTACTTGTGCTGCATCGGTTTTTTCGGGTGTGACTTTTAAAATATAATCTGATACTTGCACTAAAAAGGCTGCCGTAGTCACAAACCATTGAGCCTGGGCATCCATATTGCTCCTAACATAAGTTAATTGTTCACTTAACAAGGATTGAGTATTGGGAACAACCGTAGTTTGTGTTTGAGGTAGAGTGGTCGGAGCAACAATATTAATTTGACTTCCCGGCACAGCCACTGGTGCAGCCGTCGTAGCAGCGAATAGTGTATCTACCACAAGTGATGGCACTAAAAGCAGACCAAGAAATGCCCGAGCAAGAAATTTACGCATGAAAGCGAAAAATTAGAGACGAACGCCTACAGCAAAGCCCAAACCTGTACCACCTGGGAAACCGGGGAAAGAGCGTTCAATCCCGACTCCCGTAAACCCATCACTAACCTGAGGACCAATTCCAGCAATTAAAGTATTGGTTGCTGCATAAGAGAGAGCGATCACAATTACACCAATAACAGCATAAGTGATAGTTTGCTTTCCTTTTTTGGTCATTTCCGCATCTCCAGCGGAAGCGAGATAACGAAACCCACCATATACTAGCATTAAAAATGCAATGAGAGCTACAAAACCTAAAAAGAAGTTAATTATCTGCACAATCAAGGGCTCAAGCTGTGGATTATTAGCCTGCAAGACCGTCCCTTGTGGTACATGAATACCGTAACTACTTAATTGACCAAGATTCAAACCAGGAATGCCACCACTCAAATTGCCAGTAGCACCAGCAATTGCGCCAGCGACAGCTCCCACTCCAGCACCAATCAAACCACCAACTAAAGCACCATCACTCCCGCCAACTAAACGCCCTACACCTGCGCCGAGTGCACCACCAGCACCCGCACCAGCTAGTCCACCACCCAAACCACCTAGAACATCGGAGACAGTGTCAGCCCGTGCTTGGTGAATAGCAAGTGGCGCTAAACTAATAGTAGTGGCAGTAATGAGAAGAAATAATGAAGCTAAAAGTTTGCGGAACATAAAAATAAGTTGTTATTGGTTTAGAGTCCAAGATTTAAGCCAACACCGATATTTACATTGGTATTATTTGCAGGAGCACCACTTTGTCCCCCTGTAACTGCAATAGAAACAATAGTATAGGCAAATATTGCCACTAAAATTCCCGTTATGGCGCCCCAAATTGCTTTGGTTGCCTTGCTAACCTGACCAGAATCACCACGAGCAGTCATGTAGAGATAACCACCGTATACCATATAAATGACAGCAACACTACCAATCAGAGCCAATAGGAAGTTGGTAATGCTGATGATTAAAATATTAGCGCCACCAATATTGATACCACGAGCAGGATCGAAAATTGCTCCTATGCTTTCCGCTAAAGCCACAACAACGAGACCAATAACGGCATACGTAATGCTTTCTTTTGATTTTTTTATCGCGCCATCATCGCCTCTTGCAGTAATATACAAAAATCCTGCAATCACAATATAAAGTATCGCTACTGAGGCAGATATACTTTGCAAGGTGCGAATAATAAACAAAAAGAAATTACTTGCTTCCGTAATTTGCGGCACACCACTAACATCAGATGGGAGCGGAATAGCGTATGCTTGAGGTATTAATGCAGAAATAAGAGAAGACATAAATTAACGTGCTAAACGAGGTAATTGATTGATAACAATATTTACAATCAGAAATGATAATGTAACCACGATAATACCCACTACTGCGCCAAAGATTTTCGTCTTTCCTTTTGCTTTTGTATCAGGATCCCATCCCCATATGTATTGACTAGCACCAATAAACACAAACAACACCGCAACACCGCCCGCAATACCCAATAGAAAATCTATTGCATAATGGATTAAAACAGCAATATCGCTTAACTGCGGGTCATCTAGAATATAGTCACCTTGATTGGGCGTCAATGTCGTGGCAATCAAATAAAACCAGCTCATAAATTAATAATTCATACTATTGTAACAAAAATTTCGTAATCGTACCAACTTTATCAGTCCGAATTATGTTTCCATACTGCGCTAAACGCATCAAAGTCATATCATTCGGGTGACCATAGACATTACTTTCACCGGCACTAATCCACATTTCTTTTGGCTTTAGCACAGCCAAAAAGGCCGACGTAGAACTAGTAGAACTACCATGATGAGCAACCTTTAAGAATGTTGAGGCTAAATCATATTGATAATAATACAGCAATACTTTTTCTAGCTCTTTTTCCATGTCGGCTGCAAAGAAAATGCTTTCTTTAGGTGTAATTAGGCGAAAGACTAAAGAGGCATTATTGATATTTTTAAATGCATTATTGTTTCGTAATGGCTCGAACGGAAATAAAATGTCTAGATAAATATTTTGAGCGATTTGCCAGTCCATATTGGCCTGTGCCTGAAATATAGGGATACCACGATCTCTAGCCTGAGCGACTAAGCGTTGATAATTAGTACTTTTGTAAGTCACCCCCGTCAGCAACAGTCCTCTTACCTGATAGCGATTCAGCACTGCCAAGGCACCATCCAAATGATCAGCGTGAGGATGAGTAATCACTAACAAATCTAAAGCTTGTTTGAGATAGGGCAAGTGCTCTGCCAGAGGCGCCAATATATTTTGATCAGGGCCGCCGTCAATAAGAATATACTTATAATCTGGTGTAGTAATCAGAATGGCATCACCCTGTCCCACATCAAGAATATTGATTTTCAGCGCTGTTGGTTTAACAAAATAGCCAGCGAAGGAGATTGTTGCGAGAAAAATCGACATATCAATCAGAGCAACAGCGATCACCATATTTAGCCGCATTATTAAAAAGGTTACTTGCTGTTGAGTATAAAAGAGCAAATATGAACTTGTTGTTTTTCCTAGCCAGACAAAAATGTGCTACAATGTAGTGTGAAACAAAAATATATATGGCAAGCTCCCAAGTTACCGACGTCTCTAGTCAAACATCAGAAAATGTTGTGGGTTTTGTTAATATGGTGATTAATAAAATTCCAGCACTATTTTTAGCAATAGTGGTGTTTGGGTTAGCGATCTTATTAGCAAAAGTGGTGAAAGCATGGGCCCAAAGATCAATTCTAAAATCAGGCAGCAATGAAGGGGCAATGAGTATTGTCGGCAAGACTGCCTATATCGGCACGATTATTCTTGGCCTAACAATAGCTTTAAAAATACTGGAAATTGATATCAGCTTTATTGTAGCTGCCATGGGTTTTGGTCTCGGTTTTGCGATGAAGGACATTTTAGAAAATTATTTTTCAGGTGTGCTAATTCTGGTTCAGAAACCATTCACCGTTGGTGATATCATCAAAGCTGGCAATTTCGTGGGAAAAGTAGAAGAGATTGAAGCCAGAGCAACATTTCTGCGTGTTTTTGATGGACAAAGAGTTATCATTCCGAACTCTACTATGATTTCAAGTGCAGTTATTAATTACTCTTCTTTTCCCGAACGAAGAATTAATATTGAATTCAGTGTTTCTTATGACACTAACCTACAACAAGCATCTCAGCTGGTAGTGGATCTCATGAAAACTCACCCTAAGATTATGCAGGAGCCATCACCTTCTGTTACTATTAATGGCTTTGGTGATAGCAATATTGACTTAACCGCTCACTTCTGGGTAGATCGCAGCCAAAACAACTGGATCAAACTGAATACTGAAATGATGCGTCTCATTAAAGAAACTCTAGATCAGAATGACATCGGTGTTTCTTATCCTGTTATGACATTAAATGTAAACAAACATGATTCAGATGATATATATCGTGTAATGAACTCTAAGTTACCCCAATCAAATCCTCCTACTGAAATGTCGATCCCTACAATCTCTAACACTCGTGAAGCAGAAAGCAGCATGCATCTCGAGCCAATAGCTGGAAATGATAATAATTCAGCGCAAGCGTAAATTAGGTTGCACAAATACATCATTTCTGTAAAATGTGTGCACTAACGTCTGTTCATCATGTCTGCAAACGATCAGTCAAATTCCTCAACGAATAACAGCTCAAAATCTCGACAAGCTCATCGTGTAGGGAAGTACATTGTGGAAATCGATCGCAGCAAGTGTATTAGTGTGGCCAATTGCGTTGCCATTACACCAGATGTATTTGAACTTGATGAAGAACAAATCGCAGTATTTCTAGAGCCTAATGCCGAAACGGGGAAATATGAGAGTGATGATGATACAGTGCTCATGTCCGCTCGCAGCTGTCCGACACAGGCCATTATCATCAAAGATGCTGAGACTGGAGAGCAAATTTTCCCTTAGTCTGAGCATTCATTCGCAACAAGCAATAAGTTTATAGGCTGTAAATACATAAGCTGGTGTATCTCATATATTCATATGCTATGATGCCTGCGACTTTTAAATTTCTGTATGCGCAAAGCTCATACGTTTCTCTATACAGCGTTAGGCTTACTCACTCTCTTGAGCACGAGTAATGTTGCCAATGCTATCGTTCTTGATCCTTCAATTTCACTCCTTTTGATTCCACCCACAGTAGAATCTGTTAGTCCAACCTTTAATGAACGCGTTGTTGTACCTGCCAGTACAAACTCAAAACGCACCATTGCAGTTCAATTTGACAGCAACATTGAATTTGTCGGCAATCCCCTCGATGCTGTAGTCGTGACTAATATCGGTACAGGTAGTCCGATTCCGCTTGATGATGTCTCGATCCATAAGAACATGCTTTACATCTATAGTACAGCCTTCACGCATGATAGCACCGATGGAACCGGATACACCGCCTGGCTTAATGGTTCTCGGATAAGACGCATTGGTGGAACAACAATGGCTGATGGTGGTCTTGGATGGGGATTTACTATTGCCAATGGTTTTGACACTATTTTTCCACCAATTCATGAAAATATCCCTAAAATAACCATTAATCAAAATGTATTTAGTGGAGCAAATCTTGCTTTTAGTGGTACTGATAGTCGACATGTAGTGTATCGAGTGTCAGTTACTAACAACAGTGAAGGTTACACAGTAAATAACTTAACAGTCAAAGCTGTTCTGCCTAGCGGCTTTGTATACGACAGCTTAACATTTGGTACAGATGTTACTGTAAGCGGTAGCCGTGTGCTTACTTTTAATATTGGCACACCAATTACACCTAGCAGTACCAAGATCTTTGATTATCGAGTTAGTGTCCCTAGCACATTAGCTGATGGCGTTTATGATAGTAGTGCTATGGCTACAGCGGAGTTCTCTCCATCCGGTATTAATTCTGATCGCTACAGCCTCCCAGCAAGAATCAGTCATTTTGACGACAACCGAGCTGATGACGACAATGTGACTATTTCACACCTTACCCCTACCCCGACTCCCACTCCAACGCCAACCACAACCGCAAGCCCAACGCCTTCTTCAACTTCAACACCCACATCAACCAGTACACCATCTGCGACACCAACCAGCACTAGCACAGCATTATCTCACCCCAGCTCTGATCCATTAACATGCCTCCGTCTTAATGGAGCGGTAGCGACAAGCTTCAGTGATGTGCCATCATCCTTGCTTGAAGCTCCATATGTATCGTTTTTGAATACTACCGTGTTTGCAAGCAACCCCGATGTGCGTCTTTCTCGTGGTTATGCAAACGGCACCTTTGGTACAAATAACACCTTAACTCGTTTTGAGTTAACTAAAATGGCCTTAGGAGCCAACTGTATTAATTACAATGAAAGCCCCGCCCCAAATCGAGCATTTAGTGACGTGCCTACTGATAATTCTGAAATGTCATTAGTAATTGGAAAAGCAAAGTCACTTGGCATTGTGCAGGGTATTGGCAATCAATTTTTTCCTAATCGTCCAGTGAGTTATGGAGAAATGGTAAAAATTCTAGTTGGGTCAGGAGTCTATTTTGATCGCGGCACACCTACACGTACGCTCACACATACTTTAAGCGGCATTACTGATGAGTCTTTCCGCCAATTTGCTGAATACAGTGCACGAATGAATCTGGTTAATTTAAATGGTAGCGCTTTCCCTCAAAATGATTCCGTACAACGTCGTTATATGGCCCAAGCAGTAGCTCGTTATATCGCTTGGCTTAAAAACATTTCTCTTCTCTAAAATCATGTCTGCTGAGTTAATAGATGGTAAGAAGCTAGCTGAAGATTTTGTAACAGAACTACGCCGCAAGTCCCCCATGAACCGGGGACTTGGCGTGGTTTTAATTGGTAATAACCCAGCTTCAGAAATTTATATAAAAAACAAACAGAGTCTTGCCGCTCGACTCAATATTCCTTTTGAAATTTTACGAGTCACTGAGTGGCAGGATATCACTCAGTTAAAAGATGCAATCACAACCTTCTCTGAACGCAGTGATCTCGCTGGCATTATTTTACAAATGCCATTGCCTGAAGGTTTACAAAGCCTTGCCAATGAACTACTTGAGTTAATTCCTGTTAACAAAGATGTTGATGGATTGCTTCCTCGATCCCCTTTTATTCCAGCAACTGCTCAAGGAGTAATGCATGCCCTAAAAAGCACTAAACAGCTATTAAGCGGTAAACATGCAGTGATTCTTGGTCGCTCAAAACTAGTTGGTCGTCCATTGGTGGATTTATTGTTGGCGGAAAATTGCACTGTTACTATTGCCCACTCCTATACTATGGATTTACCAAATTTAACCAGGCAGGCTGATATATTAATCAGTGCTGTTGGTAAAGCAGGCCTTATAAAAGGCGACATGGTAAAAGCTGGCGTGATTGCAATTGATGTAGGTATTAATAGAATAGGTGATAAAATTATTGGCGATATAGTGTTTGATGAAGTAAAAGAAAAAGCGAGCTTCATCACCCCTGTACCAGGAGGAATCGGCCCGCTTACTGTTGCGTACCTGATGAACAATGTTTTATTAAGCGCCTAGCTGTGCAATAGCTTGTTTTAATACAGCATTAAGACGTGCTCCTTCAGCCGCTCTACCAAAGCGTCCTTCTCCAGCATCAGCTTGTGAAGGGCTATCTGTAAATGCACTCATTACTTGGCCCAATTCATTAATGAGATACATTTCGCTGCTTCGTTCGCGTGAAATAGTAATCAACATAGTTTCCCCTAAGCGTTGGACCTCAACATCGCCAATACCTAGGATAACACAACGTACAACATTTTTCTTACCCAGTAACTTTTCTGCTAAAGCAGAACACTCCATACTAAGTCTAGCCACACGCTCTGCAGGAGCTGTGGGTTCTTCTTTCAGAGCAGCATGCACTCCAGCACGTACCATAGCAACCCCACTATCTCGAGTGCGCACTATATCCATGGCATGAGGTGCAATGGGTGCTAACTCACTTGAATCTCTTTTGCTTAAATCTTTCATAGTTTTCTTAAGTAATCATTTCATTATACATGGAATTTGGATGTTATGAATAGTGAGTTACTAGTTACACTTGCTGAATGAGGACAATTATTGCCGCACTGCAATAAAAGTTACGTGCGATCCGTTTTGAATTGATGTAATTGTGGGGGAGAAAAGATTATCTTTACCAAAAAGTAGCAGAATTGAAGCAATCTCAGGTAAAAACCAAGCAGATACAAAGCTAAATTCAAAAAAGAAAAACATTGTCTCCAAACCAGATGAATAATCGCAGGTATAATGAACAGGATGATAAACATTGGCCATGATCGCCATAACAAATAGGGTGAAATAGCAATAGCAATGAACTCTAAAATGAATACTATATACCAGCAAATTCCAGCAACAGACTGCTTTAGGGTAAGCGACACATGATATCTTTGTGCTAATGAAAAGTAGCAAAAAACGCCATGCAGTATCGGAATTATTTGCCGAAAGGCATTGCCTAAATTGGGTGGTGATTGAACTTGAGTAAAAAATGGCAGCGAGCGGTAAGCAACGCCTTTCCAGCGAAGCAAATACTGCAACGGAATATCATCAATTGGCTCAGGAAAAGCAGGCAGCTTGTCCCAAAGCTGCGGCGCTATCACCATAGTAGCGCCCATAGGATAATTCCAGCTAGCTGATGCTATCAATGAAGGAATATATTCCCACACGAAAACCCTTTCCAAATGGTGCAACATCAATGCTGCTACACTCTTACTATAAGCAGCAATCTTCGACACTGGCACAAAAGAGTAAATACAAGCATTACCCTTGTTAAGGAAACTTCGATCTACTTGTATAAAGTCATCTATTGCGATACGCGCATCACAGTCAAAACAGACCACGTAAGGAAACTGTTGTTGCTGATACTTTGTGCGTACCCAGTGCAAACCAACATTTAACTGGGTCGCCTTCGTGCCCGTCATCTGGTGTGATTCTACTACATGAATACGCTCGCGAAAGCCTGAACCTTGCCTGTAAGCTTCAATATATTCAGCGGTATTATTGCTATCCCCTCTTTCTTTAATAGTAGTAATAAAAAGGAGCTGAATATTTTCTGAATAAGCAAGGAAAGATTCATAATATTGCAGCGTATCGCGTATAATCTTTTGCTCCCGAAAAACCGGAAAAAGAAACACATAGCCATGTAGCACTGCTTTTGAAGGAGATAAGGGCGACGCTGTCCTTCGGCGCCAGCGCCAATTGCTCAATGTGATTGAAACAATGAAGACACGATACAGCAATATAATCGCGACTAGGTACATAGCGCTAATTGTGTTATTGCTTCATCTTTAAATGGATAGTCTTCTTGGTAGCCGCGGTACTCAAAGTATGACACAGCCGCCAGATACTCTATTCCCGTAAAGCAAAACAACTTCTCTCGCTCTAGGGCTTGTGGTTTACGCCCTAGGTAGGCTCCTAATAACTCAGTTGCCGCCAGAGCATCACTACCTAATACACGCCAGACAAACTTGGCCAAATCACTGTATACATCTCCTTGACCAGTGCGCTCAAAGTCGAGCAATGCAAAAGGTTGCTCTGCTGCTTGTGCATAAAGAATATTACCGGCATTGAGGTCACCATGGATTAAGTCGGCTGACCTCACCTCAAATGAATCTAAAGCGTTCTTTATACGTGCAGACATCTTTAAAGCCAAACTGCACTCTTCAGCTTTTAAATGCCGTGCAGAATGAAAGTTCTGCTCATAAAGTGCCAGCATTTTTCTGATATTACTCTTTGTCATTGTTGGAACAGGGAGTTGATGGAATGACTTTAGTGTATTGGCGAAGACAGGCAATTCTTGATCTAGCAAAGTGGACTTTTTTAAAGGTTGACCGACGAGAAACGTCATCATTAGTACTAGCCTTTGATCATCAGCATGTATGAGTTTAGGCACTCGAAAATCCAGCTTATGACCGGCTAAAGTCTCAAGCCAGTACTTTTCAGCCTGATAATGCGCTGCTGTATCATATGCTTTGATGACCCCAGACACATCTTCAGGCAGAGTGACCTCAAGTAAGCAATTTTGAAATGTACGACGCACCGACTTGATTTTCGCAGCCGGAAATAGGTCACTAATATGTTCTACCGATAGCAATGGCATGATAGGCAAGACTGTTATCTAAAAAGTAATGTGTTAATGAGCAATGAGGAATTTTCATGAGCAAGACTTCACGATCAATATGGCGCATATAGGCAATTGCAGCCCGAATAACATTTTCATGAGAAACTATCCCGATATTTTGATAGGTGCTTTCTTTTGCTAATCTCTCTAAAAACTTGCCCACCCGAATCTTTACATCATCGAGACTTTCCCCTTCTTGATGATGAAAGTGATAAGGATCTTCACGATAGGCCGCGTCCACCTCCGCAGGAATATCTTTAATATGAACATTAGTCATCAAACCGAAGTCTTGCTCTTTCAGCTCTTCACTCGTGATTAATGGAATACTTTTAGCTGCAGTTAAAATTTCTGCAGTTTCCTGAGCTCTGGTATTCGAGCTCACAAAAAGCACCTCTAAAGGTAGCATTTGTACCACTTTTGCCAGGCTCTTTGCCTCTGCTATTCCCTTTTCTGTTAAAGGCGAGTCACTGCGACCACCCATTAGTTTTTGTTCAAGATTTGCTTTGGTTTCACCATGACGGAAAAAGTAAATGTTTTTGGTCATAAAAGTTGATTAAGTAAGTAAAGCCCTTGCAAGAAAAACTGTTTTTTTAACGCTTTGTTCTCATAACAACGAATCATGCTTAAAAAGCAAAGCGCCTCAATCCACATCACATCCGCGATTGGAATCCGGTATTGATCCAATAAAGGTTGAATATTTTTGACCGATTGCCACATGTCAGTCGGCAATTCAAAGGAGAATGAGTTGTGACCGGTTTCTCGAAATTTCACCAAGCCTCGTTTTAAGTACTCATAGCCACCATGCAGTGAGTGCAGAAGTTTGGCTAAGTCATAACGGATATCACCATAAATTGAATATTGATTACCCCAAGTACCACGAGGATCGACGAAGAAAAAAACATGAGCATAAGGGTCATACAAAATATTGGCGAGGTGCAAGTCACCATGAATAACTCTAATCTTTGTTGTTTTAGCCAATTGTTTCGCCTTATTTAACAAAGTCTCATGTAGCTGTTCAAAGCCAATAACTTTTTTACCATTAAGTAACCAATACTTAACTTCCGCAAGCTCTTTAGAATCTTGCTGCACCAAATCAATCACTCTTTGGCCATACATCCAATTCGTTTGAGCTTTACCAGCTAGCCAGTGTCCTGATTTGCTGTAGAAGTGCTTCTGCAATGAAGCCAGTAAACCTTGCCAAATATGACTTATTCCTTGATTTTGAATTCTTTCAAATAACGCATAATAAGCCAATGACCGAACAGGAATATATCCTAGCTTTAGTTTGTGCGCCGTGCTTGATAACACTCGTGGCATTATTTCTGGCGCTTGAAAATGACGATAAAAGTATTGTTCACGTTCAATATCACTGTGTTTTGTTTTTTTTATGACTACATTATCCTGACGAACAACCTGAACTTTCTTATAAGTAGAAAATGATTCAGTGAGAGCATGCAGGTGTTTAACATTTCCTATATCAGACCAATCTTTTCTAAGCCTTACCTGAATCCCATCTAATTGATTATAAGCCAATAAAAGGGTACTTATCTCTACATTCTCTCTATTTAGGGTAGCAAGTGCCTGACGAAATAATTGGGCCCGCTTAAAAAAGTAGCATCCGCACAGGGCAGTACCTGCCTCTGCAGTAGTTGGTTTATCGACAATTGTATTTATTTCACCAGTCGCTGAAGAAGTTACTATCGCCCAAGCTGATGACTCTGCAACTTTTGCAGCGAGCACAAAGCTCTGAACAAAATCCTTTTCTTTAAATGGCTTCGTAAATAATGTATCAGCCAAGTGTATACATATCTCGTCTACATGCTGTAACTCTTCACTCGATTGGATAATAGCGGACAACAAGCCGCTGGCATTTTCTTGAACGATCAACTTAATTGGCCAGCATTGCTGATAAGTGTGACATATCGTATCGAAGCGTTCTTTCTCATGTGGACTCACAATGATAATCACCCCAGCCAATGATACTTGTTGATAAAGTGCTAATATTTTGGCAAGAATCGGCTCATCACCAAAAGGAACTAACACTTTCGGGTAAAAGTTACTCAAAGGACTAAGCCGCGTTGCCAAGCCGGCAGTGGGAATAAGGAGGTATCTCTTCATAATTTAATATGATTGCAAAACATGCTTTGCCGTAATGAGTGCCGCAAAGGTTGGATTAAATAGACCGGTTGAAGATAGAGTGGCTTGGCCAGCAATTGCTACATTCTTCATAAAGTGGACCCTCAACTGTTCATCTACAACCTCTGGAAAAACAGCGCCTCCAGCCAAGTGTCCAGCAAAGAAAAATGGAAAATGCTGATTTAAAAGAACAACACGCTCATCTTGAAAGAAGTGTTTCTGCAAATAAGGCAATAACACTCTTCTTTGCTGACGTAGAGTATTAAGAAACACAGCGTTTAGGCTGGCTTTATCAGCCGATTTACCAGAAACTTGAAGACGGGAGTGGGCTAACTTGGGAAATTGATAAATGAGCGCGACCCGTAAAAAACATTGTTCAAAGTCCAAAGTCGCGTATTGTGGCAAGCGCATTCTGGTACGCTTTATTAATTCTTCTCTAGGTGGAGCGATATGGAACTCTAATCGATAGGGTATGTCTTGATAAGACCGGTCCTGATAGCAAAAACCAGGCAGTGTCGTTCTCGGCACAATGGTACCTGGCAGTAACAGACCAAAAGATGTTTGGGCATGATCTGAAAAGTATCTGCCGATCAGTTTATGAGCTCTTAACTTGTTCATCACACAAGTACGAGCAAGCAAAGCAATGGTGCTAGGAGTATGACAGGCCAAAACAAACTGCTTTGCTGCAACAATCTTTTCTCGACCATGCTCATCAGTGCACACCAGTTTTTTTGCCTCACCTTTTTCGATAATAAAGTACTGTGCCTGTAGGAATTGAGAATCGTCTGAGGAAAAACGCCACATTGGCTTTTGAAACCGCCAATACTGATCATATGCGAGTCGCTCCATGAAGGTTGGCCCAGTAATTTCATGATGAGCACAGTGAAAGAACTGTGTCATGGCACCAGGAAATATGCTTTGCAAAGTAGCTACAAATTCTTTGTAAGCAGGCTGACTGATTAGTGAAGATAAACTTTTCAGTGCTAGCTCCTCTTTGAGTTCTTGTTCATATATTTGATACTTGTTCCAGGAAAAAGGAAAAATGTCTCTATCCTGTCTGGTAGGAAAAGAAAAAATGCCTGTCGCTTTTTCTTGCCAGGTGTCGTTTACACCCAAATAGTTTTCTATTTTATACTCACCGCTTGAATGATATTGTTGATTGTGTCCGCTAATCCAAAGCACATCACGACCAGCCAAATGATGTGCCAGGTATTTGCCAACAATGCCGCTGCCGACAACACAAATTTCAGTCATAAATCACTTTACCTGCTCTACAGGTTAAAGTGATTAAGAGCATGAACCTAGCAATTTAAAATTAAGATTTTGTGATTCTTCACTACTTTTTAATAGTGATCAAGAACATTATTCTAGAGCCATAGAAGAGTACTAGTCTACAAAAACTCTTTGCACTTTTCTACCACTGCAGCAGCCATTTCATCACTCCATTGATGGGTATGTTTAGATAAAACTGTAGCATCGGTCACCAGCGCACGTGCAATTTCCAATTGGTCCAAAGGTGGAACGAAAAGATCATTTTCAGCAAATACAAGATTTACCGAGCCCGCTACTGCATGATACGTATAGTTGGTAATCAGACCGGGACACGCTAACACCACTTTTTTTACCAATTTCGGTGTAAACAAATGAGCCAATAAGCTAATAATTGCTCCCTGGCTATATCCTACTAGTATCACCTCCTTATAATATCGTTGTATTGCTGACACCATACCTCCTACATGATCTAGTGCTAGCTCGATATCATCAATATCAAGCTCCATAGGCAGTTCAACATGGCTTCCCTTAAGCTTTGATAAAATACGACACCAATAATACCGCTCACTGCTAGTTCTTCTTAGTCCTACTGCAGCCATAACATCTGCTCGAATATGTTGCTGTAACTGCTCTACCTTTTTGGCTGTTTCAGCCAAAGAAACAAATGCACCATCTAGAAAAAGTACCGCACTGGCCGTTCTTTTATCAACAGGAAGCGACTCGATATCTTTTATGTCTCTTAGTAACACTACATTAATAATTAATGAGGACAAGTATAAGACGCGTTATATTGAAAGAATACTGCTCACATTAAAAAACACCTGCGATATCCTAGATTGTGTAAACACTAGTATTACAGATAGCGGCGAGGTGCCGAGAGCCGCTCAGTTAGTTGACTATACGTGATATTTCAGTATGCTAGGCATGCTCTTTTATATGTATCCGTAGCTCAGCTGGATAGAGCGCAACCCTGCGGAGGTTGAGGCCAGAGGTTCGAATCCTCTCGGATACACCAACGTTGACGATCGTTACATTTGAGTATCAAATCAAATGGTTCGTAGGCTTCGTATACTATTTTTTTGCCTTCGAGCCTGAGGTTCTGAAGTGTCAGTTTTACTATTTGCCTTTTCTGTTCGACTTCTGAACCCACGAATAGTTCGTGAGCATGCTTAGCAAGCCTTAATACGCATTCAGCTGTGGTGTAATAATTGTCCTCGGCGTTTTTTAAGAGAGCGAGTCTAGCCTCAATGTCGCTTATTTTATCCTGGAACTGTTGCTGGTAATTGTCATACTCGCTCTCAGTAATACGCCTGTCGAGTCTATCCATGTACAACCTTTCGCGTCGACCCAAGTACAATTCTCTTTCTTTAAGCAGCTGATCACTCTGTTCTTTTCGATACTCCATCTTGCCCTTATGTAGATTTTTTAAACTATTTGTCAGATCTTCAAGAACATCCTCAGGAAGCTGCATCCCTTTAAAAACTATCTCAAGCTGAGATGTGATATCTTCTTCACGTACCCATGGTGCGCCATGTTTCCCATTGTATTGGGTGCAATGGTAGTAGACGTGGCCTTTATGCTTCTCTGGAGTAATAGCCAAGCCACAGTCAGCACAGCGCAATAAGCCACGGTAATAGTAGGTTTTACCGGCATACTTGAATGGCTTCTTACAAAAACCAGCCTTGACCTGCTGCACCATATCAAACAGCTCTTTAGAGATAATGGGTTTGTACCTGTGTGGGTAGGGTTTATCATCCCACTTCATGACACCATAGTAGAATGAATTCTTCAAAATTTTATCTAAGTATCCTTTTGACCAGTCAATACCATAGTCTTTCTTCAACTTTGCCCTTAAGAGTTCCATCGAAAAAGCCTGGGATGCATATAATTGGTACACCTCCAGAATAACTTTACTAAAAAATGCATCATGCACATTATCCTTTTGCCCATTTTCCGTAACAACACATTGATATCCACGAGGAGCTTTTGCAGGATACTCACCCTTTAATAACTTTTGCTGTTGCGACCTCTTCACGTTATCTCTGAGCTGTAAAACGTAGGATTTGGCAAACATTACGCCCATATCCCAACGCATAATGTCAGAACTGTTAGAATTTTTAGAAATAATGAGGCCTTCCCTGAGAAAGTGGATTTCAAGCTTGTCTCTTTTGCATAATTCATCAAGCACAGGACTCTCTTTGAAGCTTCTTTGCAAACGATCTATTGTCTCAATAATCAAAGCAACTTTCTCATTACTATTTTCGATCTCAACAATTACATCTTCAAATCTTTTTCGTTCTTCCTTCGTAGAGCTCTCATCAATCTTATGCTCTTTTTTGATCTCAAGGCCTTTTGCCGAACAGTATTGACGCATTTTTGCAACCTGTGCAGGAATCGAATAGCCTTCCTGCATCTGTTCCTTCGTCGACACTCTAGCAAAGATAATGGCTTTCATAAGATTATTTAATACTATCGCGTTCAAGAAAAAGGTCGAGCTGTTCCTTACTGATGCGGTATTGCTTACCAACCTTGTAAGCCTTTAATTTACCAGCCTTTACCCATCGATACACAGTAAGATAAACCACTTTCAACATCGCTGCTACTTCATCAAGAGTGTAATATTCTATTTGCTGCATGATATGCTTTAGTTATCTTTATTTAACATCTTACCAAGGCTAGAATCAAGTTTAAGTGGAACAAAAGCTATAAGATGTTCACGAACCAGATCAAAGGTGTCCTTGCTTGTGGGTAAAGAAATGTCTCTGGCTTCACCCATCAAACGGTACCAACTTCGTGAGTGGCATCGTCCAAACATTAGGCGCAACTCACGAGTACTAACCCTATCAAGTGCCTGTTTAAGTCCGAAAATTTGTATGATACGACTAATACTCAACTTAGGGTTATGTATTATTAAATCAGCTAGAAAGTCTTTATCTGATCTACTTTGATACTTTGCATAAAATGGTCTCTTCTTTTCCATTTCATCAAGAAAGTGAAGAAGTATGGCTTGAGACTTTTTCGAGTCAAACAGATCTCGTAGTGTTAAATTGTTAGGCATATTAATCGTCTTCATCAACTGCTTTACCTTTGCTCTTTTGTTCAACCGTACTTCAATGCGCAACACTTCAAATGGTTTCTTGGTATCAAGCTGGTCGAACAACGATAATTGAATGCCATTGTCCTTTTCAATAGCTCTTTTACCACTTACCTTAGCCTTCTCAAGATCTTTACGTTTGTCATAAAAGGCTACCTCATAGGAATTACAATGCCATTTGAAGCTGGTCCCATCATTACGAAAATCCGTTTGGTTAACATCTACTGAAAGATTGATATTAGCTTCTTTTATTTTCCCAATGTAATAATGCGGCGTAGTACCATCGGTTAAAACGATGTTCTTAGAGTAATGAATCGCTGACACGGGAGCACTTATTAAAGCATAAGACCAAACCAGAACTCCCATTTCTTTCAAACTCTTTTCTAGCAAATCTATCACTACAGCGAACTCATCATTTTGTAACTCATCAAAGTTGTTTCCAAATAGTAGCTTCGACAAAGACAACTCAATCCTGAGGGATGCCTCGCAATGCTTGCTCAAGTGATTGTAACGATTTGTAAGAGTAAGACGAGGCCTATAAATCCCATTACGCAATTCAGTAGGAGTAGGATTTTGTTTAGAAACAATATAGCCTCTACCACCGAATCTGGACTCATCATCCAATATCCAGCGAGCTGAAGGTGTGAATTTGTCAGGTTCAAGAATAGTGTATTTCCCCTCGCTAAGCACCAATACTATCGTGTCTATCATACAGCTTAGTTACTTTTTCAAATTTAGTGATAATGAGCTGCTCAACTAGCTTGGCCATGCTTCTGTTAATTGGATAAAAGATGGCCAAGCTATTGTCTGCCACTTTGCGTGTGGGATAGGTTAAACGGTATCCACCATGCGGCCTGGTATAAATTCCGATTGAACCACAATAAAAAGCCGAACCAAAAACAAAACTGGCAAAGCCAACTAATCCTAACTTGGGTTTAATTGGTATTACTTGAATCTCTGTGATCATCTGCTGCATAAGGCTGAGTTAGTTTTAATTTACGATCGACTTCAATAAGAATAGAAAAGAAAGCCGTCAGACGATCTAGAGCTTCAACTGACAACTTCTTTTCCGGCAATGTTTTCTTTACGTCATCATCACTCACTGGCATTCTCTAAAGTCGCCGTGAGATTAGAGAAACCAGAGAGGTACCCAGTGGGACCCGTTGTGGTACCACTAAGTTAAGGCCAATATATTGGATTCACTTTAACTGAGCTTTTAGTAAAGATTAGGAATTGCACCACACCCGATTTGGCAGCAATCCTTCGGACAATCGCTTTACAGACCTCATAGAACTTATCCCTCTCTTCTTTTCCAAACTTCTCAACCTTTATACCTTCTATTAGCTCGTTGAGTTCATCGTAAAACCATTCCTGGTGTACTGCGTTATCGTCCTTCAGCACAATATTCAACAGATCCCTAGTCTTTGAGGGCCTAAAAGCAAGACGACACCCATCCACGATTAGCTCTCCCAACTCCTTTTCGTAAATCCATTTGATCTTTTTTCCGGTTACGGGAGAAACTTCAACATCCACACCCTGCATACTCGACAAATAGTGTTTAGTGTAAAGGTGAACTCTTTCTAGGCAAGTGCGGTGTTCTTCCATTTCGTTCATATCCTGCGCAGAGAAACTACTATTGATACCATTATCTCCCATCAAATGCTGTATTTTCTTGAAAGCTGAATGGGTAGCTAATACCATGAGTAGCTTTTCACTTTTAATGTACTCGGCACTCGCTATTTCGTAATCCCTATACAACGCACAAAAACCGGTCAATTTATCCCAAGCAAACCATATCTCAAACGACTGTAAGCGTTCAATCCTACTGCTTTCAGCCTTCCACTTATTATAAGCTGGCTCAAACTGCAGATCCTCTATCTGCTTTGTATTTGTAATAGTAGCGAATTGCGTTACAAATTTATCAGCATCTCGACATGTAGATCCTAGCAATAAATGAAATGTTCTACCTAAAACAAAGAACTTGGTCTCAGTCACGGCTGCCGAAGTAAGAATTCTATTCTCTTCATGAGCATAAAACTCTGCCAGAGGAAACTTTATTTCTTTGAGCTCAGCATTATTCTGTTTTATAAACTCCACTATTGCCTTAAATACAGATTCCATTTCCGTATTAGCAGCATGAGCGAGTTGATTCAACAAAGCTAAACCATGCTCTTTGTGTTCGTGAATTGCCATGACAATAGGCCCAAGCACATCGTTTTCATCGTAAAGACTTATATACTCATACATTGCTTGAAAAAAATCCGTAGGCTTGCTAGCAGCCCTTGCCCTAAGATAGATGCTTTCCAGTTTTTCTAACAATAGTTCTACTTTTCCCATAATCATTACATCTTCAAAGCACTCGACATTAGCATGAAAGAAAAATGAAAATGATGCAAGAATATCTACAGTTGTAGACTCTAGTGATTACTTCAATAGATTCTTGATTTTACTACATGTAACTTTACGTTCAATAAAACTTATTATTTTCAGATAAAGGACTCTAAGTTCGTCTGCAATATCAGCCATATATATATGGTACCCATCAATTCTTAACTCATGGGCATCCGAGGACAAATTTAAGACGGGCGAATTCCCTACGTGACCTTCAAATCGTGTTTCAGCATGCTCAACAGCAGCACGCATACTTGCTAATAATGCAATATTATTTCCTGTAATTGAAGGAAATACCGCCCGCATCTTATTTATGCGGTTTAGCGCATTTAGAAGATTTTCAAGGTGATCAATGATAGTAGCAGTATATATTGGTTGAACACCATTAATTAGAACCGATCTAAACTTAGGCTTAAACCTTCGACTAAATCGTCTATTAATTTGTGAGAATGTAAGTCTAGATTCTTTTACCTCTTCAAGAACAACCTCCCGAACCATTGTGTATTCCCACACCGCTTTATCAATAAGTCGCACTAAAATTACCAGCCCTTTCTGCTCTTTTGTGGATAATGCTTGATTGAGACCACAGAAAGACGCTGCAAAGTAGCAGCCCGTTGCTGAAGGTATATCATTTTCAATACTCGGCATTTTACAATTTTGCATTCTCATAGTGTATTTCAAAGTTTAGCCTAGGCTCTAGTCACAAGACATGCTTCTAATTCATCTAGCATCTTTCTCCCTTCACCTTTACTAAAGTGCTCTCTCACTGGAGCTAAAAGTTCAATCAGGTATTCAGCCACAAATTGTTTCAGATCTTTAGGATGAATCATTCCATCCTTGAACAGCTGTACTAATTCTGGAAAAGAGCTAATGTTGAGATTACCACCAAACTTTTCATCTCGTTGGATAGTAACACTTGATTCACGAGAGAAGATGAGGTGCTCAACCCAATCTAATACGGGGTTGAATTCAGTTTCCTTTTCTGGACAGAAAGCTTTCATGACTTTTCTTTGTATTTCTTCTGGCTCGTCATGAATAAAGACTGCACTGTCTGGTTTCGATTTACTCATCTTCATGGACGACCAAATGTCTTGCCTATCCATATCAGTAGGAATAGGCCACACACTTGGTTTTTGTAATCCGAGGAGGAGATGATGATGAACAGCTACAGGTTTTACTATATTTCCCCCTAATCGTAGGGGACTGATAGTCAGCTTGTCAGCAACATCTCGTGCAATCACCTGTGCCTTTCTCTGATCCATACCTGCATGAGCTATGTGAATTCCTTGCACAAAAATATCTGCTACCTGCATAGCTGGGTACATGAGCTTAGCAAAATCTACTTCATCACCTTCTTTTCTTCCAAGAATTGTAATACTGCGCTTCATACGCGAAAGCGTCGTGTGTTTACCTACTTCAACTACTGTATCCCAGTATTCAGGATGTTTGCTATAGAGTTCAGAACCAAGGACAAAAGTAAGCTTATCTGGATTCCCACCAAGACATTTAAAAGCGATTTTGAGTCCTTCCTGAAAGTAGCCGATAGCAATTTTCTTGATCTTAGCTCTGTCTCCCCCTAGTTTATCATTAATCCAAGTATGCCAGTCCGCCAAAAAGACGTGACAGTTTACACCAGCATCTTGGAAGTCTTTCACTTTTTGCATACACACCAGACCTGTCCCTAGATGAATCTTTCCAGAGATCTCGAAACCAATGTAATGGTTGAGCGGCTGTGACGACTCTAGCATTTTCTTCAGGTCTTCCTCTGTCATGATATCTTCTGTGCGCGCTTTGATACGAGCAAGTTGGTCTTTGGCAATCATAGGATAAAATTATTGGTCCAGCGGGTAAGATTTGAACTTACATAACCTGGTTTTACAGACCAGTGCATAAACCACTCTGCCACCGCTGGTGAAACAAAAAAAGCCACCCTCAACATAAAGATTATGCAAGGGCGGCTATATAATTTCATAATTAGACCGCGGTACCACCTTACTTTAAATAAACTATTACTAGCTTATTACTTTTCATCCTCAATCAAGGACTTACGCTGTAACGGGCGATCCCGTTGAACTCTACAAGCCGAAGCTTTCGTGTTCACCTTTCCGAAGGAGTATTTCCTACTCTCATGATACGATAGCCTCGCAACGACCGGCTATTTCGAGTGTCACCCATGATTTTGTACTGCATCCTTCTTCACTAAGTTTAGGAAGACCGAATTTTCAAAGAGCATCTGCACTATAGCATCTTTTTACAGAATGTCCATTAAGACACCACTACGTCATCCATTTAAAAATGGCTATAACTAACTGATATTAGCGCAATTTCATCACATCAAAACTGCTTAGCTTGTCGAAAAGTCATAAGAATGTATGATACTAACGACGTTTCACTTCAATTTGTTTTTCTTGGTCATTTTTGTGCGCATCTGTGGTAACGCGGGGTCAATCCCACTTGCTTACAGATGCCTTCGCAAGAAGACTGAAGTGAGACGTCCAAGATGGGGTTGGTCCCATTTTGCTTAATCACTTAAGTTATTTTTATGAAAACTGTTTACCTGGTACGGAAATTGATGCTACTCAGCATCGCGTTGGTATCATTAATCGGTCCTGCACAGGCAAATGCAGATACATATGTGCGTGGTTACTATCGCAGTAATGGGACATACGTACAGCCCCACTATCGATCTAGTCCTGATAGCTCTGTGACAAACAATTATAGCTATTGTGGTAATACAAATCCTTATACAGGCACTACTGGCACACAAGGTTGTGGAAGTGGAAGCAGTAGCTATAGTCTCCCTAGTTACACCGCACCAAGTTATGTTACTCCAACGCCTATCAGTTACCCCTCTATACAAGTTCCATCATATACACCATACACCTATACCCCACTTGCAATTCCTACCCATACACCTTATGTATATACTCCTCCTGCAGCTCCCACATACGAACCTCCCATTGTAGCACCGCCATCAAATAATACAGAATCACATGATACTACCAATAATACTTATGTTACAGCTCAATTAGTAGCAGACTTAGGAAATAACCATCTACTTGTTCTTGATGGTCAGGAAGCATTCTTTGATATCACCTATCATGGATGTCTTAGTACTAACTTCAATAAGGGTGAGTCATTACATTTTAACCAAGCACAAGGTTACTTTCTTGCTGGCAATGTAACTGCTTATGATCGCTGCTCTATAGGTGAAGCCAAGAAGCTTAACCTGTTTAAGTATGCTCTTTCCGATGTCATTTTAGCTTCTAGCCAGGTTGTCCTAGAAGATGCAAACGGTCAAAAGTGGATTAGCACGTATTACGAGGGCTGTTCCAGTTTGGCTCTGTATAAGGGGCATGACGTAGTAGTAAACGTAGACGAGAATGGCTCTGATGATCGCATAATTTTGGTACAAGAAAAAGAAACATGCCTTTTTAGCAAAGCGCAATTGTACAATCCTGAATTGGCTACTACAGATATTCCTTTACCAACAACATCGTCAGAGTTTTTAGACGTACATGATGACACCCCCTTTGCTCCGGCTATCCGGTTTTTGCAAAACAGAGGGATTGTCGCTGGTCTTTCTGATGGGACATTCCATCCCAATAACTTTCTCACCAGAGCTGAATTACTTAAGATGGTTCTTCTGGCCAAACAAGATAACGGTATTGGTGAAAGCTACAGTAGCAGTTGCTTTTCTGACGTTGATGCGACCACTTGGTATGCAAGATTTGTATGCTATGCCAAGGAAAATCAGATTATTGGGGGGTATGATGATGGGACATTTAAGCCAGGACAACCAGTATCATACGTAGAAGCCCTGAAAATCACTCTAAATATACTTGGTCACACACCAAGTACTACAACTAATCCCTGGTATGACGCTTTTCTTACCAAGACAGACGAAGTCAAAGCTGGAGTGGCAGATACTAAGCTTAATGATCCGCTAACCCGAGGAAAAATGGCAGAGCTAATCACTAGAATTATTAAGTACGATGAAGAAGGACCAAATAGTAGCTATCTTACAGGTTACCAACCACTTAAATCTTCTGTATTACAACCCATAGTTTCTGCAGCTCCAGAAAGTGTATCGACATCTAAAGTGCCATCTAGTACTTACTACACACCTGAAAGTGCTACAGCACTCTGTAATGATGGCACATACAGTTTCAGTGCAAATCGACAAGGTAGTTGTTCACACCATGATGGGGTTGCTCAATGGTTATAAACGACAGCCCTTATGACCATGCTTCAAAATCTAAAGATTATAGGCATCACTATAGTTTCTTCAATATCAGGACTGGCAGGAGTTTTGTATGGCATGAATTTGAACGCACAATTGAATGACTTAAAAAGCAATTTCAACGCTACAGCCTCCGGGTTAAGTGCCACTCTTACAGACACCAAATCTATTACACGCGTATCAGAAGCAAATATAATCATTCAGCCAACATTCCCTGATGGCGAAGTCGAAGTGTACATTAATGACCGATTGATCAAAACTGTATTGGTGAATGCAGGTGTAATTAATACAACGATACCGCTTATGAGTGGCGTTAACAGAATTAGCATTAACCAAAAGCTAAGTAAGTTATGGATGAGTACTGAAACTCAAGAACAAAAGGTAAAGAACATTTTGTACGCACCATCGAGTGCTTCGGCTATTTGTAGCGACTTGAGCATTAGTTACAGCGCTAGCCGAAGAGGCACTTGTTCGCATCATGGTGGAGTTGCTGAATGGTTATAGTTTTACAAAGAACACTTTATGATTACAAAAGATGAAATAAAAGTTGCTGCTATTACTTCTACTATAGCAATCGTCATACTTCTTGCCTTTTTCTACGGTATTAATCAGTACACAAAGTTCCAAGATGTGAAACAAAAGGTGCTATCCCAAACAGGGTTCAATGCATTTATTAACGGTCCACACAATACTAGTAATGCTAATATCACCCTCGCTTTTTCAGCAGTTGTACCTGATGGCGAAGTTATTGTACGTGTAGATAATAAGGAGATGATCAGAGAACCAATAACAACTAGTATCGGTAATCTCACACTGAATTTAAAAAAAGAAGGGAATTATACTATTCAAGCGCACCAACAGCTCCATCAATGGGGTTACGTGCTAGAGAGTCCATTACTCTCATTAGGTAACATTACATACGATCATACTGCTCCTACCGGTACCCTAAAAAAGCTTTCTTCCCTACCTAAAGAAACCAACAGTAATACTGTTTACGTTTCACTTGCACTGGAGGCTAGCAGTATAGAGAAGGATGTAACTTTAGCTATTAAAAGCAATGATCATACGATTGATACAGTAAGTGCAAATACCAACGGTGTATTTGAAAATGATATGAATCTGTATGAGGGGGAGAACTCCATCGCTTTTGTTCTAAGAGATGGAGCAGGTAATGAGTCTCTTCCCTTGGCGACTGCTATGATCACTGTTGATGGGACACCTCCAATGCTAGATACTAATTCTCAATACTCTTGCAGCGCGCAGACAGAATTTGCTTGTGTGTGGTTCAATGGAGAATTGAGAGGTCCGTTATATGGGACACTATGGGCACCAATTCTAGGCCGATACAAAAACATCAAGTCACTCAAAATAAATGGAAAAGACATTACCCTAAAGGCTGACGGCAGTATTAGCCAACGTATTGCCTTATATGTAAAACCAGGTGAAAACAAATATGAAGTACGTGCGATGGATAAGATGGGCAATCAAAATACAAGTTACTTATCCCTATATTGGAGCTCAGAGAATGATAGTAATTCGAGTAGTGATGACTATTGTACTTTCAACTGTAGCGGTCATGAGGCAGGTTACAACTGGGCTGAAGATAATGACATTAGTAACATATATGACTGTGACGGGAATTCAGATTCTTTCAATGAAGGCTGCCAGGAGTATGTAGAAGAGAATTATCCTGATGAGGGAGAATTTGACTATTAGAAATATAGTGCAAAGAGGCTAATTAAGAGTACATTGCAATTTGCATTCTTAGACTCATGTTAGAATAGCATCGAAACTCTTAACCATACCTTGAAGCAATTGCAGACTTAAGTTAAGCTTAATTTTGCCGTTCCTGAATGCGTCTACTAGGGGACACCACGAGCACGAAATATATTTGCTTGCTGTTAGTTTTGAGAACACTCAGTTTATTATATGGCTTTTTTGAGGTGCTCGAAGGATGAGGAGAAGGATAAGGGGGAAAATAAAAAAGCAGTTGAACAGACTGTTCAACTGCTTTTGATAGCTATAGAAGACACGGCTTAGGCAGCGCGGTGAGTTGTGCCAGGTCTGCTACCTGAATTAGGATTTTGATCACTCAATGGTACAGCTAAACCTCTAAGACGAGCGCGATATTTTGCTCTTTCCTGTCCTTCTTGACCTGTGAGATCTAATACTTCAGGAGTACCAGCCAAAACGAGATAATCAGTCAGCTCTTCACGTGTAGTATCGATTTCTGCAAAACGATTCATAGCCATTTAGATAATTAACTTCGTTTACACCTTAACACACACACCTTGCCAATTGCAAGCATTGATTGTATTTTAACATCTAATTGAAATTTATCAACTATCATGGCGAGATCATATAAAATACGCGCTACCAGAGCACCAGTACTACAATTAGGACCATATTCGCATCAACTGGCCAGTTATCTCCACACCAATGCAAGAGCATTAATTGATTATGCAGACATAGAAGCAGACGTTCTTGCCGACGAAATCACTCCAGCGCGCATTAGGAATGCATTGCAAGCCGCATTATCTACCCCACAAAGACAAAGAGCTTTTGTGGCCTTAAATCTTGATAAGCCCGCAGCCGCAGAAATAAAGCAGGCGCCATCAATTTCAGAAGAAGAGATCGAGCAAAGATTAGCAATGATTAGATTAGAGTTTACGATGCTTGTACGACTAGTGCTTGGCGTAAACACCGCCCGATCAGCATTAAAGGAAATATTAACTTCACCAGACACACCTACAAAGTCGTTATTAAAGCAGCAATTTGAGCATACTCTGAGCACGCTAGATTCTTTGCTCAAACTAGTTGAACTGCTCATGCAAACCTTTATTAGAGAGCAGAGCCATCGTAAAGACTCTCGAAAAAAAGGTGAACAGATATACAGTTCTAATAAAGCGCCAGAGATAGGTGGTACATTGCTGGCCATTGAAGTGCATAAGTTAGTAGCCAATTTCTTAAAAACCACCATCTTAATTATCCGCAGAAGCCACGACAGCGGACACACAACATCATCATTGGGCAGATTAGCAGAAATACTAAAAGAGAAGTTTGAGATTGCTACTGATATTCCACCCTGGCATGAACTTTCTATACAGCACTTAGACAGACTGTATGAAAATCTGATCGCCCTTACTGAGGGGATATCTCATCAGCCTCATGTGGCGTTAATCGATACACTTGAGCAAAAGAAAGCAGCAGAACGTCAATAATTTACTAATATAGAGGTTTAGGTACACTACAGCATGATTTAGCTGTCACGTCTCATGTCTAAACAAGTTTGGAGGTTAATGTCTGCAGTGTGGGCCATGTGGAGAAGCTTAATTATGAAAATGAGCTTTTACCCCCTTTTGTTTTGCTTGCTGGGTGGGATTATACTCAATTTCACGCAAAACAATGTGCTGAGTCTCCAAATCACCAGCTTTTTTATTTGGATCATTGTTGCCTTACCACTATGGTTTTTAGGACAACATTGGGTTTTTCTAGTTCCTGTTGTAACTATGAATACAGGCCTATCTTTTTTTAGCTCAACCTTGTTTGGCTACCACGTGATCTTTTTATCACTTTGCTTATCTTTGTTGCTCTGTATCATTTATGCTCCCCGCTCTTTATTTAGTCTTTACATTTTATTCGAAGACAAAAATAAACATCCTTTGGCCTTATCCTTTGCACTAACGGAAAACTCTTACACCAAACTTTTACTGCATGTGCTTGTATTTAGTAGTGGCAGTATTTTATTCCTATGGCTTGTTCCATTCTTATTAGGACTGATTGTGAGCCACTTTTTACTCCCCTATTCCTCTTTTTACGTAACAACACTTTCAATTGTGCGCTTTATAGCAACTATCATGTGTGTTGCATTGACTACTTTGGTCTGGAACAGACATTTTTATGGATTGTATAAGAGAGCGAAGATGAGTCATAGATTATAAATTTAAGAATCAGGGGGCAGACCCAAAAGAGGAGATGCGCTTATACGCTCTCCTCCAATTTACAATCTATAATTTATAATCCACACTTGCCCCCTATCTTGAATAATTGTAATAACGAACTTTCACCTCAGTCAGCCCTCCTTCTTTGGAGAAGTCTATTTTCATTCGATCATCACTTGAGCCCTCTAGCTTTTGTAATTCAACATACCCACTTTCAGCTCCTCCCATTTGACTTTTCACTTTCCAACCTGTGGGCAAAGGGTTTTTTATAAGCTGACGATAGTAGCTCGTCACTGTAGTTACAGGGTCTAAAGTGTTGTATGTAAGACGAATATCTAAAGGCTCGCTATTCTCAATTGATGCTCCTACCAGCTTACCATTAGTATAATTAAACTGTTTTACTATATCTGGAGTTCCTTCTGGCATATCAACAGGATCAACCATTTGATAAGACTGCGCCGCTTGTTGTTGTTCAATTTGATTCAATGTGTTAGCAAAGTTGTTCAGTGCCTGCGCATTTTGCATTTGACCATTTGCATCTATTGATTGCCCCAGTTGGCCCAAAGCATTCAATCCTTGCATTGCTGCATTTAGCTCATTTGCTGGCAAATTAGTAGGCAAGCCAGCTAATGGATTTCCTAATGGTGATGGCACAACGACCGTTGGTGGTACTGGTGGTGTTCCACACGCAACTAACACTAAGCTTAAAGCTACCGGCAGAAGCAATTTAGCTTTTTTTGATATTTCGTTCATACTGAACTAATAGTTAATACATATTAATGATAGCATGCTTTTCAGTCCTAGGCAGTAGTGTATAATAGTATGGCCATTAACCCTAAAGTGTATATGATTATTGATTTAAATGATCAGACATTCGCCCAGGAAATTGAACAATCAAAAGGAGTTATATTAGTAGACTTTCATGCTCTATGGTGTGGTCCATGCAAAAGACAGGGCCCGATCGTCGAGGCATTAGCTGACAAATTTAAAGACAATTTTAAAGTCGTTAAAGTAGACGTAGATGAAGCTCCTGTAACGGCTGAAAAGTTTGGCATCTCTAGCATTCCTACCCTAGTTTTCTTTAAAAATGGTCAAATGGTAGATACGTTGTTAGGATTGCAACAACCAGCGACACTTGAGAGCAAGATCAATCAGCTTCTAGCCAGTTAATCTCTTTGTTTCTACGCCACCAGGTCATCTGCCGTTTAGCGTATGTACAAGTGTCTTTGATGATCTGGTGTTTCATGTCTTCATACGAGCACAATCCATCTAAGTATGACTTAACCTGTCTGTAGCCAATTCCTGTGATAGCAATCTTGCTCTGCGGATAGTTTGTCAGTATTTGTTCGACCTCAGCGACTAAGCCTTGTTTTAGCTGTTGCTCTACGCGTGTGGCAATTCTCTGTTGTAGCAACTCCTTAGGAACACTAAGTCCTAACAACAGATACGGGTATTTGCATCTGCCTCTATTTTGTTTTTCCCAAATCCAGTTGCTAGTTTGGTAATAAAACTCTAGTGCACGCATTAAACGGACAGGATTCTGCCAATCCAAAAACCGAGGTGCGTCGGGATTTAGTGTTAAAAGTAGAGATTGCAACTGAGGTAAAGACATAGCGCGCACCACTTGATTGCTTTCTTTACCACCAGAAGGCAATTCATAATTATAAACAATGCTATCAATATATAACATGGTTCCTCCTACCAGAAAGGGCGTATGTTTATCAGTAAAAACCTGCTCAATAGCAGCAAATGCTAAGGATTGGTAGTCAGCAAGGGTGAACATTTGGTCTGGCGACACAATGTCGATCAGGTGATGTGTAACCACTTCTCTTTCTTTGTTTGATGGTTTTGCGGTACCAATATTCATATGCCGATATACCAAACGCGAGTCAGCCGAAATGATTTCGCCAGCAAATTCAAGAGCCAAGTTCAGTGAAAGAGCAGTTTTCCCAGAAGCAGTTGGTCCCAAAACCACAATCAAAGATTGGGGGTGGCACTTTAACTGCTCTCCTATAAGGAGTTTTGCTTGTGCTAAGACACCTTCTCGCCGCGTAGTACCCATGTGAGCGCTTCTTTAATCTTTACAGACACAATATCACCAAGACTAACTCCTTCTGCAGGCAGCTCAGTATATTTAAAGTTCTCAGCTCGACCTGAAGCAACACCATTTTTAATCTTATCCACCAAAACATGGAGCACAGTATCTAAATACTTTTGATTATTCTCTTCAGCAATTGCTTCCTGGAGAGCATGCAACTTGTTAAAACGATCTTTCTTTACCTCCGCCGGAACATCATCCTGCATTTTATAGGCCAACGAGTGAGGTCTCGGTGAATACATACCAATAAAAACCAAATCAAATTTTGCCTGACGATATAGGTCTAGAGTATCTTGAAACTCCTCCTCTGTCTCACCACAAAAACCTACAATAATATCTGTACTGATTGTAATCTGAGGCACCGCCTCTCGAAACTTTTTAACTAAGTCCAAAAAACTCTCTTTCGTATAGAATCGATTCATGCGACGCAGCACAGCAGACGACCCAGATTGCACTGGCAAATGAATGGTAGGACAAAGCTTGGGAATAGTAGCATGTGCCTCTATTACATCATCCTTCATGTCCTTTGGATGTGGGGAAGTATAAAAAATACGCTCTATACCAGGAATTTCAGCGACCTTGTGTAACAAGTATGCAAAACTCGCCTGTTTGCCATCCTCTTTTATTCCCCGAAAACTATTCACATTTTGTCCCAACAAAGTGACCTCTTTCGCCCCTTTCTCTGCGAAAGCAGAAATTTCACGAACAATGTCTTTTACAGGCCTACTACGTTCACGGCCACGGGTAAATGGAACAATGCAAAAGCTACAAAAGTTATTACATCCTGTCATAATAGGCACATACACTTGAAATGCATTTTTGGTTTTAGGAATGACATTCAGATAGTCCTCGTACTCAGCCTGTTTTAAGTCAACCCCCATGAGCTCTGCTAACTGGGCAGGCAATTTAGGTAATTCCTGAATATCAAAAGTGATATCTACTTCCGGCAGCTTACGCTTAAAGTTGTATCCTTTATGCGCAACCATACAGCCAGTAACAGCTATTACTAAATTAGGATTTTTCTCTTTCAATTCTCGCCATTTATCCCGACTCCCCAGAATTCTATTCTCTGATTTTTGGCGTACTGAGCAAGTATTATAAATCAAAACGTCAGCTTCAGCCTCGCTCGCCGCTTGTGAAAAGTTTAAACTTTCCAAGACAGAAGCAACTCGTTCTGAATCAGACACATTCATTTGGCAACCGAAGGTAGTAATATGATATTTACGCATGTAATCAACATAATAACGAACGGGAGCAAAATACCATGCTCGCCCAGAGAAGACTAGCAAAAAACGTACAAATGGCTCTCTTAAAAAGATATCGAGCCTGTTTTGCTTGAAATAGTAAGAGAATGACTCTACCCTATATATGCTATTTGTAATTTGTCATCACAGTTATGATTGATATTAATTTTTTACGCACTAATCCAGAAGTTGTAAAAGCAAATAATGCCACACGCAATGTTTCAGTTGATATTGATTCAATTTTAGCACAAGATAGTGCTTATCGAGCATTACTAACTGAGGTTGAGACCCTGCGTAGTCAAAGGAATCAAAAGCCCAAGACAAAACCAACCCCAGCTGAGTTAGAAGATCTTAAACGATTAAGTGAAACTATTAAAGAAAAAGAAGCTCAAGTCCAAACACTAAAAAATGCCTTAGACAGCCTGCTATGTCAGCTTCCTAATCTCAACCACGAAAGCACCGCTGTGGGAAAAGATGACAGTGAAAACAAAGTGGAACGGATGGTAAATCCCAAACCCCAGTTTGAATTTGTCCCCAAAGAACACTTCGAATTAGCAGAAAGGCTAGACCTCATTGACATGGAACGAGGCGCTCGCCTCTCAGGAGCGCGCTTTTGGTACTTAAAGAATGAGCTTGTATTATTAGAATTTGCCTTATTGCAATTTGTGACTAGGAAACTTTATCAAAAAGGCTTTTGTCCCATGATCCCTCCCTTTATGGTGAAGGAACAAGCCATGTATGGCACAGGTTTTTTCCCTGCTGAAAAAAATGAAATCTACACAGTCAATCCTGATGAAGACAACTTATTTCTCATTGGTACATCAGAAGTACCACTGGTCAGTTACCATATGGATGAAATCATTGACGTAACAAGCCCTAAACGTTACTTTGGTTTTTCTCCTTGTTTTCGCCGGGAAGCAGGCACATATGGTAAAGACACTAAGGGCATTATTCGTGGGCATCAGTTTGATAAACTTGAAATGGTGATTTTCTGCAGACCTGAAAATTCATGGCAAGAACATGACTATATTTTAGCTATTGAAGAAGAAATTTTGACTGAGCTTGGCTTTCACTATCAAGTTATCAATGTATGTAGCGGCGACTTAGGCTTCCCTGCTGCCAAAAAGTATGACACTGAAGTATGGTTACCTGGACAAAAGCGTTATCGCGAGTTGACTAGCTCTTCAAATACCACTGATTATCAATCTCGCCGCTTGAACATTCGACATAAAGATGATCAAGGCAAAAACCAGTTGGTACACACTCTCAACGGTACAGCCTGTGCATTAGGCAGAACACTTGTTGCCATCATGGAAAACTATCAAGATAAAAATGGGAATATCACAGTTCCTGAAGTACTTAGACCTTACATGCCAGATCAAATGAGCATGATTAAACGATAGCAGCTCACACTTGTAAAGAGCTTGTAAAACTGTTATCTGGGCTTACCTAGAAGGCATGATACAATGAAGACTATAAATAAATTCTAATCATGTTAGTCTCTCATGTGGATCAAGCCGTCTCACAATATTTGACTTCAGCTAGCGTAGAAAGCATTACGAATGGACAGGCTGTGCTAAAATTAGAACAAACTGGTGAAATAGTTTCTTGGCCAATAAGCCATCTTCCTGCACACATATCACCAGGCAGCCATATCACCATTCAATTTGGCGATGAAAAGCAAAAAGTGCAAGAAAGAAATAACATTGCATATATGGTGCTTGAGCAGTTAATGCAATAGCTTTTCATGCATCCTCAACGTCTTTATCTCAAAAACTTTCTCAGCTACGGCGCACAAGGTACTGAAATCGACTTCACACCATATCAAACTGTATTGCTCATCGGAGCAAATGGCGCAGGTAAGAGTTCTATTCTTGATGCCATTTTATGGACACTATGGGGAAAAACACGTTTTGGCAGTGATACTGATGTAATGCATAGTGGTAGCAGTGATATGGAGGTTCGTTTAGATTTTCAAATCAACTCCTACAACTACCGCATCATTCGTAAACGCAGCAAAAAAGGCAAAGGATTTGTATCAGTATTAGAGCTACAGAGCCTGACTGAACCGATAACTGTTCTAACAGATGCCACGATCAGCAAGACGCAGGAGAGAGTAAACGAACTGATCGGAGTCGACTATGAATTATTGGTTAGTTCAGCGTTTTTGCGCCAGGGAGATGCGGCAGAATTCACCCACAAATCTCCTAGTAAAAGAAAGGAACTACTATCTTCAATTTTACACCTGGATCAATATCAGCGGTGGCATGAAGAAACCAAATTGGAACTGAAAGAGATTGAAAGCAGTTTGCTTGCCACCCAGGGGCAACGAGAGTATTTGCTGTCTGAAAAAAACCGCCTACAGAGTGAAATAGCAGCTTTAGAAAAAGAACTCAGTGACAATAATGTTGGCCAATTAGAAAAGCTGATTGAGGAAACTCAAGCAGAAATTAAGAAACAGGCAGATAGTATTCAAAGCCAGAAAGAAAAAGCTGAAAGAATAAAACTTTTACAGAGCTCTTTTGAGCAAACAAATAAAAAGTTACAACAAACCCAGAAAAAGCTTGACCAATTAACAATTCAAAAGAACAACGCTCAAAGCAATGGTACTGATGTGAAGCCAATAGATCACGATTTACTGCAACATTTAACAAATGAATTGGAAAAGTTACAGAAAGACTTAGCACAAAAAGAGGCCATCAATCAAACTATTGTGTTTTTAGAAAAACAGCTGGCTCAACTAACTAGCCAATATTCAAACAGTACGGCAATTCTACAAAAAGAGCTAACACGCCTAGAGAGCCTGCCAGCCGTGTTAGCAGCACAAGCAATACCTGACCACAACATTTCTGAGTTACAAACTAATTTGCAAAAGACAATTGAGGAAACCAATCAAAAACTTATAAGCTACAGTGAGAAAATTGCTACATTAGACTTTGAGCTCAACGCCACCGTCAGCAGCGGTAATGCGATTAAGGAAAAAAAACAAAAACTTGAGCAATTAGATCACAATTGTCCTCTGTGCGAGCAGGCAATCGATGATAACCATAAAAGAGAAATAGCAGAAAAGTATGAGACTGAACGGGCCCAACTGTTAGCGCATTATAATGACATAAAACAACAAAAAGAGATCGTAGAAGCCAACAAAAAAACAACTCAGACAGAGCTTGAGCAACAGCGGGCAAGGCTTGCCGAAATAAATAAAGCAGCTGAAGGCACAATACTTATTACACAGCTACAAAATCTTCATTTAAGATTACAACAAGAAGCTGAAACTTATAAAAGTCAACATGATTCGCTCGAGCAATCACTTCACGATCACAAAGCTCAAGTGACTGCACTATCTTTGAATTTATCCCAGTTTGATACAACAAAGGAACAAGTTAATAAGCTACAAAAGCAGGATGCGTTATATCGTAAACACCAAGAGTTAGCTTTAACGATAAAAAGCTTAGAAAAGGAAATCGAGCTACTAGAATTGAATGTACAAGCTGAATATGAAGAACAGACACATATTCAGCATCAAATTCAAGCTATTCAAGCAGAGTTAAGCCCCCCAGGTAATGAGGAAACAGCATTAACCAAAAGCCAAGAAAGGCTCAAGCTTCTAGAAGAGCAACAGGAAGAAATCAAGCAAAGACAGACCCAGCTTGCACATCTCAAAAAAGATTGTGAGCGTATTGAAGACACTCTTACCACGCAAGAACAACAAGACCAAGAACTACTTAAAAATCGTGAAACATTGACAGTTTTAGCAGAGGCTCTTAGCTACAGAGGCATACCAACCATGATTATTGAAGAAGCAATCCCCCGTTTAGAGCAATACGCAAATGATATATTGAGCTTTCTTTCAGATAATACAATGTCAGTTCGTTTCAGTCTCAGTCGAACCAGTAAAACTGATAAGGACAATCAAATTGAGACACTAGATATTCTTATTGGTGACACATTCGGTACTAGAGCCTATGAACTATTTAGTGGAGGTGAAGCATTTAGAATTGATATTGCGCTCCGCTTAGCACTAACTAAGTTATTAACTGAACGCAGCAATGGAAAGATTGATTTTTTAGTAATCGATGAGGGCTTCGGATCTCAAGACGAAAGTGGCAAAGATCATGTTATGCAAATCATCCACAAGCTAGAAAGGTATTTCAAACTCATCATTATTATTACTCATGTCGATTCATTAAAAGAGACCTTCCCCGACCGCTTATTAGTCAAGAAAGGCCCTTATGGCTCAGAAGTAATGGTCGATCAAGAAGATTAAGCCTATTTTACAATCACATTCTCTACTGCAGTTGTCCCAAACATATCAGGCGCTCGCTGTAAAAAGATACGGGCGGGTTTCACTTTATATGCTCCCTGTATTCCAGCTTTCGCTAAGTACGATACCGTATAAACTCCCCTCGGTAGATTATGGGCATACGTTATGACCCGGTTATCTCTAATTTCTTGATAGTCCCAATTTAACGGTCCAAGCTGTGTTTTGATACTTTGGCGATCAATTTTCAAATTGTTGATTTCATCTAACAAGTGCTCTTGCCATGATGACGCAGTGGCAAAGACAAAATTTTGTGCGGTAAGACCAGCAGGCAAATTATCCTCAATCACTGCAAAGTTTTGATCAGCCGGCACAATCACTGTAAGTTTGACTTGCACGTCCTGACCTCGGTTAAAGGTGGTTAACGGATACAAATGTCCTTTGTCAGCCAGATCATAATATTCACGATATATACTTAATCCCTCAGTCCTTGGCTGAGCATTTTCACCTCTTACCTCATAAGACATATAACCCCAATAATAAAGAGGCCCTGGCGAAGATTTCTGAATGACAATGGTATTACTTGCTAGATTTTCTTTTGTTAGAAAAGAAGAAATATCAATATCAGCCACTTGAGTCGATGTGACAACAGGAGTTTCATTTACCCATATAGACCAGGTGGTGTTTTCTTGAGTTGTACGGTTTTTTAGCCATTGATTTACCGCCCATATATAGTTGCTATCTCCATAGCCATCATTATATTCCTGTGCCGTACGCGCAATGACAATATACCGCACAAGATCATGGATAATCTGTAAATTGCTCGCTATTTTTTCCTGCATAAACACATTTAGTAGGACACTATTTAAATGGACCTTACTCATTGACTCAGCTAACTCAGAGCTTTCTTCAAAGTGAGCTAAGTTGCCACTCTTAATCAACTTGTTTTTGATAGCGGCAATAATTACTTGAGCTTGTTGATCTCGTTTCTGATTTTGAAGTGCCAAAGTTAGGTAGCCTTGACCAATTAGAGGTAGTTCCTGGTAGCGATCAAACAAGCCCTGAGTGCTTATGCTCGTGTCATCAGAAAGTGTAAGGACATAGGCAATAAAAGCCTTATCAGTTAGCACACTTGCTAGCTGCCTTTGAGCACTTACCCGCCCCTCAGCGGTAAATGAGGCTTGAACCTCAGAACTTATCTCTGTTGGCGCCTGATAGAAATACTGTGTTACAAATTCCTTAGCTCGATTCAAAATCCAATCGTCCACATGCAAACCATTTGTCACGGCAATATGGAATGCAAGTGTGACTTGTGCTGATAAAAAGGGCGAACTCTCGTTATTACCTGGATAATAAGTAAATCCCCCATCATTTTGAGCGTATGTATAAAGTTTTTGCAGGACGAGACTAGACTGTTCATTTTTCTGCTGCACTGAAAGATTGTGATTAAGACTCAGTGCAATTAATTTTGCTGCCAACACATCAGCAGATTCATAAGTGTTTGCATCAATACCCTCATAAAAAGCCCTGGTCGTGTCAAGCAAATTGCTAGTGATATGCAGACCAGCTTGTACAGTGTCACTAATCACTCCAACTGGTATTATTAACTGTTCAAGCGCCGTATTACTTTCTAGTATGCCCCCAAAAGTTGTAGTCTCCTTGCTGACCCAAGGAACAACAGGAATGCTTTTTTCTAAAATATCACTGCCCTTTTCATTCTGTAAACTGTAAGTAAATGTTGCTCCGGTTGCCGAAGAATTTACTTTCGTATCCCAATACACTGTCTGCTGTGATTGACTTCCAATATGTATATTTTGTTTACTACTTTCTATAGTAACATGTTCAGCGTTGAGAGAAATCGTAGTATCGACTGGTGTACTAGTTTGATTATGGATAACAGCCCCGATTCGTACGCGATCTTCATTGGTCAAAAACCGCGGCAAGATTGGATCAACAAAAATACTTTTCTGTGCTACCACCTGAATAGTGGCACTGCCAACATCAGTCTTATCGGTAGCTCCAAATACCCATACCTGCCAAGTCGTAGTATTGTCAGGCAGTGTGAATTTTATAGTAGCCTTTCCATCGTGATCGGTTACGATATGAGGATTGAAGTAGGCAGTATCTTTGAAGTTCTTTCGCTTTGCTAAGGCATCACTTCCGCCACCTCCTTTTGTACCGCCAGTTTTTTTCACATCAATTCTTTGAATTAAGTTTACTAAACTCTCATAAGTAGTAACTGCTAATGAACGCTGGCCAAAGAATCTTTCTAACAAATCAACATCACGCCCACCAGTTAAGGCTAATAATCCCTGGTCAACCACAGCCACAGCAAAGTCACCGCTTACCGGTTGATTTGATGCGTCCCTAACTAACATATCGACACTGACAATGTTGCCAGGTTCATAAGCTTTTTTATCAGGCATTAAACTCACAGCGAGTTTACGTGATTCATTGTTGAGTCTGAGGTTTATATATCCCAGTTTAAAACCAGGAATATTGTCTTTTCCATACCCCTTGACCAAGGTGAGCGATACAAAAACATTAGGCAAGTACTCAGCTTTAAGCGGCACATCTATAGTGGTAGCAGTTGTTGTTATATCTATCACTTTTTTTTCTAAGATGCCGCTTCTTTCGATGGTAAGTAATCCCTTCACTCCTTCATATGGTGACTTCACTAGTAGCTTAGCGGTGTCACCAACTTTGTACTCTTCACGATCGGGAATGATTTCCAAGCGATCATTATTATCTCTACCCCAACTGATATATGACTCACTACTTGCCCAGATGTCGGTAGCTGATGTAATGACATGTCCTTTACTATCAATAGTACGGACCACGACGTGATATTGTCCCCCCTCTGGTAGGGCAAATACAATCTGGCCCTTGCCTTCATTATTTGTTGCAAAGGACGATATTTTTACCAAGGTATCATTAAATGAAGTATCATAATAAAAGAAGCCATCAATGCCTCGTTTTTTTACTGTTTTGTATTCACGTTTATACATTTGCACTTCTCCCCTAACATTTCCTCTTGGCTTACCTAAAGTTGTAAGTGATTGAAGCAAGAAAGTGGCATTTTCTTTTTGCTTTACTACATAATTCTGATTAGCAATGCCTACGTAGAAGTCTCCCTTATGAATAATCACCTCTTTGGTCGTGTAAATCATTTGCAAGGTATTTGGATCTTCCACGCCGACTTCGATGCTCATTAGCTGTGATTCTTTTTGTTGGTTAAAAGTGGCCGGAATGGTTAACGTTGCCTGACCACGTTCATCAGTGGTGATAGTTTTTTCAAGCCAGACCTTGCCCGACTCACCAGTCGGATCACAATAAAAGCAGTCTGTCATACTGTCAGAGAAACTATAGCTCCAAGCACCTCGGTCAAAAAAGTAATCAGCTGAGTATACCCGGTATTTCAACTTTGCATGTGCTAGCGGTGCACCAAAATAATAATTGGCATTAATAGCAACTTTTACTTCATCATCTCGAATATATTCATCTTGATCCGTGGCAAGCTCCACCTTAAATAAAGGCTTTTGATATTCCTCAACCAAAAATGATGTGGCAAAGTGCTCATTTTCAATTTGAGTGGTTAGAGTATAAGTCCCTACTGGAGCGACAGCCGGCAATACAAATGCTTCACTGATTGTGCCATGCGAATCAGCGATCAGCTCTTTCTCCCAAACACTCTCGCCCTGAGGATTAATGATATTTGTTTTTATTTTTGTACCAGCATTCAGCACTTGATAGTATGTATCCAAGTCTTGACGATAAATTCCCTTAAAGAAAACCTCTTGTCCAGGCTGATAAAGAGGCCGATCTGTAGTAATAAATGCTCTTATTGTCTCGGGGGCATAGCTTTGACTGATATAGTAATTCCACGGTTCAATTCCTTGATTCCAAGTGTAATCGTTTCCAGCGATTGCAAGATCTCCATTATACTCCCCTATCACCAAGACGGAAGGCAAACTATAGTAGTTATCTGGGGACTTAGTAAAACCCTCCGGCCAAGTAAAAGCAAAGACACCATCTTGATCTGTATTACCACTGAGCAGCACTTTATTTGGACCTGAGAGAATAGAAACCGCAACTCCAGCAATTGGTAAACCAGATTTCAAGTCAGTCGCCCACACTAGACCGCCCTTAGGAAACGTTTTAAAAGTGAGGGCTGTTTTGCTAACCATAAATGCTTGACTGAGTTTCAGCTGCGTACCGGCCACTGAAGATGCCTGCATAATATATACCCCAGAGTTTTGTAATCGACTGGTTAAATCAACTGGAATTTCTACCACTTCATTCAATGGGTTGGGCGAAGTAATCTGCCATGTACCTAGGACAACTCCCGCCACCTTTCCGCTCTGTAAGAAATCCCAAACTTGAGCAGTATCGACTTTTGCAAGTGACAAATTAACTTTTGCCACATTGATGGCTTGTAGCATTTGTTGATATTCAGAACCATAACCATCTATTAAACCAAACCGCTGCCTGCCAACGAAAGCAAGATCGGGTGTGACAGGCGCAGTATCAAATTGTAATACAAAGTCATAAGGCATTTTTTGCCCATATTGGTCTTTCCAATCTTTACTCAATGTTACTTTATAGTGAGTGGAAGGAAGAAAATCGCCACTAATACTCAAACTCTGATTTTCTGATACTTCAGCCAGGTCATTAAATTGATTCGAGACTCCTGGCTCTATTCTAATAAATTGATCAATATTTTCAGAGCTCATTGGATTAGAGAATGTAATCGCCACTCCATATCGAGAAGCACTTTTTGCATTTTGTTCTGGTTGGCTCTGCTGCACGATTGGCAAACCAACAGTTGTAAAAGGCAGGACAAATGGATTTTGCAAAGAGAACTGTCCTTCTTTTGATTTCAAACCTTGATTAATGGTAACAATAAACTTCGTCTGATATGCCAATGGCTGTTGTGGCGTCAGAATTGCTTGAGTCCCCTCTTCTTCTAGACGTAGCGCAAAAGAAACCTTCTGATTAGACTCAGCGACTTCCCATTCAATATTCTGCTCTAAAGAGCTTTGATCAACAGCCTGGTTAAAACGAATAATTACCTCTGTATTAGGTCCTGCCTTACTGTAATTAGACGATGGATAACTATAAACAATATCAGGATGTGCAGTATCAAACTGCCAAGAAAAATTGCTGGCTAAGTTAATGCCATAAATATCTTGCATGCTTTTATCCACCTCCACAGTATAAGTTGTAGCTGGCAAAAGCTGCTCTGGTTGGTACTGTACTGTATTTGTACCTAACCATTTAAATTGACCTTTCACCGCTGGTGTAATTTTTATTGGCGGGATAAGACTATCTCTGGCCTGTATCGATGTAGCAGGAATCATTGCCCGATCAAATACTACTGTAATTGGTGTAGAGCGGTCTTCTACTATAGCCTTGGGCAAACTCATAACAACTGCAGGCGGTCCAGAAATTTCGAATCTTTGGTAAAAAGACTCTGTCAGCTTCTTTTGAAAAATATCTTGCGCGCTACTATCAATAAACAGTTGATAATCTTTTTGCATTCCCCAGCTGCCACCAGCCGGTGTAAACACTAACGTATTTCCCTCCCAACTCACGTGACCTTCATGTGTGGGCAAAATACGAAGAGCATTTTCAACACTTCGCTTATCCATCAACCGAGAAAAGGGAATACGTAGTGGACTGGTGACCTCTATTTTTTGCACTTCACCAACAGCTAACTTTTCTCCTAGTACTTGTGGCGGAGGCAAAAAGTAGACACCAGCTCCTATCGCGATTAGCCCAATCATTACTACAGCTACACCAAGCAACAATACTTTAGACCACTTGTTTTTTAATATAGACATAGGAAAAGAAATTTATGGAGAGGTGCGATCTATTTCAGCACCCATTTTACAACTACAATCTACCACCTTGAATTTATAATTGATACTAGCAATCCGCCCGAACTTCTTTTACTCTTTTCCTCGATGAATAGCATTTATGAAATTTGCATTATTTGGTAGTTATGGCCGAGACAATATTGGCGATGAAGCGATTGCTGATGGCATTCACAAGATGCTACAAGAAATTATACCAAGCGCAGAAATCACTCTTTTCACTCACAACATTGAGACAGCAGCTACACTGCATCCCCAATTTTCAGCTATCAAGCCAGTTATCGCCACAGGACTACGCAGCCTGTTCAGACAGTGGCAAAGCGGTGTTTGGAAAGAGAATATACGTACGTTGCAAGAGTGTGACTACATTATTGTAGGAGGAGGGGGCATTTTTCACGATTATGAAACTGAGCAGAAAGGGATCAACCCACTTTTCATATGGTGGCTAAGGGTGTTGATTTTTGCTCTTTTAAAAAAACCTATACTAATTTGGGCGGTGGGCATTGGCCCAATACATAAGAGCTTTAGCCACTTTTGGCTAAAAGGAATATTAAAGCGCGCTCATACTATCACCGTTCGTGATCAAGATTCAGCCTTACTCGTTCACAATGTACAGCACACAGCCACAATCGTTCCTGATCCTGTCTGGGGATTATTTCAAAACCAATCCAAGACAAAAGATCCAACATTAACAATTAATATCAGACCTAATCAGCGCATCCCTTCACTGCAAATTAAAAAGTTGCTCTATGAAAAAATAAGCAGTTTGCAAACGCAATACCAGTTCCAAAAAATCCAGTTCATCCCTTTTGCGCTAAAGCAGCCTGATGATCGAGAGCTAATGAATGAGTTTGTGAAAGAGTTAGGAGATCGATTTCACATTCCGGTCACCATTGTTTCTCCACAATCACCACTTGAGGCATTTACACTGATTGCTAAAAGCACAGCCATGATCGCCATGCGTTTTCACAGCTACATCTTTGCACAATCAGCACAGTGTCCCTGTATATTATTAAGCTACAGTGCGAAAACTGATGCCATCGCTCAACAAACTTTATTGAAAAACTTAGCTTTACAAAAACAAGCTCAGGTTTTTTGGCTGCAAATTTTAAGCACAAAGCATTGATTATCTCATCAAGAAAACCTACTTTATTAAAAAAAATCATCACTATGAAAAAGCTTTTTATATTCACCCTCATTGCTGTGCTTTTGCTTACCCCTCAATTCAACGTTGAGGCACAAGAAGGAGAGACGACCGTTTACAATTATTTTCTAGTCACGAAAGCAGCCAATGTTCGCGCTAAGCCCAATATGAATGGCAAAATTATCGGAGGGGTGCACGCGGATGATCTGGTATATGTGTTAACTAGGAATAATGATTGGTGCAGTGTTGAATTTGAGGGTTACAAAGAAGCTTATATTTATTGTAACTTGCTGGAAGAAGATACGTCAGCTTATGCAGATTATGACTACACCACAAATGACTTTCCCCCAGAGACCAGTCTGAATAGTTCTTGGTCCAGCTTTAGCTTAGCCAATCAGGCTTGTGATAAACAAACACAAATCTGTAGTGGCAATTATCAAATAAGCATTAGCGGCTACTTCACTGAGAAAGAGCGCGATCGTCAGGACTTAAATCTGCATGTACATGGTAGTTTCGATTTGCTAAATCCTGGAGCCAAAAAAATGAGTATAAATATCAACGGCTCAGCTGGAAGTATCAGGGATTCAGTGCAAGGTAGTGCTCAGATAATAGCTACATCAACACAAACTTTTATAAAGTTTGAAAATGTGCTTGGCAAAAAACTCTTTGGCGAATTTCCCTTAGAACAGAATATATGGTTTGCAACTGAAAAAGGCCTATCAACACTAGCAATCAACGAACTAAGCAGCATAAGCAATACAGCTGCCTTGCAAGATCTTTTTCCAAATTCTCAATTTATCAATAGCAGTTCTCATAACGGGATAACCGAATTTCATTATCAGGTACCGCTAAATATCGATGCACTTACTAATTTTGACGCCTTTGAATTTGAAGATATACCTGTACAGGAGTTGGCAATGTTAAAGCCACAGATCAGTCTAGATTATTGGGTAAATGAGAATAATATGCTTACTCAGATGAGTGCTACAGTCTATCTTGTAGATCCACAAGTACAAGGCAATGAAGCAAAAATAGAGTTTGCTTTGAAGCTCCAATCAATCAACCAACCAATTCAAATCGAAATCCCCTCGGTTGAAAATACAACTCCTATCTCTCAACACGCCCTTGATTTTTAATCAGCAACTACCTTGATATGAAAGACCATAACATATTACAGAAAGAGCTAGACCAGGCAAAAACATTAGTAAATTTAGGTGATATTTACCACCACTATAAGCATCCCGAGCGCTATTATCAGATCATCACTCTAGGATTTATAGAGAGCAATGAAGAAATTAGTGTGGTATACCAAAGTCTCTATGCGCCATATTTTACCTGGATTAGACCTCTTAGTAATTTCACACAAACTGTTGAAAGCAATGGACAAACAGTACATCGTTTTCAAAAGTCAGTCCCATCACTCAGCAGATAGCAAAAGCTCTAGCTCTTTTTTCATCTCAGATCTCTAAGCTAAGGTCTTCTTTTCTTTGATGTTTAGTTCCCCTCCTTTAAGGTTCCTTGAATCAGGGTAAACTGCTCGATATAACGAATAAATGACTGACTAATAGTAATGTCCATTCCCAAAGCTTGGTCTAAACGGGTGGCCGTTTTCTTTTCAAATACGCCTTGGTTCTCAACTTTTGTTAGTTGGACATTATACTGTTCTTGGAAAGCAGCTACTGCTTGCATCGTTTGTTCACCGTAAAAGTCTGTGACTGGCCCCTTATAGATTCCAATTTTTTGCAGTTTTTCTTGTAAAATACTCACTTCTGGACTCTTGTCCCCTTTCTTTAGCACAACAACAGGGATCGGTGCGGCTGTTTTCTTGCCAAGCAATACAGCTAACAAGCGATTACGAGTTCCTTCGTCAAACTCACCAGCACCAGTATCATTAGCATTTTCAATTAAACCTTCTGCCAATTGAAAACGAGTAATTGCTGCTTTAGTGGAAGGTCCGAAGTAACCAGTAATTGTTGGTGCATCAAAATAGCCTAAGTTACGCAGATTTTCTTGCAACTTACTAACCTCACTGCCCTGTGCACCGTAATCAAGTGCAATGCTTACCAAGGGAGTGTCTGCCGGCTTCGCAAGAGCAGTGGTAACTTTTTCTATAGCTTCAGTTGGACTTGACGATTCCTTTTTTGTTGAGCCCTGTAACGCTAGTAAGGCCTGCCAAGTCCGCGGTCCTACCACACCAGCACCATAAGCATTCTGATCAATTACAATTTTTTTGTCGACTTGAAACTTAATGAGTTCCATCTCTAATAGCGCATCAAAGTCTCCTTTGGCAGCGACATCATATCCATTTTCTTTCAGAATTCTTCGTAGTAGTAAAACATCTTCGCCAGTTTCTCCTAAGCTTAAGTTTTTATGTCCTCCTGATAACTTTTGCTCCCAATATGATGATGGCAAGGCAGCATTTGGCAAGTTATAATCACCAATTCTTGCTTGCACATCAGGTGGAATAGCACTTCCTGGCAAATAAACAGTACAGCTGGTTGTACGCTTTCCCCAGTTAAGTGCACGCGCCAATCCCTCATCACCCTTTCCAACCCATATATCAAACCTGTTTCCTTTAATTGCGCCACCACGGTCATGTACTTTTCCTACACCAAACCCACCAATATCAATAATTGTGCCAAAAGGATATTCTGGGGGGGCTGCAACCACTCCAACTTTTACTTTGGTGCCATCTGCTGTTGTATCGTCTCCATTTAAAGCAATATCAGCAGCCAAGTTCCCCTTAATATAAGACTGTTGTCCTTCAATTGGTTGATAGTAAGCCGTAACCACACAATCTAAAGAATTGACAAGATCAACTTGATCCGCATCACTACCAGCAGCATAAGTCTGCGCTGGAATCAGCATACCAAACACTAAAATCATTATCGAAATCTTTTTATTTTTGTACATGTTTTTTGTGTTTATCTCCTAATTATATCAATAATTTGCGTTAATATTTGTTATCAGGAGCAATTACTGTTGACAGGCAAACAGGGTGTCACTATAGTCATCTTGAACTCTGTTAGGCTCCCGGTATTTTGCTTTGTTTTCTCTACAAAGCCCGAGGCACGCCTGTAAATGCGCGCTTATTTATCTTCATTACCCTTTATTACCCTATGGTTAAAAAGTTTACTGAACGTAGGTACTTTACTCCTCAGGCAGACATTTTGGATCTACCTAATTTAATTGAAGTCCAGCTAAATTCCTACAACTGGTTTCTTGCAGATGGCATTCAAGAGCTGCTAGAGGAAGTTAATCCTATTCAGGATTTCACAGGCAAGAATCTCGAGTTACATTTCTTAAGTCATACTCTAGATAAACCGAAGTACGATGAGAAGACTTCAAAGGCAAAGAACATTACGTTCGAAGCTCCCCTTCGCTGTCAGGTGCAACTTATTAATAAGGTAACTGGAGAAGTAAAAGAGCAAGAAGTGTTTTTGGGAAATCTTCCGATGATGACTCCACGCGGCACATTTATTATTAATGGTGTAGAGCGTGTGGTAATTAGTCAAATTGTGCGCTCGCCTGGTGTAATCTTCACCAAAGATGAGAATACGGGCTATTTTGGAGCGAAAATCATCCCTAATCGTGGAGCTTGGTTAGAAATTGAAACCGGAAAGAAAGGTGTTATTACTGTAAAAGTAGATCGCAAAAGAAAAGTTCCAGTAACAGCATTACTCAGATCATTTGGATTCAGCAAAGACAAAGACATTTTAGATACTTTCAAAGACATTGTTGGCAACTCAGAAGTTGACTTTATTTTAGCAACTTTAGAGCGTGATCCTACCAGTAATGAAGAAGAGGGTCTGCAAGCTGTATACAAACGTATTCGCCCTGGTGACTTGGCAACCTCAGAAAATGCTAAGTCTCTATTACAATCAATGTTCTTTGACTATCGTCATTATGACATTGGTCGAGTAGGTCGATACAAAATCAACAAGCGCCTCAATGTAAATACTCCGATTGATAAAGAACACCGTGTATTTCAAGTTGAGGATTTAATTGCAATTATTAAAGAGATTATTCGCTTGAATAATACTCCTGATGCAGTTGAAGATGATATTGACCACTTAGGAAATCGCCGCGTGCGTCCAATTGGTGAACTAGCGCAAAACAAATTCCGCGTTGGTTTGCTCCGCACTGAACGTATCTGTAAAGATCGCATGACCGTTCTAGATCTAGAAACTGTAGTGCCAACACAATTAATCAATGCTCGTCCAATTATTGCTGCTATGCGTGAGTTCTTTGCAAGCTCACAGCTTTCACAATTTATGGACCAAACAAATCCACTCTCTGAATTGGATCACAAGCGTCGCTTGTCAGCTACAGGCCCAGGAGGACTTACGCGAGAACGAGCATCTTTTGATGTCCGTGATGTGCATCGCACACACTATGGTCGTATTTGTCCAATTGCCACACCTGAAGGACCAAATATTGGTTTAGTAGTACATCTTTCTACTTATGCCAGAATTAATGAGCACGGCTTCATTGAAACGCCATATCGCAAAGTTTCACAAACTGCACCGAACAAAGAAAAGGATTTATTAGGTCATACCATTGGTGAAGCTATTTTCGATCCAAAAAGCAAAAAAGAATTAATCCCTGATCGTACAGTCATCGGGAAAAAAGAGGTAGCTGTGCTTGCAAAGTTGAAGGATTTAAAACAAGTTCCAGTCCGTCCATATGTAACTAATGATGTAGAATATTACGATGCAGATGAAGAAACTGATTTTGTAGTGGCCCAGGCAACAATCCCTGTGAATGATATCGGTGAGTTTGTTGAAAATCGCGTTTCTGCTCGTAAAGATGGTGAAGCAGCGCTTTATCATATTAAGGAATTAACCCATGTAGATATCGCACCAAAACAAGTGGTATCTGTTTCAACCTCCCTTATTCCATTCGTAGAACATGATGAGGGAGCCCGTGCTTTGATGGGTTCAAATATGCAACGTCAAGCCGTTTCATTAATTAAACCGGAGGCACCAGTGGTGGGCACCGGCATGGAAGGTCTCGCTGCGGTCAACTCACAACAAGTAATTATTGCCGAGGATGATGGCGTGATTTCATTTGTAGATGCAACCCGCATTACTATGATTACTGGCGCCGGCAAGAAAGTGACTTACGATTTAAACACTTTTGCTCGATCTAACCAAGGCACCTGTATTCATCAAAGACCAATCGTTGAAAAGGATCAAAAAGTCAAGAAAGGTCAGGTCCTAGCCGATGGTCCTGCCACAGATCATGGTGAGCTCGCTTTAGGTATGAACCTACTCGTAGCCTACATGCCATGGCAAGGAGGAAATTTCGAAGACGCTATTTTGCTTTCAGAGAATATTATTAAGAGAGACTGTTATTCATCAATCCATATTGAAGACTATCCTGTAGATCTACGTGATACCAAACTTGGTCCCGAAGAAATCACTAGAGATATTCCTAATATTGGTGATGACAAATTAAAGCATCTCGATGAAGATGGCATTATCCGTATTGGCGCCGAAGTAAAGGAAGGCGACATTTTAGTTGGTAAACTTACCCCAAAAGGAGAAACCGAACTCACTGCAGAAGAAAGACTACTTCGTGCTATTTTCGGTGAAAAAGCGCGTGAAGCAAAAGATAGCAGCTTAAGAATGCCTGGAGGCAGTCAAGGTAAAGTAGTAGGAATCAAAGTATTTTCACGCGATAAAGGTGATGAGTTACCTACAGGTGTGATTAAACAGGTTGTAATTAGCGTTGCGCAGATTAAACGTTTACAAGTTGGTGACAAGCTAGCAGGTCGGCACGGAAATAAAGGTGTGATCTCACGCATTGTCAAAGTGGAAGACATGCCTTATCTAGCTGATGGCACACCGGTTGATATTGTACTTAATCCTCTCGGTGTAGTAAGTCGTATGAACATTGGTCAATTACTTGAAGCTGAACTAGGCTGGGCAGCAAGACAACTTGGATTCAAAGTGGCAACACCAGTGCTTAATGGTATTACTGAAGACACAATTCGTGACCTGCAAAAAGAGGCTGGCATTAGTCAGACTGGCAAAGTACAATTATTCGATGGTACTACAGGTGAACCATTCGACAATGAAAGCCTTGTGGGTATTACGTATATCATGAAGCTTTCTCATTTGGTTGATGACAAGATCCATGCTCGTTCAATTGGACCATACTCGCTTGTTACCCAACAACCTCTTGGCGGAAAAGCGCAACATGGAGGTCAAAGATTTGGAGAAATGGAAGTGTGGGCATTGGAAGCGTACGGTGCAGCTTACACGCTACAAGAGATGCTTACTATCAAGTCAGACGATGTAGTTGGTAGATCAAAAGCTTATGAAGCAATTATTAAGGGTGAGCCTATCAAGAAACCTCGAACCCCAGAATCATTTAATGTATTGGTAAGAGAGTTACAAAGCTTAGGTTTAAATGTGGATCTATATGGTAAAGGTGAGGTTCCTTCAGAGGACTTCAACTTCAACGAGTTGCTAAGTGGAAATGTCGACGCTTTCTTGCAAAGACAACATGAAGCACAAAATCATGTACCAGCAGCTGAAGCGCACCCAACAACAGAAAGCTCTGCAACGGTTGCACAAGAAACAGCGTCTGACACAAGTACCAACGCTTAATATTGAATTATTATCCCTTATAAATATTTTATGGCACAAACCTTTCATCGCCAAGACAAAAGTTATATTCCTCATGATTTTGACGCGATAGCTGTTTCTGTCGCTTCACCAGAGCAAATTCTTTCCTGGTCATATGGTGAAGTCACAAAGCCAGAAACAATTAACTACCGTACTCAAAAGCCTGAACGTGATGGATTATTCTGTGAGAAAATTTTTGGTCCCACTAAAAACTGGGAATGTTACTGTGGTAAATACAAGAAAGTTCGCTACAAGAATATTGTATGTGATCGTTGTGGAGTTGAAGTCACACGCTCATCGGTTCGTCGTGAACGCATGGGACACATCAAATTAGCTGTACCAGTAACTCACATCTGGTTTTTACGATCAACACCATCTCGTATTGGTTTATTATTAAACCTCTCAATCAAAACTCTCGAACAAGTAGTTTACTTTGCAAGCTACATTATTGAAGATGTTAATGAGGAAGCAAAAGCTTCTGCTCTGAAAGAGCTCGAACATGATTATCGCAATCGCAGCAAGCGCTTGCAAGAAACATACGAACAAAAGAGCAATGAAATGCGAGTTCAGAAAGTAGCAGCTAAAGAGCTCCAAAAGTATCAAGAAGAACAAGCGGAAGAATTGAAGTCTCTTACAGAGAATTTTGAGCGCGCCCGCGAAGATTTGAATAGCATTGAAAAATACGCTGTTGTCTCTGAATTGAAATACCGTGACCTATCAATGAAATTTGGTCATGTATTTCGTGCTGGCATTGGTGCACAAGCAATCCGTGATGTAATTGAGAATATTGATCTAGTGGAATTGCTTCGCGCTCTTCGTGAAGAAATGAAAAATGCACAAGGCCAAAAGAGAAAGAAAATCAGCAAACGATTAATGCTCGTCGGAAATCTTATTAAGTCAGGATTAAGTCCTGAATGGATGGTAATGACAGTATTACCAGTAATTCCACCAGATATTCGTCCTATGGTACCACTGGATGGTGGTCGCTATGCTGCCTCTGATCTCAATGATCTGTATCGTCGCATCATCAACCGCAACAATCGTTTACGACGTTTGCTTGAAATTGGTGCACCAGAGGTTATTTGTCGCAATGAGAAGCGCATGCTACAGGAAGCTGTCGATGCTCTTATCAACAATTCTGCACGGGCAGGAAGAGCGGTTACCAAGACGGGCTCATCTCGTTTACAGCTCAAGAGTCTTTCTGACATGCTCAAAGGAAAACAAGGTCGTTTCCGTCAAAATCTCTTAGGTAAACGTGTGGATTATTCTGGCCGCTCTGTAATCGTAGTTGGTCCAAAGCTAAAATTGCATCAATGTGGTCTACCAAAGAAAATGGCATTAGAACTTTTCAAGCCATTCATTATTGGCAAATTAATTCAAAAAGGACAGGCTCATAACATTAAAAATGCTGAGAAACTGATGGAGTGGGAGCGCTCAGAAGTATGGGATGCATTGGAAGAAATCACACAAACACATTATGTATTGTTGAACCGTGCACCTACACTTCACCGTTTAGGTATTCAAGCTTTCCAACCAGTGTTAATTGAGGGTAAAGCAATTCAGCTTCACCCACTTGTTTGTTCTGCATTCAATGCCGACTTCGATGGAGATCAAATGGCAGTACACTTGCCACTTTCAGTCCATGCTCAGGCTGAGGCCCATGAAATAATGCTTTCTGCGAAGAACCTACTAAAACCGTCTGATGGTCAAGCAATCACGCCACCATCACTTGATATGGTATTAGGTTGTTATTATCTCACCCAAGATAGCGGTGAGGAATCTGCAATGGTATTCACCGACATTAACGAAGCAATTACCGCCTATCGTCTGAAACATGTGGGCTTGAGAGATAAAGTAAAAGCGCGTGTCAAAGGAGAAATTATCGAGACAACTATCGGACGCATGATTTTCAATAGCTTTTTGCCTACTGAACTTGGTTACCAGAATAAAACGCTGAACAAAAAAGAGCTTGCTGGCCTGATTGCTGAATGTTATGAAAAATGCGGTCCAGACCGTACAGCTGTATTAGTAGATGAAATTAAACGCGTGGGCTTTAAGTTTGCAACAAAGTCCGGTATCAGTTTGGCAGTTCATGATTTCCAAGTATCTGACAAAAAACAAGCTGTACTTGATGAATCAAGTGAATTAGTAGCTGAAGTCACCCGTAAATATCGCAAAGGTCTACTGACCGATGAAGAAAGATACTTAAATATCTTGAAGATTTGGAAAAACACCAAGGAAGAAGTATCTAAGCAGATCGCAGATATTATCGACCATAAGGGAATTGTTTATACCTTGGTTGACTCTGGTGCTCGTGGTACCTGGAGTCAGATTACACAAATTGCAGGTATGAAAGGTCTCGTCGCTAATCCTGCAGGAAAAACAATTGAATTGCCGATCAAATCAAACTTCTTGGAAGGCTTCCAAGTGTTGGAATACTTTATTGCTCAGCATGGTGGACGTAAAGGTAAGTCCGATACAGCTCTTAAAACAGCTAATGCGGGTTATCTAACTCGTCGTTTGGTTGATGCTGTACAAGATGTAGTTGTGCGCGAAGAGGATTGTGGTACTACGGATCTAAACCCAATTGCAATTGCTGATGCGAAAAAAGCTGGTGAAAAGCTCACCAATCGTATCTTTGGTCGAACCTTAGCAAAACCGCTCAGCGATCCAAAAACGGGCGAGATCATTGCTGAAGAAGGTGCTGAAATCGATTTAAATCTGGTAAGAGTGATTGAAAAAATGGATATAGACACAATCTATATCCGTTCAGTTATCACTTGCCAGACTGTCGATGGTGTTTGTCAGCGCTGTTATGGTCGTGACCTTGCTTATAATCGTACAGTACGCCTAGGCACAGCAGTTGGTATTATCGCTGCACAAAGTATCGGTGAACCTGGTACACAGCTTACTATGCGCACATTCCACTCTGGAGGTGTAGCTGAAGTAAAAGATATTACTCAAGGTTTGCCACGTGTAGAAGAACTCTTTGAGGCACGTACTCCCAAAACACCTGCAGTACTAGTTGAAATTGATGGTACTGTGAGTATTGAAAGACGAACCAATCAAAATGCAGTCACTGTTACAGCAGATCAGCTTGGTGTTGATGTTTATGACATCGAAGGTTACATGCCTTTAGTGAAAGATGGCATGATGGTAAATCCAAAAGAGATAATCGCTAAGAATCAGAAGAATCAGGATGTTATTCGTGCAATTAATAGAGGAAAAGTAGCAGTAGAAGGAAACAAGATTAAGATTCACCACACTGAACTAATTAAGCGTGAATATATTGTTCCAGCACGTATTCCAATGAAAGTAGCAGATGGTGCTAAGGTCAAATCTGGAAGCACTTTAACAGAGGGCCACTTAAATCTAGTAGATTTAATCAATCTCACTGATATTCTTACTGCTCAAAAGTACATTATTAATGAGGTTCAAAGCATCTACTCTGCTCAAGGACAAACTATCAATGATAAACACATTGAAATTATTGTTCGCCAAATGTTCTCTAAAGCTCGTGTTGTCGACAGTGGCGACTCAACTTACCTGCCAGGTCAAGTTGTTAACTTCCTTCGCATCAATGAAGTTAACAAAGCACTAGAAGCCGAAGGCAAACGTCCGGCACGCTTTGAGCGCTTATTGCTCGGTCTGATCCGCACCTCACTTACTACTGAAAGTTGGTTATCTGCAGCATCTTTCCAGGAGACAATTCGTGTGCTTGTGGAGGCAGCAGTAACTAAGAAAGTAGATAATTTGAAGGGTTTGAAAGAAAACGTAATCATTGGTCGCTTGATTAAAGCAGGCCAAGTATATGAGGCTGAGCATGAAGGTCGCTCAATTGAGCAACCAATATTGAGCGAAGAAGAGATTGCGAGTCTAGCTTGACGAATTCATAACCTTTAGTTAATTTAACGCAGCTTACAAATATTATGCCAACAATTAATCAACTTATTCGCAAACCACGCAAGAAAGTTTGGGCAAAATCCAAGTCCCCAGCTTTGCAGTTTGCTCGCAATGTGCTCAAGAAAATTGATGTACCGTTGAAGCGTGGAGCTCCTCTAAAGCGTGGAGTATGTACAAAAGTAACCACAATGACACCTAAGAAGCCTAACTCAGCGATTCGTAAAATTGCTCGTGTAAAACTCAGTAATGGTCTTGAAGTTACAGCATATATCCCTGGTGAGGGACATAACTTGCAGGAACACTCTGTTGTAGTTATTCGTGGTGGTCGCGTAAAGGATCTTCCTGGTGTGCGCTATCACATTGTGCGCGGTTCATTAGATACTGCCGGTGTGGAGGCTCGCCGCCAAGGCCGCAGTAAGTATGGTAACAAACGTCCTAAGTAATAGTGTATGAAAAAACGAGTACTCACTCTCAAAGAGAAACTTACCAATATGATTATGATGCGCGGAAAGAAATCGATCGCGCTGGACATAGTCAATCGTGCCTTCGCAACAATTGCAGAGCAAAAAAAGAATCCTGACGAGGTTTTTGCTGCAGCATTCGAAACAGTTGCTCCTGTAATCGAAGTTAAAGCTCGCCGTATTGGTGGTTCTAACTATCAAATTCCAGTAGAGGTAAAACCTAATCGTCGTCAGACTTTGGCACTTCGTTGGATTATCGGTGCTGCTCGCGAACGCAAGGGGTCAGATATGGCTACCAAGCTTGCAGCTGAGCTTCTAGAAGCTAGCAATAATCAGGGTGGTGCTATCAAAAAGCGTGATGACACTCATCGTATGGCTGAAGCAAACAAAGCATTTGCTCATTTTGCTAAATATTTCTAAGCTATATTGCTTAATTGAAATAAAAAAAGGTACCCTACTATTAGATAAGTGGGGTGCTTTTTTAAAAAATTCTCGCTATGACAGAAACACAAGATTTAACGCAAGTACTAAAAGGGCGGCTCAGTATATTTATTGATTCCAGCAATGTCTTTTTTATTAGCAAGAAATTAAGAGTCAGAATTGACTATGAAAAAGTCTTAGAATTTTTCAGGACCTTCGACCCGCAAACTAAGTGTTTTTTCTATACAGCCTATCAAGAAGGCTATGAAAAACAATTAGAATACCTACAAACCTTAGAGAAGGCAGGAATTGCAGTGAGAAAGAAACCGTTGAAATTTATTACCACACCAAAGGGGAAACAAAAGCTCAAGGCACTTGAAAAAGATTATGCAGATAACGATGCTCAAAAGAATACACCTGTGGAGTTCACACCGGAGGATGGTTTCTTCAAAGGAAACATGGATGTGGAGCTTGCCATTGATGCCATTCGTACAATGTCGCAATATGACACTTGTATTCTTTTCTCCGGCGATAGTGATTTCCACTCGCTGCTTGCATACCTCAAAGAACACGATAAAAATGTTGTAGTTATCTCCCACCCCGGCTTTGTGGCCGAAGAATTAACTAATGTAGCTAGCTTTATTAATATTGGCGAATATTTAAAAAGAAAATCACCGAAGCCCAGAAGACTGACAAAAAGGAAATCATCCCCTCCCCAAGCAAATCATAATTCAACACACTAATTGCCAAGGTCCAGCTTTTCTTTTAGAATGCTCGCGCTTTAGGACTCACAAAAGTCTTACGGTTACTTCCATTAGTAATTATTTATTATTCATTTTTAGTATATGGCTGATCTCGCCAAGTTACGTAACATAGGTATTATTGCTCATATTGATGCCGGTAAGACTACTGTCTCAGAGCGTATTTTGTTCTACACTGGAAAAACATATAAAATTGGTGAGGTACATGAAGGTGAGGCTACAATGGACTGGATGGAACAGGAGCGTGAGCGTGGTATTACCATTACCTCTGCTGCCACCACTTGTTCATGGAAAGATGTACGCATTAATCTTATTGATACTCCTGGCCACGTAGATTTTACAGTTGAAGTAGAACGTTCATTGCGTGTATTGGATGGCGGTGTTGCTGTATTTGACAGCTCACAGGGTGTGGAGCCTCAATCAGAAACAGTATGGCGCCAGGCTGATAAATATAATGTGCCCCGTATTGCTTTTGCCAATAAAATGGATAAAACCGGTGGTGATTTCTTCATGACCTTAAACTCTATTCATGCTCGTTTGAGTAAAAATGCAGTTGCCGTTCAATACCCAATTGGAAAAGAGGGCGGATTTATGGGAGTAGTGGATCTTGTCCAAATGAAAGCTGTTACTTTTGAGGGTCAACATGGCGAAAAGATTGTTGATATTGAAATTCCTGCCGATATTAAAGACAAGGTGAATGAGTTTCGTGCGACCTTGATCGAGAAAGTATCTGAGCATGATGATGCTTTGATGGAGAAATTCCTTGAAGGAAAAGAACCAAGCACAGAGGAAATCAAAGCCGCTCTACGCAAAGCAACAATTGCTGGCAAGCTTTATCCTGTACTTTGTGGTACAGCGCTACAAAACAAGGGTGTACAATTAGTGCTAGATGCTGTAGTGGACTATCTCCCCTGTCCTCTCGACTTGCCCGCTATCAAAGCAACAAATCCTAAGACAAATGAACCAGAAGAAGTGAAACCTGATGACAATGCACCATTCTGCGGTCTAGCGTTCAAAATTGCAACCGACCCCTTCGTAGGTAAATTAATTTTCTTCCGTGTATATTCTGGTGTAATGAAATCTGGAAGCTACATTCTCAATTCCTCTACTGGTAACAAGGAACGCATTGGTCGTCTTGTTCAAATGCACGCTAATAGCCGCCAAGAAGTTGAAGAGGTACATGCCGGTGATATTGCTGCCGCAATCGGCTTAAAAGACACTATTACTGGAAATACACTCTGTGAGCCGGAGCATCCATTGCTACTTGAATCTATTAAGTTTCCAGAACCAGTTATTCAAATCGCTATCGAACCAAAAACCAAAGCCGATCAAGATAAAATGGGTATCGCGCTAAATCGCTTGGCTGAAGAAGATCCAACTTTCCGTGTTTCAAGCAACGAAGAGACAGGTCAAACTTTAATCGCTGGTATGGGAGAATTGCACTTGGAAATCATTGTCGATCGCATGAAGCGTGAATTTAAAGTGGAGGCGAATGTTGGTAAACCTCAAGTTGCGTATCGTGAGACAATTCAAAAAAGCGTTGAACAAGAAGGTAAATACATCAAGCAAAGTGGTGGTCGTGGACAATATGGTCATGTGTATCTCCGTCTCGAACCAGTTGAGCCAGGTGTGGGATATTCTTTCGAGAGCGAAATTAAAGGAGGCGTCATTCCACAAGAATATATTCCCGCCATTGATAAGGGTGTGCGCGAGACTATGAAAACTGGTGTACTTGCTGGTTATCCAATGGTAGATGTAAAAGCAGTAGTTTTTGACGGTTCATTCCATGATGTAGACTCATCTGAAGTTGCCTTCAAAGTAGCAGCATCTATGGCATTCAAAGACGGTTGTAAGAAAGCAAACCCATGCTTATTAGAGCCTATCATGAGTGTTGAAGTTACCACTCCTGAGGATTTTATGGGAGACATTATGGGCAACCTCAATTCACGCCGTGGTCGTATCGAATCGATGGAAGACCGAGGCATGGCTAAGGTTATTAAGGCAAAGGTGCCACTAGCAAATATGTTTGGTTACGCTACTGATCTACGCTCAATGAGCCAAGGACGCTCTGCTTACAGCATGGAATTTTTCGCTTATGAAAAAGTGCCACAGAATGCTGCTGATTTGATCATTAAAGAAAAGTCAGGTGCCTAGGTAAAGTAGAATTCGGAATTCAGGATTTGGAGTTAAATTCCGAACCCCGAATTCCGAATTTAAAAAAGTGCTTTACAAAGAACACCTTTTCCGTTAAAGTCATGACGCTTTTTTTCAAGCAATAGGTTTCGTTTATTAAAATTTACTCTTAAATATCATTATTTTTCAATATTATGGCTGATGTATTTCAACGCACAAAACCTCATGTAAATGTAGGTACAATTGGTCACGTTGACCACGGAAAAACCACCCTTACCGCTGCTCTAACAGCAGTTGCTGAGAAGCAAGGTTGGGGAAAGGCTAAGGATTACAAAGATATCGCAAAAGGTGGTATTGAACGTGATTCAAGCAAGACTGTAACAATTGCTACAGCCCATGTTGAATATGAATCAGCTACTCGCCACTACGCTCACGTTGACTGTCCAGGTCACGCTGACTACGTAAAAAATATGATTACTGGTGCGGCTCAAATGGACGGTGCTATCTTGGTAGTTTCTGCTGCTGATGGACCGATGCCACAAACTCGTGAGCATATCCTTTTGGCTAGCCAGGTTGGTGTAAAAAATATTGTGGTCTTCTTAAATAAAGTTGATCTAGTAGATGATCCTGAGTTGTTGGATTTAATTGAGGTAGAAATTCGTGACCTTTTGACCAAATATAAATACGACGGTGCTAACACACCAATCGTGCGCGGTTCAGCTGTTAAGGCACTTAACGCTCCAGCTGATGCAGATGCTGCGGCTCCAATTTTGAAGCTGCTTGAAACCTTGGATCAATATATTCCAGAACCTGTTCGTGTTCTAGACAAGCCTTTCCTAATGTCAGTTGAGGATGTGTTCTCAATTAAGGGACGTGGAACTGTTGCTACTGGAAGAATTGAGCAGGGTGTTGTAAAGGTAAATGAAGAGGTTGAAATTGTAGGCTTGCGTGATACTCGCAAGACTGTGGTTACTGGTGTTGAGATGTTTAAGAAATTGCTTGATCAAGGTCAGGCGGGAGATAATGTAGGGTTGCTTCTTCGTGGTATTGAGCGTGAAGATATCGAACGTGGTCAAGTATTGGCTAAAACTGGGACAATCCAGCCACACACAGACTTTGATGCTGAGGTGTATATCTTGAGCAAGGATGAGGGTGGTCGTCATACTCCTTTCTTCAAGGGTTACAAGCCACAGTTTTACATCCGCACAACAGATGTAACCGGTGAAATTGAATTGCCAGCTGGTGTTGAAATGGTAATGCCTGGTGACAACATTCAAATGAAGGTAAAACTAAGTGTGCCAGTCGCTATCGAAGAGGGTGTGCGTTTCGCAATTCGTGAAGGTGGACGTACTGTTGGTGCAGGTGTAGTAGCAAAAATCACTAAGTAATTCATTTAATCGCTGATAATCGAGCATTCTATGGCACAGAGCAATAAACCTAAAATTCGTATCAAGGTAAAGGCATATGATCATCGTGTAATCGATGCTGCTGCCAAGGTAATTATTGAAACAGCAGAGAGAACTGGTGCGCTTATTGCTGGACCAATTCCTCTTCCTACTCGAATCAAGAAATTTACAGTTTTGAAATCGACTTTTGTTCACAAGAATGCTCGTGATCAGTTTGAAATTCGTACTCATAAAAGAATTATTGATATTACAGAAAGCACTTCAAAGACTATTGATGCTCTCAGTAGCATCACCCTCCCTGCGGGAGTTGAAATTGAAGTGAAGATGTTAGCAGCATAAAGAATCGTTCTTTAATGCTCATTTAACCGCTCTTATTATTTATATGAAAGGATTATTAGGAAAAAAAATTGGCATGGCCCAAATCCCAAATGCAAATGGGAAATTGACTGCTGTGACCTTAGTAGAAGTTGAACCAAACACAATTCTACAAATTAAGACAGCTGAAGGTAAAAATGCATTAGTATTAGGTACTGGAGTTCGTAATAAGTTAAAAAAGAATAGCTATAGCAATTACGCATTTATTCGCGAGATTGCTTTTGAAAGCATAGAAGGACTCGACAAGACCAGCAAAATTAGTTTAGACATTTTCCAAGCTGGAGACACCGTGAATGTGGTTGGAACATCAAAAGGTAAAGGTTTCCAAGGTGTTGTAAAACGCTATGGATTCAAAGCAAATCCAGATTCACATGGTCATGAAGATCATCGTGAGCCAGGTGGCTTTGGTGGACGTACATGGCCAGGTCGTGTTTCTAAAGGAAGACATCTTCCAGGACATATGGGTCTTGATACCGTTACGCTTAAAAATCGTCAGATTGTGACGATTGATAAGGAGATGGGTATTCTTGCTATTAGTGGTCCTCTACCAGGAGGCATCAATAGCTTTGTGAAAATTTGGCAGTAATCGGATTTATATATATATGCTTACAATTCCAGTTTATAATACACAGGGTAAAGAACTTGAGAGCCTATCTCTGTCTAAAAACATTTTTGGCTTAAAGGTGAAACCATCTCTCTTGCACTTGGTATCTACCATATTCTTGGCTAATGAACGTAAAGGTACAGCGAAGGTAAAAACACGCGCTGAGAGACGAGGTGGCGGTCGCAAGCCATTTAAACAAAAAGGTAGTGGTAGTGCCCGTGCTGGTACCACACGTAGTCCAATCTGGAGAAAAGGTGGCCGTGTATTTGGTCCTACAGGCGAACAAAACTACCATCGCGAATTACCTAAGAAAGTTCGTGTAAAGGCATTTTTAATGAGCTTGTCAGCTAAGGCTCAAGCTAAAAGAATTGTAGCAATGGATAGTCTTAAACTTGATACAATTAATACTAAGAGCTTTGCCGAGATTATCAGCAAGTTACCCGTCAATCGCTCAACCTTATTGGTTCTACCAGCAAAGGATCAAAACATTACCCTTTCTAGTAGAAATATTCCAAATGTCACTACCCGTACATTTGATAACATCAACACACTTGATGTACTTACACATGAATATATTTTGGTATTAGCGGACGCTGTGCCAATGATTGAAAAGAAATGGGGAGAATATAGCTTTAAGGGAATAATGACAGATGATGAACTAAGCGCTGCTTTGCAAAAGAGTGAAAGCCAAACAATCAAAGCAGAAAAGCCTGCTAAGGCAGCACAATCAGCAAAGCCAACTAAAGAGCCATCAGCAAAAAAAGCATCAAAAGCAAAAGTAGCTGCTAAAAAAGGACCTAAGTCCTCTGCTAAATCTTCTAAAGCATAAGTATGAACCACCTATATAATGTTATTTCTCATCCAGTAATCAGTGAAAAAAGTGTTTCTCAATCTGAGAGCAATCACTATATTTTTTCTGTCGCTAAAGAAACCAACAAGATTGATGTAGCAAGAGCTATTAAAGCAATTTATGGCATTACACCTGTAAGCATAAAGATTATTCGTCTCCCCAAGAAAGTTTCTGGCCGTGGTCGTGTTAAAAGAAAAGAAAAGAAGAAAGCAATTGTAGTTCTCAAAAAGGACGAAAAGCTTGATTTGACTAAAATGCAATTCTAAAAGTATTTAACCTATAATCTTGTGCCAATCATTAGCTATAAACCTACAACTCCAGCTCGTCGCCATGGAAACAAAGAAGACTACTCTTCTTTGTCACCTAAAGCACGTCCACAAAAAAACTTGCTTGTTCGTCTTAAAGAGAATGCAGGACGTAATAATCAGGGTCGTATCACCACACGCCATCGTGGTGCCGGTAGTCATCGCCGTATGTATCGTGTGATTGATTTTACTGGAAAAATGAATGTTCCTGGTGTTATCAAGACTGTGGAATATGATCCAAATCGAAATGTGCGGATTGCATTGGTACATTATCGTGATGGTGACAAACGTTATATCCTTTTGCCAAACAAGGTAAAAGTTGGTTTTGAAATATTGACCTCAGCAAAAGCTCCAATACAGCGAGGTAATCGTATGATGCTGAAGAATGTTCCAGAAGGTATCGATATTTTCAATATCGAGATTTATCCTGGTCGTGGTGGCCAAGTAGTAAGAACTGCTGGCAGCAGCGCTCGCCTGGTTTCACTTGAAGGCGAATACGCTCAAGTAAAGATGCCATCTGGAGAAATTCGTCTTTTTCATAAAGATTGCATGGCAACTATTGGTACATTGAGCAATGCTGAATTTGTAAATGTAAATCTTGGGAAAGCGGGTAGATCTCGCTGGAAAGGTATTCGTCCTACAGTTCGTGGTAAAGCTATGAATCCTAACGACCATCCTCATGGTGGTGGTGAAGGTAGAAATCCAATTGGTATGCCACATCCTAAAACACCTTGGGGCAAACCAGCTCTTGGTACCAAGACACGTAGGAACAAGCGTACAAATCGTTGGATCGTTCGAGATGTGCACGGTTTAGCTAAAGTTAAGTAAATACTATGTCTAGAAGTTCAAAAAAAGGTCCTTATGTTGACCCAAAGCTGTTAAAGAAAATTGATGCTCTTAATAAGGGTGGTCAAAAAAAGCTTATTAAAACATGGGCACGTTCATCCAGCATTCATCCTGATATGGTGGGTCACAACATTGCTGTTCATAATGGCAAAACACATGTACCAGTATTTATTACTGAAGAAATGGTTGGCCATAAATTAGGAGAATTTGCTGCTACCAGAAAGTTCGTCAAGCATGGTGGTAAGCTTCCTGGGGCAACAGCCGCTAACGTTTAATCACTGATATATGAAAGCATATTCTCGTTATCTTCGAATCTCACCTTATAAACTTCTTGTGATTACCGGAATGGTACAAGGGAAAGATGTAAACTATGTTCTTAATCTTCTTGAATTTCTTCCCAAGAAAGGCGCTCGCCTTTTGCATAGAGTAATTAAGTCAGCTGCCAGCAACGCGGAAAACAATTTCAAAGTGGCTAGCAAAGATTTAGTAGTAAGCAAAATTGTAGTAAATAAGGGACCTGTATTAAAACGCGGTCTGCCTGTATCAAGAGGACGCTGGCATCCAATCTTAAAAAGAACCTCTTACGTTGAAGTAGAATTAGCTATGAAAGCATAACACTAGATTTATGGGACAAAAAGTTCATCCATTTTCATTTCGTCTAACGGTAATTCGCAATTGGAGCTCCAACTGGTTTGGTGGTCGCAAAAAGGATTACGAACAATCAGTACAAGAAGATATCAAACTACGTAAGTATTTGAATAAAAAACTAACTGATGCTGGTATTGCAAAGATTGATATCTCGAGAAACAATCAAAGTATCTCAGTGACTCTTCATACCTCAAAGCCAGGTGTAATTATTGGTAAAAGTGGTGCTAATATCGAAATCCTCCGTGAAGATTTGAAAAAATTAATGAACAAACCCATTGATGTTAAAATCTTTGAGGTTAGAAAAGCAAATGTTGTGGCAGCATTAGTAGCACAAAAAATTGGTCAACAGATTCAGCGTCGAGTTGCATATCGTCGTGCAATTAAGGGTGCAATTCAAGAAGCACTTGAAGATGGTGCTCTCGGTATTAAAGTAGCAATTGGTGGTCGCCTCAATGGAGCGGACATTGCTCGCCGTGAAAGTTATAAGGAAGGAAACATCCCACTTCACACACTCCGCGCTGATGTTGATTACGCTATTTACCATACTGAAACTACCTTTGGTATCATTGGTATCAAAGTGTGGGTTTATAAAGGCCTAGTATTTGATCGCGACGCTATATTTGCTAGCCAAGACACCGAGTCAAAAGCTAACAAAAAGTCCGAAGAAGAAACTATGACCTCATAATCTAGTTGACTACACAACAATTTTACTTATAATGACAGGGCCTAAAATGGCCTAAATATCATATGTTACAGCCTAAGAAGACAAAATATCGCAAATGGCATAAGGACACCCTAGCAGGTGCCGCAACCAATGGAACAACACTCAGTTTTGGTTCATTTGGTTTAAAAAGTATGTCACGAGGTCGTATTACCTCACGTCAGCTTGAAGCAGCACGCCAAGCGATGACTCGTGCAATCAAACGTGGTGGAAAAATCTGGACAAGAATATTTCCTCACAAGCCATTTACCCAAAAAGCATTGGAAGTTCCAATGGGTTCAGGTAAGGGTAATGTTGAATTTTATGCTGCGATTATAAAACCTGGACATATCCTTTTCGAAATCGATGGAGTATCTCGTGAATTGGCAGTAGAAGCTTTCACTTTAGCTGGCCACAAGCTACCCGTAAAATTTAAAATTGTTGAAAAATCTTAGTATATGTATACACTCGCTGAACTACGCAATCTTACCCCAGCCGAGCTCAAAAAGGAGCTAACTAAAGCAAAACAGAATGTGTTTCGCTTAAGTATGTCAGTTCGTACCGGTGCAGAGAAGAACACTAGTCTTGTAAAGAAAGCAAAGCTTTACGTGAGTCGAATTCTCACCGTAATTAATTCACTTCCAAACGTATGAGATTCAAAACTGGTGTCGTAGTCGGCACAAAAATGGCAAAAACTCTTGTAGTACAGGTAGAGAGCTTAAAAGCTCACCCTAAGTATAAGAAGCAATATAAAGTGAGCACTAAGTTTTATGCTCACAATGAAGATGCTTCAATCAAGCTTGGTGATGAAGTTACAATTGTTGAAACTCGCCCACTTAGTAAACTTAAGCGCTGGCGTGTGATTTCTGAAAAAGAATATTCTGATTTGACCAAGAGTAATGACACAAAGAAGAAAGAAACTAAAGTACAGAAGCCTGCATCAGCTAAGAAAGTATTCTTACTTGATTATAAAAAGCGTGTTAAGAAACCTAAGGCTGGAGCAACCGAAACTGCTGCACCTGAGGCTGAAACTTCATCTGCATCCTAAATTCTAGTATATGATTCAACAACAAACGGTTGTAAATATTGCTGATAATACCGGCGCTCGCACATTGATGTGTATCAAAGTGCTTGGTTCAACTAAGGCTCGCTATGCTCGTGTCGGTGACGTGATTATTGGTGCAGTAAAAAATGCACTCCCCACTGGAACAGTAAAAAATCATGAAGTGGTGCGTGCAGTAGTTGTTCGAACAAAGAAAGAATATCGCCGCCAAGATGGCTCTTATGTTCGCTTTGATGACAATGCTGTCGTTATTATCGGTGGTGATGGAGAGCCTCGTGGTACTCGTATTTTTGGACCAGTAGCTCGTGAGCTTCGTGATAAAGGCTATATGAAAATTGTTTCATTAGCTCCTGAAGTTGTTTAATTTAAAGCTTATATGAAAATCAAGAAGAATGATAACATCATAGTCATTGCTGGTAAGAGCAAAGGTAAGACAGGCAAAGTATTGCAAGTTTTTCCAAAAGAAAATGCTGTACTAGTAGAGGGAGTAAACTTGGTTACTCGTCATGTCAAAGCTCGCCAAAATGTGCCTGGTGGGATTATGAAGACCGAAAGACCAATTGATGCCTCTAACGTAATGTTGCTTGATCCTCAGACCAAAAAACCTACTCGTATTGGCTACAAATTCGAAGGTGAGAAAAAGGTTCGTTTTGCAAAGGTAAGTGGCGAAATTCTTTCTTAAGTTCTGTTTATGAAATTGAATCAAATTTATTCTAAAAATGTCGTCCCAACCTTGCAGAAGGAATTGGATGAAAAAAACATCTTGGCTCTACCTCGAGTCACAAAAATTGTGCTAAATGTTGGTATCGGTAGTATGTTTACTAAACAGCAAATTAAAGATTTTAGTAATATTGAAAAAAGTATTGCTAATATCACAGGTCAAAGACCTGTGGTGATCACAGCAAAGAAATCTGTGTCAAACTTTAAATTGCGTGAAGGAACCCCCAATGGTATTAAAGTTACTTTACGTGGTGAGCGTATGTATGATTTCTTAAATAAACTAATCAATATCACGCTACCACGCGTAAGAGACTTCCGTGGACTTTCTGTACATGGCTTTGACAATGCAGGTAATTACTCCATGGGTTTCAAAGAAACTACTATGTTCCCAGAAATTAAGATCGATGACGAATATCGTCCTTTTGGTCTTGAAATCACTATTGGTATCAGAAACAGTGATCCCAAAAAATCTGAGCTGCTTTTGCGTAGCTTTGGTTTCCCTTTTAAAGAAAAAGCTTCTAACTAATTTTTATGGCGCGAAGAGCACTTTTGGTAAAAAATGCACGCATGCAACGACGTATAGCTAATGCTAGAAAAGAAGGTACAATGCCTAAGCTTTGGGTACGTGCCTATAATCGCTGCAAAAACTGCGGTAGAGTAAAAGGCTATCTACGATTATTTGGCCTATGTCGTATTTGTGTACGTGAAATGGCTAACCGAGGTGAGCTTGCAGGCGTTCGTAAATCTTCATGGTAATTTAAATTTTTATGCATAGCGATTTAATTGCAGACCTACTAACTCGTATACGTAATGCCGGTAAGGCGAGACAGACCTCAACCGTTGCGCGCTTCAGCAATATTTGTTTCTCAGTTGCTGAAATACTCGCCAAGGAAGGATATATTGAGTCAGCTTCAAAAACGAAAGATGACAATGGCTTTGATCAGATTAGTATCAAACTGATCAAAGGAAATGGCGACCTGAACCTCAAAAGAATTAGCAAACCAGGCCAAAGAATTTATGTTCCTACAACTCAACTACCCAAAGTATTGAATGGTTTAGGAATAGCAATTATTTCTACGTCCAAAGGAATCATGACTAATCGTGATGCTCAGACTCAAGGTTTAGGTGGTGAGGTATTGTGTGAAATATGGTAATTTAAGTCTAATTTTTTTGTTATGTCACGCATTGGAAAACTTCCATTAACAATCCCCGCGCAAGTACAGGTACAAATACAAGGTTCAACTTGTATTGTGAATGGTCCAAAAGGCACTTTAAATCTCATTATTCCTCAAGGTGTAACTGTGGAGGTCAAAGATACTACTGTATTTGTGCAAGTTGCCGAAGGTGATGAAATCGCAGCACCTTTACATGGCACTATACGAACACAACTTAGCAATATGATCAAAGGTGTTGTTGATGGTTATCAAAAAGAATTGGAATTACAGGGCGTTGGCTATCGTGTGAGCATGAAGGGCAAAAACCTAAACTTAAGCTTAGGTTTCTCTCATCCTATTGAATTCCCAGCACCAGAAGGTATAGTCTTCACAGTTCCTAGCGAAACACAAATAGTTGTCAGTGGCATTGATAAAAGTTTAGTAGGTAGAACTACCTCTACAATTCGTGCCATGAAAAAGCCTGAGCCTTATAAGGGTAAAGGTGTTCGCCTTAAGGGTGAGTATGTGGTGCGCAAAGAAGGTAAAAAAGCAGCTAAATAATTAGTATGAACAATAAAATCTCTTCACGACTTAGCCGTCGAAAACGAATCAAGGCCAAGATCACTAGCAACAGTGACCTACCACGCCTAGTAGTCTATCGCAGTCTTAAATATATTTACGGACAGCTTTTAAATGCTGAAAATAATAATGTAGTACTAAGTTCTAGCGATTTAACTGAAAAAGTAAAAGGCACTAAGAGCGAAAAAGCTTATGAAGTTGGAAAGTTATTGGGTGAAAAAATCTTAGCAAAAAAAATCCAGCATATTGCTTTTGATCGCAATGGATATCGTTATCACGGTAGAGTAAAAGCCTTAGCTACTGGATTACGTGATGCTGGCTTAACCTTTTAAAGAAAGAGATATTTATGAAAAAGAATCCTCAAAATCGCACTCCTCGCCCTCGTAATGAGTATGATGAACAAGTTATTCAAGTCGATCGCGTTACTCGTGTAGTAGCAGGTGGTCGAAGAATGCGTTTCCGTGCAGCTGTAGTAATTGGCAACCGTAAGGGCAAGGTAGGTATGGGTATTGCTAAATCTGATGAAGTCGCAACAGCTGTACGAAAAGCTGTTAATCAAGCAAAGAAAAACTTAATTGAAGTGGCATTGTACAAAGATACCATTGCTCATCAAGTAAAAAGCAAGTTTAAGAGTTCTTTAGTAATTCTTATGCCAGCTTATACTGGAACTGGTGTTATCGCTGGTGGATCAGTACGTACTGTGATTGAGCTTGCCGGTATCAGCAACATTCTCACCAAGGCTCATCGCTCTAATAACAAGCTCAATACTGCTTATGCTACCTTGCAAGCGCTAAAAGAGCTGCGTTTTGTAGAAGTACCTGCTGCTGAAGAGGCAGCGCCAAAGAAGTAAATTTTCGCGTCATTATAATTAGTATTTTATGTTACACACACTTAAACCAGCAGCTAATTCACGTCATAAGAAGAAACGTCTCGGTCGAGGAGATGGTTCTGGTCATGGTAGTTTTTCTACTCGTGGCTGTAAGGGACAAAACGCACGTGCCGGTAGCAAATTTCGACCAGGTTTCGAAGGTAACCAAACTCCTTTAATCCAACGCTTACCTCAGTTGCGTGGTTTTAATAATATCAACAAAATTACATTCCAAGTTGTTAATATTAGTGATTTAAATAATGTAACAGCTGACAAAATCACCGTAGCGGAGCTAAAAAAATCCGGTTTAATTAGTTCTTCTAAAAAGCCTGTTAAAATTTTAGGGCAAGGTGAATTAAATAAGAAAGTGCATGTTGAAGTTCATGCTATTTCAGGATCAGCAAAAAATGCAATTGAAAAAGCTGGCGGTAGTGTAGAACTAATCAAGTAAATTTTCCCTCTATGAACAATTTTTGGCTCCATCTGAAGCAAGTGTTTCATAGTAAGGAAATTCGAAATAAAATCCTGTTTACACTCTTCATTATCGTTATCTTCCGTTTGTTTTCACACATTCCTGTTCCTGGAGTAAATATTGATACCATAAAAAGCATTTTAGCTTCTAATCAATTACTAGGCACATTTAGCTTGCTAACTGGTGGTGGTCTTTCACGTTTTTCTTTGATGCTGATGGGAATTTCTCCTTATATAACAGCATCAATTATTATTCAATTGTTAGCAGTTATTGTCCCCTCTTTAGAAAATTTATCAAAAGAGGGTGATGCAGGGCGTGAAAAGATCAATCGCTATACTCGTATTTTGACTGTACCATTGGCATTTCTCCAGGCCTACGGCATGATTCGTTTACTAGATCTTAATATCGCAGCTGGCCAAACAGCTATTGTTGCAGATACTTCATGGGCAAATATCCTCTTTATCATGCTTGCTGTAACCGCAGGAACAATGATTTCTATGTGGCTTGGTGAGCTAATTTCTGAAAAGGGCATTGGTAATGGTATTTCGGTATTAATTTTTGTAAACATTCTAGCAGGCATTCCTAGCATTTTAGGCCCAGCTTTAGATCTAACTCAGGTAGACAGTTCTTATTTATTTCCATTGCTCGGCATCGTGGTCTTTACTATCTTGCTCACTATCCTGGTTATTCTTATCACTGAGGCTCAGCGTCTTATTCCTATCACTCATGCTGGCATGCAGGCTCGTGGCACAGGTGGATCATCAACTCTGCCCATCCGCATCAATCAGGCTGGTATGGTACCAATTATCTTTGCAGTATCCTTTATCTCTTTTCCAGGTCTTATTGCTGCTTTCTTTCAAAATGCACGTACTCCCTGGTTAGCGGATACCGCTAAATGGCTAGTAGCTAACTTTAATGAAACTAACACTTTATACTTGGCTTTATACTTTATACTAGTAATCGCCTTCACCTACTTCTATGTATCAATCACATTTAATACTGATCAAGTAGCTGAAAATTTGCAGAAACGTGGAAGTTATATACCCGGCATTAGACCAGGCAGTGAGACAGCACATTATTTGAGAAGTGTTTCTCAAAAAGTTACTCTCCTGGGCGCATTGTTCTTAGGCTTCGTCGCTGTCATGCCAATGCTCGCCCAATTCTTGGGTAGCCAGCTACAAACAAGTGTACCTCTGCTAATTTCAGGTGCAGGTTTGATTATTATCGTCGGCGTAGTGCTGGAAGTGATAAGACAAATCAATGCACAACTAATGATGCAAGATTACGAGAAGCTCTATTAGTATTTCTCTTCAACACGGCAAAAAAGAGTATGGCTTATCGCCTACTCTTTTTTTTATTTCAGTGCTGTACAGCAGCAACTTTTCATTTTACACTAACCTAGGTCAAATGCGTTTTGTTAACAATGTTTAATTTGATATGGATTTTCTTATTTTTGGCATACAAGGAGCAGGTAAAGGCACACAGGCAAAAGCACTGGCATTGGCTCTCAACCTTCCTATTTTTGAAACTGGGTCTGAGCTAAGGAAAATAGCATTAGAAGATAGCACTGAGGGACACGAAGTCAAAAAGATTATTACAAAAGGCTTACTTGTACCAGCAGGTATATTACTACTAAAAGTTGCTGATTACTTGGAAAATCCCGCTACTACTGCAGGTGTAATCTTTGATGGCATTCCTAGAACTGTGGCGCAAGCAATCAGTTTCGATGAAATGCTTCTCAAACTTCACCGTGACTGGTTAGCAATCAATATTGTACTAGGAGAAGAAGCTGCACTTAAACGCTTAGAACAAAGACGAATATGCAGCAAATGTGGTGCGGTCTTTATGCCAGATTATACGAGCAGTATTTGTAATCACTGCGCCGGACTTTTAATCCATCGAGCGGATGATAATGCAGATGCAATTGCTAACCGTTTTCAAAAATATAAAGTTGAAACAATGCCGGTAATTGATCATTATCGCAAACAAGGCAAACTTATCACTGTTGATGGAAACCAAGCGGTACTTGACGTCACTAAAGATATATTTAACCAACTGTCCCCTCTTATTAAACTTCATACTCCTGTAAAGTAGATATTTTTATGATTATCAAAACAGCAAATCAAATAGCACTCATGGCCGAGGCTGGAAAAAAACTACATTTCGTCTTAAATCATCTCAGAGATGCGGTTAGAATTGGTATTACAACACTTGAACTAGATCGTTTGGCAGAGCAACTAATCCATGAGCAGGGTGCTGTCGTGTCTTTTAAAGGATATCAAGGCTATCCATTCACATTATGTGCATCCGTCAATGATGAAGTTGTTCATACATTTCCCAATGATCGCCCATTACAATCTGGAGATATAGTGAGTCTAGATTTGGGACTGATTTGGAAAGGATGGCAATCCGACTCAGCAATTACCGTCGCAGTGGGAGAAATAAGTGGAGATACAAAAAAGCTTATCACTGTCACCGAAGAAGCACTTTGGTTAGGAATTAAACAAATGAAACCAGGCAATACCATTGGTGATATTGGCGCAGCAATTCAGACCCATGGTGAAAAAGCTGGTCTGGGCGTGGTACGCGACCTTACTGGCCATGGTATAGGACAAAAACTTCACGAACCCCCAGCAGTACCTAATTTTGGAAAGCCACATAAAGGATTGAAGCTACAAGCAGGCATGGTCTTGGCAATAGAACCAATGTTTACACTAGGCGATTACCAAGTAGATATTGATGATGCACACTGGACAGTTAAAACTCGTGATGGTTCTTTAGCTGCCCACTTCGAACACACCATTGCAATTACTGAGCAAGGACCACAAGTACTCACCGCATAAACCAAGGAAAGAAGCCATTTCTTGACATATTAAAAAAACACTTGCAGAAATGGAACATCTAGTGTAGATTCTTAACGCTTTTTAAAGCCCACTTTTATAGTTCAATGGCAAAAGATGTTATCTTAATTGAAGGAACGGTAGTAGAAGCATTACCAAATGCTACCTTCTACGTTGAAATACAACTTCCTTCAAGACCAGGTGAAGAGCCTCAAAAGAAAGTAGTTTTAGCCCATGTTTCAGGCAAGATTAGGCAAAATTACATTCGCATTCTCCCTGGAGACATGGTCGCTGTTGAGCTAAGCCCTTATGATCTGGGTAAGGGTCGTATAACCTTCCGAAAAAAATAATCTTATGAAAGTTCGAGCTTCTGTAAAAAAAATCTGTCGTGACTGTGTGGTAGTTAAAAGAAGTGGCATTGTGCGCATTATTTGTAAGAAAAATAAGCGTCACAAACAACGACAAGGCTAATTTCATTTATTTAAAGTAACCCTCATGGCTGTACGTATAGCAGGTATCAACCTTAACGACAATAAGAATATTGATGTGGCTCTTTTGGCTATCTTTGGCCTAGGCAGACCACTTATCAAGCGTATCCTTACAGATCTCAAAATTAAGACCACTACGAAGGTTAAGGATTTAACTGAAAAAGAGCTAAATGCAATTCGTGATGCTATTTCCACTATTCCAGTAGAGGGAGATTTACGTAGAACAATAGCACAAAATATTAAGCGCTTGCAGGATATTGGTACTTATCGCGGAGATCGACACAAGAAACGCCTTCCTGCACGAGGTCAACGTACTCGCACCAATGCTCGTACCAAAAGAGGTAAGAGAGTGACTATGGGTAGCGGTAGAGTTACTTTAACTAAGACTTAATTGATTTAAAATCTGATTTTATGGCAGAAACTACTAAGACAGCACCACAAGGTGAAGAAGCACCTAAAAAGATAAAGAAACGCGCTTTACGAAATGTTCCAGAGGGAGAAATCCATATCCGTGCAACTTTCAACAATACTTTGATCACAGCTTGTGATTTAGAGGGAAATGTATTGGCTTGGACAAGCTCTGGCTCTGCTGGGTTTAAGGGGTCAAGAAAGCCAACACCTTATGCATCTTCTGTAGCAGCAGCTAATTTGGCTACCAAGCTTAAGAACTTTGGTTTTGCAAAAGCTCACGTTTTCATTCGTGGTGTAGGTAGCGGTAGAGAGCAATCTGTGCGTGCTCTACAGGCTAATGGAATTTCGATTTTGTCAATTCGTGATATTACTCCAGTGCCACACAATGGTTGCAGACCAAAGAAGCCACGAAGAGTCTAAAAACTTAAACTATTATATTCTCATGAGAATAACATCAGGTCCAAAATGTCGTCTCTGTCGCCGTGAAGGTTACAAGCTGTTCCTTAAAGGGGCGAAATGTTTATCAGCTAAATGTCCCGTGAGCGTAAGACCTTATGCTCCAGGCATGCACGGCAAAGATGGTAACAAGAAGTTATCTGAATACGGCAAGCAATTACGTGCTAAGCAAGCAGCGAAGAGAATTTATGGCTTAAGTGAAGCGCAGCTTAATAATTATTATGACAATGCAGCAAGCCAAAAGGGTTCTACAGGTAGCTTTTTGGTAAGCATTCTAGAAATGCGTCTTGATTCGGTAATCTTCCGTTCTGGAATGGCGACTTCTCCAAATCTTGCTCGCCAAATTATTAGTCATGGTCATGTCAAAGTAAATGGCAAGACAGTAAAAACAGCCTCTCGTGTATTAACGCCAGATGATGTGTTTGAAATTGATATGAAGGGTCTTGAGACTATTGTTGCAGGCCAAAAGGATCAAAAAGTACAATTGCCAACCTGGTTAAAGTTCGATATTAAAACCGGCAAAGGTCAGATTGTGAGTATGCCAAGTCAAGAAGACTTGGATAAGGTGAACATCAATAGCAAGGCAATCGTGGAATTTTATTCACGTTAATATTATTTATCTTACCTGCACATGATCAACTTCGAACTTACCAAAGTTACCAGTCAATCATTAGAGGAAAATCGTAGTTTAATCACATTAAGTCCTCTACCATCTGGTTATGGAATGACTATCGGTAATGCTTTACGTCGAGTTATCCTGTCTTCTATTCCTGGAGCAGCTGTAACCGCAGTAAGAATTAAGGGGGTGACTCACGAGTTCAGTACTCTTGCTGGCGTAAAAGAGAGTGTGATTGATATTATTTTGAATCTGAAATTGTTACGCGTAAAAAAGAGCTCTTCTGGACCAGCTTTACTTACCTTAAAAGCAAATAAAGAAGGCAAAATCACTGCTAGCCAGCTAAAGGCACCAGCAGAAGTAGAAATTATCAACTCTGATTTAGTAATTTGCACATTAGAAAAGGGTCATACTTTAGAGATGGAATTACGTGTTGAAAATGGTATCGGTTACTTGCCTAGTAGTGCACGTGATCGCCGTGAAGTAGAAGCTGACATGATCATGATTGATGCACTTTTCTCCCCTGTTAACAAAGTTCGTTATGAGGTATCAAGTGCTCGTGTAGGTCAAATGACTGATTTAGACAAACTTGATATTGAAGTAGCAACTGATGGAACTATTAATCCTCAAGAGGTTGTTGTTATGGCTGCAAGAATCTTGCGCCAGTACATGACACTATTTGATGGTGAAAGCGGTTCAAGTGCTAAGGCAACAGCAGCAACTCAAACCAAAGCTGAGCCAAAACATGAAAAGAAGTATACCCCTATTGAAGCTTTAAAGATTTCTCAACGCTCTGAAAATGCATTGATTAACAATGGCATTGGTTCAGTGGAAGAGCTACTTACCTACACTGAAAAGCAGTTGAGCAATCTGCGCGGCTTTGGTAAAAAAGGTATTACTGAAGTTATTAAGGCCCTCAATAAAATGGGCTTACATTTAAGTGAATAAATTTTATGCGTCACAATCGTAAGAGAGTTCTTTTAAGTCGCCCCAATAAAGTTCGAGATGCCCTCATTAGAAATATGGCGACATCTTTGGTACTTCATGATCGTATTACCACAACCGCAGCAAAGGCACGTGTTCTTAAGCCTTTTGTTGAAAAGTTAATCACTATGGTAAAGACTGATGAGACACCAATTGCTATTAGAAAGCTTAATGCTTTGCTTTATAGTGAAGTAGCAACTCGTCGTATGATGGAAGTAATTAAGCCTCAAATGAGTGCGAGACAATCAGGTTACTTGAGACTTCGCAAAAAGTTACCCCGGGTAAGTGATGCTGCTCCTCAGGTTGAAATTTCATTCGTTTCTTAAAGACTAAATAGTTATATGAAGAAGACTTCAGTTATTAAATCACATCAAGAGCCTCAGGCACAATGGCATGTTGTGGATGCAGACGGAAAAGTGCTAGGTAGATTGGCAAGTAGAATTGCATTTATGCTTCGTGGTAAGCACCGTGCGCAATTCACACCTCACGCGTTACATGGAGATTATATTGTAGTTGTAAATTGCGAAAAGATTCGCGTCACAGGTAATAAGCTTACTGATAAGATGTACTACAATCATAGTCAATACATGGGTAACTTATATAGTGCTTCTTTAAAAGAGATCCTAGAGAGAAACCCAGAGCGTGTTATCAAAGACGCTGTACGCCGCATGTTACCTAAAACTCGTTTAGGGGCAGCTATGCTTGACCATTTGAAGCTTGTCGTTGGTCCAGAACATCCATATGCAGCTCAAAAACCAGAATCACTAACTATTTAGTTCTCAATCTATGCCATCAAAAGAATATTTCTACGCTAACGGACATCGCAAAACCTCTACAGCTAAAGTACGTGTTTTCAATAAAGGAACTGGAAAAATTACTGTAAACGAAAAGCCAGTAGAAGAGTATCTTAAGACCTCTGCACAATTTCAAGCAGTGCTAGCACCGCTTAAAGCTGTTGGTATGGATAAATCAGTTGATGTCACTATTATGGTTCATGGCGGAGGCTTGATGAGTCAAGCTGGAGCAATTTCACATGGCATTGCCCGCTCACTGACTACAATGGATATGGCCTTACGTCCTGTGTTAAAAAAAGGCGGATTCCTCACTCGTGATCCACGTATGAAGGAACGCAAAAAACCAGGTCTACGCCGCGCTCGCCGTTCTCCACAATGGAGCAAACGTTAGTCCTCACAACGTTCGGAATTATAGATTATAAATTAGCGGAACAAAAAAGGCTCAAGATACATCTTGGGTCTTTTTTTGTTTCACATGGCAGAGTCACCTTATTTCTCCCAATCTATAATTTTTAATTCATAATCGCCCATCTCCAACTACAAAATTATCATTGCATCTCCAAAACTAAAAAACCGATACTTGTGCTTTATAGCCTCAGTATAAATACGATGAACTTCATCTAAGCCTACTATGCTGGCTACCAGAGCTAATAAGCTTGACTCTGGAGTATGGAAATTAGTAATGAGCATATCCACCGCTTTTGGTGCTTTCCCCGGATAGAGAAACAACTTTGTTGTTCCTTGATAGGCAGCGAAGACATCTGGTGTATAGACACTCTCGAGTGTTCTTAAGCTTGTCGTGCCAATAGCACATATAGGGTAATGGTCTTTTTTGGCGTTTGTCAGCTGCTGTGCAACTGCTGATGAAACTTCAATATACTCTTCATGAATTGGATGCTGACGTATGTCCTCATCTTGAATGGGTTTAAATGTGCCTAAACCGACGTGTAAACAAACTTCTAAGCATTGATGCTGCTCTGACAGCTTTTGCCACAAAGACTCTGTAAAGTGCAATCCTGCAGTGGGGGCGGCAGCTGATCCTATCTGATTGGCATATACTGTTTGGTAGTCTTGGCGCTCGGCCTTAGAACCTTGAAGATAAGGTGGCAATGGTAAAGCCCCATGAGTCTCAAAAAACTGATATGGATCGTCATGTTCCCACCGAATCGTACACACTCCATTCTCCTTTCTCAGCAGTTCAGCTTCTGAATCATCAATGAAAGATACCCTTTGTCCTACTTTTACGCGCTTGGCAGGCCTCATCAAAACATTCCACTCTTTATTTTTACAATCTCTAACAAAAAGCACTTCTACATTGCTCTTGCCATCGACCTTCTGCGCAAAAGTACGAGCCATAAAAACTTTAGATGTATTAGCCACCAAGACAGTATTCGGTGGCAAAACTTCGGGCAGCTGATAAAAAAACTTATGTTCAATCTCGCCTGTATTGCGATGATAGACTAGTAAACGGGCCTGATCACGAGGCTCAACCGGCTCTTTAGCAATTAACTCTTCTGGGAGCTCAAAGCGGTAGCTTTCCAATTGGTATAAGGGAGGAATGTTGTGACTACTTTCTGCCATTGCTGAAGATTTAATTTACTAGGGCGAAGCTGGGGATCAATATCGAGTGTTTGTAGCATACCGATCACCTGTTCTCGAGACAAGGAGACTTGTTGCCGAATTGTTACTTGAATTTGCTTACGCAGCCCCTGAAAACAAGGTCTCAGAAACCTAAAGAAAACTTCTGATTCTACGGTTAACAAGGGTACAGTTCTTTTCTTTAACCGAATTACTGCTGATTCCACCTGAGGTGGTGGTGTAAAAGCGCCTTTGCTCACATTTTTGATCAATTCAGCAGTACCAAAAACTTCTACTGCAAAAGCGAGTAGCGAAGCTTCTTTACTAAGAATCTTTTGTGCAACTTCCTTTTGTACCAGCAAAACCATAGCTTCCGGCTGATGCTGAAAAACACTCATAAACAAACGTAAAATGGTGCCGGTGAGGTAATAAGGAATGTTAGCAATTACTTTATAAGATTCTTCAGGTGGTGTTGCCTCTAAGATATTTTGTTTACGCAAAGTAAAATTTGCATGTGTATTTGCAAGTTGCTCAAGCAGTGGGAAACACTCACGATCAATTTCATAAGCAATGACACGCCCAGCCAAAGGAATTAACTCTTTTGTTAAAAAACCTTGGCCCGCACCAATTTCTAAAATCGTGTCCGTAGAACGAATATCACCAGCAGCAATAATTGCTTTGAGAATGTTCTTATCATGTAAAAAATGCTGCCCTAAATGAGTTTTGGCTTTTATGGACATAGTTTTATGGAACTGCATTAAAAGCAGGCTCAACTGTAGCTGAAGTCGGCACAATCAGCCTTTGTAATCTTGATCGCGCAGCTGCACCAATAGAAGAGCCTGGTTTGTCGAAAGTTACAGCCTTTTGATAAGAAGTACGTGCATTTTCGCTGTCACCGGTTGCTTCATAGTAACTACCCAAGTTGAGATGAGCTGCAGACAAAGATGCATCCAGCTCAAGAGCCTTATCTAAAGCCGCTTTTGCGGCTGGAAAGTTTTTTAATCCTAATTGAGCCCAAGCAACTAAGTTATATGACATGGCATTACGAGGCACTTTGATTACAGCCTGATTCGCAATATCCAAGGCTTCTGCCGGACGTTTTAACTTATCCAGCAAAATCCACACTGGACGTACATATAAATCAACATATTCAGCTCCTTCTGCACTATTAAATGCTGCTCTATATTCTTCTACGGCAGCTTCAAAGTTGTTTAATGCCAGATAAGCATCTCCCATTTTTTCATGAGGCTTAAATACAGGTTTATAGCCTTTATTTAAGGCTAGCTGAAATGCCGCTACAGCCTTACTAAAGCTCTGTTGGTATAAATGTGCTACACCAAGCCAATAATAAACTTCAGGCCTTTCACTAGGCAATGCCTTTGAAAGTATAGTGATTGCATCTTCATAATCACCTTTTGTTAAAAGAGCAGCACCTAACAAAGTATTAATATCAACGTAATCAGGATTGCGTGCTTCAAGGTAACGCAGTTTTCCTATTGCTAGTTCGACCTCTCCTAACACCAAAAATTGTTTGGCAATTAAGGTACCCAAAAACTCAGGCCGCCCATCTTGATACGTATCAAATAATGTATATGTATCAAGCATCTTTTGAGCATTGTCTAGCAATTTGCTGTCTACATTTGTTTGAGCCTTTAGAGCATTAAAGAAATTTACAGAATTTTCTCTCTCAGCAAAATAGCTTGCCATCATACCCAAGTAATAAAGTGCTACAGGATCTTGCTGATTCGCCTGTTTAAAAGAAGCTCTTGCATCTTCAAATCTACTTTTAGCCAATAATAATTTGCCCTGTTTTATGTGCGGATCTGAACTGTTTTGACCAGGAGTTGCACTTTGGGCTAGAAGTACAAGTTTTTGTGGCGGCTGAGCTGATCCTGTTGGACGAGTGGCAGTAGGTGTTGCTGTCGGGCGATTAGGAATAACAGGCTGCACAATTTGTGGCAATTCATCTAATACCGCAGGTGCAGGCAAGTTAGTGACTATAGGTGTAGCAGTGGTGGGTTGTAGCCATTGATAAAACGCATAGCCGCATCCCACTAAAACTAATACCACGCCAAGTAAAATGATTTTTCGAGACATAAAATAAAAAAGAACGTGCAGCAAAATCTTACACGCTCTCTTTTAAATAGGAAACTGATTAGAATTACTTTGCCTTTATTGCGGCTGCTTTGGGTCGACGAATAAAGAATACGGCCACGACAGCAGAAAGAATTAAGCTAAAAGCAATCGACCCTGGGCCCACTTCTTGCAACTCACTTGGAGCAGGCACAGCTGCTGGCTGTGGTGTTGGCGTAGGCACACGTGAAACTGTAGTACTGGGAGTGGCAGTGGCTGTAACAGTCGGTGTAGGTGAAGCGCTAGCAGTTGAGTTTAACTGACTATTAGCAGTTACTGCTGGATTGCTATTTAACTGAGCACTTACGGTAATGGGACCAGGTTGGGTACCAGCAGTAAGTGTAGCAACACCTTGTCCACGAGCATCTGTAGTAACAGAAGTAGGATCGATTAAAGCGCTACCATCTACTGTGAAGTTTACCTTTGCATTAGCAAGCGGCTCACCATCTCTATCCTTCAAAATAACACGAACCTGAGCTCGATCACGCCCATTTGCTTGAATAGAAGTGTGATCAAGTGTCATCAGCATTGAAGGTCGCGCATTTGCTGATGGTGCAGTAGTCGGTGATGCAGTAGCTGTGCTTGTAGCTGTTGGTGAAGCACTAGTAGAGCTGGTCGCTACAGCTCTGCTCGCCTGAATTTGATAATCACCATTGGTTACTTCACCCAATACTTGCATCTCATCAGTAGAGCGATACACTTTCGTAGACTCGGTAGCCCCCACTTTGGTTGTATCAAACTTTAATGTTGTTTCACCTTCCTTTAGCGCCTTGAAATTAATGGTTGCCACCTTTCCTGGTTGACCTGAAGTGGTGTAATACTTGTTATCACTCAACGCAATTTTTGAATACTGAATCACACCATTTTGCGTATCTACGGGAGCTGTTGACAATAAGACCTCAAACAAATCTCCATCTTTAATTTGCAATCCTGCTCTAGTTGTATCGCTATCTTGTACCTCTAAAAAAGCAGGGTCATATTTTAATCTAAAATCAACCTGGCTTACTGAAGCGCCCTTAGTATCCAATAACACATCGATAGGAATACTATCGCCTACAGAAAATGTGCTATCTGCAGGAGAAACCATCAAAACAGCCTGCGCATCAGCACTTTGCGCTGCTACTGCAGGAGCTAAAGCCATAAGCGCAGTCAGTCCTGTTGCGGTCAGAGCTACCACTTTATACATTGTACTGAAACGTGTTGCATGAAGGTTAAACATATGAAATGAATTAAAATGTTATTAGTTTTGGTTTACTTTTTTGATGGTAAATCTATACATTATAGCAAAGTTTGTTTTCTCTGTCGTAAGAATGTATTGTCTACTAAGCAAAATTATTGCTGAATAGTATAATACACTATTTTATGAAAATTGCTATCGCGCTGTCAGGCGGAGTTGACTCTTCAGTTTCGGCAGCATTAATAAGCCAAGAAAAGACCACTGAATCATTTGGTATCTATATGAAGAACTGGTCAGATACTTATGAAGAAAAAACCGGCGCCTGTACCTGGGTTGAGGATAGACGTGATGCTCTAAAGGTGGCGGCCCAGCTCAATATCCCCTTTGTTACAGTTGATTGTGAAAAAGAATATCGCCAATACGTTTTGAATTATTTCTATAGTGAATATGAAGCAGGCAGAACACCAAATCCCGACATTCTCTGCAATCGATTCATGAAATTTGATGTGCTTTGGCAACACGCAGCTCAACTGGGAGCTGACAAAATGGCTACGGGCCATTATGCTCGTGTGCGAGAGGAAGACGATGGTACTTTTAGTTTACTCAAAGGAATCGACCCCAGCAAAGACCAAAGTTATTTTTTATGCCGGCTTACCCAGGAGCAATTAGCTAGAACCATCTTTCCCATTGGACACCTACCTAAAACGGAAGTAAGAAAACTCGCCGCACAGTATCAGCTTCCGACCGCAACTAAAAAGGATAGCCAAGGAATATGTTTTATCGGAAAAGTAGAGTTACGTGACTTTCTTCAGTTTCGCATACCATTAAAGCCTGGCCCAGTAATTGATCTTACTGGAAAAGAGATAGGTAGCCACAAAGGTGCGTCTTCATACACAATTGGCCAAAGACATGGTTTCACTGTAAAGAATCAAACCGCATTTTCAGAGCCTTGGTTTGTGATAAGCACTGATATCAAAACCAATACCATTACCGTTGCACAAGGACGTAAGAACCCAGCTCTTTTTTACAAATCTCTGCTAGCTAGTGATTTTCACTGGATTAGTGCTAAACCAAAGCTTCCGTTAGTATGCAAAGCAAAAGTTCGCTACCGTCAACCCGATCAAGCCTGTACTATTTTTGACAATGGGCGCATAGACTTTGCTGACGAGCAAAGAGCAATTACTCCTGGTCAAAGCATAGTATTTTATAATGGCGAATCATGTCTAGGTTCTGCAATTATACAAAAGGGCTGTCACTAAATTATAGTAAGGCGACGACATGTGGCTGCAGTAATAATCTTGCCCCAGTCCTCATTGGCTAATGGTACGGCTAGTTTTTGTTGCAAGCACTTTTCTACTACATCGAAATCTCCAGTAGGTACTTTTGCCAAACTAGGATGATTTATGCTCACAGGTCCAACAAATTCATCTATACTCAGAGACAATGAGCGGGAGGCCATTCGTTGAGTAGCAATAAATGCTTCATATTCGCCACTATCAGCAAAGGCAATATTGTCCGCACTAACACCGGCCGCTTGATAAACTTGCCGCAACAAGCGTGCAGAACCATGTTGAAAAACAGTTTTTTTAAGTCCTTTTCGTGTAGCAATATCTGTTATGAAAAATCCGCCCTTTTCGGCCAGTAAACTCCTAACCGCTGACATAACCTGCTGCCATTGCTGTAAATCCAGGTATGGCATTAATCCTTCACAGATAATGCCTACTCCACCTACTTTTAATTGTGCACGCACCAAATCCCAGTCTTTTCCTAAAAAGACATCCAGCTTTTGGACCTTCAAGCGATCATCATCCTCGAACGATGGTAAATGCATCTTTAAATTGCATCTAATAGCTCGCACAAAATTGTAGAAGTTTGCTTGCTTTTCGACGATACCGGTTAAATCAGTTGCCCATACAGACACGCCAGGAATCAGCTCCACTAGTCCTAGTGGCAAGGCCGATATTCCCGCCGCAAGCACAACAATATTTGCAATTTCCTTTCTGTGCACTGCTCGCTCTAGTTCTAATATCATGGTTTGCTCCCGAGCTGCTAGAAAAAGGCCCATATCATAAGGCTCGTGGCAATCAATAAATAGTTTGCTATATAAGCCGCTAGCATTTATATAATCTGCCATCAGTCGATGTAAAGGAGATGTCAAATAAGGTCCATCATTATATATAAAGTCGCGCGCATATAATGCGGCCACGCTAGTTCCACTTAACCCGTTAAATTCTTCCCCAACAGCCATATCTTGAGCAGAGCGTACTGCTCTTTGTTCAAGATTAGCAATCCAGGCTAGATAATCAGGGTCCGTAAAACTGTGGTTACGCCGGACCGTTTTGTGAAATGCCCGTCCGTAATATTGCGACAACAGCGCAGGTTCTGCTTCCTTAGCAGAAGAGCGTGGTAAATCATCTTCTTTGCTTGAGCGCATAAATTTAAAAGTCATTTGACCGCTAATAGTACACTGAAATATAATTAGTTCCATGGTATTATGCCACTTGTAAGAGCAAAAGCGCCAGTACTGTAAACAAAATATTTACACATGCTTTCATCTAGCAGCAATAATGAGCTACTCCACATCCTGACACAGTTAAACCTGTCACCACACGCAAAAGAGGCCTATAGCAAGCTATTAGCACACAATGAGCCAAACCTCAGTCAACTTGCAAAAAGCCTAGGCGTTTCGCGCCCCCATCTTTACAAAACCTTGAGCGAGCTAGAACAAAGCGGTTTAATTAAATTTAACCATCATTTACCAGGCATAAATGGTATTCAGGTCACCCCCCCAACAATAATTCTTCAAAAAATACGTGAGCAAAAGTCACAAGTCAGTAAGGTTGAAAGTGACATACTCAAAATGCTGCCAGAATTAATGTCCGCCTACGATCAAGGCAATCAATTATCTAAAATTAGAGTATTTACTGGCGACCAAGACTTTTTCAACTTACTGATGTCAATTGCGGATGAGGAACGCAAATCCATTATTTACTTCGGCGCGATAGATTATTTTATTGATTGTGTCACGTGGACAAACCAAGAAAAGTGGATGCAAGCACGTGTACATGCAGGCATTCAAATACAAGCCCTGCTCACTGAAAGCAGCGAGGCTTACTTGCTCAAGAGGAAAGACAAAGCCCAGTTACGTGAAACTCGTATATTACACCGGCATGATGACTTCATTACTTCTTATCATGTCTTTTCAAATAAAATAGTTTTCTGGCAACCAAAAGCTAAAATGGCCATACTTATTGAAGATCAACATTTAGCTCGCATGATGAAAATGATGTTTCAAAACTTGTGGGAACAAGCTGCATCAAAAGCATAAGGATTGCTAGTTCTCACTTTATTTTGCTACACTTCAGCTGTTGATATAGTCTATGACCTTTTTGTGGATCATTTTCATTACCGCAACAGTAATCTTATTGGCCGTTTTTGCGCTATCAGCAAGTCAACTTTATAAGCAGCGCGGCTTAGGAAGACACGCCACAACCAGCATTGCTATCTTTACAATTTTATTAGCACTAGGCCTTTTAAGTGCATTGATCAACATGATAGCATATAGCGTTTCCTCTCTATGAGATATAATGACTGCCACTTTATCGGTCAGGGAGAAAATGAAATTATTCTTTTCCGTTCACATCGTCACATTTTAAGGTTGCTCTTTGGCATTGCTGAGCAGCTGCTTATTTATCTAGGAACAGCACTTGTCATTGGCTTAATTGGCTACATTCTTATTCAGACTTTCCAACTACCGCTTAACTCAGCACTACTAAACACTTATTGGTCACTGGTATTCATGGCTATAATCACCACAGTCATGTCTGCGTGGTCATTTTGGTACCGTTCAGTCTGTATTATTACCGATTCTCGTATTGTAAAGATTGTGCCAAAAGGATTTTTCTACAATTACACCCGAGAGTTGAAATTATATGGAATTAAAGACACATCATTTAGCTATGAAGACTTTTTTCAAGGAGTCTTCAACTATGGCAAATTGCAAGTTATCGGCGGCGGGCAATTTGTGGTCAAATATATTCCAAACCCTAGAGACCTTCATCACTATATAACGAAACTAGTAAGAATGATGGATGCTGCTAAAGCAAAGGATGCACCATTACAATTGCCCGAATTTATTCCTCGACCAGAATGGAAAGGCAAAAAATTTACCCGCACCTCTGCATGAGAGTTATCAGTAGAATCCTTCTCCCATCCCTACTCATTCTGTTATTATCTGCCTGTCAGCTATTTCAAACACTTGAACCCTCCAAACAATCGCAATCACCCAGCGCACAGGAGAATCTTAGTTTTGCCATTGGCAACTTCTATGACTTGCAAAGCGGAACATTGCTCCAAAACTACACGCTTACCCTCTATCAAGACAGCATCCCTCTCGATCAGTGGAATATTAGCTTACGCGACAACTGGCGTAGCAATCCAGCTCAAAGCTTAGCTGACATCCACATTTCTTTTACACTACCACCACCCAGCACGAGTGGTGAAATTGCTCAAGGCTTAATTAATCTGAAAGCTGCCAAAGCAAACACTACGCGCTACATTCAACTCAACAGTGCCAATTTTTCTGGAAAAGATGGCCATGTTCTTGACGATGCTTTGGCCAAATGGAGCAATCAATGGTTTATATTGCCAGCAGAAGTACTAGTCGGCAGCGGCTTCGACTGGGTATTCAATCTTCCCCCAATTTTTAGTAGTATTGATCGCAACACAATTACAACCACATCATATTTTTCTATTCAAAGCGTACAAAATGTTCAAACCGATGATGAACAAGCCAGTCTGTATCAGGTTAGCCTCAACACCAATAACATTATCGCAATGCTGACAGCCAATGCGGATCGCAATTCTTTGCTCGCTGATGATTTAGAAAACATCATCAAGTTCTTGAATGCAAGTCAATTTACAGGGACCCTGTTAATAGGAAATACTTCTCACCAACTCAAAAAAGTTGAGGGTGAACTTGTGATTACATCAGCAACAAGCCCGAACCAGACACTAAATCTAAAAATAAAAATCGAATTAATCAACAATAATCAAAACCCTCCGGTTGCAATCCCTACCCAAGCACTGCAACTTCCTTCTGAACTATCCGACCCTAACAACGTATTACAATAGGTAAATAGCCTTTAGGCAAAACAAAAGTGAATTAATATTAGCGAAAACATAAAGAAAATTAGAAAATATATATAGTGATCATTGCAAATGACACAATTAGCAGTATAATTATCAGAGTGCTAATCAGTTCTATTTACTAGTTTACCCCCCAACTATGAATGACTTCTTTAGTAAATTCACACCTGAAGCCAAGCAGGCTCTCATTGTTGCTCAAAGAGAGGCAGCGCAGATGAAGTTGCCATTTATTGGCACCGAACATATTCTTCTTGGCATTTTAGATCAAACCAATGGTCTTGGTTGTGTAATTCTAGGCAATATGGGCATTAATCGTGACACTGTCAGCCAAATTCTGAACACCAGAACAGGACATCAGGTTCCTGATAAAGATGTACTTAAAAATGGCCTATCCGAATTAGCTAAACAAATTATTGAAAATGCTACCGCTTTAGCATTTAAATATGGCCACAATAATGTTGGCACCGAACACTTGTTACTAGCACTGGTAGGCCAGAAACAAACAGCTGCCGCCTCTGTTCTAGAAAGTCTCAATGTTTCACCAGGCAAAATTCGTGATGAAATTGAAAAGCTATTTCAACAACAGGGCAATCAATCTCAAACAGTCGCAGACACTGAAAAAACCGATCCACTTGAAGCTTTTTTTGGTAACTTTTTGGGTAGCATGTTTAACCAAATGCAGCAGCCCAATAAGCATCGAGCCAGCCGTGCAGCAGTGGCCGATAAAAAACACAAGAAAGATGGTAGCGACACCCCTGCCTTAAACTACTTTACTATTGATTTAACCGCACAAGCACGAAGTGGCAAAAAGTTAGACCCTGTTATTGGTAGAGAGAAAGAAATTAGCCGCGCTATTTCTATTCTAAACCGTCGCACTAAGAATAACCCGATACTTATTGGTGAACCAGGGGTTGGCAAGACTGCTATTGCCGAGGGACTTGCTCAAAAAATAGTTCATGAAGAGGTGCCTGACAGTTTGGTAGGAAAACGTATCCTCACACTTGATATGGCAGCCCTTGTTGCTGGCACAAAATATCGAGGTGAATTCGAGGAAAGAATTAAAGCCGTAATTAATGAAGCTAAGGATGCTGGCAACATTCTGCTTTTTATCGATGAGTTTCACACCATTATCGGTGCGGGTAGTTCAGAAGGAGGTATGGATGCGGCCAATATTTTAAAGCCTTCTCTTTCCCGCGGAGAAATTCAAGTAATGGCAGCCACAACTCTGGACGAATACCGCAAGTACATTGAGAATGATGCTGCCTTAGAAAGACGCTTTCAGCCTGTTGTCATCGATGAACCTAGCGTCGAAGATGCTATTCAAATTCTTAAAGGTTTAAAAAAATCATTTGAGGAACATCACCAGCTTGAAATCACTGACGAAGCCATTCAAGCTGCCGTACATATGTCCAAACGATATATTGGTGACCGCTTCTTGCCTGACAAAGCAATTGATTTAATCGATGAAGCTTCTTCTCAAAAAGGCATTCGTTCTTACCGAACAACCGACAATCTTAAGCGATTACAGAAAAAGTTGGCAACGATTATTGCCCAAAAAGAACAAGCGGTGGCAGAACAGGATTATGAAAATGCAGCAAGCTTAAGAGAGCAGGAAGTATTGGTTAATCGTGAAATTAAAGATGAAAAAAGCATTACCACCAACAATCCCCAACTTGCCCAACAGGTAACGCCAGAGGATATTGCGCATGTAATTGGACTGATGACTGGGATACCGGTAACTCGCTTACTAAAAACCGAAAGTGAACGTTTGCAGAGTTTAGAACAAGCCTTAGAAAAACACGTGATTGGCCAACAGGAAGCTATTGTTGCAATCTCCAAGGCCATTCGTCGATCTCGCGTTGGCATCGCTAGCCATCAAAGACCAATAGGATCTTTTATATTTCTAGGACCGACCGGAGTTGGTAAAACTGAGCTTGTGAAAGCTTTAGCAAGAGAAGTATTTAATAGTGAAGACGCTATTGTTACTGTTGACATGAGCGAATTCATGGAAAGACACAATGTCTCTCGTTTAGTAGGTGCCACACCAGGCTATGTAGGCTATGAAGAGGGAGGCCAGCTAACTGAAGCAGTACGAAGAAAGCCTTACTCGATTGTATTGTTCGATGAAATTGAAAAAGCACATCACGACGTTTTCAATCTTTTGCTTCAAATTCTTGAGGAAGGTCGTTTAACTGATGGCCGTGGTAGAAAAGTAGACTTTAGAAATACCATTATTGTAATGACATCTAATATCGGCGCCCATCGCCTAACTCGTGAAGCTGCAAAAATTGGTTTTGAAAGTGATGAACAATTGGCAGAAGAAGAAAGGAACTATGATAAAATTAAAGGCACAGTACTCGAAGAATTAAAGGATCACTTTAGTCCAGAGTTTCTCAATAGAATTGATCAGACAATTGTTTTCCGCCCATTAACAAAGGAGCATATTGGTAAAATCGTTGAGCTTGAATTAGTCAAACTACAAAAACGCTTAAATGATCATGATTTAACCTTGCAGTTTTCTTCGTCTGCGAAAGACTTTTTAATTGAGAAAGGTTATAGCCGTGATTTTGGAGCACGTCCAATGCGCCGCGCTATTCAAGAGTATGTAGAAGATCTTCTATCAGATGGTTTATTATCTGGGGCAATCAAAACTCATGACACTGTCCAATTTGTAGCTAACCACGAACACAATTACCTGGACTATAGCATTGTCAAAGAAAAGAGCACGCCAGCTATCAAGAAAAAAACACCAGCTAGTAAGGCTACGAAGAAAAAAAGAGCAACTAAACAATCATAAGATAAAAGCTTTTCATCGAAACAAGGATGAAAAGCTTTTAAATAAAGGTTGGTATTCGCAAAAACTATAGTATAGTTATTGTACTATACAGATAGCCATGAAAATTCTTTTTGTAGAAGATGAGCCAGAAATTGCCTTCCTTACTAAAAAGCAACTGGCAGACCATCATCATTCGGTTGATATTATCAGCCGGCAGGACGAGGCTCTGAGCTTACTTAACCGAACTCATTATGACTGTCTGGTTTTAGATGTTATTTTAAAAGAAAGCAATGGCTTAGAAATATGTCGCGCTGTTAGACAGGCCAATATTGATATTCCTATACTTATTTATTCAATTCTAGATGATCCTTATAGCAAAGTATTAGTATTAGAAGCGGGAGCTGATGACATGATAAGCAAATCTGCCCATCCACGAGAGTTATTGGCTCGTCTACATGCACTTACACGACGTCAATCGAAACCAATCACACAAGCATTAATCATGTATCGTAATTTAAAGTTAGACCAGAAAGGTAAGGCTGTGTATTTAAATGATCACTTATTACAACTTTCTCCTAAAGAATACCAAATTATCAATCTCATGATGCAATTGCCCGACAAGGTATTTTCACGGGCTGAGATATTAGAAAATATTTGGGATATGTATGTTGACCCTTTTACTAACAAGGTTGATGTTTATATGAACTTCCTTCGAAAAAAGCTCTACAAGCACTGCAATGAGAATGAGAAGTATTTGCAAACCGTTCGCGGATTTGGTTATCGTCTAGCTTGGAAGTAAATACTATGTTAAAAGACACATTATTTAAATTTGGTTATCCCAGTTCCTTAATTAAAGAGTACCAACACTGGTATCTATTATGTCGTCCGCAGCAAGTAACTTTCGCTGCCATGATACTAATCGCCAAAAGCGATGTTCATTCATTAGCCGACTTGTCGACAGAATATTTCGCTGAATTTGAATCTATTGTTAAGGAAATAAGTATAAAACTACAGCCGATTCTCAAATATGAAAAAATCAATTACCTCATGCTCATGATGGTTGATCCTGAAGTTCATTTTCATATTCTGCCTCGTTATTCTGAAACAAAAAGTTTTGAGGAGATTACTTTTATTGATGCCGGTTGGCCCAAACTTGCCAATCTAGAACACGCACCGAACATCAACAAGAACACCCATCAAAAGCTTACCCAATACCTGGCTAAACTTCTTGATTAATGTCACTTATCCAACCTTCCAGCCTAGAAGCGTTTTTAACTGCAATCGCCTCTTTTCGCGCGGTTAATGGATCATATGACTTACAAGACTTACGCGATTTATCATTCAAAAAAGCATTGCATGATGAAGAATGGCAAAGATGCCTAGCAATATACGAGACTTACTTCCAGGCTGAGTTTAAACGTAACCAAGCTCAAAAAGAACAACACAATGAGATTAGGCAACGTTTTCAAAAGCAATTAACAGAGCTCAAAAAGCTAATCCCTCAAATTCCTGAAATTCTTGATGTCTGGATTGTTAATTCATATACACTCGGCGCATTAAAACCAACCAGTGACATTGACCTGTTGGTAATCACTCATCCAGAGGCAATATGGTTAGCCCGAGTCAAACTGACCATTGCCCTTGAGAAGCTCGGGCTTCGCCGGAAACCTGGGCATGTTGAAGAACAGTTTTGTCTCAGCTTTTTCATTACAAGCGACCATTTAAACCTAGCACCGATTGCTAGAGAAAATGATATCCACTTTATGTACTGGGCGGTAAAAGCAGAACCATTATTCCCTGAAAGGCACATGCCCCTTTTAGAGCAAAACCAATGGTTAAGAGAAGCTTTTCCCAGCAAATACGCATCAATCAATTTTGCTTCACCGCCCGCACCGCCAGCTCTTCCACCCCTAAGCAAAATACTTAACCAGGCACTTAAATTGCCACTACAATTGAAACACAAGCTAAATAACAAACACTTGGGTCCAGAAAGTTCGATTGTCATTAATGATCACATGCTAAAGTTTCACAACATTGATCGTCGTAAGCTTTATAAAGAAAAAATACTAGCTGAGGTTGACCTGCTTAAATCTTTGATTAGCAATTAAGTTTTTATTTCATATTTCCTTCGCTATAGTGCAAATGCTTGAACAATATTTATGCAAGTTTTATTAATGGCAGGTGGAGGAGGCACTCGCTTATGGCCACTGAGCACAGACAAAAAACCAAAGCAGTTTCTAGCACTGCTAGATAATCGCTCTTTATTGCGCACCACGTATGCGCGTGTTTTACCCTTAGTTAGTCCAGACAACATCTGGCTTAGTGGAAACAAACAACATGCTGAATTATTAAAGGCTGAATTACCAGAACTGAAAATCAACCACCTTATCTTGGAACCAGCTAAAAAAGATAATGCGCCCGCGATTTGTTTGAATCAGCTCCTGATGCAAAAAGCAGGCGTTCCTGGGGACGAAGTGATTGTCATGCTTCCTTGTGACCACAAAATAGGCAATGAAGATGAATTTAGAAAATTACTCATCTGTGGTGAAAAGTTCTTAAAAGCCCACCCTGACAATCTACTGACCATTGGCATAAAACCAACATATCCGGAAACTGGGTATGGCTACATAGAATATTCGGAACAAGAGCTAGACCAAAGCATTTTCTTAGTAAATAAGTTCGTGGAAAAACCAAATTATGAAGTAGCCATGACTTACATTGCTCAAGGCAATTTCCTCTGGAATAGTGGTATTTATATGTGGACACTGAAATCTATGCTGCAATGGTTCGAACAATTTTTGTCAGATATCTTCAGTTCGCTTTCAGAAAACCTGGATAACTGGGAAAATGTTTATCTAAATTTACAGGGGACATCGCTCGATTATGGCATCTCTGAAAAACTGCAGCGAAAAATCGTCACAATCCCCGCTCAAAATTTGGACTGGAGCGATATTGGTGACTTTCGTGCTTTAGGAAATTATCAAAGTGCCAACACCGCTACGCTTGATGTAAGCAACAGCTATATTCGCAATGAGACGCAGGTTCCATTGCGAGTAATAGGCTTAAAAAACATTGTAGTCGTGAGTACAGCTGAAGGAATCTTGGTGTGTGACAAAGACCGAGTCCAGGATATTAAGAAATTAAACTAATCATTCACACTCACCATTGACGGTGAACTTAAGTTCACCTAGGCTGAGTCTGTTTTATTAACTCATACATATTTATATGTCTGCTACACAGTCTCAACAAATGAATAAAGATAAGAAACGTGCGATAGAGTTAGCGATGAGTCAGATCGAAAAGCAGTTTGGTAAAGGGGCAATCATGACAATGGCAGAGGGCAATAAAGTAGCAGTGGAAATGGTGCCAACTGGTTGTATCTCACTCGATGTAGCACTAGGTGGAGGTATGCCAAAAGGTCGCATTATTGAAATTTTTGGACCAGAATCTTCTGGCAAAACAACCCTCAGTTTACATGTGGTTGCTGAGTGCCAAAAAAAAGGTGGCTTAGCAGCTTTTATAGATGCTGAACATGCATTTGATCCTGAATATGCCAAGAAAATCGGTGTTGACACTGAAAACCTACTAATTTCACAGCCTGATAACGGTGAACAAGCCCTAGATATTACCGAGACATTAGTGCGATCGGGTGCAGTGGATATTATTGTAATTGACTCGGTTGCAGCTTTAGTCCCCAGATCTGAAATCGAGGGCGAAATGGGTGATCAACATATGGGCTTACAAGCACGTTTAATGAGCCAAGCATTAAGAAAACTTACCGGCATCGTCAATAAAGCAGGCACTACCGTCATTTTTATTAATCAATTACGTCAAAAAATTGGTGTAATGTTTGGCAATCCTGAGACAACCACTGGTGGTAACGCTCTTAAGTTCTATGCATCAGTACGTATTGATGTCAGAAAAGGTGATAAGATTGAAATTGGCACAGGTGATCAAAGAGAAATTATCGGTAACCATACAAAAATTAAAATTGTAAAAAACAAAGTAGCCGCGCCTTTTCGTACTGCCGAATTTGATATTCTCTATAATGAAGGCATTTCAAAGGCTGGTGATGTCCTGGAAATGGGAACTAAATACAATCTTATTGAAAAGTCAGGCAATTTTTACAATTATGGTGAGCTAAAAATTGGACAAGGAAAGGAAAATGCTCGACTTTTCTTAAAACAAAATCCACAGCTTTTAGATGAAATTGCAGCAAAAATACAGATAGCAGCAAAGGCTAGTGAGCACAAAGCTGATCATCTGACAAACGTCACTAAAGAGACTGAGAACAATGAAAGTATTCTTGCATCAGCCAGCAATACTAAGGTAAAAAGCAGTAAACAATAGTTTTGTATGCAAACAATTCTCTCAGGAGTAAAACCAACCGGCGATCATACACATTTGGGCAACTATTTTGGTGCAATTAAGCAATTTGTTGAGTTGCAAGGAAAGCCCAACCAACAAAACATATACTTTATAGCTAACTACCACGCATTAACCACCGAGCGTGACGGCAGTCGCTTAGCAGCAAATAGCTATAATGTCCTGAGAGAATATCTTGCCTATGGTCTCGATCCAAAACAATCGCTTATTTTTATGCAGTCAGACGTACCAGCACTCACTGAATTAACCTGGATATTCAATTGCTTAGCTCCCATGGGACTTTTAGAACGCGCTCATGCCTATAAAGACGCCATTGCTAAAGGTAAAGAAGCCAATCTTGGCTTATTCGATTATCCTGTATTAATGGCTGCAGACATTTTGTTATATAACAGCACCCATGTCCCCGTAGGCAAAGATCAAAAACAGCATGTTGAAATTGCACGTGATATCGCAGAGAAGTTTAATCATTATTATGGTGAGACATTTACGCTTCCCGAAGCTCTAATTTTAGAAAGCACAGCAACAGTATTAGGCACGGATGGTGAAAAAATGAGTAAATCATACAACAACACCATCAGTCCATTTGAAGATGAAAAAACAATTATAAAAAAAATCATGGCACTGAAAACGGACTCGCGCGGAGTAGAAGAACCCAAAGAAACTGATAACAGTATTATTCTCAATTACTTACAACTGGTAGCAGAAAACAGCATTTTTGAACAAGTAAAAGAAAAGTTTGCTCACGGCGGCATGGGTTATGGTGAAGCAAAGAAAATTCTTGCTCACAGTTTTATGGCATATTTCAAAGAGATGCGCGAACGTTACGAACAAATAACAGAGGAGGAATTGAAGCTCATTTTGCAAGATGGCGCTCAAAAAGTTAAGAAATTAGTTTCTCCCCTGATGGCTCAAATACGAAGTAAAGTCGGCCTGGTATGAAACGTCTTGGTGAAATTATCTTGGTTGAGGAAGGATGCATGACAATTGAATGTTATGTACCAATTGATATCACACCGGGAACAATTGTGTGTACTGAGAATCAAAGTCACTTTGGTATTCTATCCAGCTTAACCTCAGTATGTATTGAGCAAGGAAAAGCTAGCCAAGCATTTGGTGATCACAATAGTACTGACAGCTCTACTGCTCAAAACTTTCCTCATCTAAAAAACAGTCTTAGAATGCTTGGCAAGGTACTATTTTGGGACAATGAAAATTCTTTACTAAACCTCAACCAAGGGATTTACTTTTGCGAAGACTGCCGTGTTTTACTAACACAAAACAAATATTGGAAAGTGCTAGCAAAAATGAGTAATGATAGCCTAGAGAAACATATTCATTGGTTGCAGAAAAGTGATCCATTGTTTAATTTGGATGAGTACATTCAACAGCTAAGCAAACATTCTCGTCCTTTAGCTTGGAATGCCTACCTTCAGCATATAGAAAACTAAATTATGCTTTTTGATCACATTTTAATTTTCTTTATCATCCTAGGTGTCTGTATAGGCCTAGCCGCTTTAATTGTGTTTATTAAGTTCCCCCGTATCGGCTATCTTTGTTTATTTGGCAGCATAGCTTTGGGCCAACTGGCTAGATTGTCGCTAGGAACAAATAGTCGTGGCGGCTCAGCAATTATTGCAACTGATTTAATAGTTCTTTTGATTGGATTTTCATGGATTGTAAAGAAAATAATTTATGAAAGAACTATTGGAAAAACACGTTATGCTCTGCCAATAGTCATTTTTTCTGTGATAGCACTTCTTTCTTTCCTCATCGGTATCCCTGAAATTCTCCATATACCAAATGTAGATTTACGTTCCTTAATTGTTAGTTTTTCGTATTGGTTCAGATTTGTTGCTTACGCCTTGCTCTATTTTATTACAGCAGAATTTTTGAACGCTAATCCTAAACACAAAAGTTTCTTGCTCCATTTAATTCTATGGACAAGTATTTTGGTAAGCATAGGTGGTTTTATCCAACTTCTGATCATGCCTGACTTTACTCTCTATGCAATTAAATATGGTTGGGATCCACATCAGAACCGTCTTTTGGGAACGTTTTTTGACCCTAATTTTATTGGGAGTTACTTTGCAATGATTTTGGCACTAGCGTTTAGTCTTTTTCCTAGCAGCAATAAAAAGCTAAAGGCTGTGATTGTCGTGGCTATTATATTCTGTAGCATTGCACTCTTGCTCACCTTCTCCAGAACAGGTTATGTGGCATTTCTTTCAGCTTTTCTTATTATAGGAGCTTTAAGATCACCGAAGCTAATTATTATTGGCCTGCTTTGTATTACCCTAGGCTTAATGTCATCTCCCCGAGCAGTCAAGCGAATTACGGATGGTTTATCTGTGGACGCCACGGGGCTGAAACGAGTGGAATCATGGAATAAAGGAATGCGCATTTTAGCTAACTATCCTTTATTAGGGGTTGGTTATAATAACTTGCCACAAATTCAAGACTTTTACTCTTTAGTAGATCAATTCGATGTTAATAATCGCAGTGGCCTCGAGAACACATTACTAAGCATATTGGTTACTACTGGCATTACCGGTGCTCTGGCATATATCTGGCTCTGGTATTTAATCATTAGCGACAACTTCAAAATATGGCTCAACAAAAAACTCTATACCAGTGATAGAAACCTAGCATTGGGCATAGCGACAGGGCTGATTGCCTTAGTGATGAGCTCAATATTTATGAATAGCTTACTCTATCCATTCCTATTAGTGCATATTTGGATTCTTGCTAGTCTGACACCACACTCAAATGGTCAAGCTACTAATTGATTTACCCGCAATAAATCCCGTCGCTTTTCAACTTGGTGCCTTAAGTATCCATTGGTATGGGATAATGTACTTAATTGGCTTTTGTATAGTGTACTGGGCACTTCTAAAATCTCCACTAAAACTAACCAAAGAAACTGCTAGTGACTATATCTTTTGGGCAGCCTTGGGCGTAATTATTGGTGGTAGATTGGGATATGTAGTTTTTTATAATTTATTCTATTACCTAGAAAATCCACTTCACATTCTTACTGTTTGGGAGGGGGGCATGTCTTTCCATGGAGGCATACTTGGTGTGATTATAGCAACTAGTTTTTTTTGTTATCTAAAAAGCATAAAGTTTTGGGCCATTACCGATTATATCGTTATTTTTATTCCTTTTACCCTAGCTTTAGGTCGAATCGGCAACTTTATCAATGGCGAACTTTATGGGCGTATCAGCAACTTACCATGGGCAATGCATTTCCCAACCGCACCAGGATACCGCCACCCCTCGCAACTCTATGAAAGCATATTACATATTTTGTTTGGACTAATTCTTTTACAAGATAAATCTCTCTATAAATATCGTTCCTTATTGTCAGGAATATTTCTTCTGGGCTACGCAGTAATACGCATTGTTATAGAATTTTTCCGTGAGCCTGATGTTCAGATTGGCTTTATTGGACAATATTTCACTTTAGGCCAACTACTCAGCGTCCCTCTTTTTATAGCAGGCCTCTATCTTGCCATACGTGCAGCTCACCAAGTAGACGAAAATCACTAACTAGATTATTTTAACCTAGCTGAACTTTATTTTACTTATGACCAAGAAGCTCATTTTTCTTCCCCTGATAGCATTACTTTTAACTGCTTGTGGAGAGCAATATAACTATCAAACCACTTATCAACCTATCTTAAATCCAGAGACCGCACATGTTACCCTCAATGATATAAAGCCCTTACTGGAACAACGTTTAAGCAAGGTCGACTTTGAAGCAAGTCGAGTAAGCATTGAAAACAATAAATTAGTTGTAGATATAAAAGCTGAGGTATTTGACATTGCAAAAGCGGGAGGGCTCGGCGCTCAATATAACCTTACGCTCGAAGAGCCTAGAACTGCGTTAACTCCTACCGAAATTGAGGCGGTTAACACACATAATCAAAAACAGAGAGATTTAATGCAACAGGCATATACTGCTGCACAAACCAGCACCAATATCGATCAGGTGGTACTGGATTATAGTGAGCAAGTAAATCAAATTGCGCGCGGTGTGCGTGGACCCTCGACACAAGCACAGGTGCGAGAAGAACTATATTGGAAAGAGTTAGTCAAAACTGAGGTAGGACAATTAACTATAATTGTAGAAAAGCCAGACACACTGTGGTTTGCAAAGGTGTTAGAAAAAAACACAACAGATCCTAACAATCAGAAAATTAAATACCAACAAGTCACTCGAACCTTAGAGCGTCCAGAACCATACTTGGGCTATATGCCAGTCATTAACTTAGGTCAATATATAACCAAAGCTGAAGTCATCACAAAGGACCCCTCTATAACTAGCAACAAAAACTATGCAGTGAAAGTTGTTTTAAACGAGGCAGGCAGATCTGCTCTAGAGGAAACGACCAAAAAACATATCGGCAAGACTCTTCGTTTTTCACTAGATAAATTTCCTTATGCTCCTATCAAAATAACAGCTCCCATCACTGATGGAACTCTTATTATCGATGACAGTTATAATCAAGGCGAAAGTACACAAATTGCCAGCAAGCTGAGTACTGGTTACTTACCCGTCAGCTTAAGCATTGTTTCCTTCGACAAGCGCTAAATTTGTTTCCGTCTTATTCGCCAGCTGTCCACAGGCAGCGTCTATATCAGCTCCAATTGTAATCCGTATAGTGACTGTAACACCATACTCTTCAAGAATTCTTGCGAATTTAAAGATCTGATTTCGTTCGGACGGCTTAAAGGTAGGATGCGTAGTTTGATTCCAAGGGATCAAATTAACATGGCAAAGCTGATCTTTAATTCTCTTCCCCAACACATGAGCTAATTCCACGGTGTCATTTAAACCATTGATCAGCAAATATTCATACGTCACTCGTCGATGTGTTTGTTCTATATACTGATCGATCGCCAAGAAAAGTTCATCAATAGCATATTTTTTTGCTATTGGCATAATTTGTTCACGTAATACCTGTGTTGGAGCATGCAAGCTGACTGCTAAATTAGCCTGTGGCACATCTTTCGCCATATCTAAAATTCTGGGCACAATTCCTGATGTAGAAATGGTTATATGTCTCATTCCCAAACCAATCATATCTGGATGATTGATCATCTTTACCGCCTTGACGACTTCATCATAATTGAGAAATGGCTCCCCCATCCCCATAAAAACCAAATTAGATAGACGCTTTTCTTGTAGCACCAACTCCCGCTGCAAGTGCCACACCTGCTCAAGTATTTCTAGGCTCGACAAATTTCTTCTAAAACCGAAGTCGCCAGTTGCACAAAATGCACATTTTAAAGCACATCCTACCTGACTCGAAATACAGGCAGAATAGCGACCATCTTCAAATTCCATTAAAACTGATTCGATCATCTGTCCATCAGAACAAGCAAATAACAATTTAGTGCAATTGTCTTCTTTTGATCTCACCACCGCCTTCTTCGTCAAAGTGCCAATGGTAAATTGGTCTGCCAATGACAACCGAAGAGATTTCGGCAAAGTGAGAATATCAGCAAAAGAATCTTTGCCTTCTTTGAAAACTGCCTGCATTATTTGGCCATATCGATATGCGGGCTCACCTTTTTCGATTAGCCAACTTTTCAACTCTTCGGAAGTAAACATAAAAATAATTACTCTAATGTTATACCACAAATTCGCAACCTTTGTTGAGCTATTTCTTTTAACACCAACTAATTTTTGCTACCATCGGGGATGAATTGGCCTTATTTACATGCTTTTATTTAAGCAAAGTTCGCTCACTCTGGGCAAACGCGATCCGCATCACATTATTGTCACAAGTTCCTATATTCCTGAAGATCAAAATGAAGCTGCCTACGGTTCAGTATATTTCACTTTTGTTCTAAAAGAGCATCGTGAAATTGCAGCTGAAATCAAAAACGTTATTCTTGATAGTTTTAAAGATCATTTCTATCAGGATCTAGAACGCAATGCTGAGCAAAGCTTTGAAGAGACACTACAAGCCATTAACGACAATGTGAGCAAGCTAGCTCAAGCTGAAAATATTCTTTGGGAAGAAAGTTTAAGTATTGCTTTGGGAGTTTTCTCTCATAGCGACCTTCACCTTTCCATTGGTGGCATGGGTAGTATTTATTTGGGTCGAGGCAATCATCTTACATTCATTAGTGAGGGCTTATTACCTGGTGAAGGGACAGTAGAAAATAAAATCTTCTATTCTCTTGCTAGCGGTAATCTTCTCCCTAAGGATCAGATTGTTTTTAGCACAGAGAGACTTGAAGATATTGTTGACATGGATGCACTAAAAACAAAAATCAACAATATTGATGTCGATGATGGCGAAGATCTTCCATCTTTAAAACACGCGCATTTGCAAATAGTGGAGTGCTTGGAGGTTGCTCAGCAAGAAGATCCAATTGAAGAGAAAACCACTCAACCAAAAGACTCCGAAACTGCACCATTACGTCCACGTGAACCACTACGTGCACAGACAGGATTATCGTCTACAAGTCGATTCATGAACACGGTTGCCATTTTGAAAGATAATATCAAAAAGAGTTTAGAACGGATTTTTAATCGCACTGGAAAACCCTATGTTAAAAGACCATTGCCGCTCAACAAGATTATTATTGGAGCAGCTGCAGCAGCAGTTATTATTATTGGTCTTTATTGGCTCACAAGTGCACAGCAAAGCAATAATACTAAACGCAACTTGCAAGCATTACTAACAGAAGTCAGTGCTGATCAAGAAAATGCTAAGTCACGAATAAATATTGACAGAGAAAGTGCCAAGAACCTGCTCCTTGCGGATCAGAAACGCCTTATAGATGCGTTAGCAATGACAAACGACACGATTCTCCTTGCTCAGATCAACGGCGAACTGGAAGAAATTAATCAATTGCTTGAGAGCGCTGATCAAGTATTCAAAATTGAAGATCCAAAAGTTGCTTATGATTTAGCTCAAGAGCGCAGCAATTTTGAAGGAAAAGGACTTATTAGTATGGGCAATGATCTTTACGCCTTTGATAGTGATGCCTTGTATCGACTAGCGCTCGATAAGCCTACTAGACGCACAGTGATTGTTGATGGAAACACAGTTAATGCTATTAATTTAGCTACACCTATTACTAAAGATGGCACTATTCAGCTTTATACTACTGATAACAAGCTGATTCAGTTTAAGAATGACACATTTACTAATGTTACCGCGCCTGGAGGTGCCGATGCTACTTGGAAAAATGCAGTCGCGATCACTGAATATATTGATCGCCGCTTTATGTACTTCCTGGATCCCGGGAACAATACTGTTTGGCGCTACGGACGAGACAGTAGCGGCTCATTACAAGCTGCTGTAAGCAAAAATGTGGCTAACCTAGACTTAAGCAAAGCGGTATCAATTACAGTTGATGGTGCGGTCTATGTGCTCACAAGTGATGGAAAGATTCATAAAACTTACGCTGATGAAGTTCAAGATTTTATTATTGATGGTTTAAGTAAACCATTCAGTGAGCCAACTAAAATCATTGCAGACAAAAATGCTGAGACGGGAAATTTGTATATTCTTGATGCTAAAAACAATCGTGTCGTTGTCTTAAGCAAAAGTGGGAAGTATCAAAAGCAATATGTTTTGCCACAATATAACGATATCATTGACATAAAGCTTGTTCCTGGTTTGACAAAGGAACAGTTAATGGTAATGACCAAGTCAGGGAAAGTTATCGAGGTAGAGTTAAAGTAGGCGCTAACCTTAGGCAAATATTTGTGTTATAATAGACAGAACACAAATATTTGCTATGGAAAACAAACCCACAGGACCAGCCCGCATTGGCGTTATGGGATCAGCATCAGGGCATATTACTAAAACTGCCCAGAAGAAAACGTATAGACTTGGGGAACTCATTGCAGAAAACGGCCATTATCTGATTACAGGAGCAACCAATGGTTTGCCTTTAGAAGCGGCAAAAGGCGCTCGCTCAAAAAATGGACTAATTTTCGGCATCTCTCCTGCTAAAAACGCTACTGATCATGTAGTTCATTGGCGCCTCCCCTTAGAACCGCACACTTTTATTACCTATACTGGTATGGGCTATGACTTTCGTGATCATTTTAATATCTTTAATAGCGAAATCGTCCTCTTTGTGGGAGGCGGTATTGGCACTTTAAATGAATTTACCCTTGCTTATCATGAGAATAAAATAATTGGCATATTGGAAGACAGTAGCGGTGTCAGTCGTCGCCTTTTCACTATTTTGGATGGATTGGCCTATCATACCAATGCTCGTATTTTTTTCAGTTCTGATCCAGAAGAATTGCTCAATTTAGTGCTTACCAGTAGAGCTAATGATGGCATAGATGAATCTACTACTTATTACGAGTAGTCATAAAGCCACACACTGCCAAACCTAATGCATCAGCAGCATCGTCTGGCTTAGGAATAGCATCTAGCCGCAATATTGCTTTGATCATAGTACCAACCTGTAACTTGGTCGCCTTCCCATTTCCTGCAATCAGTGACTTCATTTGTAGCGGCGTAAATTCTAACAAAGGAATTCCCGCTTTAGTAATTTCGTAAAGAATCACTCCTCGCGCTTGAGCTACTGTAATGCCATTAGTAATGTTTTTAAAAAAGAAAAGCTCTTCAACAACACACAAATCAGGCTTAACCTGTTGTAACAAGTCAGCGATATCTTGCCCAATCTCAAGCAGCCGTAATTCCATGGCGATATGCTTACTTGTCTCAATGACCCCACACTCAATTATTTCAGGTCGGTGCATTTGTTCTCTTATTACACCATAGCCTATTGTTGCCGTACCAGGATCTATTCCTAAGATTGTCATTGCCATAAACTTTTTAAGCCGATAATATCCTTGCGGATTAATCTTACCCACAATGTTTGAAAAATTACAGAATTTATACAAACTTCAAAAACAGGCAAAGGCAATGCAATCAGAATTGCAGAAAATGACTTTTAGCGCACAAACAAGCGACAACCTCATCATTGCAACTGTAAATGGTGCAATGGAACCAGTTAGTTTAACGTTAGAAGAGGGTTTATATGCACATTATTCAGAGAAGTCTTTAGCCAAAGCAATTTTAGACACCCTAGAAAAAGCTATGAATAAGGCAAAAAAAGTCAGCTCTGAAAATATGAAAAAGATGATGGGCGATATGGGAGGCCTGCCAGGCTTAAGCTAAGCACGAGAAATAAAAGTTTGTGCCTCAGTCTGAGAAAAGAGACATTGAGACATGTCTCTTTTTTCATTTGCAGTCATAAGATAGCTGTCACCAGCAGACGAATGCTCCAGCCCCAAAGCATGAGCTAACTCATGAGCCAATGTTTCACCCGGTTTTTGTGTTTGATCACTTAAAAAAATCACTGCCCCCTGATTAGGCACAACATAGTGCATGCCCGCTTTAGTTTCATCGCCAATTTTATAATCCCAAACCGTGAAGACAGAAATAGTATTCAGGTCCAACTGGACACTATTTAAAATCAAGCTTTCGTCAGCAGACAATGTTTCAGCCGCAGCGTCTACCGCATCACCCAGAGAAGAATTTAGGTAAATACTTCTCTGTTCACCAATTTCAATGCTTACACCCACTTGATTGAGAATTGATTGAGCTTGCTGAATGTATGAAATCATAGTCTCCTGTTTCATCTGCCATGAGCTATGACCGTCTATATCGTGAACATGAAAAAAGTTCACGTTCACGCTTATTTGTGGAAGAAATTGTATTGGGATTACATTTACTAATTTGCTACCAAGATATACTCGCAACCAAGTAGATCCCGTATGTTTATAGGTAACTTCAATAATACCAGCACTCGGCATGAACACCTCTCCTAAAGCAGGATCTTGTAACACAAACCGCAAAGGAACATTGGGCACGGAGCTGTTTACAAATAATCGTAATACACCTTGCGGAGTCACGGTAAGATTGTTTTCTAATGCATTATAGCCTTGGCATTCACCCTGAGTGCTCAAGGTTATATTGATAGGACCATAGCTAAATGCATTTGCATAATTACTTAAATTAACCGTGCTAAAACTAGCCGCATCTGCTAAAGTACTGGAGCAGATTAAAAGTGTCGTGATCAACAGCCCTTTAATCAAAAACTTGCACATTTTTTATAATAAAAGAGCTATTATACAAGTAAAAAAGAATTAGTCAATGCAACAACAACTCCCCCAGCAAATAAACACGGCTATTCAAGAATTAGCAAAATTGCCCGGCATTGGTCCCAAAAGTGCCTCACGTTTGATTTATCATTTAATTAAGAAACCGAAAAATGATATTGAGCAGCTGGGAAAATCCTTAATCGCACTCACGCAAAACCTTCATTTTTGCCAACAATGCTTTCAAATTACCGATGCGCCTCTGTGCAGTATTTGCAGTAACGGAAAAAGAAACCAAACTCAAATTATGGTAGTGGAGGAGCCGTTAGATGTATTAGCTTTCGAACGTACCAAGGACTTTAATGGGACATACCATGTTCTCCATGGGATTTTAAAGCCAATGGAAGGCATTGGACCAGAACAAATTAAAATTGCCGATCTCGCTGCACGGTTAAAACAGCTTAGCTCTCAACATGACAAGATTGAAGTCATACTGGCTATTAATCCAAGCCTTGAGGGAGAATCCACAGCTTCATACATTGCCCAGCTCCTACAGCCAATTCCCCATCTACAAATTAGTAGGATTGGTGTTGGTATTCCTATCGGTTCTAGTGTGGAATACGCTGATGAAATCACACTAACTCAAGCCCTACAAGGACGTCGCATTATTAACTCTTAAAGCTATGAAAAAAGTAATTGCGGTCATCTTTGGAGGACAATCAGATGAGTATGATATTTCTCTGCTTTCAGCCATGAATGTGATTGAGCATATTGATCATCATCAATATGATATTCTACAGATTGGCATTACAAAGAAAGGCGAAATGTACGCGGGACCTCAGGTTCTGCTTAACTTAAAGCATAATCGTGATATTGAGAGTCTCACACCTTGTAGCATTAGTTCTAACCACCAGTACCCTGGTGTGTTTATTATCACAAAATCCGGTCAACATGTATTTCAAAAAGTCGATCTGTTTTTCCCATTGACCCATGGTCCCAAAGGCGAAGATGGTACGCTACAAGGCATGCTTGAATATAGTGGTGTGCCGTATGTAGGCAGTGGAGTTTTAGGCTCAGCACTAGGTATGGACAAAATTGTGATGAAAAAGATTTTTGCCACTTACCGCTTACCTCAAGTTCCTTTTCTGCCCTTTACCAAAGAGCAAATACAAACAGACATCATTAGTGTAAAAGAAGAAATCTTGACTAATCTCACTTACCCTCTTTTCGTGAAGCCCGCCAACTTAGGCTCGAGCATTGGCGTAAAAAAGGTGAAAACAAGTGGCAAACTTGAAGACGCATTATTCTATGCTTGCCAATATAGTGACCGCATCATTGTTGAACAAGGCCTAAAAAACATGCGAGAAATGGAATGTGCAGTTTTTGAGGGGGCGCATCTGGAAACAAGCACCGTTGGTGAAGTGATAGCGAATAGAGAGTTTTATGATTACAAAGCGAAGTATAATGATGATTCCACCCAAATGATTATTCCCGCCCTGACCGATAAAGTTACAATTAGCACTATTCAAAGCATTTCGAAACAAGTATTCAGCATGCTTCACTTAAAAGGCCTAGCCCGAGTAGATTTTTTTGTGACCAGTGATGCTGTTTTTATAAATGAGGTAAACACTTTGCCTGGGTTTACACCAACCAGCATGTATACTCGCCTCTTCGCAGCTAGCGGGAAAGACATCAATCAGCTCATTGCTGCCATCATTGACCGAGCATTAATTCCATTGCAGTGACCCCCTTTCCATCTACTAGGCTAGAAATATCAATTCCAGCGCTACAGCACAATATCACCCAGTTTAGAACTCTATTGCAACCTCAAACAAAGATCATGGCCATTATCAAAGCCAATGCTTATGGTCATGACTATAGAATCGCCCCCTTTATTGAGCACCTAGTTGATGGCTTCGGTGTAGTCAATGTCGCAGAAGCTGTCCAATTAAAGAAGCTTGGCATTCAGAAAAGAATTATTGTAATTGGTGCCACTGAAACTGATAAAGACTGGCAAATAGCGCAAAAACACAATATTGAGGTTTGTGTTTTTAACGATCAATGTGTTAAGCATTTATCTGCTACACAGCCTCCCCTACGCGCGCATATCAAGCTGAACACAGGCTTAAATCGCCTAGGAGTATCGCCAAAGCAACTACAAGACTTATTCTCAAGCCTAGACATTCCTCAGATTGTAATTCAAGGCATTTTTTCGCATTTAGCTGATTCGGAAAACCCTCATTCGATCCAAACCAAACAACAGCTACATAATTTCCACGCCGCATTACAGTCATGCGAGACAAAGACCGCTTCATTGGAAAAGCACCTCGCTGCTACAGCAGCCACCATGCTTTTTCCTGAAAGCCATTTTGATTGGGTGCGAATTGGAATTGGTCTTTATGGTATATGGCCGTCACCAGAGACAATTGACAGTTGGAAAAGTATTCACACGCAATCGACATTCTATCTGCAGCCTGCCTTGCGATACTGCACAACCATAAGCTGTATACAAGAAGTCGAAATGGGCGAGCGTATTGGCTACGGAGGAACATACCGAACGCGCAGGAATAGTCGCATTGCCACAATCCCAGTGGGATATTATGAGGGACTACCGAGACAGCTCAGCAATAAGGCGTTGACCAAGATTGCTGGCAAAATTGCTCCAATCGTGGGCAATATCTGCATGAACATGACCATGGTTGATGTTACTGATATCCCTGAAGCATTTGTTGGCACTGAGGTAACTGTGATTGATAATAACTACGACGGTCCAGTTTCTGCGCAAAAGCAAGCAGAAAGAGCTGACACCATTCCTTACACACTCATTACGAATATTCCAGCTCATATTCCACGCATTTTCTTAGAATAATTTCATAATTAATTTATTAGGATAAGGCCTAGAGTTACTCTCTCTTATGGCTATTACCGTTTCCTCAGGATGCGTAATTGGTGTTTCAGGAATAATTATTCTCATCGAAATTCAAATCTTTAATCAACTGAATAAGTTTATCATTGGTGGCATGGCTGACACAGCGATTCAAGAGGCAAAGGAACGAGTAAAGTTTGCCATTGAAAACAGCGGGTATCATTTCACCAAAAAGGGCATCATGATTAATTTGGTGCCAGCGCAAATGCGTAAAGAAGGCAGTCAGCTTGATTTAGCAATGGCAATCGGACTACTACAAGTAACGAAGCAAATCAAACTCAGTCCCGATAAAAACACCCTCTTCTTGGGCGAATTAGGATTAGAAGGTGTAGTTCGAGCTGTGCCCGGTGCAATTGCCATCTTGTTACATGCCAGCAGATGCGGTTATCACCGAGCCTATATTTCTGCAGAAAACGAATTTGAAGCTAGCATCATTGCGGACCAAATTGAGATTTTTTGCTTGTCGACACTACATGATATTGAAAATGCAAAGATGCTCAAAAAACAATACTATTTGTCCTCCCCATCAGAAAAAAAAACGACCATCGACTTTCAAGATATTGTTGGTAATGCCCACGCAAAAAGAGCCTTAATCATAGCAGCAGCTGGTGGACACAATGTACTACTTACAGGCCCCCCTGGAACAGGAAAAAGTCTCCTTGCAAAGGGATTCTATGGTCTCTTACCAGCACTCAGTGAGCAAGAACTAATTACCATCGTTATCATTCACTCTGTCAATGGTGCCTTTTTGAATAATACAGCCATTCATCTCCATCGCCCTTTTCAAGCGCCACATCATACCGCGTCCGCGAATGCAATTATTGGCGGCGGTATTATCCCTAAACCCGGTGCCATTACCCTAGCACATCATGGTGTGCTTTTTTTGGATGAATTTCCCGAGTTTCAGTCTGACGTATTAGAAAGTCTGCGTGAGCCACTGGAAGAAGGACATATTACCATCTCCCGCACACGTGGTAGTGCTACATTCCCTGCTCAGTTTCAGTTGATTGCGGCAATGAATCCCTGTCCCTGCGGCTATAGCAATGACAAAGATATTACCTGCACCTGCAGCAAATATACCAAGCAACGCTACCTGCAAAAGCTCTCAGGTCCAATCTTAGATCGAATTGATCTTTTCAGTTTTGTACCGAGACTGCTTAAAGAAAGTCTTTGGCACACACAGACTGAAAGATCTTCTAATGACTGGCGGGCAAAAGTAGAAATTGCCTACAATTGTCAGATCAGACGCCAACAAGTTTCGAATGCAAAGCTACCACTAACACTAGCCAACGCTAAGCAACTATTAAAACTAGCACCGGAAACAACACAGCTAATAACTGATTTGCAACATATTTCTGCACGCGGATTGGTACGACTGTTAAAGGTTGGACGAACAATTGCTGATCTAGAAGAGGCTGACCTTATTAGCGCAGCACATTTAACAGAGGCAATTAACTTTCGTTCTAATTGGCTGAGAAGCTAATCGTAGCATATGCTCCTCCCGGTAGTGGTGATGCATTAAATGAGAATCCAGTGTTTGATTCCACACCATTGTCAGTACGAGGTCTTGTCGGATGCGGGGTTCGAACACCTCCTTCGGACGGTGTCGCAGCAGGGATTGTTGTAGTCACTGTGTGGGGACGATAGAGAATCGCCAATGTAGTTCCCACAGCAGCCAAACCCAATCCTGCAAAAGCCAATCCTGCTCCAAGATTTTGTTCAGAAGCGGCAGCTTCTGCCTGATTGATATAATTAATATCACAAGGCTGACGTGTCATATTCATAAAGCTTCGACAGGCCTCGACATTTTCTGTGAAAGTCCGTTCTGCTGCTCTGTTGAGCCCCAAGCCCACAGCACCAAGAGCAAGGCCAGCACCAGCAGCGCCCACACCTACCCAAAACATGGGAGGCACAACGGTATGAGTTTCTGTTCTAGCACTGGGCATTGCTCGAGGATCTAGAACAGGAGGAACAGCATTAGGAATTGTTTGATTTTGAGTATCCCAATTAGTGCGTGTTCTAGCTTCAGTCAACACACTATCTAATTCTTGTAGTACCGCTATCGTATTGTTCACCTCATTTTGTCTAGGTCTCAGCGCAGCATTATTGTTTCGCAACAAAGTACTTAGTTCACCAGCTGCATAAACGGCTAATGCTCTTAACTCCTCAAACTCTGTTCTACCCATAGCACAATTACCACCTGATGCGCATTGTCCATTTGGCAAACGCACTCCATTTGCTACCGTCAAACTCTCAACGCCACGATTTTGCCCAATAAACATACGATGCAAAAGCTCTCTTTGATTAGGCAATAAAGTAGGGTTATCAGCATCCGCGTTCACATTAATTACACGTAAAATCTCAGTTGCAATACGATAGACAAAGTTTGCATGCTGATCAGCAGCCAAAGTGTCAATATGAGCCCCCATATAGGCAGCACGCGCACTATCCCAAACCATTTCCTGGGTATCATAATGAATAGCCAAACTCCAAAGGTATAAGCCACTGATACGTCTTGCCGCTAAAATATCATTGCGCCTACTTGGAGGAATCACATTGTTTCCCTCAATTTGCATAACAGCCTTAGCATCAGGACTTAATGAAGCCCATTGTGCTTCAGAAAATCTGGCGATCTGTCCAGGCACAAGACAAGAAGTTTCACTTGCCGTAAGCGCAGTAGCATTACCTAAATTGGTAGGATATTGGGCCCAGGTAGTACGAACATCTTCAGGCAAGCTTGCGGCAGCTGCTACCGGCAAACAGGCCAATACTGATACTGGTAAGTTACGTAATACAGGCAATGGAATCATCCGCGCCTGATCTGGAGTCATACAACGAATATCAACCACATTCAAAGGAGCACCATTTCTACCCTGACCACGTCTAACCATTTCTATAGATAAAGGCGTATCAGGACACCCCGGAGCAAGTGAAGGTAAAGCAACGCGGGTACTAGGTCCTGTTTGTCCCTGCGCATCACCGGCCGCAAGACCGACACTCAACAGCGCAGCAGCAAACATGTGGCGCTGCATAGTAGAACCTTTTACCTCATCGATTTTTGACAATATCTTCATAAACAAAATAATAAAATGAAGTTGATATTAAAACACTTAATACACACAATGTCAACCTCCTAACCGCCTGCGAGCTGGCCGATTCTAGAATCATGAAACAATTATTTCAAGCCAAAGTAGCAATTCACAATTGTAAATTTTACACCATACAGATCTAAGCGGGCTATTAAAAACTTTTAGTCATCACTAAATCTGAAAAAATGACAACATGATATTCTTTTATTTCCATTCCGACGCGAGCATGCTACTATGCACACGAACTTAATACTCTGTTATCCTTATGGAGCACATGGAAAGAACCCTTGTTTTAATTAAACCAGATGGCATTCAACGTGGCCTAATTGGTGAAGTAATTGGTCGTTTTGAAAGAGCAGGATTGAAAATTATTGGCTTGAAATTTGTTCAAGTGAATGAAGAGTTTGCACGCAAACATTACACCGAGGACATTGAATTACGTCGTGGCGCCAAGGTTCGCAAACTGCTCACTGACTTGATTTCAACTAACCCAGTGGTTGTAATGGTTCTCGAAGGCATCAGTGCGGTCGAAGTTGTCCGAAAAATGGTGGGTAGCACCGAACCAAAAGCAGCTCTACCAGGAACTATTCGTGGGGACTTCTCACATGTGAGCTATGGTCATGCCGATGCAATGGAAAAAGTGGTGTACAATATTGTACATGCTTCTGGTGATGCTAAAGACGCAGCCTATGAAGTGCCACTATGGTTTAGTGATTCAGAACTCGTCAATTACAAGACAGTGCATGAACATCATGTGTTTTAATACACTTGGTTGTAGTTCTTTGTAACAGGTTGTAAAATTCTTCGTACTTATTAACGCTTGGTCAAGTGATTACTTCTAAGCACTATCAGCTCTTCACAAAATATTACCAAGAGTACTTCGAGCAAGTATATAAATACGTGTTCTTTCGTACTGGTAAGAATAAGGATCTAGCTTTTGATCTAACTTCAGAATTATTTCTCAAGGCTTTAGAAAAGTTTGATACCTATAATGAAGAAAAGGCTGAGTTCAAAAATTGGATCTTTACCATAGCGCGAAATCACATTATCGATCATTATCGCAGCTTTAAAGAAGTAGTAGATATCGAAGCTGTAAGCAATACGCTTGCTGCTCCAGAAAAGATTGCTTCAGAGCTCAATGTGACGCTAGATGCCTCATATGTCATCTATGCACTTGATCATTTATCAGCCAATCAGCAAGAAGTACTCAAGCTCAAATTCATTTCTGATTGGAGTAACAAAGAAATTGCTGAATTTTTAGACAAAAGTGAAGGCAATGTTCGTGTCCTGATCCATCGCGCTTTACACGCACTCAAGCATGAGTTGCAAAGATTATTTTCACCTGTACATGCCCAATCAACCACTAGAAAAGAATTTCAAGGAGTTATCACAACTGCGTCCACCGCGCTTCGCTAAGCTGCGCCTTAGGTTCAGGCTATGGAAGCATTATTTAAGTCTTCAAAAGCAACAAGGCAGCATTTTCTTACGCTTTAGCAAGGCAATTACAGTGGCTGCAGCCTGTTTAATTGGCGTCACCTCACTTGGCTTTACCACGATTTACGCCTATAAAAGTGATGACATAACCGCTTTTACCGGCCTTTATCCGATTAAGCAAACAGTTGAAAATATTACGCTAGCTTTAACTTCAAACCCATTGGAGAAAGCTGAAATTTATCTAGATCTGGCAGCTAAAAGAACACGAGAGATTGCGAAACAGTTAGAAACAAATCAAAAGATTGACCCGAATACTTTGGTAGCAATCAAAGACAATACCAATCAAGCACTCAAGGTGGCACAGCAAATTACTGACCGAGACAGCAAAAAAGCAATTGAGAAAAAGATTGTGGCCGCTTCTCATGCGCAAGTTTCTACATTGAAAGAAGTTAAAGCCGCGAGCGTTAAGATAGTAGCTCAAGCAAAAGACATTCCTCTGGCTGAAATTGCAACACAGGACATTAGCCTGGGTACAGGTGAGATCCCTACTAGTATAGCCCGCCCCATAGAAGACATTCGATTAGATACAGTACCCACCAGTTCCGATACACTCATTGCATCTACTCCTGAAATTAGCTTGCTCGATAGCATTATTAATGACAGCAAAGAATTTGCTGATGAAAATGTAGTTGCCGCAAAACTAGCCAATGAAGACAAGCCCACTGTGGAGAAAAAAACAGGTTCCGCTAGTGGCGCCACTCTGCCCGATCAAACATCTGAATCTGTTTCTCTTTCACAGAAGCTCCCCTAATCTCTAAAACGTATTTCGCTGGTACAATGGATGTATAACTAGGGCATGGCTCAGACTGACATGGCGCAAAGCTTTCTTTCATGTCTACTATTTGCCAGTGTTCATCAAAGAAAATGAGATCTAGTGGAATATTCGTATTCTTCATCCAAAAAGAGCGCAGTGCAGAATCTTCAAAAACAAATAACATACCTTGATTATCTGGCAAAAAGGTTCGGTACATTAGACCATACTCCCTATCAGCTGAGGTTGCTGCTACCTCTACTTTAAAATGATGAGGACCACTTTTACTATAAATAAAAAAGCCCGCTCTAGCATCACGCCAGATCCATCCCGCAGCAATAAGAAAAGTGAGCACAATTAGTCCCATCACAACTCTATATTTCTTCATATCTTTTGGGGCTATTAACTAATCTCATGTTCTTCTATATAGTACAACTGTCGCAATATTTTGTATGTATCCCCTCTTGATTTCTGGCGGAATTATCATTGGTGTAAGCCTTCCTTTTATACTTAATTACATCACTCAAAAAGGCTCTTTCGCTCATAGCACAAAAATTGCAAAAACTGTCGTTGATCAGGCAAAACTACGCGCTGCTCTGCAGATAAAAAAAACCGAAAGCGAGATTGCTGCAAAAAAAGCTCTTTTAGAGAGCCGTCTGCAGAGTGACAACTCTTTGCTTGAAGAAGAGACAAAACGCATAAATGCTAAAGCAGATGAAGTCAAATCCCTTGAGCAACGCTTAACTCATTTGCAAGAAAACTTAGAGCATAGCACTACTCAATTTATTCAAAAGAAGCACCTATTTGAAGAAGTTCAGAACAAGCAAGATCAGGCTTTAGAAAGTACTGCAAGTTTGAATAAAGAACAGGCATGGAAGTTAAAACTTGAACAGTATGAAAAAGAAGAGGCAGCAGCACAGAGCCATCGCTTAGAAAAGATTGCTGAAAGCACAAATGATCGCTTAGAAGAAAAAGCCAAGTCAATCATGAATGTGATCAATCAAAGATATATTGGTGAAAGCACTCGTGATCCCACCTTGATTGAGATTAAGTTTACCGCTAAAGAATTTGAACGCATTGTTGGTGATGAGCAACTAAGCAAAATTGTCCATCTTCAGACCAGCCTTGGCAGTGAGTTAAAGTTGGAATATAGCCCTGATCATTGTGTGCGTGTATATGGATATGATTTATGGCGACGTTATATTATCAAAGGCGCACTGGAAAGGTTGAAGAAAAATCCTAAGATGAGCCTGGAACAGGCCATTAGTGATACTCAACAATTCACTGAAGATCGCATGCTGCGCATTGGTAAAAACGCCTGCGATTACCTGGGCATTAAAGATTTTCCGCCAGAATTGGTGCGTTTGGTAGGGAGATTAGATTATCGTACGAGTTTCGGTCAAAATATTTATCGTCACTCCATTGAAGTGGCACTGCTTGGCAAGATGATTGCAGAAGAAATTGGCTGTGACCCTTATATTTGTATTGTAGGAGGCTTGTTGCATGATATTGGAAAAGGTGTCGATGCAGATATCGAAGGTGGTCATGATGCCATCGGTAGAGACATTGCGATTGATTATCACTTGCATCCTGATATTGTACATTCAATATATGCTCACCATGAATTAGAGCCATACCGCAGCGTCGAAGCAAGAGTTGTACAGCTTGCTGATGCCATTTCTGCTGCAAGACCAGGGGCAAGACACCATGAACCACTAGAGGAGTATATTGCTCGTATGAAAGCTTTAGAGGAAGCTGCCATTAGCCAAACTGGTGTAGAAAAAGCCTTTGTCATGCAAGCAGGTAGAGAAATTCGTGCTTTCGTTGATGCTCACAAAACCAATGATCAGCAAACAGAAAAAATTGCCCAACAGATTGTTAGCGCTGTTCAAGCTAGCAATGCGGCGAGAACTGGAGAAGTGAAAATTCAAGTAATTAGAGAGCTTGATGTCTATGCATATGCAGGCAAGCGCAAATTGACCAATAGTTACAAGGCTAAACGATAACCAACGCCATGTACGGTGTGAATAAGCTTAATACCAAGATTGCGGTCGACTTTTTGTCGTAGCTGCCTAATTGCAACCTCTACCACATTGCTTGTTTCATCACTACCAACATGCCACACCGCATTGATAATTTCCGATCTGCTTAAAGCACGCTCAGGATTTTGAAAGAAGTACTCCATCAAGCGACTCTCTTTATTCTTCAAAAAGATCTTTTGCGTACCAAGACTAACACAGCGACGTTCTACATCATACTGCAATTCCCGATAATGCAACCGCGTTAGGTAAGGCCGGTTAATACGTTTATAGAGTCTAGTTATGCGTGCAACTAATTCTTGGAAATGAAATGGTTTACTTAAGAAATCATCTGCGCCTGCGCTAAAAGCACTGACCTTGGTTTCAATATCTTGCAAGCCAGTTAATACCAAAATAGGAATACTGTGATCAAACTTTCTGATCAGACGAACCACCTCCAAACCATTTAAAGCTATATCTAATAGCAAATCTACCAGAACCACATCGTAATAGCCCAATTTAGCAAGCCTAAGGCCTTCCTCTCCTGTAAAGGCATGATCCACGAGCAAATGCACAGACTGGAGCTTCTTTTTAGTGATGAGCGCTAACTGACCATCATCTTCAATCAGAAGAATTTTCATGATACTTTGTCGGTGAATTGGTTTTACCATACCGAATTTGATGATTGATAGAGAAAAACAAAGCTTAAAAAGTTCTAAAAAAGTAACTTTATTTTAATGTTGCAGCACATTTCAAATAGCGTTTATGCCTTTCAAAAGTACAATGACAGGCTTATGAGCAAGACTTTTGACAAGTTATGGTTATTTTTCGGTATTACCCCCAACATGTTAACCATTACCCGTTTTATCGGCACAGCTGCTCTATGGGTGCTTTTTCTAACCACTGATCCAAATATTTTTTGGGATACTGGCATCCTGGTTTTGTTCATTATTACCGCTCTCACTGACTTGTGGGATGGATCTTTGGCTCGCAATACCAATCAAATTACTGATTTAGGAACAACCCTAGATCCTCTAGCTGACAAGCTTTTAATTGGTAGTATTTTGGTCTTTTTAGCCTTTACGCTCAATCACTGGACTATTTATATGATCATTTTCCTGGAAGCGATGATGATTATACTCAATATAGTTTTTTACATTTTTCTTAAAGGCAAAGCCCAAGGAGCCAATGCTTATGGCAAATTTAAAATGGCACTGGAGGTGTTTTTTGTTATTTTCTTACTCATTGGCGTATACCAAAAGAATCCAACCGTATTGTCGATTGGATTCTTCATTGGTGGCGTTGCTATCTTCTTTGCCATAGTCAGTATGCTGAAAGGCGTACAAGAAGGCGCTAGCGCTATTTAAATTACATATCCATTCCGCCCATACCACCCATGCCTCCTGGCATACCGCCCCCCATAGCAGGCTTTTCTTCAGGTAGTTCACAAACAGCTGCACCAGTGGTTAAGAACATAGCCGCAACAGAAGCAGCATTCTGTAGGGCAGAGCGCACTACTTTTGCAGGATCAATAATACCTTCCTCAAACATATCAACAATTTCTTCAGTAGCAGCATTATATCCCATATGCTTGTCTCCTTTAGGATCAGCTTCGTGAAGCTTACCAATGATGAAAGCAAATTCTTGACCTGCATTTTCAATAATCTGCTTAATTGGAGCAGATAAAGTGCGTGCTACAATTTTCACACCAGTTTGTTCGCTTTCATCTTCTACCTTTAAGGTACGTAAGATTTCTGCGCAGTTAAATAATGTAATACCACCGCCAGGTACAATTCCTTCTTCAATTGCAGCCCGAGTAGCAGATACAGCATCTTCAACCCGATGTTTCTTTTCAGTTAGCTCTACTTCTGTAGCAGCACCAACTCTAATCACAGCAACACCGCCAGCTAGTTTTGCCAAGCGTTCTTGCAGCTTTTCGCGATCGTAATCAGATTTGGTGTTTTCAATTTCCGCTTTAATTTGCTTGACGCGATTTTCAATTTCAGCATTGTCTCCCTTACCGCCAACAATAATTGTCTTGTCTTTTGTAGCAATTACTTTCACTGCCTGACCAAGATCCTCTAATTTCGCAGCATTAAGCTTCAAGCCAACCTCCTCAGAAATAACAGTTCCGCCAGTTAATGTTGCAATATCTTGCAACATTGCCTTGCGACGATCACCAAAACCAGGTGCTTTAATCGCAAGAGCATTAAATGTGCCTCGAAGCTTATTCATAATAAGAGTGGCCAAGGCTTCTCCATCGACATCTTCAGCAATGATTACAAAATTCTTTTTGCCTGCCTGAGCAGCCTGCTCTAACACAGGGAGAATATCTTGAATACTGCTAATCTTGCGATCTGTAGTTAAAATTACAGGATTATCTAACACTGCTTCCATCCGAGTAGTATCAGTCACAAAGTAAGCAGAAATATAGCCATTATCAAATTGCATACCCTCTACATATTCATGTGAAAGTCCCAAAGTCTGTCCTGCTTCAACGGTCACGACTCCATCTTTGCCAACTTTATCCATTACATCAGCAATCAAGCTGCCCACTTCAGAATCAGCAGCTGAGATAGCAGCAACCTGAGCAATCTCTTCTTTGGTTGTCACTTTTTTAGAGACCTTTCCAAGATGGTCAACAATTTTGTTTACTGCTTTATGAATACCATTCTTTACTGAAACCGGGTTAGCACCCTCGCTGACAAGAGACAAACCATTTCGAATAAATTCCACAGCTAGCACTGTCGCAGTAGTAGTACCATCACCAGCAGCATCATTCGTTTTGGTTGCAGCTTCACGCACTAACTGTGCTCCCATATTTTCGAATGGGTCTTGCAGCTCAATTTCTTTAGCAATGGTAACACCATCATTGGTATTGACCGGAGCGCCATACTTTTTCTCAAACACAACATTTCTGCCTTTAGGGCCCATAGTAATACGCACAGCCTGTGCCAGCTTAAGGGCGCCGGCAAGAAGCTTAGTACGAGCATCTGAATCGAATAAAACTTGTTTTGCCATATATATGTGTAGTTATGAATTATAGATTATAAATTATGGATTATGGAGTATGAATCCATCAGGTTTAGAAACCTATTCTAGGACAGCCAGGATATCGTCTTCTTTGAGGATGAGATAATCCTCATTATCAATTTCTACTTCGTCTGGACCATATTTAGTAAAGAGTACTTTTTGTCCTACTTTCACCGTCATAGGGACAAGGTCTCCATTATCAGCTCGCTTGCCTGGTCCCACAGCAATGATCTCGCCCTGTTGAGGACGCTCTTTATTTGCACTTTCAGGTAATACAATGCCTGATACCGTCACCTCTTCTCGTCCCAAAGGGCGTACAACCACGCGGTTTGCCAAAGGAACTACTTTTGTTTGAGCCATAAAAGTAATTTAGTTAATTGCTTACTTAGCACTCAGAATTATAGAGTGCCAAAAAGTCGCCGTCAAGTAAAAAGCCCATAAGGTTGATATCCCTCATGGACTTTTATACCTCGCCAAAAACTTCAGATTTATTTTTTGCGTCTACGGAAGAAATAACCAAGTGTAATCAAAGTACCGATTCCAGCTACAGCTATTTCCGGTCCCGTCTTAGGCAAATGCACTGGAGCCGGTGTCGGAGTAGGCGTAGCAACCGGAGCAGGAGGGAGCTCTACGGTACGAGCATCTTTAATGATCGGTGCAGCGGTAGTTGGCAATGGTGTTACATTCGATTCTGGCTCAGCACAATCTGATGCACGCAAGGGGTTATCAAATGCACGAGTCACATCAATGTAAACCTGATTGCTAGCAGAATGACTGGTTGAACCTGATGTTACCTGAGCGTTCGCACCAACAGGCACGCCAACATTTAATATACAAACTGCATCAATATCAGTGCCGGGTGCTTTAGCAGCAACAGTACTGCTCATATCTTCAACTTTGATAAACTTAATCCAGCTCAGACGAGTGCGAGAAATATCATAACCATTATCATCACTCGAGACACGCACATATTTTTCGCCATCCTGAGAAACAGAGACGCGACGATCCTCACTTGCCTTATCGGTATCATCACTGTGATTATTAACAAGATACAGCGCAAAGTCGTCACCAGAACCATCAACCACAGCTTTATCAGCCTCTAACTCAACAATAATTTCACCATCCTCACCTAGTGAGACATAACGCCCATCTGGAGCACCTGTTATTGCACGAGTGCTACTATGGCTATTACCAGATGTGGAAATACTCGCTTCGTTGACCGCATCGAAATACAAATCATCATCACCTTCATCAGCTGAGCTGTCTAAATCATAACCATCTAATGGAAAGTCACTTCTGCTTTCTAGAGTTAGAGTGTATTCCACTACAGCAGTTTCGCCGGCAGCTATTGGAATATTATTCACAATCACCTGACGCGCAGCACTAGCCTCGGTTCCACCGGCAGCATCAGTTACCGTAACGGCAGCGATGAAAGCATTTGGTATCGGATCAACTAGACTGTATACATGAGCTGCTGCTGTATCGGTGTTGGTAATAGCAACCTCATATGACACAGTACGGCTACTGAGAGCATATTTGTCTTTATTATCAGCCGTACGCTTGAGCACCGTAAAGGGACCTGGTGTACCGCTAGCACTAAATGTGACTGTCACCGTATCAATGTCCGTACTACCATTACAATCTGTTTTCACAAGCGTAATTTCTGTGGCAGTGCTCAGTGTTCTAGTAATTGAATCCCCGGTTTCACTGGACTGTAACACATCATTAATAAACCAGTGGTAGGTAATAGTACCATCGCCGCTAGTGCTACTATTAGCAAAAGTGAAACTGCCCGCCGCAGTTGCAGCAAAGGTGCTTGATGGGGTCGCCTCCTCATTAACCGTCAACTCAGCATCAACAGTTTCTGAACCTGAACAAGCAGTAGGACTAGCAATAATTTCATGTTCTACCGCAAACGATGCTGGCGTTGCTGCTAATGCTGGCGTAGAAGAGACATAACTAACAGCATTAGTATATGTCCCCTGTGTACCAGACACAGTCGCCAAATAGCGGATATTTACGGTATCTCCCGCATCTAAACCGCCGTTGGGCAAAGTTAACGCTATATTGCCATTATTCGCCACAGTACAGCTGGAAGACTCACTTGTTGGCAGGGTGTTAATAGCAAAGTTACACACTGGAACACTGCTACTCAACCCTGTAAAAGTATCGTCTAGTGTTAGCGCAGTAATGTTTTGACTGCTGCTACCGCTCTTGGCAGCAATATCGACAGTAACCAAGTCCCCATTACGCACAGGCGACGTCGGTGTAATTGTCTTTGATAAAGTAAGTGTTGTATTAGTAGAGCCACTCACCACACTTAAAGCGACAACATCTTGGTCGCGGTCACCATTACAATCCTCAACATTAAAGCTTACCACATGAGCGCCCGCCGTAAGCGCAATATCCTGAGGCTCAAGTGTAGTTCCAGATCCTGACGCTATCAATGTACCATCCAATCTCCACTCCCAAGCAAATTCAGCATTCCCTGTACTTGCATACGTGGGCTCAAATGTAGCAGTGTGAGGAGTAGTATTAAATGTTGCCAAACTGTGAGCAACATCATCAATCATAAATGTTGCATTGGGCTCAGTATCAGTGGCATCGGGGTCGGTACAAGTAAGCAAAGGATTAGAACCGCTATCATAGGCCTCAATTACAAATTGTTTTGTACTAATCAAATCAGTTTCATATTCTGGTTCCGTCACAACCGAGCCAGTATTGGTAACAGGACCAAGATCAGCATCTTCATCTACTGTAGCTTCTAGACGTACATAATAAGTTGTGCCAGGACTCATTGGTAGATCTCCCGCATCCTCAAAAACAATAGTATTACCATCTAATTCACAAGGAATAACAGTTTCTTCATCTAAGCTTGTAGAAAAGACACATGATTCTGGAATATAGCTCAAACCAGCGGGCAGCTGATTAGAGAACGCTACATTGGTAAAACTAGTATTTCCTGAGTTTGCAAGCACCAGGTGTATTACCTGCGTCTGTCCCTGACTAATTGGGTCATAAGCGACAAAACTATTTAAAGTGAGTGCATTGCTAGAAACTGTCGCCAAGAAATTAGCTCCAAACTCTGAAGTATCACAAGCTAGGTTCTCAGGCAAGAAATCGTCAGAGTTCAGGTATAGACTATTATCCAATACTCCCATTGCACAACGCTCATCATCCATTGAAGTAGTAGTAACCGTACTAGTTAACAAACCACCAGCAAACCCTACATCTACCGGCAAATCTGCTGTCCAATTATTGTCATCTCTGGTAGTAGGCAAAACAATACGACCCAAGAAAGTCTTACCTTCACCATAGCCATAATCAGTCTCTCCTTCCGCCCTATCAGCATCACAATTCTCAATAGAGAAACTGCTCAAGTCACCAGCACAACCCACCTGATAAAGTTCAATGATAGCGCCAGAACCCATGTTTAAATCATCCACAGTTCCTGAAATGCTCCACACACCAGTAACATCATTATAAGTAGCACCATCAATAACTGGGCTATTGAGCATATTGTTTCCCCCAGTATCTTCATCTCCAGTATCATTCAAACTCACATAGGGATTCTCTTCAGTAAATGCAGCCCCACCGACAGAAGCATCCTCTTCCAAATCAATGCTAATACCGTCAGGAGAATCACCATCAATAAAGCCATTTGCATAAATGCTATTTCCAAGAAAGGCATTAAAGGCCATCGTTCCAGCCAAAAAGTCACCAGACTGTCCGTTAGGATCAGCACAACTCTTTTGCACTTGAATACCATTATCGGCATTATTGTAAATCGTATTATGATCAATACGGTTCCCCATCGAACCATCGTATTCTGTTTCTGACTCACGGTTACACATTAAGGTAACCCCATTGCCACTGTCAGTAGCCGCCTCAATACCGTTTCGATAAATAGCATTTTCCGACACAATTGAGTGCAATGTATTACGCAAAACAAGTCCCGACCCGTGGTTGTTCCTAATTACATTATGCTCAATCTCTACATTGTAAGCTGGCAAAGGAACACTTAGCCCAATGTCATCTCCACCATCAATAATAATTCCCGCACTGAGGAAATCGTGCTCTGTACATCCCGTGATTGAATCAGGGTCAAAAGCAAAACCATTATTTTCGATTGTATTGTTACTAATGACAGGATTACTTACATAATCGGCTGTGGCATACACCATTGTTCCCTGAATTTGAATACCAGCGGTATAACAAACATCTGTATCGCCTGCAAAAGTAATCTCATTATCAACATTGTTGCCTGCAATAGTATTTCCAGAAATAACGACATCATCTGCAAGTACAGCCAAAATTCCCTTACGAAAACAATTTATCTCATTGTTCATAATGCGATTTCCCTCAGCCGTGTCATAACTATTTCGATTTGATACGATTATACCAATCTCACCAATACAAGAAGCTTCATTCGACTGGCCATCAATTAAAACATTCTCTACCCGATTATTGTCACCATAAATAGTAATACCATTCGCAAATCCTCGAATAGTAAGATTACGAATAATATTGTTGGTTGAATTAGCTGTAGGTGAGCCAATTTGAAACAAGTGGCTGTATTGCCCACCATCATTAATGATAGTTACATTATTTGCACCATCAATAGTAATTGAATGATCTAACTGTGTAAGCTGATCTAGGTCATCTAAACCATTATCACCGCTCACATCAGTTAGAGACACTTCTGTAACATCATTAGCAAACGTGATTAAAACGTCACCAGAAACATGTGTTGCTGCATCCGCTATAGCTTGGCGCAATGAACAGTTTCCATTTAACGAATCATCATCACAGGTTATTGCAGGTTGAGCAAAGTCATTGTCAGTCCCTATATCAACGACATAGTTGATTGTAGCAGCAGATGTTTTTAGAACTTCTCCTTTTTGTATTGTTCCAATTAACGGAAGAAAAATTAGCCCAACAACAACAACACCTAGAAAAAATGATTTTATTTTTATTTTCATATTTTTTCACACTTCATCACATTATATCACAAAAACGACTTAATGTGTAACACACAAAAAGTCGTAGTTCATAAGGTTAAATTAACGGAAAGGTTGGGGGAAGTTATTATTTGAGCGTCTAAACTCAAT
>CAZEGN010000002.1:0-106323 GCA_964512325.1 uncultured Candidatus Peribacteria bacterium
GGATTGTAGCTCAGTTGGTAGAGCAGTTGCCTCTTAAGCAAACGGTCCCGGGTTCAAGTCCCGGCAGTCCCACCACGAGCACACAGTGCGAGTCTTCGCCTCCAGCTTCGTCTTCGTCTCGACTCATTCCTTATAGCTTGAGCTTATTTAGTGTGCTCGAAGACGGAGGACAAGACGAAGACGAAGAAAAGGAAAAAGAGTGAAGTAAGTAGGTGTATCTCATTCCTCTTTCCTAATTCCTAGAGTGAGATTTTTTAGCAACAGCTGTTTCGGACTCGAAGGATAAGGACAAGAGGGGAATTAGAGTTGAGCTAGCCAGCGTTCACAGTCTAAGGCGGCTTTGCAGCCGTCACCTGCTGCGGTGATTGCTTGACGGTAAGTAAAATCTTCTACATCGCCAGCAATAAACACGCCGGGCACATTAGACATAGTGTGGTGATGCGGCTTGAGATAGCCATTCTCAGTTAAATCTAGCTTGCCCGCTAAGAATTTCACATTCGGGTCATAACCAATAGCCACGAACACACCATCAATCGGCATATCGGTAGTTGCCTTGCTATTTACATCTTCCAAAACGACACCGTTAATTTTTGGTTCTCCCTTAAACTCTTTAATTATAGTATTCCAAATTACTTTAATTTTAGGATTGCTTAGTACTCGATCTTGCATAATCTTACTCGCTCTAAAGGCATCACGACGATGAACGATTGTGACCGAGGCTGCCAAATGAGCAAGGTGGCTTGCTTCTTCCATAGCGGTATCGCCACCACCCACCACAATCACATTTTTATTCTTATAGAAGAACCCATCACAAGTCGCACAGGTATGATACCCTCGACCAATGAACCTTTGTTCTCCCGCTAAACCTAAATAACGAGCAGTAGCACCAGTAGCAACAATCACCGCATCAACCTCATGAGTTGTTGCATCAGTGGTAATTACAAAGGGAGATTTGCTTACCTCGATTGCAATCGCGGTTTCGTAGAGCACTTTTGCTCCGAAACGCTCTGCCTGCTTTTGCATATTATCAACCAACTGTGAACCATCAATTCCTTCAGGAAAGCCAGGAAAGTTCTCAATTATAGTTGTGGTTGTTAATTGTCCTCCGGGTTGTGGGCCAGCAAGAATGGTCACATCTAAAGCAGCACGAGCACAATAAAGAGCAGCAGTAAGACCAGCAGGACCAGCACCTATTACAAATACTCGTTTTTTATTCATAGAGATTTCAAAATAATTGCCCCATCTTTATACAGTTTTTGCCCTTTTTTTTCTACCTATTCATAACTTAAGGCACGATCAAACAAATTTAAATATGATAAACTCAGTTCGGCAATCAATTTTCATGACTTCACAGCAAAACGACATTGTTATCTATAAGGCAAAGGATGGATTGGTGCACATTGAAGTAGCCCCAGAACAAGGGACAATTTGGCTCACTCAGAGCCAAATTGCAGCCCTTTTCGGCACAAAACGGCCCGCTATTACCAAGCACCTCAGCAATATTTTCAAAACTCATGAATTAGACAGAAAACAAGTATGTTCCAAAATGGAACACACTGCTATCGATGGAAAAAAATATAAAACTCAATTTTACAACCTGGACGCAATTCTCTCTGTTGGTTATCGCGTAAACTCACAAAAGGCAACCGAATTTCGCATTTGGGCAACTAAGACGTTAAATAAATACCTGATTCAAGGCTACGCGCTGAACGAGAAAAAGCTAGTAGCAATAGAAGAGCGCTTCCACGATTTGCAAAAAGCAATTTCTTTTTTACAGGAAAACTCACGCAAAGCGCTCTTGGGAGACCAGGCTAATGAAATACTAAATCTCCTAGCGCAATACGCAAAGGCACTCAATCTACTTGAAGCCTATGACAAAAAAGCACTAACCGTTCCCCAAGGCAAGAAATCCAGTTTCGTTTTAAATTATGAGCATTGCCAACTAATTATTATCCAATTAAAAGACAACCTCATCAAAAAAGGGGAGGCTAGCGTACTTTTTGGTCAGGAACGATCAGGAGAACTGAAAGCTATTATTGATACCCTCTATCAAACATTCGATCATGCCGACCTCTATCCCTCAATGGAAGCACGAGCAGCTCATTTGCTCTATTTCATAATCAAAGATCACCCCTTCATTGATGGTAATAAACGGATCGCATCATTTCTGTTTATTTACTTTTTAGATCAACTCCATCTTCTCTACCACAATGGCCTGCCTTGTATTAATGACAATGCGCTTACCGCCTTAGCGCTCCTAGTAGCAGAAAGTGATCCAAAAGAGAAAGAAACGATGATTAAGTTAATAGTAAACTTAATCACACACTAATCAATTTTCGATCATTTCTCCCTTACGCTAGCATTTCTTGCTCCTCAGTCTAAAATTCCTTATTCTATGACAGTCCAAAAAAAGCCCATGTCTGAAAATGAAAATGCATATCAGTGGCTTATGCTAGGCTTCATAAGCCTCATCATTGGCACTCTCGCTTTTGGTGGTTTTTTTATGGGAAAAACTGTGTATACCATTGTGCAAGCAATACAAAATCCGCTGGTGTTAGTGGCTGCTCCTACGCCACCAGTCGCACAACAAGACAAAAGTGGATGTACCCATGTGTTGCTGCTCGGTGGGGGAGGCAAAGAATATGATGATGGATCCGAGCTAGTAGATAGCATTATGGTGGCAAGCCTTTGTCACCAACCAGACCAGCTGGTTTTCACATCAATTCCGCGTGATTTAATGGTGCAAATTAATAATTATGGTTACCGCAAAATCAATACTCTTTATATTCTCGCCAAACATCAATTAGGCGAAGAGCGTGCTTTTGACCTCATGTTGGAAGGTGTACGAAAGGTAACCGACTTTCCTATTAACTATTATGCCTATGTTGATTTTCAGGGCTTTACCAAAATCGTAGACAGCATTGCCGGCCAAGAAGGCCTCGAGATTAATGTTGATCCGGGCTTTATTGATCGCGAGTTCCCCGGTCCAAATTATAGTTACATTACAGTCAAGTTTGAAAAAGGATTACAACGTTTAACAGGTACTCAAGCTTTACAATTTGCCCGATCTCGTCATGGCGTAAATTTATCTACCGGTGAAAGTGTAGCTTCTGACTTTGATCGTTCACGCCGTCAGCAGCAGGTGATTCTAGCGCTCAAAGAACGCGCCAAGGATATCTTATTTAGCGGAGATGTAACACCAATGCTCAATACACTAAATGCTTTGCAAGAAAGCTATCAAACCAATATTCCATTTCAGGATATGCTCTCACTAGCCAGTCTCTGGAAAAAAGTCGACCAAACCCAAACTTTTAATGTAGTGCTGAAAGAAGGTCCTGGTGAATTGTTATATGTTCCTAGTGTAGAAGAGAGGAATCAATATTATGGCGGAGCCTGGTGTCTTTTGCCAGATGGAGGCAATTTTAAGCTGATTCATCAATATCTGGAACGAGTATTAGCCAACCCTGAACGGGCATTACAAGGCACCGTAAACGTGGAGGTGCTGAACGGCACCAAAACCCCAGGGCTTGCCGGTCAAATCGCTAATAAGATCATGCATAAAGGCATTACCATTCTTTCACAATATGGTGTACGCAATACCTATAATCGCAAGGCCTACGACAAAACATATATCATTGATCGAACAGGTACAAACACCGAGCTTGTAAACGAGATTCAGAAAACGCTCGGTAATGCCGAGATCCTCACCGAAACAACCGAACCGTTTTTATATTCTAGCGTTGGTGTAACAGTCATCGTTGGACAAGATAGCATCTCAAGCAATCAGAATGCGATCAACAACTCCAATATTGATATTGAGAACTACCAAAACAATCTACGATGAAGAAATTATTCAATATTCTTCGAATTCAATTAGCGGTGGCGGTCGCATATCGTGGTACCATTTTCTTCTGGCTGAGCATCCATTTGATCGGCTTCATTGTTATGAATGCTTTTTGGACGGCAGTTTTTAGCGATCGCCCTCTCGTCAATGAATTCAACTTGGGTCAAATGTTGCAATACATTCTGCTAACTAATTTAATTCGAGAATTTGTGTTAGTGGCACCCGAATATGAGATTAACGATGCGATTCGTGACGGAAAACTAGCTAGTGCGCTCTTGCGCCCCTTTTCTTATCCTCTACACACACTCTTAGCGAGTACATTTTGGCATATCATTGAAAGCATCTTGGCAATAGTCGTATATGGTGCCGTAGCCTTGCTCGTTTTACCGCAAAATATTTGGGATTTTAGCTGGAGCAATGTGTTTGCTGTACTCCCCATTATTGTTTTAGGCCATATTTGCTGCAGTTTCTTTTCGCTCATTTTAGGATCGCTCGCTTTTTGGCTCACTGAAGGATCAGCATTTTTCTACTACAAAGAAATCCTTATTCTCATTACTTCAGGCCTATTTTTCCCAAAAGCAACCACGCCATTATGGTTTCAAGGCATCATGGAAATACTACCATTTTATCATGCTATTGGCATACCAGCTGAAGTACTAGTGAATAAAACCATGCCAGCAGCTTTAAGTATGTCGTATCTAGTACTAGTAGTATGGATAGTGATTCTCATCAGCATCGCCACTGTCGTTTGGAACAGGGGCGTGAGCAGGTTTGAATCAATAGGCAATTAGCTATTCACCTTCTGTTTCAGTCGCCACATCTCCAGCATCTTCGGCCACTGAACCAAATACCTCTCGCGGAAACAACCAAGCCACAGGACGAAGTGCTCGTTTGCCTTCATAGCTTTTATGTGACACATCACCGACAGCCGAGTCTCCTAACAATTTGGTTTCTAAGGATTTAATCTGTACCTCCACTGGAACCATAATCTTTGACCCGTCATCAAATTCAATGGTTTTATGAAAAACTATTTTTTCGACTTTAAAACCTTCAGCACTGTGTGGATTGGTCTCTGAGTGACCGAAGCGGTTATCGCCAGTAATTTGAGGATCATCTTCAATCAAACGGTCAGCATGCCACATTGCCACTATGTATCGTTTCAATTCACGCACCCTGGTCTTAAAATCCTCAGCTGACAAATTTCTATGATCGAGCACAAATTCAAAAGCAACAATATCATGCACCCGATCTAAATTGCCTTTGTTTAAACACTTTAAAACAATCGAGTCTGCACTTTTCACTCGACCATTAATAATCGCTTTTATTCCTTCAGGAAATAGAATCTCCTCAGTCTGTCTTTCACTATTCCAAACTCGCAATGGTTTTAATTTAAACGCTTTCAGTCCTCTTAATCGAACGCTATCGGGCACATTGACAACGGAACGCGCATCATCAGCGGTTACAAATACATTTTCCACCTCTGTACCTTGTCTACCGACAGCAAAATCAAAGCGTTGATTGAGTGTATTATTCATACGCCGACAAACTTCACCAGCCTTCATAAATACAGGCCATTGATGAACTTTATTATACAAAAGAACTAAGAGAATAATTTGCTGAGCTACAAACTTTCTTTCTTTGCCAGTTGCATATTGGGAACCCGGATAAAACAAAGTCTCTGCCAAATCGTAAAATCTCTTTTGGGCAAGGTCATCTGGAGCCGGCAGAACGTACACCTGAGGCTTTTCTTCAGAGCCAAAAGCCCCTTGCACTTCACGAAGAGACTGCAACTGATATTTGTGAACCGCATCATGAATGCCATTCAGAAATCTGACAGCCTCTGCTAAACGATCCGTAATGCGCTTAACAAAAGCAGTATCAGACTCCCCAGGTTCACGCAATCCCAGTTCGTCTAACAAAGCAAGATTGGCCTCGTCAAATCTTTCGTGAAATGACTTGATTGAATCAGAAAAGACATGATCCTTTATTAAATCATTGTTGAGCTCACGATCAGTCAGCCCCGCAACTTCAGCATAGAAGTTGTCCAAATCTTCACATAACAACTTGATAAAATCTTCTGTCGCTATGATTTCTCCTTTTAATAGGGCACTTTTCACCTTCTCAGTAAACAGCGGTCTTTCTCCCCGATCACGTCTTGCCTCGTCATCATCAATCGCTTTTGCAACAACCTGCTTTTGTATTTTTAAGTAAGCCTTGAAAATAAACTCCAGTGACAACTTGCCATCAATCTCACGTTGATACTCAGCGGTTAATGCACCTTTAATATCTGTTCTCGCTTTATCGATAACCCTGGGTTGATTGGCCATAAATTCAGCCACCTCAGGTGATGTATCGTGCCCAAGAATACTTCTTAATGCTTGACGTATTTGACCATCAAAAAACTTGTCTACCAGCTCAGGAGGAATATATGGAATTAGACCAGCAGGAGCCTCTTCCTTCAAACGCCCACCAAGCAGATAGGCTGCAAGCCCTTCATTTCCCTTACCATTAGTGTACCCACGAAGACGTGTTTGCATCGCTCAATAAATTTAAGTAAAAGAATTACAGAGAGATATTATGAATATCATACCAGCCCTATTTCGACTTAGCTTTTCGCGTGACTTAATGTATAGGACAAATTTCTGGTCCGCCATTGTCTCGCGTTTAGGCTTTCTCATAGTATCAATACTATGGTTTAGCATTATGTATTCTTCCCTACTTCACGTCAAGGATTGGGACTATGTTGATAGCATGTTCTTTTTAGCGACCTTTCAGCTAGTCGAAACCATTACTGTCTCACTTTTTAGCACCAGCTTCAGCAAATGGCATCAACATATCAATACGGGATCACTTGACCTCATCCTTACCAAACCCACCGATACCCAAACCATGCTTTCACTGAATGCAATCTCATTTCCACAATTGCTAACCATCCTTGCCCCTCTTAGCTTGCTGATTGGACTAGCATGGCAATACACCATTTTCCCCTCGACATTAGCGATATTTTTCTACATCCTAGCTATCCCACTTGCCGTAAGCATTTTTTACAGTGTCTGGCTTATACTCATGACCATGCTGTTTTGGCTGGGGGGTATTACTCAGTGGCATCAGCTATTTAATGGTCTTACTGCCTTTCTACAAGTTCCTCCTGTGGTATATCAGGGCATAATCAAGTTTGTTTTTTACTTTATTTTGCCGATTTTCACAGCAGTAGTGTTGCCAATTGAAACAGTATGGCAAAACTCTCCCTATTTCTTAGCCGTTCTCTCTGCCACCAGTATATGTTTACTAATAATTTCTCGTTGGCTCTTTTGCTGGGGTCTAAAAAGCTATAATAGCGCTAGCAGCTAAGCTTCATTAATGATATAATTAGGGGAAACAAAAAAACATGTCCCCCAAACGTATTATTGCCCTAAGCTTTGCCCTCGGTCTCATGGTTTATGAGATTATATTGCTAGGTGCAACTGCATACCAAGGCAATATTGCAGCAGCATATGCCAGCTTACAAACAGAGCATGCCGCCTCAACACTTATTCTTTCAGGTGCTGAGGATGACTTGAAAGAACGCCTCCTTCAAATCAAGCAAGATTACGTGATTACACACGTGGAATCGCTAGCACCCACCAATAGCAGTGTCCAAATTGAATTTGCACCGGAAGAAAACATCGCTTTCATTATGGCAAGTCTCAACTCAGAAGCCATATTAGAACCGGATTATATCGTAACAGCCACAACAGCTCCACTTGAACCTCATTATCAGGAACAGTGGTACTTACACAATAGTGGCCAAAGCTATCACACATCTAGTAGCACTACTACTCAAGGAAGTTTAGGGATAGATACCAATTGGCAAGACGTTTACGAGTACAGTTCACTACGTGGCCAAGGCATAACTATCGCTATTATTGATAGCGGGGTTAACATCCAACATCCTGAGTTAAGCGCCAATATATGGACAAATCCTGGAGAAGTGAATGACAGCTTCGACAATGATAGCAACAATTTGCTCAATGATCTGCATGGTTGGAACTTTATAGCAAACAGCAATGACATCAGTGATGAACTGGGACATGGCACACAAGCGGCAGGTATTATTGCGGCACGAGAAAACAGCAATGGCTTAATCGGTATTGCGTCAAAGGCGAAGATTATGCCGCTCAAAGTACTTAACAGTCAGGGTAATGGCAGCACTTCAAATGTAATTAAGGCAATAAACTATGCGGTGAATAAAGGCGCAAAAGTGATTAACATGAGCTTCGGCGGTGCTGGAGCGGACACACAAGCACTGCGATCTGCTTGTAATAATGCAGTTGCTAATGGTGTAGTCTTAGTAGCTGCTGCCGGTAATAGCAATTCAGACATTGACTCGAAACACTTTGCACCAGCGATGTTCGAAAGCGTTATTGCGGTTGGTAGCATTACTAGTACTGGCACTAAAGCGTCATTTTCCAATACTGGCAATGCACTGGATTTAGTTGCTCCAGGCGTACACCTGCTTACCACAAGATCAGGCACCAACAACGAAAATACTAACCAAGTCTTAAATGATAGCAGCGACAGATATATTATTAGCTCCGGGACAAGTTTCTCTAGCCCAATTGTAGCCGCCACAGTCGCTCTAATTACCGAAAAACATCCGGCATATTCACCAACTCAAATTCGAAGCCTACTTGAAGCCAGTGCGCGTGATCTTGGTACTACAGGCAAAGATACAAGTTTTGGCTATGGCTTGATTGATATGAAAGCAGCATTGAATATTTCTGCTCCAGTCATTACTAACAGTGCACCCCAAATCACAGCTGTTTCATGGAGCTCAAATCCAGTGCAACAAAATCAAACCACCCAATTAACCATCATGGCCACTGATGAGGAAAATGACACATTAATTGTCAAAGCTGACATGAGTGCGCTTGGGCTCAGCAATCAGACACTAGACCCCACGAATACAACGACTTTCATCTCATCTCCACTTCAGCCGCAACAAGAAGGTGACTTTAATATTCCTTATACTGTTAGCGACAGTACCAATACCGCAAGCGGCAGTATTATACTAAGCGTATCAGCTGTACCAATTACACTGACCATTACTGCACCAAGTCCTGAACTACTATTTGAGACAAATGAGAGCAGTGTTGAACTTCAAGGCACAGTGACAGGATATGCTTATACTATTAGCATTAACAATACACCGATTTCTTCTTATACAGCAGGCCAACACTCCTGGTCTGAGACAGTCACTCTTCCGCAAACAACCAATGTGTTTAACATCCACGCCTACAGTGCCAACAACACACTGGTAAGCTCCGATAGCATTATTATCACAAAAACTACCACAGCATCATCAACGATAACTGCTAGCCCTACACCAACAAAATCCAACTCATCAAAAAAAACCACTCGAAAACGTCGCTCAAGAAGCACACGCAATGAAACAGCAACGGTCATTAACCAAGCCGCAACCATAACAACCTTTCATGATGTACCTGAAAGCAACTTTGCTTTTCAACAAATTACTGACCTAGCAAAAAGAGGGGCAGTGCATGGTGTTAACAATGCATTCTTCCCTTATAAAACCATATCACGCGGTGAGTTTTTAAAAATCGCCATGACCGACAGCGGACTGATGAATGAAAACTGTGCTCAGCAGCCAGCCGCTTTCACAGACACTGCTAATTCAGACTTTAGCACAATAGTTAACTGTGCAGTTAGTCAAAATATTCTTCCGAATACTACCACAGCATTCCTCCCATTTGCTCCTATTAGCCGTGAACAGGCGATCGTGTGGTTAGTGGCGATACGACGCATACTTCCCTTATCAGCAACAAGTACCTTTCCTGATGTTACCGACATCGTAACTATTCCCTATATCGAAACAGCACGTCAACGCCTATGGATTAATGGGAACAATGGACTTTTCTATCCTCAAAATGCACTAAGCCGAGCGGAGGCTGCTAAAATTATTGTCAATTCTCGCAGTTAAGCTAGACTGAAGCTGTTAAGCTTCAGTATGGAAATACTTGTTCAACATCTCACAAAAAAGTTTTCTGTGTTTGAAAAAAAAGCGGGCCTTTGGGGAAGCATCCAAAGCATCTTTTATCGCAAGCACACAGATAAAACTGCGGTTAACGATATCACATTTACAATTCCCTCAGGCAAACTGGTGGCTTTACTAGGGCCTAATGGTTCAGGCAAAACCACGATCATGAAAATGCTAAGTGGCATTTTAGTACCCAGCAGTGGCACTATCCAGATTGGGCCATTCCTTCCAGCAGAGCGAAAAAAAGAGTTCTTGAAGCAAATAAGCCTAGTAATGGGACAAAAAAGCCAATTATGGTGGGATTTGCCGACCATGGATAGTCTTGAATTCTTTGGCAGCATTTACGACATTCCTACAGCCACACTTAAAAAGCGCATTGATGAGCTAGCCACACTACTTGATATTACTGCATTGTTACAAATCCCAGTAAGAAAATTATCTTTAGGTGAGCGCATGCGTTGTGAATTGGTTGCAGCTTTGATTCATAATCCGAGATTGCTTTTCCTAGATGAACCTACGATTGGCCTTGACATTGTCTCCCAGCAAAAAATTCGCCAGTTTATTAAAGACTATCACCGCACCCATGGCGCCACTATACTTTTAACTTCGCACAATATGGGAGATATTGAGTCATTATGTGATGACCTTTTTATTCTCCACAAAGGCAGTCTCATTTTTGAAGGCACACTGCCTCAATTTAAAAGCACCTACCCCATCAATCCGATTATCACATTAACCCTAGAAAAACCGCAAAAACTGCCCTCTTTTTCTCAAAAATACTCTCAAAATCGCAAATCAGATCTTGTCGTAGAAATTACTGTCCCTTACAATGACCTCGCGCATGTCACAACAAAAATATTACAAGAGACAAAGCTCACTGCTCTCTCTATCAAAGAGCCGAGCCTGGATGAGTTGATGCATCAGTTTTTTAGTCAATTAGCCACTTAATTTCCCTTTTGTGAACAAAAAACAACTACTTACTCCTCAAACCGAGGACTTCTCTCAATGGTATCTCGATTTGGTTCAACATGCCGACTTGGCAGACTACTCCTCCGTAAAAGGCTGTATGATCATCAAGCCATACGGCTATCGTATTTGGGAACTCATTCAGGCTGACCTTGATCGGCGTATTAAGGATGCCGGAGTGAAAAATGCTTACTTTCCACTTTTTATTCCTGAGGGCTTTCTAAAAAAAGAATCAGAGCATGTAGAAGGCTTTGCACCTGAAGTAGCGGTAGTAACACACGCTGGCGGCAAACAATTGGAAGAAGCCTTAGTAGTCAGACCAACTTCTGAAACAATTATCTATGATACCTATGCCAAATGGATTGAGAGCTACCGCGATTTGCCTTTACTAATCAATCAATGGGCAAATGTGGTACGTTGGGAAATGCGTACTCGACCATTCTTAAGAACTACCGAGTTTTTATGGCAAGAGGGCCATACTGTGCATCGCACCAAAGAAGAAGCAGATACTGAGACCGAACGTGCAATCACCATGTATAAAGATTTTGCACGCGATATGTTAGCCCTGCCAGTTTTAACCGGATATAAATCAGAAAAAGAAAAGTTTGCAGGAGCACTTTACACTATGGGAGTTGAATCTTTAGCCAAAGATGGCAAGTCCATTCAATTCGGCACTTCGCACAACTTAGGTCAAAATTTCGCTCATGCTTTTAATATCAGTTTTCAGGATACTGACGGTCAAAGAAAAACACCGTGGCAAACAAGCTGGGGCGTATCAACGAGAATGATTGGAGCCTTAATCGTTAGTCACGGTGATAATGACGGTCTCAAACTTCCACCTCCCGTAGCACCAATTCAAATTGTAATGATTCCAATTGCCAAGGAAGCAGATGATTTACAAATGCTCACCACAAAACTCACACAGCTAAAAGATCAACTAGGAGCACAAATCCGTGTCCAAATCGACAATCGCTCTGAAGTAAGCATGGGCTTCAAGCGCAATGAATGGGAATTGAAAGGAGTACCACTACGAGTAGAATTTGGTAAACAGGAGGCTGAAAAAGGCGAGTTAAGTATTGCCCGCCGAGATACAGGGGAGAAGCTCACACTGGAGCTTGCTGAGGCAAGTACAAAACTACCAGCGCTTTTAAATACAATTACCGCTGATATGTACCAGGCTGCACAAAAAAATCTTGAAGCCTCAATTACTGAGGTTCATAGCAAAGAGGAGTTCGATGCTGTGATTGCTAAAGGGGGATATGCTAAAGCCTACTTCTGTGAGGATATGGCAATGGAAAAAGAAATTCAAGAAAATAGCAAAGCCACCACTCGGGTGGTAGTCATGGAAACAAAAACGCCTGGCAAATGCTTTTACTCTGGCAAGGAGGCACAAAGACAGTGGTATTTTGCTAAAGCTTACTAATCATGTTCAGCAAATTTTTTGGCGCATTTTCACATGATATTGGAATCGACTTAGGCACAGCTAACACCTTAGTTTTTGTCAGAAATAAAGGTATCGTCATTAATGAACCCTCTGTTGTAGCTGTAAACGACAAAACGAAACAAGTGCTGGCGATTGGTGAAGCGGCAAGACAAATGGTCGGCAGAACCCCATCACATATTGTAGCGATTAGACCTTTAGTGGATGGTGTGGTTTCAGACTTTGAAATCACCGAACAAATGCTGCGCTACTTTATTGATAAAGTACACAAAGAGTCCTTTACCTTGTTTCCCCGACCCCGCGTCGTAGTTGGTATTCCTTCCGGTGTAACCGAAGTAGAGAAAAAAGCGGTAACCGATGCCGCACGAAATGCTGGAGCACGTCAAACATTTTTGATCGAAGAGCCAATGGCTGCAGCAATTGGTGCTAACTTACCAGTACAAGAAGCGACCGGCAGCATGATCGTTGATATCGGCGGAGGAACTACTGAAGTAGCAGTAATTTCTTTGGGAGGAATTATTGCTAGCAAATCGCTACGCATTGCTGGCGACAAGCTCAATGAAGACATCATGCAATATGCCAAGGACAATTTCAATCTGCTACTAGGCGTGCGTACGGCTGAACGCATTAAGTGGGAAATTGGCAATGTTTACGAAACTCGGGAACGAGGTGTCTTTACAGCGAGAGGGCGCGATATTGTAACTGGGTTGCCAAAAGAAATTCAACTTGATGAAAAAATGATTCGTGATGCACTTTCAAAATCAGCAATGATTATTACTGAAACTGTGCGCATCACGATTGAACATACTCCTCCCGAGCTCGTTGCAGATATTATGGAGAGAGGTATCACACTCGCAGGCGGTGGCGCATTACTACGAGGTCTTGATCGCTTAATTGCAGAACATACTCATATGCCAGTTTATTTAGCTGAAGACCCATTAAGTGCTGTTGTGCGTGGCACTGGACAAGTATTGGAGAATCTGGATACACTGCGCGATGTTTTGGTATCAACTGAAGACACTTCAGTACTTAAATAATCTTTATGCTTATTGCACGCTTTGTTTGGAATTGGATTATGAATAGCGCTATTTTAGGAATACTGGGAGTTTTACTACCCAGAATTCAATTGACCCCAGGCCTTACCTTACGTGAACAAATTCGCATTTTGCTGCTGGGAGGATTAATTCTAGGCTTAGCTAATAGCATTATCAAGCCACTACTAAAGCTTTTATCTCTACCACTGATTATTGTAACGGCAGGTCTCTTTCTTATTGTGATCAATATGGTCATTTTAGGTATAGTGACCTGGGCAGTACCAGAAATCATCATTCCAGACTTTACTACCTACTTACTTGCTGCGATTTTGCTGGGCATACTCAATACCATTGAAAACCTGTTTTTTGTCTAGTAGTATAGTTTTGTAATTTATCTTTTATGAATCTCCTTAAGTACATTTTTGTCGGCAACGCACTTTTACTCATTTTGTTCATCCTCTTGCAATCTCGAGGCGTAGGTCTTTCTAGCACTTTTGGTGGAGATGGCACGTTCTATCGTACTCGTCGCGGTCCCGAAAAACTGCTTTTTAGCTTAACTATTCTCCTGACCACTACATTTGGTTTACTGAGTCTGATCATTCCTTTGTGGGATAATATTATCACTGCATTGCGCTAATCTATTCTATGGTTTCATACCAAGAAATTCTTCGTTTCTTTTCAAAATCTGAACGGGCAATCTTGGCAATTACTCTCACCATCGCTCTCATCGGATCTGCTTTTATTGTTGATCGGGCATTGTTTTCTCCTCGCACGGTTGCATCACAAGCCCGTTTTGGTGAAACACTCTCAATCGGTAATATTGGCACAACAGAAACATTAAATAGCCTGTATTGTACAGCTTCAATGACAGTGCGCACGGCATGTAATCTCGTCTTTAGCGGCTTATTTAGCATTGATCCCTTCACTCATAGTTTGAAACCAGAGTTGGCAGAAAACATGGAAACGAGCTCCGATTTAAAAACATATACAGTAACCTTACGCACCGCGTTTTTTCAAGATGGGGCAACCGTGAGCAGTGATGATGTTATTTTTACCTACAATACTCTTGTCAAAGATCCTAATTATGATGGTCCCTATAAAGGAGCATTTAATGGCGTGAAGATTGAGGCAACAACGCCTAAAACAATTGTATTTACGCTTGATGAAGCAAACACGTTTTTCCCTTATAACTTGACCATTGGGATTATGCCAAAACATGCAGTTGAGGAAACAGACTCAATCAACGCTTTTCTCACTGATCCTTATAACCGCAATCCGATCGGTAGTGGTCAATATAAAGTAGAGTCCATTAGTAAAGATGGCACTAGCAGTGAAATTAAGTTAACTGCCTTTGAGCAATACTATGGTGAAAAGCCTTATATTCAAAATATTCATATCTATGGCTTCACTGCAGTTTCAGATTTACAAAGAGCGCTGAATAAGTTTGATGTTGTCTATGCTGAGAACCTAGATACAACTCTCAACAATGGTGAATTCAACGAGGCACACTTTGTGCTGCCCCAGTATGTTGGGCTATTCTTTAACACAACCAGCAAAGCAGTGAGCAATAAAGGCATACGCCTAGGTTTAAAAGTGGGGACAGACCGCAACAAACTGCTGACAAACATTGATAAAGTACAAGTCATTGATTCACCCTTTCCAGATATATTAACTGACAAAATTACTTTCGATCTTGAAAAGGGAAAGGCATTGCTTACTGGTGCCAAGGTAACACCTAACACACCAATAGAGGTCAAATTGGTTTACCGCAAAGACCCCGTCTTGCAGAAAGTAGCCGAAGAAGTCGCTAGACAATGGGAAGAATTGGGAGTTCGCACCATTCTGATTAGCCAAGAATTCGGAGAATTGCAAAACAATTATCTGAAAACAAGAGATTATGATGTGCTACTAATAGGGGAGAGACTAGGCGCCAACCTTGACTTGTATCCTTATTTCCATTCATCGCAGTCCAAGTACCCAGGCTTAAATTTCTCACTCTACAAAAATGTTGTGGTCGACAACCTGCTCAACAAGATTCGCCTCACACGCGATGCTAATGAGCAAAAGAAATTGCTGAAAGACGCCTACACAAAGATACTTGAGGATATGCCTTTCATTCCTCTTTATACTAATGATAGTACAATTCTCATTAATAAAAGAGTCAAAAATACTTTTATTCCTACCAATCCTACCAGTCCAGAGCAATTTTACGCCTTAATTAAGGCTTGGTATATTGCAGAAAAGCAAATCTGGATATAAACTAACCCCGCTTTTGATTTATTTTGTTTCCTTTTATGAAGCTCGTACTTATTCAAGATGTACAACATCTCGGCAGAAAACATGACATTGTGGATGTCAAACCTGGATTTGGCCGCAATTATTTATTGCCTCAAGGTTTAGCAACTTTCGCAACACCAGGCGTGCTTGCTCAAGCTGAAAAAACAGCAGAACGCAGAACCAAGCAACGTCAACAAATGCAGGCGCAAGCTAAGGAGCTGGCACAAAAGATTAAGAATGTAGTATTAACCTTTTCTCGCCGTGTAACTGGCAAAGGTGCACTTTACGGTTCTGTAAGTAACTCTGAAATTGCTAAGGCTTTAGCAAAAGAGATTGATTGTCCTATTGATAGTGAAGCAATACAAGTTGGCTCACCAATCAAAAAGTTAGGTGAACATCGAGTAACCTTACAGCTGACTGAAGATGTAAGTGCTATACTTCACTTGAAAGTCGTTAAACAAGCTTAACTCAATTGCCCATGGCTGCCTCTGAATATATCAAAACAGTAAGTGTGGCCGATACGACAGTAAATGAAATTGCTGGTCGTAGTGTTAATATCACTCGTAGCACCATGGTCAATGTCCATGGTGATGACATTGAAATGCATCAAAGCCTTGCTCACAAGGTAATCAGTGAAAATGACGTGCTGACATATCAAAGTTTTGTCGGCACCATGCAAGGCAGAATTGTAAAAATGAGCAAAAGTGTATCAGTATTCACCAAAGCTGATGTATTAGAAAGCAAAAGTAGTTTTGCGCTAATCAGCAGCGCTGACACTGTGCAAGGCACTATGTATACCGTATTTACAAAAACGACAGCAGCTATTTTTGCCAGTGTAATAGTGCTCGGAGCATACTTTTTTAGAAAACGTTCTCGTTAGCATATGAACAATTTTGTGGCCCTGGTTGGTCGCCCCAACGTAGGAAAATCTACGTTATTTAATCGAATACTAGGCTACCAAAAGAGCATTACGCATACAAAAGCAGGTACAACCCTAGATATCGTCTACGGCCAAGTATCAGTAGGGGATAAAAGTTTCATCCTGGCTGATTGTCCTGGTTTATTTGAGAACTTCACAGATCGACTTAATTCGGCTGCCCAACAAAAAGCGCTAGCCACTCTCAAAAGTGCAGCTTTAGTGGTTCTGGTCATCGACAGCACGCTTCCCCCCAGCAAAGAGGATCGTGAAGCTATTCAATGGCTAAGAAAAAATGAATTAGCCTTTATTGTATGCGCCTCAAAAGCAGATCAAAGGTCTAGCCCCGAAAATATCGCTTTATTAGAAAAGTTAGTAGGAAAAGAAGCATACCCAGTAGCAACCTTACAAGGCGGGGGAATTGATGATTTGTTAGATGCGATAGTAAAAACACTCGAACTACAAGCCACTCCTTTGCAGACAGAGAATGAGAAGTTGCCTGATATTAAAGTCGCCTTACTAGGAAGACCAAATGCAGGCAAGTCGACACTTTTTAATTACCTAGCAGGGGAGGAGAGAGCATTGGTATCAGATATACCAGGGACCACACGTGATCCAATGGATATTATTTGCCACTATCCAGCAGAGGAGATGACCATTCAATGGATTGACACTGCCGGCATCCGTAGAAGAAGCAAAATTGCTGATAATTTAGAATATATTACCTACCTTCGTTCACATAACATTATTGAGCAATGTGATATTGCAGTACTTTTAATTAGCGCTGAGCAATTAGCTGTTCATCGTGATGAAACAATAATTCAATATATCCTAGAGCATAGAAAGGCACTGATCATTGTCATTACCAAAACAGATTTGCTTGATCAGGCACAGTTAAAGATGTTTGAGAAAGAGCTACAGTATATTTTGCAATATGCACGTTGGGCACCAATTCTTAAGTTATCAGTGCATGAAGAGAAAGGAACCGATCAGCTACTAAAAACGATTAAAGAAGTAGCAACCCAATATCACAGAACAATTCCTACTCAGAAAATAAACAAGTTCTTTGAATACTTTCAAAGCTTACACACAGCTCCCATTATTAAAGGCAAGAGAGCAAAGATGTACTATGGCGTTCAGGTAAGCTCAGCACCACCACACTTTTTGGTTTTCGTGAATGATCCCGACATCTTCCGTTTTTCTCATGTGAGAGCAATCGAAAACAATTTGCGTGAATATTTTGATCTCAAGGGCACACCAATTGTACTGGAGTATCGATCAAGAAGAGGTGAACAGGAAGAGTAAAAGACAACAAAGTAGACAACAGCAAGTTTAATTTGCTCGCAGTCTTACAAAGCGCCAACGCTCAGATAAATCTTGATAAAAGTTGAGTGTATATTCGGGGATGTCCCAACTTTCAATCAAAGACTTTTGTTCAGGTGAAATTTCCCACCACATTTCTGGATACTCTCCCACTCGATAAAACTTGACAACCTGAATTAGTAGTTCTTTATACAAATCGAGTCCATCTCTACCGGCATATAAAGCAAGCTTCGGCTCATAGTTTCGCACACTATCAGACATATCAGCCCAGACGTTGTCACCAATATAAGGCAAATTGGCTACGATAAGCTGTGGCAAATTATTACTAATCATTGCTAGCAAGTTACTATGGATAATTGCAGTGTTGGCAGTCAATGCCAGCATCTTTTGATTCTCAGCTGTGATATATAAAGCTTCTTTACTAACATCAACCAATTGAAAGTATCGATTCGGATACATGCGGGCCAAGCTAAGTCCAATTGCGCCAGAACCAGCCCCTAAATCGGCAATTAGTTGATAATTCGCATTTTCATCTAATACTATTTTTATATGCTCTACTAATTCTTCAGTTTCTTGCCTGGGAATAAGTACTGCTGGAGAAACACGAAAATCGACATCATAAAATCGCTTATAACCAACGATATAGGCAAGGGGTTCACCATTAACCATCTTCTCACAACTTTTAATATAGTTTTGACAGATCTCAGGAGCCAGCTCGAAATCACCATTGGTAAGCACCCAGAGACGAGCCTTCTTCAGGAGAGCAGCAAGAAGCAGTTCCTTTTCAATCAAACCAACACTAGAAAACATTTCTAAACACTTGGCAATAGTCATCCGAGTTAGTAGGTACACACATCTTGTAACAAAAAACACCGATCCACGCCACAGAAGGGAGGAGTGTGCATAACACAGTGCATAAACTTTACTATGCACAATGTATGTTGTACACAATGTGAGAGTTGCACAAAGTTTTACACAGAGAAAGGACATGGCCAACCAAAGCCATTAACAGCCCTTAGAACAAAACACACCGCCTTTGTATCCACATCAGCGCAAACTTATCCCAAGAAACTATTCGATTATGACTGCGGTCGAAGATGGAATACCGGAGAAGCACTACCCCCCAATAGAGCCGATGCTGTGGTATCAAAAGTAATAGTAATATCATAACTATTACCAGAACTGTCAACAGAGTACCGATACTCTTGAGCAGGAAAAGCAGGATCTTGCACTCTACGGCTCAAGTATCCACCTCCAATGAGCGAATTCAGCAAACTGTTATAATTAGAAGCAACGGGATATCTTTGTCGCGCTTGATAATAAGCAGCTAAAGCTGACCGCAAGTCAGCAACATCTCTTTCACGCTGAACATCATTAGCACTGAGACTCACCACAGGAGTAGGCGTAATAACCGGTGTAGTTGTGACAATTGATGTCGGCACAGGCACATTAGTATTTTGCGTAGTAGATGAACCACCAAACAGCAAACTATAAACAAAATACAATAGCCACACTACAAATCCCAATCCCAAGACAATGACAATAATAGCCAGCCAAGGACCAGTATGAGGACTACCCTCCTCTGCCTCCATGGCCGCAACACTTTGAGTAGCAGGAGCAGCAGCAGGTTCTGCATATATCGGCATTGGCGCTTCAGCCACATCCGCATCATTAAACTGCACATTAACTCGAGGTCCCTCCCCTCTTCCGGCCTCGGCCACTGTGTTATTCAAAGGCTGAGATGGTGCCATATCCAAAAGATCTTCTTTAGTTTCAGGCTGCAAATGAACTTCATTATGAACAGCCATGTCCACAGATGATTGATTACTAGCAGACGGATCTCCTCCACCAGGCACGATCTCCTGATCAAGAAAGTTTGCTGAAGAAGCAGATACATCCTCTTTATTAACCGGATAATCTATCTGTGGATTAAAGTTATCAACTGGGGTTGACATAGCTAACACCTGCTCATTACCAGCAAAAGTGCTAGGCGCAGAAGGCGCACCAAACATATCATTTTGCGAATTGCTAATTTGCCCACCTCCACTATCTTCCTGCACAGGAACCTGTAAGGAAGGGGGAACAATTGACGGGTAACCATTAGGAACAACTTGATTAGAACTAGCTTCTTGTGCGGGAATAGACTCTTGTTTCTGCATGTCTGGAGTAGTTGTTGCAGGTGCTAGCGGTGTACCACAAGCAATACAATGGGTACGACCTGGCATGTTTTCAGTCCCACAAAAGGAGCACTTCATATGTTATTGGTAGATACGATCAAGATACACCACCGCCCGATTCTTGGATGTCATCAGTGGCCAACAAGTAAAAAGCACAAGTTCTTCACGACCATAGTTCGTAACAATACTGGCCGTATTAGCCCCAACCACTTCTGACTTGACCACCCGGTAACGTAAAGTTTGGCCTTGATACTGAATTTGCACTTCATCACCTGCCACCAACTTTACTAAATCTTTAAATACATAGTTATAATTCGAAATAACAGAAGCGTAATTCGATGAATGACCAAAAATAACCGTTTTACAATTAGAGCCCGGTGGACAAAGCAATTGACCAACACCAACCTTCAAGTCATTTTTCCATTTAGTATCATTGCGCGCATCGGTTGGATTAACAGGAATATTAGTTAACCCTAATTTTGGAATAGTAAGATGATAAGTACCAACATTTTCACTATTAACCGCAGCAAGCACTGGACCATTTATTTGAGGCACGCCGCTGCTCGCTTGATTAGTAGTAGCAGGCTGAGCAACCGCGACATTTTGAACTGCGGGTTGAGTAGGACGAGGTGGAGTTACTACAGGCGGAGCTGATTGTATGACGGGTGGTGCTACCACAGGTGGAACAGCTTGAACAGAAGCAGCTGGCAGCGGTTGTTGTACCGCAGCTACTGGTGATACAGCAGTTATTGGTGCTGGCGTGGACACCGCTAACGCCCTTGGAGTTGCAGTCATACGGGGAGCAGCAACAGTACTAGGCGCAGGAGTCACCGCCTTTTTAACGGGCGCACGTGTAGGAATAGGCGCGACACTCGGAGCAGGCAATACGGTAATTGAGTTTGTCGACACTTGTTGAACTGTAGGCAAAGCCGCTATTTGTGTCCGTGATGGGTCAGCTACTGGCGATACAGGTGGATATAAGTTAATTGCACTAGCCTCACCTCTTAATGCTAAAATACGATTTTCTTGAGTAATAACCATTTCATGAACAACCCGAGCCACGACCATAGCACTCGCCTGATGCATAATTGTCACCCCACTTTCTCCATTATTCAATACTAGACTTGCAGCTATTAAATTCAGTAATGAGTACATATTTGTTCAGTTCTATATATTTTAAAACATTAAACAGTGAGCGTCAACCAGCTAAGGCAACCAAGACAGCGGGTCAATAGCAACACCATTACTTCTCACCTCAAAGTGCAAATGTGGGCCTGTATAGTACGGTCCCGTTCCACGAGTACCAGGAGCACCACCGGTAAGGGCAATAATATCTCCACGACGAACAATATCTCCTTTTTGTACAAAAACCTTAGGCAGGTGACCATACACAGTTGTGATATCATGCCCTTCATTATCAGTGCCATGATAAACGACAAGATAATTATAGGAACCACCATCATTATCAACCACTTTAATCACAACACCATTGGCAGGAGCCCGAATTGGTGTTTCGGCCGGTGCAGGAATATCAATTGCCGAGTGAGGAAAGCCAAATAGCTTCTGATAGCCAGAATCACGGAAATAAGCACTTATACCTTTATATGAAGCATCCACTGGCCAAATTGCGCCATTTTGAGGATTAGTAAGAGCATACCTGTCACCGAACTGTGACTCTAATGCAGCCAAACCACTCGCAGTTTTAAGCTCAGCGATATCAGCACTAAGGGCCTGTATATCAGCCTCAACCTGCTCTGCCTGTATTCTAAACTGATTCAACATGGCTTGGTATTCATCTTCCTTGCCTTGCGTTTTATCCAACAAAAATCGTTGACTTTGCTGTTGCACCTCAAGGATTTGTTGTTCTTTAGTAAGTTGTGCATGCAAACGGTCAATGTTCTCTTTTTTTTGCTGCAAACTTGCCTGCTCACTAGCCAATTCAGCCTCAGCAACCTGAAGCTGATTCAATAAGCTCTGTCCAGCCGTCTCTAACGACTGCATGTGATTAATTTCATCGAGCGTGTCAGCAAAAGTCCTACTTGACAATAACACTTCCAAAACAGAAGTATTATCTCGGTCATAAATCGCCTGAACGAAAGAGACTACAGCATTTTTCTGCCGCTCAACTTCTTGGCCTTTTAAAAGAAGCCGGTTAGTGGTCACATCTAACTGTTCATTAAGCTTGTCTATTTGTTGAGATATTTGAGCAATAGTATGAGTAACCTGTCTCTGTTGCTCATCCATAGCAAGCAACTCTTGTTTTAGGCTTGTATTTACAGCACGTAGCGCTTCGAATTTTTGTTTGCTATCTTCAGCTAAAGAGTTTATTTCTTGTTGTTGCTGCTGAGAATCGCGCAAATTACTTAGCAATTGTTGCTGTTGCGTATTAATTTTAGCAACCGCCTGTCGATCAGCGTCAGTAATACTAGGCGCAGTATTTACAGTAGTTCTTGGCGTTGCTTTTGTAGTGGGTACAGACGAGGTAGGAGCAGTTACTGTTGGAGAGGGAGGGGCTGGCAAAGGATCATCCCAAGTCTTTACAAAGTCAGGATCAGGTAAAAGTTCCTGTGCTGAAACAGGTTTGATTACTTCTCGCACAAAAAGGATTGAAAGAAGCGTACCGATCAAAACAGGAGAAAATCCGCGTGACCTCAATTTCATAAAATAATATGGTCAGGATATTTTACCAGAAATAGCCCCAAATAACAAGGATCTAAGCCGTATGTCGAGCGAACACAACTCAAATATTTTTTTACTTGCAAATCTCATGAAAATCAATAAACTAATGAGGCATTTTGGCGACGTGGCGGAGTGGTTACGCAGGGGTCTGCAAAACCCCGTACACCAGTTCAATTCTGGTCGTCGCCTCCATCATAACGAGATCAGATCGAGTCTTGTTCCTCTTTCCTATTCCCTAAAAGCTATACGTTGCAAAGATCACCAAGCAATCTCTAAAAACAGGAATCAGGAAAAATCTTACTAGTAGCGAATAAGATAAAGAAACGCTGGTGGTAGGTTGAAGAAAGTAAATTTGACCATGACTTGCTCAAATTCTTGTTTTAATCGCTTTAGACCAAAGGTGGAGTAGGAAATTTGCAGAAACAGACCATCTTTTTTTAGTGTATCTTTAATTGCGAGGAAGATATTATTAGTAACAGCTTCAGGCAAACTTACTAGTGGCACCTCAGAGAAAATTGCATCAAAGCGATCTATTTGTTCTTGTTCAGCATATTTTTTCAAAAACTCGGCTGAATCATGAATTAAAACAACATTCTTCCTATCACCAAATTTTCTTTGTAATTGCTGAAACAGGTCACCATTACTCTCAAAAACAAGCAGCTTCTGCTCTGGCTTTAGCTGATCAATAATATATTGAGTCACTGAACCATCTCCGGCCCCAAGCTCAGCTACATAACGAACCCGATTCCAATCCACCTGCTTACAGGCAAGCTTTGAATAAGCAGCTCCCGTGGCAAACAATGCACCCATTTCCCGAGGATATAAAAAGAAGTTTTTTAAGAAACGTACTACTGATGACATAAATATTATTAAAAACTAATCCCAATCCCAGCATTGATTGTTCCCGAGCCAGGTTGAGCACCGAAGTTGAGCACAGTCGCAACTATTGTATACGCCGCCAAAACTACAATTAAGCCAATGATCGCATACAAAATACCTTTTTTTGCTTGCGATATCTGACTTTCCTCACCTCTTGACGCAGCGTAACGAAAACCATGAATAACCAAAAAGAGAATAGCCACCACACCAACTAGTCCGAGCAAGAAATTTATCAATACCCGAAAAGCTGTTTGTCTATCATTTACCAAAAGTAAAGGATTTACATAGTATTGCTTTAATGGAGTGGTCGATAACCCCTCCATTGGTTCTACAAATTGATCTTGTGGCTTAGCTGTAAAAATTAATGAGTCTGTATTTCCGCTTCTTGTACCACCAGCAGCATTGCCTCCAGAATTAGATGAAGCAGAACTATTATTGTTGGCAGCGGCACCATTGTTGTTACTAGGATTAGAACCCCCGGATGTCTGGCCTGTACGGCAAAGTTGTTCAGCACCATCCATCTCAGCCTGTGTGATTCTCCCATTGGCGGCTACAATACGATCATACTCAGCTAGAGCACAGCTTTGATATCGCTCCACATTAAAGTATTGATTTACCAATGCCGTACATCGAACCTCAATCGCAAATGTTTCACGTTGATTGATATCACCTGTACGAATGCGTCTTTCATTCTCACGACAACTCTGCATGGTCATTGGTGTTGTACCCGTCTCTTGAGCGTGAACTGGAGTAACTGAATAAGGAATATTGGGTAACAAAAGCACACTCAAAAATACCAAACACAATATCTGCTTATAGAAACGCTTCATATAGTAAATAAGTATCAGACGCTCACACTTTAGCATAAACACTTCAAATTACGAATGATCCTCCCACACAGAATCATCAGGTTGACCCAAATCCATCTTTTCCCCTTGGAGCACCAAGTAAACATCTTGACGCGCATTGTCCCCAATCAAAGAACAATGTTCAACATACACTCTAGCCAATTTAGTCCACAAATCCCCTTCATGTTCAATACTAACATCTTTTTCCCCCATGCCAGTATCAATAAAAATACTCTCTTAAAGTACATCATTCCCAATCACCTGTCACCCTCACCTATCCTTATCCTCACCCTAATCTTTCGAACACCAAAAAGCAGCCTTTTCCAAGGGAGAAAGGGTAAGGAAGATAAGGATGAGGATAAGACGAGCACTTGTGCTCGTTGGTACCCCCAAGAGGAATCGAACCTCTATCTTAAGCTTAGAAGGCTTCTGCTCTATCCATTGAGCTATAGGGGCTTAAACTACCATTCTTCTGAACTACCGCTACTTAAATTTTCAGTAGGTTCCGGAAATTTGCCGCCAGTAAAATAGAGAATAAGTGTAAAGGTAGCAATAGCACCAAGGAAGAAACCAAATATCATAATCATGCCCGGATTCATATCCCAAGCATCAGCCAGAAGTGCTAAGGTCGCCTCTTCACCTACAGCTAAATTTTGAAAAAACACAATCAACTGAAATAGTCCCAAAAGCGAAGCTAATCCCAAAAAGAAATATTTCATAAAAGTTTTTTAAGCGACTTATTATTTAGTTGCCTGTTTAGATAAGAAATCCAATGCCAGCTCAACCCGCATTCTTGCCTTCATTTGAGGCATACGACGCTCGAATTCATTCTCAGCAACACCATCTCGTTTTAAATACTCTTTCGCCTGATCATCAGTTGGTTCTAAATTTTCTGCCTTTGCTAGCTCCAGCAATGCAAACCTTGCCTTTAAACGTTTGGTCGCTTCAGGTGCATACTCTTTATGAATATCATCATGTGTCTTTTGATTAGACTCCAAATAACGGTCTAAAGTTAGACCAACAGCTTGTAAACGCTCGGCAAATTGCTCTTCCATATAGTGAATCTCCTCATCTACCAAAATTTCCGGCAAATCTACTTCCGTCAGCTCAACTAATTGCTTGAGAATATCTTCTTCCTTTTTATTTTGGGCTTCCATTTCTTTCTGACTTTTCATAAAGCTACGAATCTCCTCTTTCAAAGAGTTCTCATCAGTAATCTTGGGATTATTGAGTTTCTTATAAAATTCATCATTCATGAGAGGCATTTTCATCTCCTCTACTTTTTGCACAGTAACATCAAAGGTAACCGGTTTGTTCTTTAATGATTCAACATGATATTCAGCTGGAAAGGTAACAGCAAATTGCTTGGTGTCACCAGCACTTAAACCAATCAGGTTTTCTTCAAAACCAGGAATGAATGTTTTAGAACCTAGAATTAAAGGGTGATTCTTGCTCTTCGCTCCCTCAATTTCTTTCCCATCTGCTGTTCCAACAAAATCAATCTCTACACGATGCCCATCTTTTGCAGGCTCCTTTACCTCATCAAAAGTTGCAAAGCGCTTTTTCAGCGATTCAATTTCCTCTTCTATTTCTTTTTCAGATACATCCGCAACCTCTACTTTAGTTTTGATCTTTTTATAGTTACCAACCTTAACATCAGGCAATACATTTACAATCAACTCTAAAGTCAGTGGGCTTTCTTTAACTATCTTCATTTCAGGCCCCGTGATGGGCTGAATCTTCTCTTTTACTACAATTTCATAATAAAGCTCTGGTAAAGCAGCTTGTAAGGTCTCTTCTAAGATCTTATCGGCACCGACATGTTGAATAAGCATATCGTCGGGAGCCTTGCCTTGGCGAAAACCAGGCACATTTACTTGTGAACGAATACGCTCTAAAGCTTTGCCCTTAAACTTATCCAACTCAGAAGGATCGAGTTCAAGTGTAATAAGAATTTGAGAATGAGGAAGTTTTTTTACAGAGTGTTTCACAGCAAAAAATAAAGACGCATACTATGTAACATAAATATGCCCCAATTGCGAGAAAAAGAATTCAAGATTTTCAAAAAAACCAGGTCCCCTATCCCTATCCTTCTCCTCGCCCCCCTCTCCACCATGATCAAGACAGCATTGTTTCACTGAAGAATGAGAATAAGAACGTAGCGCGTTTAGTGTAATCACTCGCAACTGTAGAGAGCTAAAATCCCTGAAGCGACTCAATTCCCCCAAATTCGAAGCCCCCAAGAGAAACAAAGTTAAAACACAAAGGAAGAACAAAGCTCAAGGACTAAAGATTCACTCTTACCGCAGCCCGAAGACGGAGATTACTGCGCTGAGAGTTCGGACGATCGTAGGACATGCCGACCTGATCAAGGACCCAAAAACCATAACCGAGAGGAGCTTTCGCATCCTTTGCTACTACGTTTGCATTGAGCACTGTCCTATAGTCTTTATCGATCAGTTTCCCCTCTGCTAATGCTTGGATCTGTAATCCTAAATAATCTTGAGCACCACTCAGTACATCAAGTCCCCGTTTCTGATAATCAGCAGTTAATGCCACAACTTGATGCCGGTTGTTTTTTCCTGCCTGTAGTGCTTTATTATATGGAACATCCTGCCTACCATCCACAAATACTACCTGTCGTTTATTTACTGTTTCTGCCTCTCCATTACTCCACAACTGGTCATCATCGAGCCTATACGTGAATGTTTGCTTCGGAACACCGTGGTGACCAGCCTTTTTGTCGATTGCTGCCACCAGTTCATGACGTGTTCCGCCAGGAAGAAGTACACGGACATCTGGTAATTTCTCTATCAATGCAATTTCTTCAGGTGAAAGTTTCGCCATAATTTCTGCCCAGCCTGGCATGTCTTTTACGCTAATACCAAAGGTCTCATAAGCACGTATCGCTGCTTCGTATCTTTGCGCTGCTAGCTCCACACCTTCTGCCGGTCTTACTGCACTAGCAACACTTGCCCGAACACCGCCACGAGCATCTTTCATTTCATTCAGAAAAGCTATCATAGCACCCAGATCTTCATGTTGGGCCAATCCGCTCAATGTAGCCGTAGTCACAACATTCAGTTCACCTTGTCTATAAATAGCCTCTCTAGCCATAAACAGTAAAATCAAAAGCTGAGTGTAATATGACACTGGATCGGAGAAGTGTCAACTAAGGTACCAGTTAACCTCATTGTTGCCTATGTTTTCGACTCATTGAGTAAACCCCTCCACGTAACTCCTTTCTCATCCTTATCCTACTCCTTGTCCTTCGAGCACGAAAAATAGCCTTTTCGAAGAATAAGGCTTAAGGAGGATAAGACAAGCCCTTGTGCTCGAAAGCCCTCCGAGCGCTAAGAAATAACTGCTCATACATTAAGTGCAGTCGTTTGTTTTCTCATTCATTCACATCGTGGCATACCTGCGCGCTATCGCGACTTCCTCCTGCGCAAAGCCTTCGGAGGACACTGCCGTCAGCCTAGCACTGCGCTCACTCAGCGCAGAGCACATTACTAAACCACCCACCATGATTAAGTGGTCTCCTATCTCTGGCCGCGCCAGCCGAAGCTCTCCGAGCGCAGGCTGGTGCCGCGGAAAGGACTTGAACCTTCACTCCTTGCGGAACTAGCTCCTAAGGCTAGCGTGTCTGCCATTCCACCACCGCGGCGAAAATGAGCGCTCTCTTTTTACTATAGCTTACCTAAAATTACAAATATTCTGTCTTTTACTTCGCAATGACAGCAATTTTTGTAATAGTTGTTCCCCGACGCATATTTTTTACGATTTGCATGCCCTTTACGACTTTTCCAAATGCCGCATAAGAATCATTCAAGCTAGGCTCCGGTGAAAGTGTGATATAGAAAAATGTCTTCGCACTATTTAAAGCATCGCGCGCACATTGTTCTTTGTTGCCACTGGTAGCACATTGCATGCCAGATTGATGAACCATGCCGACTATCCCCTCACTATCATGACGAATATCAGGGTGTGTCTCCAAAGCTAGGCTTTGCACATCAGCAGCCTCAGTCATACCGCCACTTTTATCACCCATGTAAACGGCAAAATTATCAATCACATTATAGACAGCACTACCATCATATCTGCCAGCCACTGCTAATTTGATAAAATGCTCAACCGTGCGAGGCAGCTGTGTTTGATATAATTCGATAGCAAATGTGCCATCAGTGGTTTCCACAATTGCGAGCGGATGAGATTGATTAAAGAGCTGAATATCCTGAATAAAATTAGCATAAGGACCAGGTATCGACGGCGTAGTATTTTCGGCACGGCCACAGGCAGTTACAAGCACTAGACTACTAACAATCACGACCAGCTTACAACCTAGAGAGAATGAAGATCGAGAGAATATCATGACATTTTAAAAAGACTCACGTATGATGGTAACGAAAGATTAGTTTTCTCACAAGCAATATGTTGCTCACTCTACTTACCGACGAACATCCAACTTTACGCCTCAAGGCTGAGCCTATTTCTACCATAACCACAGAGATTAAACAGCTCGCCCGAAATCTGGCTGAAACAATGAATTATGGCAAAAGAGCTGTGGGGATTGCCGCACCGCAGGTCGGAGTTAGCAAGCGCTTAATAGTTTGTAAAATTCGCGGAAGCAATGGCAAAAATGAAGATATTCCCATGGTCAATCCACAAGTGCTTACTGCCAGCACACAGTGTGAAGTTGGTGAAGAAGGCTGCTTAAGCATCCCCAATATTTTTGGACCAGTAAGTCGAGCCAAGGAAATAACCGTGCAGTATACTGACTTGGATGGCAAGAACATTTTAAAAAGATTTACTGGTTTCAACGCACGTGTAGTCTTACACGAAATCGACCATTTAGAAGGTGTATTATTTACGGACTTGGTGACTGATCGCTCGGAGTTATTTCAAGAAGTAAGCTACTAACATGCCTATTCGTACGATTTTTTTTGGCACACCTACATTTGCTTTGCCTATTTTAAATAGCCTTTTTAAGCTACCTGAAATCGAACTTAACCTCATCGTCACCCAACCTGACACTTTAGTAGGACGAAAACAGGTGCTTACCCCCCCACCAGTAAAAGTATGGGCATTAGAGCACCATATTCCGGTGTTTCAACCCCCGACCTTAAAAACAGACGAGGCATTCGAATTTATCCGCAGCACACAAGTAGAGCTCATCGTACTAGCAGCATACGGCAAAATTATTCCGGCCAGTATTTTAGATTTGCCTAAATTTAAAGCCGTGAATATTCATCCTTCCGCTTTACCAAAATACCGAGGGGCAACCCCTATTCAAACCACACTGCTCAATGGAGAAAGTGTCACTGCAACAACGCTAATGCTCATGGAACCGAGCTTAGATACAGGCCCTATCCTAGCTCAACAACCTTATTCGATTGCTAAAGCAGAAACCTATCCTCAACTGGATGCCAAGTTAGCACAACTCTCAGCAGACTTACTTACACAAATCTTACCACTGTGGCTAGCGGGAACAATCACACCACAAGAGCAAAATCATGCATTAGCTACTCATACCAAAGTACTAACGAAAACCGATGGCCACATTGACTGGCAAAAAGAGGCATTTGCAATTGAATGCCAAACAAGAGCCTTTACACCTTGGCCAGGCACTTACACGTTGCTCCACGACAAACGGCTTAAAATATTAAAAGCGCAAGTGGCACCAGCATTAAAAAGCGCGCCCGGTACCATGATTTTTCAGGACAAAAAGATTTTAGTCAGCTGTGGAAATAACTCTTGCTTAGAAATCTTAGAACTCCAAGAAGAGGGAAAAAATCCGATTGATGCCCAAAGCTTTATCGCTGGCCATCCAAACTTTGATCGGGCAAAGCTTGCTTAAGCAAACGATCTATTTTATCGGCATATTCAGCATTTTCATCAATCATAAAATAGAGTTTAGGCAAGTTTTTCATTGTTAACACGCGTCTTAGACTGCGCTGCAATTCTGGATAACGTTTCTTTACTGCTTTCAAAATCACCAGCGGATTTTTGTCATTCATAAAGGTAGAGAGCCAGACTTTTGCCTCTGATAGATCCACTGTAACCTCAACCCTCGTTACAGTTAATAAGCCTATTTCGGGCTCATTAAATTCAGTACTCAAGTAACTACCAATATGCTCTTTTAAAACTTGGTTTACCTGCTTGAGACGCTTCGTTTCTGCCATAGACAATTATGTGAGTGATGCCACCACCTTTTCTTTGGTATAACACTCAATAATATCTCCCACCATAAGCTTACAGTTACCAGTCAGCTTCATACCACACTCTTCAGGAGAAGGAACCTCTTTAACTTCTTCTGGGCCGATTTGAACACTTTTCAGCTCCATTTCACCCACAATATTCTCACCGCGATAGATTTTTACAAATGAGTTCTTCACCATCTTGCCCTCCATTACTTTGCCACCAGCCACTTGTTCACCTTTACCATCAAAGAAGATCTTTAAGACCTTCAATTTGCCGGTCACCGTAATTCGCACTTCCGGTTCGACCATTGAAAGAAGAACTTTTTGAACCTCATCAAGCAAATGATAAATAACAGTGAAAGTCGTAATCTTAACCCGCTCTTGATCAGCACTTTTTTGTACTGCTACCGGGGTCATAACATTAAAACCAAAAATACCACCATGCCCAGCAGAAGCAATCATCACATCAGAAGAACTAATGCTGCCGAGTCCGGCATAGATAATCTTCACCGCAACTTTTTCTGCAGGCAAACTTAACAAAGCATTACGCAGCGCTTCAAGTGATCCCTTAGTATCAGCCTTTATCACCACTTTCATTTCTTTCACACCTTCTTTTCTCTGCATAGTCGAAATGCCGGAGACCAGATCCACTTGTTTCTCACGAGCAGTTTTTTGAACAGCATTCAAAGCCTCTCGCTTATCAGCAACTACACGCAGAACATCACCGACCTGAGGGACTTTTGACATACCTGTAATCTGAACTGGCGCAGAAGGTCCGGCTTCTGTAATTTTTTCGCCACGATCATTTATCATTGATCGAATTTTTCCTGACACATCGCTAATAACAACATCATCACGCAAACGCAATGTGCCAGTATGAATAAGAACCGTTGCTAACGCTCCTTGATTTTGATCAAGGCGAGATTCAATAATAGTTCCAATCGCCGGACGGTCTTTATTAGCCTTTAGGTCCTGCATATCAGCTACGAGAAGCACTAGCTCGAGCAACTCATCAATACCCTTTTTTTGAACAGCAGAAACCTCAGCACAAACAGTCGAGCCCCCCCATTCTTCTACCGCCAAACCAATCTCAGCCAATTGGGCTTTTACACGATCTACATTAGCCCCCTCTTTATCAATTTTGGTAATAGCTACCACTACAGGCACACCCGCAGCTTTCGCATGCTCATAAGCTTCTACAGTTTGTGGCTTTACCCCATCATCAGCCGCTACTACTAAAATCGCAATATCAGTCACCTTAGCACCACGAGCACGCATAGCAGTGAATGCTTGATGACCGGGTGTGTCGAGAAATGTGATAGTTTTGGTTTCGCCATCTCTCGTCTTCTTCTTAATTTGGTAAGCTCCAATTTTTTGGGTAATGCCACCAGCCTCACCTTCCATTACTGTAGTACCACGAATAGTATCCAAAAGTTTAGTCTTGCCATGATCAACATGCCCCATCACACTAATTACAGGCGAACGCAGCTTCAGATTTTCTTCTTTATCTTGCAACAATGCACCTAAATCAGTATCTGAAACAGTATCATCCTCTTTTTTTAGAACAGCAGCGAAACCAAATTCTTGTGCCAAAATAGCGGCAATATCAAAATCAAGACGCTGATTGATATTAGCCATAATACCATTCTTAAACAGCTCAGAAATCACTTGATTCACTCCCACTTTCAACAAAGCTGCGAAATCCTTTACGGTAATAGAATTAGGCAATGGTACTTGAGGCAGATTGGACTCAGAGGCAGCTGACTCCATTGTTGTCATTTCATTTGTAGTAACTGGCGCAACTTGTGCTTGAGCAGGCTGAGACTCCTCTTGATTTTTAGTTACTAGCACCTCTTCTTTGTCAGCTTGGACTGGAGGTTTCTTTTCATCGACCACAACCTTCTTTTCAAGCTTTTTTTTAGGTGTTTCTGCCTTTGGCTTTTTAGGTTCAACCGCTTTTTTAGGCTTAGCAGCAGTTTTTTTTGTAGCAGTACTCTTCACTGTTTTTTTTGAGGCAGGACTCTTTACTTTTGACTCAGACTTAGCAAATTTTTTCTTCAAATCTTTATATATCTTATCAGTAATTGTCGCCGCTTTTGCTGTTAACTCCACACCCAAGTTAGCTACTTCAGTTCGCAGTTTCTTTTCAGTAAGACCTAATTCTTTAGCAACAGTAGCTAACTTATGATTCATGTGGAATGGGTTAAATTACTCTGCCTTTTTCTTAGCTGTCTTTTTAGCGGCAGCCTTTTTTTCTTTTCCTTCAGCACTTGCTGTTTCGGTTTCTTGCAATGCTTTAATACTCAAACCTAAACGGCGCTCATCTTGATCAATGCTAATTACACGAGCCTGCATCTTCTGTCCTTCTTTAGCTAAACTATCTGGATCTTCAATGCGACCATCTGGTGAAATTTCAGAAATATGAATAAGACCTTCAATTTCATCATCAAGCTTTAAGAAAATACCAAATGAGCTAATACGAGCGACAGTGCCTTCAACCACACTTCCAATTGAATACTGCTCAGCTGCCTTTAACCATGGGTCGTCGGTGAGACGTTTCATGCTAAATGAAAGCTTGTCCTCTTCAATACCAATCACCATCACCTTCACCTTATCACCAACTTTAGCAAATTGAGTAGGATCAGACACATGTCCCCAAGCGATTTCAGAGATATGCACCAAGCCCTCAACACCTTCGTAATTCACGAAAATACCAAAATGCACAATACCACTCACTGTACCCTCAATCACCTGATTAACCTGCAACTTAGCAATGACCTTATTGCGATCTTCAGCGTAAGCTGCTTTTTCTGAAAGAATCAAACGACGTTCAGGCACATTCACATTGATCATTTTCACCTTCAATTTCTTACCAACAAGAGACTGCAATTTGCTCAAAATCTTTTCAGGATCAGCACCACTAACACGAGGATAATGCTCAGGAGTAAGTTGTGATACTGGAATAAATCCACGAATACCATCAATCTCCATCAAAAGTCCACCCTTATTTGCCTCCATCACTACAACTTCAATCACCTTGCCACTCTGGTAATCCTTGAGGAATCTGTTCCAAGTATTCTCCTGGCTAGCACGACGAAGTGAAAGCAAAAGTTGTCCTTCAGCATTCTCATCACCCACTACTACAACCTTAACTTTGTCACCAGATTTAACAGTTTTCATTGTACCCGCACTATCAACCATTTCAGACCCAGAAACGACACCACATACTGAACCCAAATCTACTACTAATGCATGTTTAGCAATACTCACCACCGTACCTTCTACCAACTCCCCTTTTTCAAAAGTAGCTGCAGGCGCGGTATTGTCCTTCTTCAATAATTCGTCCATTGAAACAATTCCCGTGACGAAAATTGGCGCATGATTAGATTTACTTGCTGTTTGATTATTGTCTGTCATAAAGCGAAGCGCTTAATAAAAAGAAGCGCACATTGAGTTAATTATAAGACGGCTTGCGTGAAGCCGAAACTAGCATACGGTAATAATTGTGAAGTGTAAAGGCAACCAGAGCACAAACAAGAAAAAGCAATCAAAGATTTAGAAAGTGACAACAAAATCAGTTGATTGCAAGTAGCCTCAATGCAGGCATTTGAGCTTTGGCTAAACCTGCTTCGTCCACCCGCTCTAAGGTCACAATGACACCATTGCCCAGTTTTGGAATAGCTGCTTCAGGGAAATAAGTACGGAGCACACAACGAATTGGACCGCCATGAGTAATAATAACAAAATTGTCATTAGCAGTGCTCACAAGCTTACTGAATTGCTTCATCACCCTAGCAGCAAAATCTTCATATGGCTCAACACCTGGCACAGTATTAGCTTTCGAAAGATTCAGTTCGCCCAAAAGGCGATATTCCTCCTCAGGCTGACTAATATGGAAATCTTTAAAAGCGCCATAAATATCTTGCTCTTTCAAATCAGTCGTAATCTCAAGCGGCAGTTGTAAATTCTGCGCAATTACTTCTGCCGTTTGTACTGCACGCACACGAGAACTAGTCACAATACGTTTAATATGTTTATCAACAAAAAAACCAGCAACCCGATAAGCATCTTCAACTCCCTTAGCAGTAAGAGCATCATCATAATCACCTTCATATTTTAGCTTTGTATCAGATTCACTTTCACCGTGACGAACCAAATAGATTTTCATACAGTTTATTTATGCAATAACTACCACCAACTCACCTCTCCATAGTTTATCAGCTAACTGCTGCTGCAGATTTTGTGCCGTACCTCTAATATACTCTTCATGCAATTTGCTCAGCTCCCTACCAATAAATATCTGTCTGTCTCCTGCTCCAGCTTCAACCAGTTGACCCAACAATTTACTCATCCGATAAGGAGATTCGTAGAGCACCACAGGCATATACAAATTCAGCAACCGCTCGATTGCTGTTTTTCTACCTTTTTTTAGCGGCAAGAACCCTGCAAAATAAAAATCTTTAGAAACAAAACCACTAGCAACAACAGCTGGCAATACCGCATTTGCCCCAGGCAATACTGAAAAAGAAATCCCATGCGCTATGGCATAACGAATAAGCTCATGTCCAGGATCTGATATACCAGGTGTCCCAGCATCTGATATATATGCAACCTGAGTACCATGCTGCATTTTATCAATTACTTTCAAGTAGTCCCCAGCTTTCGAGTGCTGATTTAGCTGATAGAGAGGTTTTTCAATGGAGAAAGAATGTAATAGCTTCAAACTATGACGTGGATTTTCTGCATACACACACTCTACCTCTTTAAGGGTCTCCAAAGCTCGTAAGGTTACATCCTTCAAATTGCCAATTGGGGTAGGAATTAAATAGAGCATGGTGAAAGTTCAAAGTAAAAAGAGCCAAGCGGAGCGTGAGAATAAACAGGCAAATAAAAACTCATGGTTGTATTAATTTTCAGAACAGCTGACAGAACTCAAAAGAGATGTGTTATTACCAGTATTATCTCGTATTACTAAACCAGTAAGACCATGACTAGACAAATCACACAGGCTGTCACTATCGTTATTGTTAAAAACATTATGCTCAATTGTCACATTATTACTTTGTTCTAGAGGAGCATTACCAGATCTAAATTCAATAAGCACACCCGAATTGTCAATGAATTGATTGTTCGTAATAGTGACATTATTTGCATCATAAACACCTAATGCACCATAGCTATTATTCTTCAATATATTGTTACGGAATATAACATTACTAGCCTCATATTGTCGGCCTCTCAATAGTTCGCGATCTGTCCAACCACCGATACCCCAAGCAGGATCACCAGCACCAGATCTTTGATTTTGAATAGTATTATTCTCGATCACTACATTTGTACTTCCACCTTTGACATAACCAGCCAAATTACCAAAATCCGTCATAAGATTACCACGAATAACACTATCATCAGTATCTACGAAATCTAAAACTTCTTGCCAACAATTATCCCCTGGACAGCCAGGTCTCGCTCCTGGACGAGACAATTCATTATTTGCCACAGTAATATGATGGGACTGATTTACCTTCACGACATCACCATCGGGGCCAGCACCATAAGCACGCACATTTTGAATAGTAATATGATGAGCATTCTGAATATGAATAACATTGTCACCCATGCCGTATATTTCTAGTCCATCTATCGTAATATAGGCAGCACCATCGCCAATATTAATCCCCTCCTCGCCCGATCCGGTAATTTTGGCAGAAAAGTTGCTATCTTGAGCGCGAATAATAATCGGCTGCTCAGCTGTACCTTGTTTATCAATCCACAACTGACGACTAAGACGATAGGTACCACTAGAGAGAAGGATCGTATCTCCTGGCTGAGCATTGTTAATCGCATTCCTTAAACCTTGTTCCCCTTGCGCCGCAGTCACGATAATTTGTCTACTACCTTGAGGAGCAGGAATGCTAGTTGGCACAGAAACAGGTATCGGAGAGACGCCCCCACCGCTGTTCGCTAAAGCAATATCCATCATCTTAGTGACAACCTTGCTCATTTCGGCCCGAGTCAGCAAACCATTGGGTTTAAAAGTACCATCGCCATAACCACTCACAATACCCAACCGTGCAGCGGTATTGATATAGCCACTATACCAGGAGGAACGGTCAACATCATGAAAATTGCTATTTCCCTCAGCTTGCAGGTTAAAAACCAAAAATAGTATTTTTAATGCTTCTGCGCGAGTCACAAATTGGTTTGGCAAAAAGTTTTTTCCCAGGGTACAGGTGCTCGTTGGCACACCCGTTACCCCTTTTGTCTTCAATATACTCACAAATTCATTCGCCCAATCATGCACAGCCACATCACAAAACACTTTTTCAGTACTAACACTCAGTGCCGGCAAAACTCCAACTTGCTGAGCAGCCTTTACTGCCATCTTAGCCAGCTCCGCTCGAGTAATAGAACGGTGCGGATAAAAATATTGCACCTGTGTGTTAATAATCCCCTCATTGCCCAATCTATTAACATATACCGAAAACCAATCCTGAGATGAGACATCAACAAAAGTACTGGCGAATACAAAAGGGACACTATGTGCTAACACGCATAGGACAAGAAAAAATTTTTTCAACATACATAAAATAAGTACACTCTGATTCTATCAGGCCAGATACAAATCACAACCTCAACCTGGCATTAAGTTTTGGGCAGAGTAATTTTAGGAGGAACAATATACAGCACATCCGTCATGGGGGCTGCAACGCCAAGGGCTGCAGGAAGATGCAAAATAAAGTTTGGATTCAAATCTAGCACCTGAATATCAGGATGAACCAATTCATATTCAGGCTTACTAGTAGTTTCAACAATACTCTCGCCCGCCGCTAAAAAGAACCTTTTATCATCAAATGTAAAAGCCAAATCCTTTGCCCTTTTACCCAGAAGCAAAGCTAAGTAGTCCAAAGTGCTTACATTGTATATTGGCAGCTGCTTTGCATATGCGAGCGTGTTAACCCACGTAGCACCAACACGAAGCGACGTAAAAGAGCCTGGGCCCTGCACAAATACTATTCTATCAAGCGATAGGTTTTCTATTTGCGACAATACTTGCATCAAAAATTGTAAAGTCTCTCGGGGCTGCTGATTTAAAAATTGCAACTCCACTGTACCATCCGCAATCACAAAAACTTGGTGATAAACAAATGCAGTTTGTACTAAAAGAATTCTATCCATTATTCAGGCATGGTTAATTGCCATAGATATTTAGTCGCTAAAATCATACGCGTATAGTGCATAAAGTTATTAAAATAAATAGTGTCACCATAGACACCAATTGCCAATTGATCATTGACGGGGATAAGTTCAAATAGGGCCTTTTGCTTGTAAGCCTCCTTATTTCTCCCCCTAATTTCAGCGATTACATTCGCCGCTGCTACTTTTGCTTGTGCCTGCGCAGTATTAAAGCTGTGCCAGCTGCGCTCTTTTTTATGCCAATCATAAAAATTCACCAAACTGCCAGCAGCATATACATTGTAATAGTCATCCAGCTGCAAATAGGAATTAATACTTAGACCACCAAAGTCATCAGGCTTGATATGAGCTTGTTGATAAACTTGAGGAAACTGTTCGCTTCCTTCAGCAATAAGAGAATAGGTATCAATAATCGTTCCTGTATTTATTACAATCTGAGATTGTTCCACTCGCTCAACTGTTTGATGGATATAGACATCAATATCATGATCCTTAGCGTACTGTTCAATAATATCACTAAGTTTTAGTGGAATATCTCCGCCCAATTGTTTTTCTGGAGTAATATAAGTCAAAGCAATCTCATTGCGCCGTAAATCATATTTTTTTCGCAGCAGCTCAGTATAATTGTACACAGCAAATAGCATTTCCAAACTGTGCAGCGTTGTACCCGTAACCACCACCGACAGGAAAGGTTTGCGCAATAAAGAAAGCTGTTTCTTTGCAGCCGAAAACTGTGAATCAAGGTGAGCTAAAATAGCCTGCACCTGCTGTGTAGTACCAAATAAAAAAGTATGGTCCGACTGTAAAGTAGTAGGTACCACTTGTTCCGAGCCAGTGGTTAAAATCAAGTATTCGTAATTGATCCGTTTGCCATTTTCCAAAATCAGTGCATTTTCAGTCGGCAATAGCTGTGTCATATTGCCAGGCACAAAATCAATATAGAAACGCTCACAATATTTTTCTAAAGGAAAAATATAATCATTCAGCTTACGATAACCACTAATAATATCGAACCAAAAAGGCTTATACGTGAACTGGTCTTTAGGAGCAACCCAGATGATTTTTATCTCCTTGCTTAGAGGTGATTTGCGCAAATATTCCACCGCGGTATAACCGGCTATGCCAGCTCCCACAACAACAATACGAGTTGTCATAGATAATTAGTTTGACTGCTTACGGGGTTCATAATACCGTACATGGGGAAAATTAGAAATTCAAAATTTGCAATTTTAACGCAAAGACAAATCTCCAGTATTTTGTAAAGCAGGAAATAAATTACGACAATATGTTTTTGGCGGATCACTACATAGTTACAAGGTTCAATGAAAAACGCTTTCCTAAGCAAAAGGCTTTTTGGAAAGCAGTCGCAGATGCTCGGTTATTAGTGACACTTCTTTTCTTGTTACCGAGTTTGCACTTGCTTGCCCAGGGACAATGGCGTTGGGTACTACTCATGTCTTTTAGTAGTGCATTTGCAATTGCATTCGGCTACTTACTTAAGGCTTTGATTCTGAGACCTCGCCCCAATAACTTTGTGACATATCTAGGCAAATTCGACAGTTCATTCCCCAGCCTGCATTCACTCTGTGCTTTTAACTTGGCATATCTGCTCACCCTATTTCTGCCTAGCTTTGCGCTCATTTGGTTTTTGATTGCTGCGCTAATTGGTTGTGCACGCATGTATATTCAAGTGCATTATTTTAGCGATGTGCTCGGTGGTGTTATCTTTGGTATTGGCATTGCTCACCTTACTCTTCTTATTTTTTAGTATGTTCGCTCATTTACGTAACCCTGACTACCAAAAAGAACTGCTTCGCAAGAGCATTCATATTAGTTTAGGCATACTTAGCGCTATTCTCCTTTATTATCGCATTTTAAAACCGTTTTACTTGTTTCTTATTTTAGCAATAGTTGTTTTATTTTCATTTATTCAACAGCGAAAACCTATTCCTTTGATTAGCAAAATCCTGCATAAATGCGATCGACCTGACCACTTTCCTGCCAAAGGAATGATTACTTATTTCATCGGCATGATTTTAAGTCTACAGCTTTTCCCACTCCCCTACGCGCTAGCATCAATAATGGTTCTTGCTCTTGGTGATGGCACTGCCGCCCTTGCTCGCCCCTGGAGCAAGACAAAAAGTCGCATAAGCAATAAACATCTAATCGAAGAAACCATTACTGGTATCATTTGCGGCGCAGTGGGAGCAATGTTTTTTGTAAGCATTCCGCAAGCAATCATTGCCAGTGCTTGTGCCATGATCTTTGAAGCAATTGAAGTACGCTTTAATAATGAGCTACTGGACGACAATATACTTACCCCTTTAGCTGCAGGAACAAGCTTGCTGCTCTTAGCCAAGTTTGGTCTATTCAGCTAGGTATTGTCCGGAATAATCCATTGATAAATAGCCTCGCATGAGCAAATAACCTAGCTCAGGCAAGATAACCGCTATCGGTTGATGCAATTGTGCTGCAATATCCTCCAACTGACAGCCTTGAAGTACAGCATTATAAATCTGTTCCTGCAATACCGTCTGAAACTCTCGTTTTTGCATGGACGGGACAGGAGCCCCTAATATGTCAGCCAAATCAGACCAAGCAGTCATAATGGTCGCCCCTTTTTGAATAAGCTTTAGGCAGCCCTCTCCTGAGGGGTTAAACAAACCATGAGGAGCAGCAATAATTTCCCGCCCATTATCCAAAGCATTTTGGGCCGTAATTAAAGCTCCTGATCGCCGTGGTGCTTCCGTGACAAATAGCCATTTGCTTAGGCCAGCAATAATCCGATTTCTTTTTATAAAGTGAAACTTGGTCAGCTTTTCATAGGGCATAGTTTCGCTAATAAAGAGATGTTGGTCCACATTGAGCTTTTGTCCGAGCAACGCATTGCCAGCTAAACTTCGATCTGTTAGTGCACCCGGGACCACCGCAATAGAATAGGCCTCAGCCTTTAACGCTTCTTCATGAACAGCACTATCAATACCATAAGCCAACCCAGATACAGGCACCATACCATTGCGAATAACAAACTTAGTAATTGCAGCTGTTATACTCAAGCCATAGGCTGTCGCTTTTCTAGTACCGACAATGGACACGTGAGTATAGCCAGACAATAATGCGCTATTGCCTTTTGCGAACAGCACCAATGGAGGCTGATATATTTCTTTGAGCAAAGGAGGATATAGCTCATGTTGCCAGTCGACAATATTAATACCCGCCCCTTCAACTTCATCTTTCAGACGAAGATAGCTGGACTGGCTCGCTTTAACCTGCTGTATGCGCTGCCACGAGGCTTGATAACGTTTGCTACGCAACCACATATCCACAGTCACTTCATGCCAAAACTGGTCCACTGACTCAAACTTTTCTAACAGTGACAGAAAGTGATCTGAGCATTGAATCTGAGCACAAGCGAAATACCAAAATCCCAACATAAGTAGAAGTACTACTTATCAAGATAACAACTCAAAAATGAAAACTTTTACTGCCTAAACTGACGCAAGCATTCGTAGAATAGTATCCCAGCAGCTACTGACACATTTAAAGAATGCGCTCTACCGAACATAGGAATTTCTACACTTGTGTCTACAAGGGGCAAAAGCTCATTTGAAACTCCTTCTACTTCTTCTCCTAAAATGATAACCAGCGGGAACTGATAAGCTACACGGGTAAACTCTACGCTTTCGTGACATTGTTCTAAGGCATAAACATGGTAGTCTTGCTGCTTAAGCTCCTGAATTGATTGCTGTACATTTTCGCTATATTCCCAAGCGACATGGGCCAATGCTTTTAACGCCGTCTTTTGTACACCTTTTTGTGAAGGCGTGGGTGTATAGCCGCTAAAGATTATCTTTTCTACACCAACAGCATCGGCCGTACGGAGAATAGCACCCACATTATATTGACTACGAATATTATGGAGCACTAACACCAGAGGAAGTCTCCCCTGACGCAACTTTGTTTCTGCCGCCAATTCAGCGAAAGTACGTTTACGGAACATGAAAAGGTTTAAGTCTCTCACTACAAATATCAGAGCAATTGTACAAACTGAATATTCATCAAGTTTGTTTTTCTTACCTGCACAGCATACCAACTATCCCTCACCTATGCCTAGAGGCGGGCACCAAATTGACACCAATTGTCAAAAACAAAAAAAGATGGCATCATCACGCCTAATAATTTGTATGTTACATCCTTATCGTGCACAAAAACATTTTGCAAGTGCAGCTCTGACAGCCCTAGCCTCTGCAGACCACACCAGATCGCATTATCTCCCCACTTCATTCCACCTGACAAGAAGCACACGTGCGGAAATCTCAAACGCTTTTGAGAAAGTTATTGCCCACAGCCAAGGGGTCGGCATTTCAGATACAGACACACTGCGAGATTTATATACGCACGCTCGCTTATTACGCACAGCCATTTCAGATCAATTAGGGAACTTCAGTCGGTTAAAAACAGATTTGGCAAATCATAAAAAGATTGACTTATCTACAGTATGCAATCCTTTAGGTCATCTATGGGACCAAGATGTAGCACGCTGGTCTCGTCAGACTACGGAAGCATACAAAAATGCTAATAAAAAACTGCAAGACCTAGCTGAAACAATGGCAGCTAAACAACCCAAAAGTGTCATTCTCTATCACCAAGACGGTCGTCCTTTCGAAGTGGAAGTAGAAGCAATCAGTAATGAGCATGGCATGCTAGGAACTTTCGTGAGACTAAGTTCAAAAGTGTGGGGCAGTGAAAGCTATACTGTATCATTGGAACAGTTCATGCGCATGCAGAAAAAACCAGTATTATTGGGCCCAGCCAGTGCCGATCCAATGAATATTGTGAGTTTTATTGAGAGCGCTTTTGCTGAAACAAGTCTCACTCTAAGCAAGGTAGAGTGTAAAAACACCCATTACTATATTGAGTGTAGAACAAGTGAAGGCAGACGTTACAAAATCAAGTGTGATGTACAAACAAGCAATTCAACAGTAAGCCGCTATGAGCTAAGAATCAAAGATATTATTGATTACCAAAATATAGTCACCGCGAAAGATTACAGCTGTTTTATGAATGAACGGTTGACCAGAGGCTGCATCAATCTTATTCACGGCAAAAGCAATTTGATGAATACAACTGCTCATTTTCCACCTCGAACCGCTCCACTTTCCCGACTAGAACGAATGATTGCTAAGGCAAAAAGCTGGCTTTACTAAATCTTTTGCTTTCTCAAAAAAACTCGATTATAGTACCGATGCTTTGTCGGGCCCATAGCTCAGGGGTTAGAGCAGTTCGCTCATAACGAATTGGTCCCTGGTTCAAATCCAGGTGGGCCCACCACGAGCACACAGTGCGAGTCTTCGTCTACGCCTCCGTCTAACCTCATCCCTTCTTTCTCTCATGAGGCTATTTTGTCGTGCTCGTGGGAGACGAAGACTCAGACGAAGACGTAGGTTAGGGATCAGGTGAAGAAGAGAAGGAAAATCAAAAACAGACAGGATAAAAAATACCCACTGATTGACTAAATCCTCAATCAAATGCTTTGCTCTAAGCAATAATTAATTGACCATGGCTAACAATCAAGTAATAGACTGTACTAACTATGAATCTGCTCTATTATCTATCCAAACCTGTATTGGAATCGAGAAAGATATCTTAGCGGAATTGATCACTAAGTTGGACTACAATAAGAAGCATAAAATCTTCGTCGAAGTCCTTAACTATATCTACGACAAGCTACATGCTGTTGAACTAAGTCAATTTACGTTCTGTCATGATCAAAAAGGGCTGAGTATTAGCGCAGATGATGTACTAAGCATAGAAGAATTAAATCAAGTGAGAATACAGTAAGGTGTAATTCTTACAAAGCTAAAATCTTCTTCACCACTACGACACATTCGGAACTACAGAATATCCTTTTTACTTGTTCAAAGTCCATCCACAAGCGCCCACCACGAGCACGTAGTGCGAGTCTCCGTCTACCTCTCCGTCTTATCTCATTCCTTATAGCTTGAGCTTATTTAGCGTGCTCGAAGACGAAAGACAAGACGAAGACGAAGGAAAGGAAAAAGAGTGCACACCGCCTTTACGCTTTACCAAGGATGGTTTCTTTTAAGAAAAAACTGGCAGCCTCAGGTGTTTTTAAAATATGGATCTCCTTTTGGTTCGAATACTTTTCAAGTTGAGCAAGAACTGTAGGCCTTTGCTCAACTTTGTAGTTCCAGATTAATTTCAGGAAATCGCAGGAGATCTTTTCTCTCCAAGAACTTGGCATATCAGGTCTCTGCTTATTTCTAAATTGCCATCGTCTTAGTAGTGCACGCCACATGCTCAATACCCTCGGGTAATCTAGGAAAATGACAGTATCAGCTGCCTCTATTCTCATACTCATTGTGCTTTTGTAGTTACCATCAATTATCCACTGGTCTTTCCTTACTAACGAATTGATTGTGTCACTCCATTGCTGTTTTTTGATTACTTCATTACTGTCCCAATGCTCTTGATGATATAGGGCATCTAAATGGATAAGGGGTAGCTTAGTCAACCTTGCTAATTCAATAGAAAAGGTGCTTTTGCCTGAGCCTGGGCAGCCAATAACGACAACTTTCTTCATAGATTTAAGATTAGAAGCAACCATGGGTTTTTATTTAAAGCATAGCACTGAGAATATTCTTTGCCCAGTAACATTTCTCTCTAGCGAAGAGCAGGAGAAGGGAAGCAAGTAGAAGCAATTAGAAATCACGCAACATCACGCAAATCTTTATAGTGAAAAAATGCTCTTTGTTATAAACTAGCTATAAGAATGGTTGGCAAAATAGTAGACACAGGATAACACCATATAATTCATGAAAACTAAACGAGTCTCAATAAGAAAAGTACGACAATTAAGCAAAATATTTGCACTAGTCGTATTGCTGGTTGTTTCATTTGTGACACAAAAGATGACTTCATCAGTCCCCAACCCTCTTCCTAGCAATAACATAAAAACTAGCGAGATTGCCCATGTAAGCAGAGTGCTTGATGGAGACACAATCGAATTAAGTGATGGTAGAAAGGTGCGCTATATTGGCATCGATGCACCAGAGCTGCATGATACAGACAGCAGCAAAACATGTTTTAGCAATGAAGCATTTATAGCTAATAAAAATCTGGTTGAAAATAAAGATGTCACCCTCACGCTAGACACGAGCAACACAGATCGCTATGGTCGATTACTACGCTATGTTTATGTAAACACTACTGATGTCGGAGAGGATTTGGTACGCAATGGCTTTGCACGTGCCAAAGATTATCCGCCAGATAGTGCTCACAAGACCAGCTTAAAAGAAAGCGAATTATTCGCTAAAGAAAAGAATGTGGGTTTATGGCGCCAGTGCAATGAGACGATGTAGCCTTTCAGTAAGAGCCTCAAGCGTAAACTGTGCGAATATCAGTTCATTCGTAGTATGATGAGCTAAGTGTGGTGCTTCCTGCGCAAAGCGATTACGATCAGACAAAAAAGAAAAGTATCGCCAGTAAATAAACAATATTGGCTGAGCGAGATCAAACCAATACTTTAACAATTCGCCCCCACGCTTTTTATCAAATTGCATAAACTCCTCAAAAAAACTGAAGGCCTCATGCATTCTTTTTAAATAGGCAAGATCCAGCATGGGAGGAGATGGTGGTAGTAATTCAATAATTGCTCGCACCATATTTTTCAACAAATGCTTTCGATAACTAATTTCAAAACGTGCATCTAGTGTATCTACTTCGGCAATTGAAGGATAATCGGCAAAAAAAACATCATCAGGCACTGTTGCTCAATTAAGGGGCCCTAAACTAGCATGAGTTTTTTAAAATTTCTAGTCTACTTTCTTTGCCAAATTGTTTTTTCCCCGTTTAGTTTTTTTTCTGTCATCAATAGCTCATCATAAATACCATCAATGAGATTGTAATTCTTCGCTTCTTCCAAAGTGACCCAGGCAAATTGATCAACTTCCTCAGGCTGAATCTTCACTTCCCCAGAAACATAATCAGCTACACATGAAATAACCAAAGATGGCGCACCATCAGCATGCACAGTAGCCAGGCTGGTTACATATTGAATATTTTCAATTTCAATCCCCGTCTCCTCATGCACCTCACGACGCAATACCTGCTCTAAAACATTATACCAATAAAATTCAGTATCCTTAGGCAGATGAAGGTAATCATTAGTCTCTAGTTTTCCACCAGGCACTGTCCACATCCCAGGAAATCTTTTCTTATTAGGAGAGCGTCTTGTAATTAAAAACTTGCCAGCTTTCACAATAATTGCCGTAATAGCCACCTCATGTAGAAATTGATTTTCCATGGAATAAAGATTAGTTACTATCATTTACCAATTAAGTAGAATGAGAGACAAGTAAATTCCAGCAATTACAATAGCAAAACCCATATAATCCCGGTATTTTTGTCATGTTTATTAATAACAAACATGCTTTTCAAGCAAAAATCGCTACGCCTCTTCACAATTACAACGGCATTTGTACTCTTATTACAATTGTTTACATTGTCCTTTTCAATTCCCACTGTCCAGGCTGCTGGTGAAGCGATACTAGGAACTGTCTTCTATGATAATGATCGCGATGGTGTTCAGGACATGAATGAGAATGGAATTCCAGGCGTAAATATTTTTGTTTACGACACCAACGACCAGAATCAAGGCTTTGTCAGCACTGACCTATCTGGTAATTATCAAGTTGATATTGGCAGTAGTGGCAATTTCTACGTCGTCTTTGACAATTATCCTGGTATCTATACTTTTTCACCCCAAGACCAGGGTGTTGACGACACTGTAGACAGTGACGTGTTAGATGGACAAAACAGAACAGCACTCATTAATGTAGCTGATTCAGCTCAGGTGTTAAATGTTGATGCTGGTATGCATATACTTCCTACTAATGTTGGCGACTTGGTATTTGATGATGTCGATCAAAGTGGGACACAAAACTTGGGCGACTTAACCCTTTCTGGTGTCACCGTAAATGTGCGTGACATCAATTCAAATTCACAAGTGGGATCAGACACTTCTGCCGGTGATGGTAGTTTTTCTGTCCCTGTATATATTTCTGGCTGTGTAGGACCTAATTTCACTTGGAATGACACCGCTGAATTCAGTTCATATAACTGTTCTGCCAGTGTAACTGGCGGTGCTTACTATTTGATCTTCAGCACACCAACGGATTGTACAGCGCCCGGAACCGACTTTGCACTATCTTTACGCGATGCAAGCAATAACGAAATATATTCAGGCAGTTGTATTGACCAAGTTCAACCAGATCAGTTACTAAACAGTACCTACTATGCAGCTGGTCCTTTTGTTGAATCAAGCACAGGTACGGCTACACTCAATTTTACTAGTACAGGTCCGGTGAGCACAGGTTTTACTAACGTATTTCTGTTCTATAATAATTATCAGTTAGAAGTACCCAGCTTGCCCTCTGGCTATACGTTCACTACACAATATGCCGGTATGGATGGTGCTGCCGACAGTGATGTAAATGGATCAGGATTGAGCGACGGATTTGTCTTATTCCCGGGACTTGATTCGCTAGAACATGATGTAGGTATGTATGAAACTGGAGCAGCAACGGCAAACCTATCTCTAACATTGGAAGCATCATCTACGAGCGGCAATATAACTGATCACGTTAGCGTTACTATTAGTGTAAGTAACAGTGGCCCTGACACTGCCAGCAATGTAAACGTCAGTTATCCTGTTAGTGCGAGCGAACTGCAACTAGATAGTGCTAGTGGTAGCGGATCATATAATACGATGTCGGGACAATGGTCAATTAGCTCTATTCCTGCGGGCGAAACAGCAAGATTATTTTTAGATATCCAATTTGCAAATAGCGGCGCACCTACTACTACCGCTGAAATTACGAATGCAGACACGATTGATCCTGACTCAACTTTTAATGATCAAATCGATCAAGATGATTATAAGTCACTGTCATTTACTATCTCCGGAGGAGGAGGTGGTGGTGGTGGAGGCGGAGGGGCATCATGTCAGCCTGAAGATACTTGCATTGCTGGTGCTGTTTTTCTTGATGCCAATAATAATGGCCTCGCAGATGAAGGAGAGAACGGTGCTGGTGGTATACAAGTTGAACTTCGCCTGTCATCCAATTCGAATCTGGTAGCATCGACTACAACAAATGGCGGAGGTGAATATTTATTTAGTTCTAGCTCTAGTGATGTGCAAGATGGTATCGAGTATTATTTAGCATTCCAACAGCCAGACGGTTACAACTTTTCATTACAAGACCAAGGTGCAGATGATACGATAGATAGCGACGTCAATGAATCTGGAGTTACTAGTGTTTTCACCCTCTCAGCGCAAGAACACAAAGACGACATCTTCGCAGGACTTCCCTCAGGCGGGGGTGGTGGTGGTGGTGGTGGTGGAGGTGGTGGAGGTGGAGGTGGTGGTGATGGAGGATGTGAAGGCTCTTGTGGTGATGTTGTGTTACATTTTTTCACAGACACAAATGGCAATGGAACTCAAGATGAAGGTGAACCAGATGGGGCACCCGGAACCAGTATTCACATTGCAAGTGAAGGTGGTGAATTTGATGTTGAACCGGACCCAGACACCGGTGATCTCGGAGGCTCATTAGCCGTGGGTGAGTATACTTTTACCATTACACCACCTGATGGATCAGCGGTAACTGGAGGTAGCGCAGTGATTACTTTTAGCCTCGCAGAAAACGAGCTTACTAATTTGGGGGCAAGAGGTATTTTTGAAGGCGAAACGGGCCGAGTGACACTTCATATTTTTACAGACAGTAATGGTGATGGCGATCAAGATAGTGGTGAAGCTGATAGTGCGGACGATACAAGTCTTCACATCCTAAATACGGATGATGAGAGTGAACAAGATGTCGCTTTTGATGAAAATGGTGATATCGATACTCACCTTATTCCAGGCAATTACACATTTACAATTATCATTCCTGACGGTGCAAGTGTAACCGGCACTACCACACCGCTCAATCCAATTACCGACGTAGTCATCGTAACAGATGAGACCACAGATCTAGGCGAACGAGGTATTTACAGCGCTTCTGGGAGTGGTGGGGGTGGAGGAGGAGGTGGTGGAGGCAGTAGTGGTGGTAGCTCTAGTGCTAGTACGCGACATGTAACCTGGGGCAATTTAGGAGGCAGCAATGACGATGGCGGTAGTTCATGGGTAAATGGCAGTGTCCCAAGTAGAAGCCGCAGCAACTCAACCACCAACAACTCCACTAACAATCCCCTCCCGGTAGTGACACCTAGCTATACGCCATGCTTAATATCTGGTGGTACAAACGCTCGTTCATTTCATGACATCAAAGCCAACCCAGATCTAGACTTTCTCACTGGTCTAACATTCGTCAATGAACCAGAAAGAGCGCTGGTTAATGGCTATAGCAATGGCAACTTTGGTCCAAACAATTACCTCACAAGGTACGAGCTATTAAAAATCGCACTTTCCAGTAACTGTGCCGGATCTGGTGGAACCAGGAACCTTAACACACAAAACCAACGCTTTAGCGATGTGCCACAGGATGACTCTGAGCAATCAAGAGTTGTGGGAGAAGCTTTTGCACTAGGTATAATCAATGGCACTAGCGAACAGTTCTTTCCAGACAGAGCGGTAACTTATGCTGAGATGCTAAAAATTCTTTTCAATGCTTCAGCCTACTTTAAAGATGGTAAACCAATTGCTGAGTTAACAGCAGAAATACCAGGCCTAACTGACCAATCTTTTGCTCAAGCAATCGCCTATGCGCAAACGCTTGGCATATTACCGTTTGGTAATGATGTAGAGTTTCCCCAAAACGAATATGTAACACGAGCTGACATGGCAACCATCTTAGCAAACTTTATTCGGGTGATGAGCGGAACAGTGTTAGTCAACTAATGAACAAGATAAAGAGCTGCGCATCTTAAAAAGAGGCAGCTTTTTATTGTGCTTCAAAACAAGCCTCACAATAGATAATTTGCTGACTAGTAGGTGAAAAGCTCGTCAGCAAACTCTTCTGACACCGAGCACACTGACGCTCCCATAATTGCTCAGGATTTCTTACCGCTTCACGCTCAAGGTGTCTCTGCTCATAGTCCTTATGCGGCAAGGGAATATTATACTTTCTATAAAAGGCAAGCTCTTGCTTGGTAATGCGAAAAAGCTTATCTGTTCCCTCAGCTGCAATCGCAACATTCACAACATCATCATCCACTTCTGCAATATTTTTTGGCAATATTGCAGCTGGTAAAACCTTGCTTACTTGTGGAGCAGGCGGCAGATATTCACACCAATGAGCCCCTTTAGCCAAAGCTTCCTCCTTAGTGAGAGGAAGATATTCTTGTGCTGCGGTTTCATTATAACCGAACTGTGAAATAGCCATAGGAAAAAACTCTCCCCACTCCCCTGTCTGCTGCATATGAGCAATGATGCGAGGCATCAGCTCTTCATATTGTTCTTTTGAATATTGCTTATTAAGAATGCAGTATTCTTTCCGCTTCAGACCAAAACAGCCAAAGAGATGATGAGACCAACGACAAAACTGCGAATAGTACATATCACGCACATTGTCCCAACAGTACGAACAAAAGGCGATATTGTAGGCACCTGAGCCTGTCTCTTGGCATTCATAATTCAGCTCTGCATCCCAACCCCACATATCATAATCACGACAATCTTTGGCATGCTCAAGATTACGGACATAGGCGCAGTCTTCAACATGATCGAGGTTAAAACCAGCGCGTACATTTTTCACATTATATAAGTAATTACCAGTGGAATTTTCAGCTGAATATCCAACATAGTATTTACGTGGCATGCTGCTATCCCCCACAATACTTTGTAGATAATAGGCTTTTAAGTCTTTGCCTGAATTCTTAAGTCTTTCTACTTCAGAAAAGTATTGTTCCTTAGTGTACTGCTTATTCAAAATGCAATATTCTTTTTGTTGCAGATTAAAACAAAGAAAACAATTCTTGCAGCCACGCAAATTAAAGACATATTCACTCGAAGACGTATTGGCACACATATAAGCATGCCTCACCTCATAGCAATTATTACAGTTCACACAATCGTAACAATAGGAACAATCTTTTACATAAGAACAATCAAGACAGTCTAGCGAACGATAAATACCATAACTATACATACACCCTTCACAGTCACCAGTATCGAAGATGAGATAACAATTTTTTGATGGTCCAGCTAGGTTAATATATTCAGAATTAATGTTTGGTAGGTAATCAGTAATCAGTGCCAATTGCGGCACAGTGAGCATTAGTGAGCGATACTGCTCAAAGAACGGTTTAGTAAAATCATACTCTCGACCGAAAGTAAGGGCATCCCAGCTATCTCCCCACCAAGCATGCTCCGAGTAAACCTTAAACGGCTTATCAGGAGAAAATACAGAGAGCATAGGCTTGCCGGTCAAATCACACACATCACTATAAAGCTTTGTACCATTACGCCAACTCATTCGGCGACGTTTACGTTCCAGTGGCGATAATGATGGTGGGGCAATTAAGTATTTCCTTCCTTGAAAGACAGGACTCACCTTTTCTAAAAAAGCGCAATCATCGTCAGTGATGACAAACTTCTCACCAGACACACGACAAATTCTTTCCATAATGCTTACTTAGCACAATTATTATGACGAGAAGAAAATATTAATCAAGCTTATATGATGATAAAAGTTATGATACAATTAACTAGTACAAATGCTAAAGAAAGCAAAGCATGTCAAAGTTTCTTGATGAAAGCGAATATAATCAGTTAAAACAAAACTTGGTAAACCTAGGGCTAAGCGAGCATGAAGCCAATGTATACCTTGCTCTATTACACTTAGGTCAGGTGGGCAGCTCCAAAATTATTAAGCTCACCGGTCTTCATGGTCAATATGTCTATCAAGCCTTACATGCTCTTGAAACAAAAGGTTTAACCAATCATGTGATTATTAATAATCGCAAAAAGTTTTACAGCAAAGATCCACAAACTTTGTTGGCAATTGTAGACCAACAAAGAGCACTTGCCGAAAAAACTACCCATCAATTACACAACCTCATCTCACTCCCTTCACCACAACAATTCGACATTTACCAAGGCTCTGATTCTTATGTCCGCTATGAATTTCAGTCATTAATGCAGGCCAGCATACATGAAGAACTGTGTGTAATTGGCGGCACGGGAGATCACTTTTACAATATTATGCACCTCCATTTGCAAGAATACGAACGGATCAGAAAACGCAAAGAAATACATATTCGTTACTTAGGCAGCATTGAACAAAAGGCAGAGCTAGAAGCGATGAAAGAGAATCGACCTCATTTTGAGTTTCGCCTCCTCCCCGGTTTATTTACAGGACTAGTAAATACCAATATCTGGGCTGAACACATTGCACTCAATCTATTTGGCAATCCTGTTGTTTGTTTCACTATCACCAATCGACAGGTAGCAGAAAGCTACAAAGGATTCTTTAACACACTGTGGGAGTTGGGAAAGTAAAAGGGAGGATAGCAATTCGCAATTAGGAATTCGCAGTTCGCATGGATTCGACAAGCTCACCACAGGATTCGGAATTGAAAGATAGAGACGGATAGGAAGAGCGTGATCGCTCACGGGCACATGTGTCTATCCTCCTCTTTCAATTGCGAATTGCGAACTGCGAATTGCGAATTATTGTTTTCTTCTCCATTTCATCTCGAAGCTTGTTTTCGAAGTAGGTTTTCTTTCCAGGTTGCTAAAAAAGTTTTTATCGTTGTTTGCACGGGTGAGCTTTGGAATGCATTGGCAATTTCATCAATGCTTTTTAGGGCAGCTTGATCAATTGTCCAATCCAGCGCTCCGATGTAGTTTTTAAACTGTAAACACTCCATATAATCAGCTAACTTTGCCAACCTGTATTCATCACTCTCGTCTTTTTGTAATAAAGACAAAAAGTACTTTTGATCCCGTTGAAAAAACTGTGACAAATACCTTGCATTTTCTGCTTCAAAAGCTTTGGCATGTTTCCGTGCACTGGAGTTTTCGCGGGCATAAAACCAATTAATATCACCTCCCAGCAATTCACCTAAATCATGAACCAAACATATTTCCACAACTTTAAGCAGGTTGAGATTGGCACCGTTCTGGTTACAGAGTCTGGCCAAATGCCAAGCAATAAAAGTAACAAGATAATGATGTTGCGCCAGATCACTCAACCGGTCTCGAGGAACACCACTAAATACGTAACCATACTGCACTTGGGCACGTGTGAGCTGCAACAATGATAATAAATCACTAAACATAAAGTATACTTTAGTTGCATTAAGCCTGAACTAAAAAGATGACTTTGCTAAGTGAGTAGCGACTCGGTAGAATTTAACCAATATCCCGCCAATCTTGAGCGCTAAGCACGCCAGCAGCAATAAGATGATGTATACGCTCAGCTGAAATTTCACCAGCTGTATATGAGTTTCTTAACTTTCCTAAAGATCGGCCTGCATAAATGACACCAACAGCTTCAGGTGGCAAATGTCTCAACACACACATCGCAGAGGTGCCACTTACTTGTAACCAGGGTGATTTACTAGTAGGAAATAAAATATCCTTAGCCCAGGCCATATTTTTTGCTTGTGCTGCTTTTGTTTCATTGGCAAGCTTATTTGTATCACGCTCACAGTAAGGCACTTGAGTTTCGATCTCCACAATTCGTCTTGGAAAAACAGCCGCAGTCACATCATGGTGGCACAAGCTCTCATCCCAGGTAACAACATGCGGTCGTTTTCTTGCATCTTGCAGCCTATTGGTAAATATATCTCTGCCGGTAAAGATAGTACTAAATGGCAAAATACCTCTTGACCTTAAAGCTGCACAGAATTGCTCACGTGTCAGCGCTTGCGTTTTCTTTTCGCTGAGAGAAAAGAGCTTTTGAGCAAGCGTTGCAATATCAGTTATTTCTCTTTTGCCCTCTCCTTTTTTTATCGGCTCCTTCAGGGTCCACTCTGTATCTTTATTGCCAATAAGTGTTTCAACATCTGTTTGCGCTGCCATAGCCAATGAAATATCAGCAGGGAAGAAACAACGTGCCCGTAAAGTCTTATTGCCTCTTTGTATTTGCCACTGTGCTGAGCAAGCAGGGTCAGTTACATCAAAAAGAATATTGGCAAAAACCATACGATTATGCTCCCAACCATGGCGCATAACAGTGCTCATATCAACAGCCTCATTTTGGGGAACCAGATAACGACACTCTACCTCAATATGTCCCATAGAAATAAAAACAAGAGCACACTCTAGTCACAAATCCCTAAATTGGCAAGGGAAGAAAGCATCGAACCATCAACCATTTCAGCCAGGACTGTTTCAATTACTTTCCTCGCTATTTCGACGGACCTACCTGGAGTCAGACTAATTCCTGTTTCTTCCGCATGCCATCAGCACGATCTAAGACAATGTTAGTCCAATCTAGAACTTCACCACGAGCAATCAATAAGACATCAAAAGCAGTGAGAATGTCCTTCTTAATATCTCGTTTCATATTAAGGAATAAATTGCATATCAGCACCACGAACTCCCAAATTCTTATCAGTAGTAGTAAGCATGTCTCTTACATATAAATCCGCCGTTACAATCTTTCCTTGATAGTCATTCCAACCAGTGAGTAAGCGTCCATTTCCTTTACCAGTTTGGCACTGATAGACAAGCATCATGCCATCACTACTCAGCACAGGATGAGAAGCGTCACATTCATCTCGTTCCACTACAGGAGTCAATTTTTCCTCCTGATAATCATAGTGATAAATTGCATTTTTTCGTAGTGTTCCAAGGACAGTTTCTAGGGTGAATATGAGTTTCGGTTGAGCAGGGAAAAAGTGCAAATCAAAACTGGTACTCATATCGGGTACCGGCAGCTTTTTTTCATTGCCATCACCATCCATCAAAATCGGCACATTAGCTAAGTCCAAAATATTGGTACTCAAGGCTGAAATATAAGCGAATCTTTGACCTTGCTCATCAAAACCAGCCATATCGAGAAACGTGGTAGCCATTAAAGCACCATTGCCGCTAGGAACATCACCCAAAATAATGGCTCCATTCAGATCGATGTAGGCTAAACGGGAACCATCAGGTGTAAAGTAAAATCGGTATGCCCGAGCTTTATTTTCAGCCAAAGGAACTGTCTTGTGATTGATCAAATCATACATTCTTAAACCTTCAGCCTTACCATTAGGCTCAATATAACTATAGGCAATTCCCGTACTATCTGGTAACCACTGCAAATTATCAATTATTTCTCCAGTGCCAGTTGTTACACTGAGCGAATCATTGCTGCTCAAATTAACTACAGTGATTTTAAAATTAGCCTGATTTTGTAAATCCGAGCGATTTCCCACTATTGCTAAAAGCGCCAACCATTTTCCGTCGGGAGAAATTTCAAACTGCCGAACAAACAGATTCTCAGGACTAATCGGATTGATGCTCCGTGCAGCAACATCAATCTTCATCACTCGGCCTTGTTCATTAAGATATGCCGCTTGATAAGGCTTGGTACTTGCCTGAAATACATTTTCCGACATTACTTTACCTAAGGTGTCAGTGGCAGCAGAAAAAACAACGGTATACTGCTGACCATATGGCAGAGGGTTTGTTGCCGTATAGGCAAAAGTACGACCAGACCAGCTAAACTTCCCCTCAACTGTTGGAGATATTTTAAAGCCAGCTTCAACACTTTTTCTATCCATCAAGCGATTAAAGCGAAATAGAAATTGACCCGTTTGCGGTGCAATAAAGTCGGAGTGACCATTAAAGTATTCTACGCGTGGTTGAGTAAAATCCCCTCCCACTACCATACCAGCAATTAAGACTGCACAGCAGACAATAATTCCCCACGCCATTTTTTGAAAAGAAGATTTAAATTTCATATGGATTATCAGGAATTGGAATTTGCTGCACTACATTGGGTTTTACTACCAGTTGTCTAGCGCCATTTTTTTCTACTACTTCCATTATTCCCTCGACACGGACCCAGACATCATTTGGTAAAGTAGCTAAAACAGTATGCTCACTAAGCACAGGCAAACTGAGTACTCTAGCATCAGCGGCACAACAAGTAAGAATAAACTTAGCAACTGCAACCTGACCAGCAGGCATGCTCGGATCACGCAACACAAAACCCTCTATTACTACTTTTTGCCCTTGATAGTGAGTTGGTTCAGGGTCGGCATTTAAAGCGATTACCCACTGATAGAGTGTTCTATTTTCAGGCTTAGAACCAAATTGTCCCACGGCTACGCGACGGCCAATTGTTAAAGCGCCAGTATCCAGACCACGGTCAATTGCAGCTACACTTGATAAAGGCTTCAAGTCGGTCACTAGTATCAGAATCACCGGCAGAAGCAAACAAATCATTTTCAAAAAAGACCACTTTTCGAAATGATGGTGATGGAGGCGTGAAAAAACAATGGCTAGTGCAAAAACGAACATCACAGCGCTAGCAAAGTACGCCAAAGGCAGAAAGTCGGGATGCAAAAAAAGAAGAACTCTTTTACTAGCAAGAAGCCAAGCAACCACTAAGGAATAAAGCAAAAACACTGCAGCAATAAAAAGCTTCTTAGCTAACATATAAATTCATTATAAGGCTTAAAATCAGTACTGCCTGGAATACCAATATTGTCATCACTACAATCGCTTTGGCTTTGAATGTACTCGACATCATCAGCAAACTCTTAATATCGATCATCGGACCAAAGACTAAAAAAGCTAATAGTGAGCCTGTAGTAAAAGTGGAGGCATAGGCTAAAGCAAAGAAAGCATCCACATTTGAACAAATTGATACCACAAAGGCTAGCAACATCATGATCAGAATCGAAACAATCGGTCCGGTTCCCAAAGTAGCTATTGCTTGGCGAGGCAAAAATGTTTGCGTAGTAGCAGCAATGAGTCCTCCAATGATCAAAAGCACCATCATCTCGACAAACTCAGTTTTCATTGTCGCCACGAATTCCTGCCAACGTGAGTGCTGTGCATGATTATGATCGATAGTACAAGAAGCGATCACTTTTTCCTGTAAAAGCTCATGCTTATCTCTAGCAAAACTAAAAACAAATCCCACAAATACAGCAGTAACAAAAGCAAATAAAAAGCGCAGACCAATAATTTCTGGAATATCTCGAAAGGCCACATAGGTGGAAAAAAAGACAATGGGATTCAAGATCGGAGCAGCAAGCAAAAATGTAATTGCCAAATAAGGCGGTACTCCTTTAATGGTAAACTTGCGCGCTAATGGAATATTTCCACATTCACATACTGGCAAGAGGAATCCAGTAAGACTAGCATAAACTAAGGCTAAAAACTTATTGCGTGGAATAAAGCGAATGATTTGCTCCTCAGTAACAAATAAAGAAAGTAATGCTGACAGCAGAACACCAATTAAAATAAAAGGCAAAGCTTCAATTACAAGGCCTAAGAAAATAATAGCGAAATCATTTAATTTTGCAGGCAAAACAAAATTCACAAGTCAGATCTTAAAAAGACACCAATATAGTAGCAGATTTGTTCTGAATTCGTCACCAATTTGCTTTTCCTTTACAAGAGAAAACAGATAAATAAGTAGGAAAATTCCAATATGTCTTATTCCTATCGTTAGAAGCTTGTTAGAAAAAGCCATAAAATGAAGCACTGTAAACTGACTAACCGCACCGAGACTGCCCATGAAGAAAATTTGCAGTATAGTACGGCATGAACTTTAGCTTTTATGATCAACTTCATTTTGTTAGGTATCTTACAGGGCCTTACAGAATTTCTCCCAATTTCCTCTAGTGGTCATTTAATCCTGGCCCGCTATTTCTTTCAATTAGAAACACCCAGTCCGCTCGCAGTTGATGCTATTTTGCAATTAGGAACAATTGTGGCTGTATACCTATACTTTGCGCCTGAGTTACTAGAGCTAGGTCGAGACTTCTTTAAAGGCAAAAGAACTGCAGTTTGGGGAATTATATTGGGCACAATTCCCGCATTAGCCGTTGGACTAATCGCCGAAGGCTTCATTGAAACCAATTTACGCTCTCCCTTTATCGTGGCCGTCGTATTAATTATAGGAGCTCTGCTTTTCTTGTTAACTGAAAAATTCTTTAGTAAAGGCCAACATGATGTACAAAAAGTCACGCTTAGCAAAAGCCTAAAAATAGGCCTTGCTCAGTGTCTCGCCTTTATTCCTGGATTCTCACGATCAGGGGCAACGATTATGGCAGGCATGGTCCAAGGTCTTAGTCGTGAGGCAGCAGCGCGTTTTTCGTTTTACCTATCAATCCCCATCATTACCATATCAGGCTTAAAAAAAGTGTATGATTTAACAAAAGTTGGTCTCCCTACGAACATTACCACTGAACTTATTATCGGAACACTTTTCGCTTTCGCTGTCGGTTTAGCATCTATTCACCTCCTCCTCAACTTTGTTAAAAAGCACGGCCTGATTAGCTTTGCTTGGTATCGCATTATTATTGCCACCCTTGTACTGATTAGTCTATTGGCAATGGATTAGTGGCATCCCACAAAACCGCTGCAGCATGCTCATAAGACTTTGCATATGGTAACAGAGCAAGTGAGCGCATAGTCAAATCTTTTTCCACAGCATTAATGGGACTTAGTCTTACCTCTTTCAGAAAAGATTGATCACCATATGCACACAGCACTAAAAGAGCCAACTTTCCCCTTAATTCCGGAACATCATCAAATTGCTCAAGAAGCTTTAGCAATTCACAAAGGTCTAGAAAACAATGCTGCGATGAAAATTTATCTTTAGAAAGCGACGGATGAGAAAAAGCGAATTGGTGCTCATGATTCAGCTTGAGAGCAACCACCAAATTAATGATATCGCGCACGAGCGTCGTAACTCGATCTTGGAAAAAAGCGATTTGATTAGACAGCTCATCAAAATCAGCATGATCAAAGAGCGGCGGTTTATACCCTACGAGAGACAAGCGCATCCTGGTCTCGCACCGACGGGCTTCTTCGCTAAAATATGGCACTGTAAAGGCAACTTCTTTAAAGCTTTCTCTGAGCTCATCAATCATTTCCTCCAAAAATGGTTCCACTAAACCGACCAGATAATGACGAGGAAAGTTTTTCACTGGGACATCTGAGCAGGTCAGATCTAATCCCTTTTCCCAACGAATCCAGGGCAACAACTCTTGAAATGCGATGCACGGTTCAACGTCCTTCTTCTCTAGTACCACAGGAGCTGGCATGCCAGCTAAAACATCAGCAATAAGAACACGTTCTAGTTGGGCTAATATAAAAGCCCAACGCCTCACATCAACCTGGCTTTGCGATGTAATTCCCAGTTTTCGCAAACAAGCGAAGCTGCGATCAAGCAAAACGGGATGTGGTCCATAAAATAACGATTGATACTTATTCCAAAAACGGTCACGCAAAACAATACCGCCAGGCGAAAAAGCCTGAGCGTTAGCAATTAATTCCATTTCCTGTCCATTGCCTGCACATTTCGCAAATGCCGTTCTTACCGCGTTTAAAATAGTAGCTCCAGAGTAAGCCTTGATTTCAGCTCGATCCACCATAAAAATTCTTAGCTCTCCATTTTGTCAGGAGATGGCATTTTATGCTTACAGCAAAACTTGTCAATTGACACTTGTCGTCGTGGGAGAAGCCGGCTATTATTTCCCCTTGACTTTTCAAGAATATGAGACAAGAAATTGATGCATTAACCAAGGAAGAACGAGAAATATCACCACGAGAGTTTCGCTCTCGAATGACAGCAATATTAGCCACCAGGTCTGGCCGAGAAATACTTGAAGTAGCCGCCACACAACCTCGTTGGGTGCTAGAGATGGAAAGAGACAATTTGCTCATTGCTACTTATAAATTTCTTGATCATCATGGTGACCTCCATGTATATGAGGTACCAATCTTTTTCGGTACCTACACCTGTGCAGAACAAAAAAGCATTCCTACTTTAACAGCGCAAGAAACTGCTCTATATCAGATCGCGGAAAGGAAAGTTCACGCAGTGGAGAGTTTTTCTGCTGAAATAGTAGAGAATGTTGCAAACGCTCCGCGAAACTTATATAGCAGCTTCACGATGGATCGTTACTTACTTCAGCTCCGAACATTAGCAAAAAATCTAGAAAAACACAGCTTGCAGTTACTGAAAAACATTTTGACACTGATTGGTAAAAAAAGGCTTTCGCAGCAGACATTACAAGCAGCTTTAGCAGAGTTTAACTATGCAGTTCATCATAGCATTGAGAGAACAGTGAGCGACATGGACATCCCCCAAAGCACTCAAACAATAGCCAAGCTCTACGAACAACTTGCCCAGACATTGCCCAATATTGCCGACACCGACTAAAGAAGCTAATTTGTAGTCAAGCAAATTCCAATCATGCAAACTGCAATTTGTACGGTCACCGGCAAAGCATTCCCCATTTCTGATAAACTTCTTGCTTTTTGTCATACTCATGACATCCCTCTCCCTACGCTCTGCTTAGAAGAACGCATGCACCGTGCCTACAGTTTTTCTAATGCTGTTTACCTTTACAATACTACCTGCGCCCTCAGCAAAAAGAATATTTTAAGCTGGATCCCGCCAGACAAAGGCTTTGTCATTTATGATATAGATGAATGGATGTCAGACAAATGGGATGGGATAGATATGGGACAAGAAATTGACTGGAATCGTCCCTTTTTGGAACAAGTTGCTGAATTGCAAAAGAAAGTACCTGCACCCAATTTGATCATGGAAAGATCAACCCTGGAAAACAGTGACTATTGTAATGGTGTAGGACGGCTTAAAAATTGCTATCTCACCTTTGTCGGCGCTGACAATGAAGACTGCTTATTTGCCTCCGGCATTGTCCGCTGCAAGAACATCATTGATTCCGTGTGGACCACAGATTGTGAATTATGCTTTGACTGTTATCAAATTACCAATTGTTACAATCTTCGCCACAGTGAGCAATGTGCTAACTCTAGCGACTCGAGCTTTCTGTTTAACTGTCGCAGCGTAAAGAATTCCTTTGGTTGTGTTAATTTAAGAAACAAAGAGTATTGCTGGTACAATGAGCAATTGACTAAAGAGGAGTATGAAAAACGTTTAGCAACATTTCGTTTTGGAAGCTTTAGCGTGGTGGAGAATGAAAAGAAGAAATTTGTCACTTTCAAAAAAAAGTTCCCGATCAAATACATGTTCGGCAATCAAAATGAAAACTCAACTGGCAATGAAGTTAACTTTACTAAAAATTGTGACAATTGTTTTTTTACAAACAATGCAGAGGACGTAGAAAACGGAGTTCAATTAAACGACAGCAAAGACAGCATTGACTTCTTCGGTTTTGGCATGAATGCAGAACTTGTTTATTGTTGTATGGGATGCGGGGATAATGCCAACAACCTTAAATTCTGCTTGCATTGTTACAGCAATGTCCATGATTTGGAATATTGTATTTATGTAGGCTATGGTTCAAACAATTGCTTTGGTTGTGTCGGACTAAAAAAGAAACAGTATTGTATTTTAAATAAGCAATATACGAAAGCTGAATACGAAGCACTAATTCCTAGAATTAAAGAGCACATGAAACAACACGGCGAATATGGTCAGTTTTTCCCTCCTACCATGAGTTACTGCCACTACAATCAATCAGAGGGCAACATGTACTGTCCTATGACAAAAGCAGAAGCAATACAAAAAGGTTACAGCTGGATGGAAGAAAGCATCATACCTCCCACAGCACCCTCACCTCTCCCTGATGATGTCCACGAAACCTCAGATGATATTATCCACACAACTTTAGAATGTGCACTTACTGGCAAAAAGTATCGCCTCATCAAGCAAGAGCTAGCTGCTTACAAACAGTTCTCACTTCCAGTCCCCCGGCTCGCCCCCCTGGAAAGGATAAAGTTAAAGCTCAACAAATCGCAAATTCTCCCATTACAAACAATTCATTGTCACCATTGTCAAAAAGAGCTAGCCAGCATTTTCAATCCCAGAGAGCAGGAAATTTTATGTGAAGAATGCTTTGTTAAAAATGTACAAGAATAAAGGAAGTGGAAGTGATGGGAGCAAGAGCTGAGAGCAAAGAGATAAAAGCTGAGATGAAAAGTAAAGGAGGAGAACAATTCGGAATTCGCAGTTCGCAATTCGCAATGAAAAGGCATGACCAAAGAGAACACGCAGAGAAACATAGCCAAGGGAACGTTCATTCACCTTCTTCTCGCTTCGTCATCCTGACCGGAGCGAAGCGTAGTGGAAGGATCTTGCCGGATGCCGTCCAACGCAACATGAACTGCTATCGTTGCACAGGGCTTACCGATTCCTCCACGGCAGTCGGGCTGAAGAAAAAGAAGGAATGAGAAAGCAGGCAGAAGGATGAAAGGAATGACACTCTCTTTTCTTGCTTCCCCTAGCCTCTGCTTCGTATTAAAGTTCTCGTTAGCAATCTCAAACCCATGAAATATGCTATTGGTTGCTCAGGGTTTTATTACGCTAATTGGAAACGTTACTTTTATCCTGAAAGTCTTACAGGTTAGAGACTGGTTTACATATTACGGAACACGGTTTAATACGGTAGAAATAAACTCTAGTTTTTATCGCTTACCACAACTGGCCTCACTAAAACGCTGGCGCGATGAAAGCCATGATGCATTTTCTTTCAGCCTTAAAGAACCAAGAACAATTACCCATTTCGGTAGGTTTCAAAACACTAGCCAGGAGCTAAAAGAGTTTTATACTTTAGCAAGCACGGGCCTAGGTAAAAAGTTAAAGAATGTACTTTTTCAATTACCTGCTACCATGCAGTTTAATGAAAAAGTATTAGAGCTAGCAGTCACTCAAATGAGCAATGAATTTAACAATGTAATTGAGTTTCGTCATCCTAGCTGGTGGCAGGAAAAAACATATGAGGTGCTCAAAAAACACAGTATTACTTTTTGTACTGTGAGCTTTTCTCAATTACCTAGCTGGTCGAAAAAGATAAAGCAAGCTACCATGATCACGGCATTTTGCTATTATTAATAATACCGCTGCCTTAGAAGCCATTTATAATGGCTATCAACTAAACGCTTTCCTCAATGACCAAGATCTGTAGCCACTGTCAAAAAAGTTTTGCGATAGATAATATTGATCAGAACTTCTATCAAAAAATCGCAGTTCACGTTGCGGATCGCAAGTTTCCTATTCCTGCACCAGATATATGTGCCGATTGTCGTCGTCAAATACGGCTCGCTTTTCGTAATGAGAGAAATCTCTACCAACGCAATTGCAGTCTCTGCCAAAAATCAATGATCAGTATTTATGCAGCGAACAAAGAGTTTCCTGTGTACTGCACTGCTTGCTTTTGGAGTGACAACTGGGACCCTTTTAGTTATGGTCAAGACTTTGACTTTAATAAAAGTTTCTTTGAACAATTTAAAGCGTTGTTCCAACAGGTGCCAAAACTAGGCCTCATTTTAGCTGAAAATGAAAATAGTGAATATAACAATAGCTGTGCTTTTTTAAAAAACTGCTATCTCTGCTTCGACGGGGGGTATGCTGAAGACTGCTACTTTGGTGAAACCTTTGATTATGTACGCAATTGTGTAGACTTTATTGGAGTACAACACAGTGAGCTCTGCTATGAGCTGATTAATAGCAGTAATTGTTACAATGTATCGTATTCCCAATTTTGTCAGAATTGTAGCGACTCCTATTTTCTAATGGATTGCATTGGCTGTAAGCATTGCTTTGGCTGTGTAAATCTCCAACAAAAAGAATATTACATTTTTAATAAACCTTACTCTAAGGAGGACTATTTTGCTTTTATTAATAAACAAAACTTAGGCAGTTTCACTGCCGTACAGAAAATCAAAAAACAGGCTCACGATTTCTGGTCGCAATTTCCCAAACGAGCATATCGTGGCAATAATAATGAACATGTGTCTGGAGACAATATCAGCAATAGTGTGCGTAGCTTTGACTGCTTCGAATGCAAAGATTTAGAGGACTGCCGTTATTGTGAACAAGTCATATTAAAAGCACGAGATTGTCATGACATCGACAAGTGGGGTGAAAATACTGAACTCTGTTTCAATAGTTCAGGTGTCGGCGCTGGAGCCTCACATGTCATTGCTAGCTATTACGCGGCATTCGGCGCGCAGGATATTTATCACTCGGCCTTCTGCTGGCACGGCTGCAAAAACTTATTTGGCTGCGTAAGTCTTAATAAGCAGAAAGAATACTGCATCTTAAACAAACAATATAGCCAGGAGGAATACAATTCATTAGTAGCAAAAATGATTGATCATATGCAGCATAAAAAAGAGTGGGGCACGTTTTTCCCTGCGGCTATTTCCGCATTTGGTTACAATGAAAGTGTAGCCCAAGAATACTTTCCTCTGAGCAAAGAGGAGGCGTTAGCTCAAGGGTTTTTGTGGTCAGAACTTAGTACTCCTGCCAAGGATCAAGCACATAATTTCATAAGTACTGTACCTGATGATATAAAAGATATCCGCACCGGCATTTTGCAAGACGTATTGATTTGTGAAAAAAGTGGCAAGCCATTTCAAATCACAAAGCCAGAACTAGAGTTTTACCGAAAACAAAGTATTCCATTGCCCCGTAGACATCCCAATCAAAGAAATGCGGACCTTAAGGCTACGAAAAACCCTCGCCATTTATGGCAAAGCCAATGCATGCGCTGTAACATTCAAATTTCTACTAGCTACCAGCCTGGAAAGAAAGCTCAAGTTTACTGTGAGAGATGTTATCAGCAAGCAATTATATAAAAGGTTCCGCTTGTTTTTGAGCTGAATTGCGTGGCATTGAAAGTATATGCTAGCTTAGAGCAAAGCTCTAACCATGGTCTATGTCAGCAACCAATGGCCTATCTCAACGCGAAATTGCTTACTGTCAAAACAACCATATTCCCCTTTCCAGCCAAGGTCAGACAGAAAGACTAAGAGACTTATTAGCATTTTATAACTCCATCTTTCTTTACAATCACAAATGTGACTTGAGCGGAAAACCAATGCTTAGCATTGTACCACCCACCAAAAACTTCAAAGTATATGACATTGGCATATGGATGGATGACACAGCATGGGATCCATTAACATATGGCCGAAATTATGATTTCAGTCGGCCCTTTTTTGAGCAATTTGCTGCATTGCTACAAGTGGTGCCAGTACCCAGCCGGTCAGTAGTTTTATCGACCATGGAAAACAGTGACTATACCAATGGTGTAAGCAATGCCAAAAACTGCTATCTCATTTTTGACTGCAACAATTGTGAAGATTGCTACTTTTCTTATCAGATGAACAATGCCAAAAACATTGTTGATTGTATTGATATTAACGATTGCGAACTTTGCTATGGCTCTCGTCATCTGAAGAACTGTTATAATGTACGTTTTGCAGACTCCTGTGAAAACACCTCCGATTCAACTTTTGTCTTCAATTGCCGCAATGTCAAAAACTGTTTCGGCTGTACCAATCTCACTAATAAAGAATATTGTGTTTACAATCAGCAATTAACTGCAGATGAATATAAAAGCAAATTACAGCACATTAACTTAGGCAGTCACAGCAGCTTAGAACAAGAAAAAAAAAGATTCGAAGCATTTAAGAAAGGTGGATTTATCAAAGACTTAAGTGGATATTCAAATGAAAATTGTAGCGGCAATTTTTTGTATGAATGCAAAAACTGCACTAACACTTTTTACACCAGCAAAGCCCAAGACTGTGAATTTACGATCAGAGCAAACGGCAGTAAAGACTGCATCATGTACGCCATTTTCGGCATTAATGCTGAATTGATTTATAACTCAGTGGTATGTGGCAATAATGTCAGCAATCTCAAGTTTTGTTACGGCTGCTTTGTAAACACCCATAATCTTGAATACTGCATGCATGTTAGTTTTGGCTCAAACGATTGCTTTGGCAGCATCGGTTTAAAGAAAAAACAGTATTGCATTTTGAATAAGCAATACACCAAAGAGCAGTATTTTGATTTATTGCCAAGAATAAAACAACACATGTTAAGTACAGGCGAATACGGACGATTCTTCCCTAAAAGCTTTTCTTCCTTCTATTACAACAAATCAGAAGCAGCTTCATTTATGCCCTTAAATAAGGAAACAGCGCTCGAAAAGGGATTTACTTGGGAAGATGAACCAACAGAAAGATTCCATTCTTCCTACACCATTCCTGATCATATCAGTACAGTCACTGCTGACATTTTAGATCAAGTACTCTCCTGCCGCCTGACTCACAAAAAGTACCGCTTAACCAAACAAGAGCTCAGTCTCTATCAGCATTGGCAAGTACCAATACCATTGATATCTCCTTTAGAGCGCTTGCGTTTAGGTTGCTTATCATTACAAATCCAAGTACCTCAGACTAGCAATTGCGCAAAATGCCGCCGCACAATCCACACAGTGTATACAGCCCCTGCACCGCAAGTCTTTTGTGAAAACTGCTATCAGCAAGGTATGATGTAAGCACAAATAGACAAATTAAAGAATTAGTGTACCATACAGCTTCAAACACATTAGTAATCACATGAGAAAAATAGCTCAGTCAGAACAAGTAAGACTAATCAATGTCCAGGGTTTGGTACGTCGCGCGATGAAGCAAGTTAAAGCTAGTGAATGTAAAAATCACTTACTGACATCAATCGCTGGCAAGTTTGCTGATTTTAGTTGTGATGACACGCAACAATTAGAAGAGGCAGTAAATGCAGTTTTAGACCAATTACCCTACTACCAAGCCCGATTAAACAAGCAAGACTGTGAAGCAATGATCGCACAAGTTGAAGCTTTATTGCCAAGACATAGGCCAGCAATTACGAATATAAAAGCTGCGGATCGCAAACTGCTTATTAGTACGATTGTAGCTATTCATGTAGTTCGTACTATTGAACGTGCCGTCATAGCTCAAATAAGAACGAGAAGTGAACCTGAAATTGGTTTTATGCCAATTGAACATGTAGACCATAGTGCTCCAGCACTAATTTATGACCCTCCTAGTGAATTTACTCCACTTCCAGAAGCCAACATCCATTCTCTCGCCCCAACAACAATAGAATCTCAAACGGCAAGAGCACTGCCAAGAGCTTCTCACCGCCAAAGAGCAGCTGCAATCCTAGGTGTAGCCGCATTAGCCAGCGTTATAGTCTATAAGCAAGGTCGCTCAAGAGAAACTTCACCACGAGCAACAGCTCATACTATTTCTTCTGCCCCTATTTCCTCGCTATCCCCCCGCCCCGAACATGTCCCTCAGCCAGAACAAGCACCTTTGCTAACAACAACCTTACCAATCACACCATCAGCAGAAGAAACGACACTTACCAGTGAAGGTCGATTACAGGATCCAATGTCGCCAGGTAGAGCGCTATTTGAAATTGCACTAAGACAAGCACTAACACCACTACAAGATAAAGTTACTGCTTGCTGGAACAATCACGTCATACCTAATCCGATTAGTTGGCTGACACGAAGAATTACTATCAGACTACATGAAGCAAATTGGCATGTCGGGAATCCATTTACACCTGCTGGTATAACACTCGAGTGGCATCCTAATAACTGTCAGCGCATCACCGTTACGCATTGGCACCAAGCATCTGGCACAAACAGACAAACCGTTAATAGGCTACAATTAGATTTAAGCCGCAATTAACAGATTTATTTTTCTGGTCCTATTCGCTACACTCATCGCAGTAGCTACCTAGTATGAATAGAGTTTGCATCGCCTGCCAAAAAGCATTTGTCATCACGACAGAAGACATGGCTTTTTATGACAAAGTCTCACCAGTCTTTCAGGGCAAAAAGTATCAAGTCCCAGCCCCGATAATGTGCTTCGATTGTCGTCAACAGAGAAGACAAGCTTTTCGTAATGAAAGAAAAATTTACCACAACACCTGCTCACTCTGTAAAAAAGATTTTCTCTCCCTCTATTCTCCTGATAAAAAATTCACCGTCTACTGCGCTGCTTGTTGGTGGAGTGATCAGTGGGATCCAATGAGTTATGGACGAGACTTTGACTTTAGCCGCTCTTTCTATGAGCAATGGCAAGAGTTATGGATAGCATCACCAAAACTAGGCATCATGACTTGGGGTGACAATGTAAATTGTGATTACACTAATGACATAGTCCGCTCCAAGAATTGCTATCTCGTGTTCGATGGTGAACAGGGTGAAGATAGTTTCTATGGAGAGACATTTCATATTATTAAAGACAGTGTTGATTTTTTATTGCTCAAGGAAAGCGAGCTTTGTTATGAATGTGTGAATTGTCTCAATTGCTACAATGTCCAATACAGCCAGTTTTCACAAAACTGCTCTGATTCCTATTTCCTACAAGATTGCATTGGCTGCAAAAGTTGTTATGGCTGCTGCAATTTGAGAAATAAAGAGTATTACATTTTTAATCAGCCTCACACAAAAGAAGAGTTTGAAAAGTTTGTACGAGCACAGGAGTTGGGCAATTTTGAACAAAGAGAAAAAGCAAAAAAACAAGCCTATGAGTTTTTCCTCTCTCAACCAAAACGCGCATTTCGAGGTACAATGAATGAAAACAGCAGTGGCAATAACATCAGCAATTGCAGCAATATTCAGCACTGCTTTGACTGCACTGAGCTACGAGATTCACGTTACTGCACAAACATGATGGTGCCTGCTACTGACTGCTATGATCTGGACGGTTGGGGTGAGAATACTAGTCATATTTATAATAGTGTCCTATCAGGGTTAGGCAGCCATAACATAATATGCGGTCACTACGCAGGGTTTAATATCAGCAATGCCTATCACTCAATTTATTGCTGGCACAATTGTCATAATATTTTTGGTTGTATCAACTTAAGACACAAAGAATATTGCATTTTAAACAAGCAGTATTCTAAAGAGGAGTATGAAAAACTGGTGCCAAAGATCATTGAGCACATGCAACAAACTGGTGAATGGGCTGAGTTTTATCCTCCCACCTTATCCGCATTTGGCTACAATGAAAGTGTGGCCAATGAATACTTTCCCCTTTCAAGAGAAGCTGCTCTCGCCCAAGGATTCTTATGGAGTGACTATGAGCCGCCACTTCCCAATGTGACGAAAGTAATTGTCGCTACTGCTCTGCCTAATGCAATCGCGGAAACAGGCGACGATATCCTAGAGTTTGCGATTAGCTGTGAAGTATCAAAAAAACTCTATCGTATTACTAAAGCAGAATTAAAGTTTTACCGAGACCACTCCATTCCACTTCCACACCGACATCCCGACCAAAGACACACTGACCGAATGAATCTACGCCCACCACGAACGTTATGGTCTCGAAACTGTGCACAATGTCACAGCCCGATCATGACACCATATAGCACAACTCAACCTGAGACAGTAGTATGTGAGAACTGTTACCAAACTCTATTAGTATAATATTCAGGCAATTCCTTGCTCGACCAAAAGGTGAAGGTTAAACTGTCTTTGCATTAAAACTTTCTCATAAAAAAAACACTTGGCCTACTGGCGACCATACTGCTACTTAGTGCCTGCTCAGCTCAAGCTCCCACCTCAAACAGTAATACTCCTCAAAACCCAACGGTAACAACTTACACTTTAGCTGATGTTTCTGCTCATGCTAAAGCAAGTGACTGCTGGATGATTATTGCAGATAAGGTTTATAACGTGACACCATTTATTGCTTCTGGTCAGCATCCTGGTGGAGATGATATCTTAAAAGGTTGCGGCAAAGACGCTAGCGCTCTTTTTGAAGCAAGACAAGAACCTGGTGAACCGACAGAACCCCATTCACAGGGTGCTCATGAGTACTTAGTGAACTTCTATATTGGCGACCTACGGAAGTAACAATTACTTTTAGCGTATTCGCCATATGCGCACCGCTATTTGCACTATCACGGGCAAGGAGTTTGTAATTTCTGATTTAGAAGAGGCCTATTGTGAAGAAAGACAGATCCCTCTACCAACAATAGCACCATTAGAAAGACTGCGCCAAGTCAGTGCTTTTTTAAGCAGCATCCACCTCTACTCGACCCAATGTGCTTATACAGGCAAGGAGATACTAACTTTTATTCCCCCCGAAAGCAGAATAAAAGTTTATGATATCGACACTTGGATGAGTGATGATTGGGATCAGTGTGCAACGGGCAAAGACTATGATTTTTCAAGACCATTCTTTGAGCAAATGCGAGAATTGCAAATGAAGGCACCGTTCCCTAGCCTCGAATGTGTCCGCTCTACTATGGAAAATAGTGATTTCACTAATGGTGTCCTTAATGTAAAGAACTGTTACTTAAGCTTTGGTGTCTTGGATTCAGAGGATGTGCTCTTTTCAAGAACCGTATTGTCGTCCAAGGACATTATTGACTGTATATATGTAACCAACTCAGAGGTATGCAGTGGCTGCATTCAAATTAAAGGTTGCTATAATCTGAAGTATTCTCAGGATTGCACCAATTGTCGGGATTCTGCTTTTTTATATGATTGCCATAATTGCAAAAATTGTTTTCAATCTTCGAATTTAGTCAATCAAGAATATTACTTCCAAAATAAACCATGCACGAAAGATGAATATCTATCTAAGATGGCAGCCATTGATCTCGGCAGTGCGCAAGTTATCAAAGAACAAAAAGCCGCCTTCACAGAAATGAAAAGTCATGCATTTGTGCGCTGTATGCAAGGCCAACACAATGAAAACTGCAACGGCAATTATATTGATCATTCGAAAAACTGTTTCAATAGTATTTTTTGCAATGATGCAGAAAATGTCGAATGGTCTATTCAGATGGTGCATGCAAGCAAAGATAGTTTTGTGATTGATGGCTTTGGCCAAAATGGACAGTTTTTATACAATAGCTCAGCAGTTGGTGAAAATGCCTATGAGCTCAAGTTTTGTTATGACTGCTATGGCAACGTGCGCAATTTAGAATACTGCATCTTTGTCGGTATTAGCTGTACCGACTGCTTCGGTTGTATTGGTCTACATCACAAACAATATTGCATTTTAAACAAACAGTACTCCAAGGAAGAATATGAAGTACTGCTAGCTCGTATTAAGGAACACATGAAAAAGACAGGAGAATATGGTCAATTTTTCCCCAATGACATGTCCATCATGTATTACAACCAATCCGAAGGACATGTGTTTATGCCCCTTTCAAAAGAAGAAGCATTACAACGTGGCTTTCGTTGGAAAGAGTATCAACCAGAAAACTTTACGCAAAATTACCGCGTCCCAGATAATATTGCTGATGTTGAAGATAGTATTCTCAATGCCACATTAAAATGCAAAGTTACAGGAAAAAAATTTAAAATTATCAAACAAGAGCTAGCAGCTTATCGCAAGCTCCATATCCCTATCCCCGACACCGCCCCTCTCGCCCGCCTCGACTCTATTATCAACAGCCTCACCATCTCCGAACTCACACCTCAAAACTGCATCAACTGCCAACAAGAAATGCTGACAATGTACGACACCACCACTCAAAAAGTACTCTGTGAAAAGTGCTATCAAGAAAAAGTGAGATAGGAGAGAATTCAAAATTCAACATTCAAAATTCAAATTTGGAAGACAAAATTGGAAGACAGAAATAGAAGAGAATTCGAAATTCAAAGACTGTTGCGAGTAGTTTTAGTGATTTTACTTAAGAGACGAATCAGCTCATCGTTACGATCCAATAACTCTATCATTTCAATTGAAGTTATATTAAAGCTTGAGGCTAGTAACCTTAACCAGAACTTTGTTTCACGCGCCTCTTTCAAAGCAATTTGAATTTTGTGAAGGAAGTCTTTTCTGGTTTCAGCGGCAATAGCCTCTTCAATATTAGCTCCAATACTGGTCCCCGATCGCAATAGTTGCTTAGAAATAACAAATTCACGAAGCTTCTTTAATTCTTTTGAAAGTTGAATCATCAGCAATGCAAAAGCAAAGCTCTTTTCTTGTACCAAATTGTGTTTCATAGCTAATGTGAAAAGTCTATCTCACTGTAGAGCTAAGATAGAAACTTAATAAGCCACATAGACATTAACTAGTTATAAGTTTTTATTTTTCTTTAATTCTTATCTTCACCTCATACTTCATTTCCACTTTGAATTTTGAATCTTGAATTTTGAATCACCCTCCCTTGTTGTAAAAAACTTTCTACAGAATCTTAAACCCAAGAGAATGACGTATAAAAGCCACAGAGCAACAAACTCATTCTCACTCCTCTCTACAAGCCATTTACAGTTTTCTACAATTTGCTACACTCTGAATAGTTTAAAAACAATTTAAGCATTATGGCAAGTAACCAATATACCTGCCAGGAATGTGCTGCTCTTTTTGTAGTTAATGAGGCTGAGCAGGCATTTTTGAGCAAGCAACAAATTCCTGTCCCCACTAGCTGTTTTCAGTGTAGTCAAAAACAACGCTTAAGCTTTCGCAACAGCAGCTCCCTTTATAATAGAAAATGTGACTATTCGGGTGAAGCGATTATTTCAGTCTACTCACCCGACAAGCCTTACAAAGTATATAAGAGTGATTACTGGTTTAGCGATAAATGGGATGCCACTGATTATGGCCAAGAAATTGATTTCTCTCGTCCTTTCTTCCCTCAACTAAAGCACTTGCAATTACAAGTACCACGCCTCGCCCTCCTTAATTTCAATGCGGAAAACAGTGACTACTGCAATTCCACGGTGGGTAACAAAAACTGCTATCTCATTTTTGGTGGTGATCACAACGAAGATTGCATGTTCGGCAGTCTCAGCATGCACAATCAAGGCGTCATTGATGCTGACTTCAGCAATCAAAATCGCTCCTGCTATATGATGAGCGATTGCACTAATTGCTATGAATGCCAATTTGCTTTTGACAGCAAAAACTGCAGCAGCTCTTATTTAATTAGTGATTGTAGCAACTGCAAGGACTGTATTCTTTGTACCAATCTCAACAATGCTCAGTATTGCATCAACAATGTTCAGTTAAGCAAGGATGCATACGAGAAACAAAAAGCCGAAATAATAAATGGTAGCTTTGAGCAGCAACAAAAAAATCTAAAACAGTTTATGGAGCTTAGAGCCAAAAGAATTGTAAAGTTTGCGCATATTGTGTCTAGTGAAAACTCCAGCGGTGACTACTTAAAAAGCTGTAACAATTGCTTCAACTGTTATGATTCTTCAGATAGCCAAGACTTAAGCAACACTATTTTTGCTGCCAAAGCGAAAGACACTCACAATAGCAGCATGCTCGGAGACCAGACTGAACTAGGCTATGACATAATCAGCACCAGCAACTGTTACAATTCAAGGCATTCATATGGTGTATTGGATAGCTACAATGTTGAATACTCAGATCTCACTATTAATAGTCATGATATCTTTGGTGGAGTTTGTATGCAAAAAAAGGAATACTGCATTTTAAACAAACAATATTCCAAATCCGACTTTGAGACTATGCGACAAAGACTGATCGAACATATGAAAAAAACGGGTGAATGGGGCAAGTTTTTGCCTAAGAATTTATCATGCTTCGGCTACAATGAATCCTGTGCCCAAGAGTATTACCCGCTCTCAAAAGCAGATGTTTTAAAAGAAGGCTACAGTTGGTATGATCGTGACAATCTCAATAGTTACCAAGGTCCACTGATTGAGGTTCCCGATCAAATCAGCCAAGTACCAGACAGTATCACCAAAGAAATTCTCACCTGTGCGACCTGCAAAAGAAACTATCGTATCGTGCAACAAGAGCTCAACTTTTACCAAGACTTTGGCATCGCTGCTCCTCACCAGTGTCACACCTGCCGTTACAATCTCCGTCAATCATTTCGCAATCCACGCGTGCTCTGGGATAGGAATTGCATGAATTGCAATGTTGCCCTGAAGACTACCTATGCCCCCGAAAGAACAGAAACTATTTACTGTGAGAGCTGTTATCTCAAAGCAATATTCTAAATAGTCACTTCTCTCCTCTACGCTTAAGCCATGATCCAAAACTGTAGGCAATGCCAAGCACAATTCGAAATCACTTCCGCAGATCTGGAGTTTTATCAGAAAGTGTCACCAGTACTGAAAGGCAAATGCTTACCCATTTCAGCACCAACACTATGCCCACTCTGTCGACAGCAACGCCGGCAGGCACGACGCAATGAGAGAAAACTCTACAATCGCAAATGTGATGCTACAGGCAAACAAATTATCGCGCTCTACCCCAGCGACAGTCCCTACCAAGTATATGAAAGCAAACTGTGGTGGAGTGACGAAACGGACGCAAAAAAGCATGGGCGCGATTTCGATTTCACTCGTCCTTTTTTTGAGCAGTTCTATGAATTGCAACTCACGGTCCCCCGTCCTAACCTTTTTAATAAAACGGTAGAAAATAGTGAATACACTAATCATGCTGATCAGACGAAAGATTGCTACTTAATTATGAATGGTGGCTTGTGCGAAAATTGTCTATATGGCAATTGGATAGTACGAGCAAAAGATTGTGTGGACTGCTCATTCATTGAAAGCTGCGAGCTATGCTATCAGGTGAGCTTTAGCAGTGAGTGTTACAATTGCAAATTCTGTAGTCACATCGACAATTGCACTGATAGCTATTTTCTTTTTGACTGCAAAAATGTAAAAAACGCTGCGCTCTGTGTAGGCTTAAGAAATCGGGAGTACTGCCTACTCAACAAACAATATTCTCCTGAAGAATATAAAATCGCGCTCAACAAACTAGAACTCCATACGCAGGACGGACTTACAAAAGCACAGCAACTTTTCCAGGATCTAAGAAACAACCTCCCCCAACAAGCCAGCTTTATCATAAATAGTGAGCAATCAAGTGGGAACAATATTGTAAATAGCAAAGATGCGGCTAACTGTTTCTATATTCGTGATTGCAATAATGTCAAAAACTGTTTTGAAGTGCTTGAAGTCACCGATGGCTATGATGTCTATGAAGCGGGAATTAAATGTGAGCTACTCCTCGAGACTCATGCCACTAATCGCTGTTATCATACTGCCTTTAGTAGTGCATCCTATGACAATCAGTTCATTTACTATTGTGACCTCTGCCACAATTCGAAAAACTTATTTGGTTGCATCGGCCTAAAAAATGCTGAGCATTGCATCTTAAATAAACAGTTCAGCAAAGAAGAGTACGAAGTTCTAGTAGCAAAAATTATCACCCACATGCAAAGCACAAACGAGTGGGGCGAATTCTTCCCCATTGCCTACTCTCCCTTTCCTTATAATGACACGCAAGCTCAAGAGACATTTGCGCTGAACAAAGACACAGTCAAAAAAAACCAATGGCCCTGGCGTGATGAAAGCACAATGAGTCACTATCAAGGTGAGTCGGTCACAATTCCCAATACAATCGCTGAAGTTGATGACAGCTTCTGTCAGAAAATTCTCACCTGTAAAAAATGTCAGAAAAATTACCGTATCATCAAACAAGAATTAGTTTTCTACCGTAATCAAAACCTGCCGGTTCCTCAACTGTGTATTGAGTGCAGACATCAGCAACGCACCGCTGAAATCAATCAAATAAAGCTCAGGAACCGTGAGTGTATTCATTGCCACAACATGGTAGAAAGTACTTATTCTGTACAGGAAGTAGATAACGTTATTTGCCGGGACTGCTTTCAAAAACACACTTATTAAACCTTATGACTAAAAGTTGTCGTCATTGTCTCAATGCATTTGAAATTACAGATCAGGATCTCAAATCGTATGAGCACTTATCGCCCACTATCGCCGGCACGAAACAATTCATCACTCCACCGACATTATGTCCACCCTGCCGCAAGCAAAGACGGATGACTTTTCGCAATGAAAGAAAACTTTATCACCGCAAATGTAATCGCTGCCAAAAAGAAATCATTTCCATTTACGCGCCAGAAAAAAACTACGTCGTTTATTGTCTCACCTGCTGGTGGGACGAAAAGCATGATCCCAGAAGGACGGGACAAGACTATGATTTCAGCCGACCATTCTTTGAACAATTTGCCGAACTCCTTAAAAAGACTCCACTACCCAGTTTGATCTCATCCCCCGATGCTGAAGAAAACAACTGCGCATACATTAATTATGCAGGCAACAGTAAGAACTGCTATATGACTTTTGATGCCGACTTCAACGAAGATTGTTATTACTCAAATATTCTGAAGCACTCTAAAAACTGCATGGAATGTTCATCAGTACAAAAAAGTGAGCTCTGCTATGAAACCATACTTTCTACTGGTTGCTATCGAACATTTTATTCAGAAGATTTAACGAATTGTCAAAACAGTTACTTTCTTAAAAACTGCATAGGCTGTAGTGACTGTTTACTTTGTGTTAATTTAACTCGAAAACAATATTGCATCCTCAATCAGCAGTACACCAAAGAAGCATATGAAGCTTACATCCGAACAATCGACTTCGGTAATCGCAATGTAATTATGGACCTACAAAAGAAGTTTGAGCAATTAGTACTCTCTGCTCCCCATAAATATATCCATGGCATCAATTTAGAAAACAGCACGGGTGATTACATGGTCAATGTCCAAAATTGTGATACATCCTTCATGGTTGGAGAAACACAAGACTTGAAATACTGTGATTCCCTCTATCGAGCAAAAGATTGTATGGACGTTTCTTCTTTTGGCGAACAAATGGAACGAGCCTATGAAACTGTGTCCAGTGGCATCAACGCCTATGAGCTCCAATTTTGTCAGGTATGTGCGACCAATACTTTCAACCTGCAATACAATTATGGTTCCCGTAATAGCAAGAATTCTTTTGGCTGCGTCGCCTTAAAGTCAAATGAGTACTGCATTTTAAATAAACAATACAGTAAGGAAGAATACGCAGTGATTGTACCAAAGATTATCAAGCAGATGCATAGTACAAAGGAATGGGGTGAGTATTTTCCAACAAGCATCTCACCTTTTGCTTACAATGAAACCGTGGCAATGGAGTTTTTTCCTTTGAACAAGAATGAAGTGCTAACAATTCAGGCGCAGTGGCGAGAAGATGATATGCTTAATCGCTATGAAGGCCCCAAAGTATCTATTCCAGAAAACATCAAGGATGCCAAAGACGAACTATTAAAACAAATTCTCACCTGCGATCAGTGTGGTCGTAACTACAAAATCATTACTCAAGAATTGAAATTTTATCGTGAGCAAAACTTGCCGTTGCCTACTTTCTGTTTCAACTGCCGACATGAAAAAAGAATAAGCAAAAGAAATCCACAAATGTTATGGGCTAGAAATTGTACCCAGTGTAACGCTCCATTCAAAACAACTTATGCTCCCTCACGGCCTGAAAGTGTGTACTGTCAAAAATGTTATGAGCAACAAGTGTACTAGCTTTATCACAAAGATTTATGACAGCCACCTGTAAACAATGCAAAGTTAGCTTTAGTCACTCCAGTGAAGACCAACGTTTCTATCAACTATTTAATGTACCGGCTCCACAAACTTGTCCTCAATGCAGAATGCACCGGAGATGGCTTGAAAGGAACAGCAAAACACTTTACTACCGCAAATGTGATGCGACGGGTGAACAGATCATATCTCAATATCCCAGCGAAACACCTTTTCCTGTTTACCAAACAAAAGCCTGGTGGAGTGATGACTGGGACGCAATTGACTTCGGTCAAGACTACGATTTCACCCGTCCCTTCTTTGAACAGTTTATGGAGCTACAAAGAAAAGTACCACGCGTATCACTCTGGATTATTCCCACTCTTGAAAACAGCGACTTCACCAACTGCACGGGCTACCTCAAGAATTGCTACTTGATCATGGAGAGCGACTATGATGAAGATTGCTATTATTCCAATCTCTTAAAGCATTGTAAGAATGTGTGTGATTCTTCAATTTGCTATGAGTGTGAGCTTTGTTATGAGTGCATTGATTGCGTGAAGTGTTACAACTTGAAATTTTCCCAGGACTGCAAATCAGTACAAGATAGTTGGTTTATGAACAATTGCCACAACTGCCGTGACTGTATTGGTTGTATTAACCAACAACATAAGCAATACATGATTTTAAATCAGCAATATAGCGAAGCCGAATACAAAAAAATAAAGGCTGGCTTAAGACTAGATAGTAGAACGGGACTTGCCCTGGTACAAAGACAAGCGCAGGAGCTTTTTCTTACACAGCCCCATAAAGCATTGCAAGGCGAAAGCAAAGAAAACAGTCTAGGCGATCATCTTTTTAACGCAAAAGATGCCTATTATTGTTTTGACTGCAAAGACATTCAAGACTCTCGTTACTGCGCAAAAGTGTCATTACAGGTGAAATCTTGCATGGATTATTGCTCTTGGGGTGATAAAGCGGAGCTGGTTTACCAATGCAGCTCTAGCGGTGACAACGCCTATAATATTAAGTTCTGTACAACCTGTACAACCAACATCCGTGATCTTGAGTACTGTGATTTATGCACTCAATCACAAGATCTTTTTGGCTGTGTAGGCTTAAAGAAAAAACAATATTGTATCTTGAATAAACAATACAGTAAGGAGGAGTATATCGTTCTAAAAGGGCTCATAATCGAGCACATGAAAAAAAACGGCGAATATGGTGAATTCTTCCCTACCGCGAACAGCCCTTTTTGTCACAATGAAACACTAGCGCAAGACTTTTTTCCATTAACAAAAGATGAAGCTCTCGCTCAAGGTTTTAAATGGCGTGACGAAAATCCCAATAATGGCTATCAAGGCCCGAGCATCGTTATCCCTGATACAATTGCAGAAATACCTGAAGACATTACTAAACAAGTACTGAGCTGCACTGAGTGTCACAAGAACTATCGCCTGATTGCTCAAGAAATAAAGTTTTATGAAACACTTAACATTCCTGCTCCAGCCATCTGTTTTAATTGTCGCCACAAAAGAAGAATCACTGCCAGAAACCCATTTCAAATTTGGGAAAGAAATTGCACCAACTGTCAGCAACTAATCCCCACAACTTATAATCCAGAAAGAAAAGAAAAAGTAGTTTGTGAAGAATGTTACATGAAGGCTGTTTATTGAATTTAACAGTAATACATCTTCATCATAACTGATCAATGGACAAACTATAGCTCAAAACCAAGAACAAACTCCTCTGCTCTAGTTTGTTAGAGTATTGAAACGAGCAGCAGTTTGCTTTTTAAGGCAGGCATTAAGCTTGTGGATAGGTACCAGAACCACGCCGTGATTTGCCGCCTCTGACAGGCATAGAATCTCTTTGCATCCAATCTGAAAAAACAGGATGAGGACGCAAAGCTTTTTGCACTGCAGTTCTTAAAAATCGACGGTAAAAGCCGGGGCGCAATCCATGAATATAATCCTCGACTTCATCAGAGCTTGTTTCAAGCCAACGAGAATGCTCTGGCAGAGACGATAAAGCATCCAGACCCGGAGATGTTAATACAATACCCAAGCTTGCTCTAACCGTATTTAAAGGCTTCTGCTCAGTGATAGCCCACTGCAGCACCTTTCTTCTGATGGGATCAGTAAATCCTGGAAACATAGCGCGAATAATATCATCGATATGTTCTTTCGCACCTACCTTTTTAGGATTACAACTTAAGGGATTATATAGCACTTTACTACCATTACTAGAGAATGTAACAGCTCTAATATCAAGCTCTACACCCGGTGCAAGAGCATCAATAATCGTGCCACGCACTTCAGCTGCATTAAACAACTCCTTCAGGAAAGATTCTATACCTGGCACAAAAACACCACCTTCTGGCTGACCATCATCACCCACAAGTTCCAAGAATTCATCTCGGTTAACAAAACGAACCTGCACATGATCAGAGCGTCCTTCTCTTAAGCGTATCTTAGGCATACGTTTAAACGCCATCTTTATGCGACCAATAATTAAATCTTTATCATCATCCAAATGAATAATGGGCATTTGATCGACCAGACGAAACACCTTATGAATATCTGTCGACTTAATTCCTAACTCCTCCTTTATTTCTCGGAGAATAACAGCAAGGAGATCATTATCTCCCGAAGCTAACTTGCCAGAAGCCAGTTCCCACTTGTTCGGATTGCGTATCAATGGTTTATCAGCCGTATTATCTCTTCTTTTCATTACAACAACACGATTGGTTGGCACCCAGGCCAAAACACCCGATGCTACCAACACCTGTTTTCTCCCCACACTCTCGTCTTTTTCAATAGAGGTTGCCCCAACCACAAAATAAAAAGCTAAATTTTAAACAAAGTAACACAAAAGAATGGGTAGTCAACAATCTAGCATAACTTTTATTCCTTGCCTAGCCAATAATAGTTAGACTTTTCTATCAGCACTTGTCCCCTCTCATAATCAGGAATACAACACTTTTTTGCTAGTACCAGTCATTGACGGATTGAGAATTAGTTTATAGAGTGTGAGCGCTCAAATGGGGGTCGGTACCGAAGTGGCCAAACGGGGCAGACTGTAAATCTGCTGGCTTACGCCTACGGCGGTTCAAATCCGTCCCGGCCCACCACGAGCACGTAGTGCGAGTCTTCGCCACCGTCTCCGTCTTACCTTATTCCTTCTCCTAAAGAAGGTTACTTCGCGTTGCTCGTGGAAGATGAAGACGTAGACGCAGATGAAGAAAAGAAATTAGGCTTAGCAGTCCCTTGTCCCTTATCACTTCAACTATTCTTCGTCTTATTATCCGTCTTCGTCTTGCGATCTCGACACTGAGCCAATTTGCAAATATCAGTGAATATGAGAATAATAGCCCAGCAAGACTTGGAGAGATCGCATAGTGGTCTAGTGCACACGCTTGGAAAGCGTGCATTCCTGCAAAGGAATCGAGGGTTCGAATCCCTCTCTCTCCGCCAACCTGCGCTCTGCGAGCTTCGGTTGGCAGGCCAACACTGGAAGGGAAAGTGCTCGACTTCGTGCTGAGATAGGACTGACTTAAACAAATTACAAAACTCGCGCTCTCTATATATAAGCACATCTTATGACGTCAGACAGAAAACAATGTTCAGTCGAGGATATTACCATATGGGGCGAGCTTAAGGGTAACATTACAAACTCAGAGCTTAATGATATTGTATGCAGCTATTGGAGTATTGCTCATTGTGCCCGTCATTTTAGTGAGCTCGATAGCGCTAGCAGAAATTATTTACTGCAACCACCGACTGCAGAAAATGTCTCTACCCCACTCACTCCTGAGCAGCTTAAGAACCTGATGACAACGGCAGGTTCTAAATTAAATCCCAAGCTAAACAATCTTATAGTTGTAATAAAAACTCTTCTGGGCTTCTTACCTGAAGCAATCTTAAACCGAGAAACACACTGGGTTGAATTTAGCTCCATTCCTGACAGCTATTATGCAGAACTTGGCCTGTACTTAGACAAAAATAAAAAAGCAAAACTAGGCCTGTCTGCCAATGAACCCGTGGGAACACTAGGAGCAGTGTTCATTACACCAGACATAAAACCATATATAAAATTAGAGCAACGTGGCCAAGGAGAAGAATCTGATCAAATCAAATTAAACATTATCACTAATCTCAAGCCGCCAGTTAGTGACACTATTACTATTGGTCTAAAAAAAGATCCATTATCGCAACAAGTAAGTCTTACCAGTCTGTACACTTCAGATGGCAAGTTTTCTCCACCTTTTCCCAACCACCGACAATCCCCAGAAGAATTCATTTACAACACAAACTGGTGGGCAAACTACGCCTTCTTTCGCTAAAACTGCATTCTCCTTGTAATTAGTCTTTTTTCAGTATCAGCTCTAATCTTCGTAAAGCTTTTGGCATGTTCCTCATCCCCAGCCCAACAGGATAAAAAGTAGGATATACACTGAACTTAGCCCCACTCAATATCACCGTCTCGGTTTGATCTGAATCATAATCCGATACTTTTATTGATTTTCCTAAAAGTATAGAGCTCACTTGATTACCAAAAGTAATAATCTTTTGTGGATTAACTTTGACAATCTCCTCTTTGGTATGAGCTAGGTACTCTGTAAAGACATTATTATGTAAATGTCTGGCATCTAGCTGGGAGCATTTTGCCAAATTAGTAAGATACAACCTTTGATTGCTCAAATAAGTATACAGTTCTATTACAAAATCTGTACTCCACTCATGTGCCTTTAATTGTTGAGTACGTTCAAACAAAGTGTCTGAGAGTAAATCAACTTTATGAAACAAACGCCAAATGTTTTTTGTGCCAACCCAAGGTGCTCTCATTCCAGACCAGGCAGGACTTGCAGAAATGTTGCGACCGGTGGGATTCATAAAAACAAAACATACGCGAGGACTATTAATACAACCAGCTCCATAAATAGGCCTCAACTCTGCTGCACCGTGAACTTTCTGTAACTCATCAGCCTTAGCAAAGAGCTGGTGTAACTGCAACTGTGACATAATAAACAACAAATACATGCACATAGTACCATACATATTCACTCTTTTTGCAGAACCTAAAGCTTTTCCCCATAACACTAAACAGTGCTCATAAGAATAATCTTCTCTATTGTGCTCTCAATGGGTGATGATGTGATAACAATGAAAAACATCTATCGCCAGCCAAGAACAAATGCACTATCATAGTGCCGCTTACTGACTTACATTCATGATTCAACACGCAAGTTTAATTGCCCAAGCAACAAAAAACATTCAAGATATTATTACTCTCTCTCTTCAGTTTGACTCAGATCAAGGACAACATGCCCTGGTTATTTATGACACCCAAAATGATCTCACCAATATCCTCACGGCCGCCTATCGCAATGCACTCCCCACGGCTACATTCATCGACTTCGCCACAATTAGCAAAGAGGAGATCCTAAATGAGTTTAATCAACTTAAGCCCAATGACCTGGTGGTGATGATTCAAACCTCGAATTTTCGCTTAGATGATTTTCGGATTCGGATTCATCTTTTTTCTAAAAAGCTCAAAGTGATTGAGCACATGCACCTCTACCGTAATGACCCAAGCACCTGGGATGTCTACATCAACTCCCTTGAATATGATCAAGCATGGTATCACAAAATTGGCAAAGGACTACAACAAAAGCTAAGCACAACTGACACCCTTTCGATCAAAGCCATTGACGCTGAACTGACCATTACAGGAGGAGTTGAGTTTCCCAAATTAAACATTGGCGACTATACTGGCATGGAAAATATTGGCGGTACCTTTCCCATTGGGGAAGTGTTCACTGAAGGCAAAGACCTGAGCAAAATGAATGGCTCTTTTTATGTTTACGCTTTTGCTAATCAAGATTTTTCTATCAGCATGCACGAGCCTTTTCGTGTTGATGTAAAGGAAGGTCTTATTGTTGGACAGGGAGACAATGCTCCCGAGGGCTTTAAAAAAATTGTAGAACTGATCAAAACCTATGAGCGTCCGATTATCCGCGAAATTGGCTTCGGTCTTAATCGCGCAATTACCAGAGAAAGATATCTTGCCGACATTACCGCCTTTGAACGCATCTACGGTCTCCACTTCTCCCTCGGTGAAAAACATAGTGTCTACAAAAAGACTGGCATTCAAACCAACAAATCAAAATTCCACGTAGATTTATTCCCTCTAGCCGAAAGCGTAACAGCCGATGGAATAACGATTTTTGATGGCAAGTCCTATTTGGTTTAGTGAGTTCAGAGCTCAGAGATCAGAGCGCAGAGATGAGTGAAACAGCGTCGGTTAATTGCAAGTGTAAAAGATACATTAAGTATAAAACAGTTACTCTTTTTTAATATTTGCACCCTTGGAATCATTGAAGAGAAAAATACAATTAAGCTACTTAATACAACAACCATGAGTACTAGCCTGGTTTATGAAAGGTCATTTGATTTTGCGCTTGAGATTGTTATGCTCTACCAGTGTCTACAAGCAAATAAAGAGTTTATAATTTCCAAACAGCTTTTACGCTCTGGTACTAGCATCGGCGCAAACCTCAGCGAATCACTCAGCGCTCAAAGCAAAAAGGATTTTCTTCATAAGTACGAAATTGCTTTAAAGGAAGCTAGGGAAACTCAATTCTGGCTCCGACTTCTAAGTAAAGTAACATTCGGAATCCCATTAAGCCTATCCTCTCTTCTTAAAAACATAGACGAAATCATACGAATGTTAGCTGCCAGTATAAAAACGCTCAAAACCAACAAACCATCACCCACAACTCTGAGCTCTGCCCCCTGAGCTCTGAACTTGCTCCCCTCATGCTCCAAATATCCAACTTAACTATCAACTATACCGGTACCGACTTGCTCACGAACTTCAGTGCTAATCTTGATGGCAAATCACGTAAGCGTATTGCGATTGTCGGCAAGAATGGATCAGGCAAGTCTTCACTTCTCAAGAGCATTGCGGGATTGCTTGAAACTACTCCGCAAGAAATCACGATCAATCAAGAAATTATTGGCTACCTGCCCCAAGAGCCTGATTTCGGTGAACATGTGCTTGTAGGCGAATACCTAGAAAGCTTAATGGCAGAAATGTGGCATGAATACAAAGTGGATATTGCCATGCAAGAAGTAGGACTAGCACCAGAATATCTCATTGCCGAGCTTGACCACTTAAGTGGTGGTGAAAAAGTAAAGGTGGCACTAGCCGGCCTACTCCTCAGCGAGCCAACCATTCTTCTTCTCGATGAGCCCACTAATAATTTAGATGATGTTGGCGTGGAGTGGTTAGAAAGTTTCATCAGAAAGTTCAAAGGAACTATTCTGATCGTTTCTCATGACCGCAGCCTGATTTCACATGTGATTACTGAAATTTGGGAAATGGATGCTCAGTACAAAACGATTCAAAAGTATACTGGCAATTATGAAAACTTTTTGATCCAAAGAGCACATTATCGTCAGCGCTTGTTGGCACAATATCAACGTGAAGAAGAGGAACTCGAAGAGATGAAAGCCTGGCTAAAAGCCAATGCCAATCAAGGCAAATTAAAGTTTAGCAATTTGGTTGCTTCGAAAAAAGCAGCATTTGAAAAGGCACTCGAGAAACATATTTCCAAACCGATTCTCGACCCGGTCATGAAACCGCCACGCCTCAGCCCCACTACCATTAACATGGCATTAAAAGCAAAAATTCGAGGAAAACAAATTGGTGATCGGATCCTGTTAGAGAATATTGAATTTGTCATTCGGGGCACAGAAAAAGTATTGATTCAAGGCAAAAATGGTGCCGGCAAAACGACATTGCTTAATATCCTCGCTGATCGCGACCACGACTTCGATGGCTTTGTCGAATTTGGCCAGAAGCTAACAATTGGCTACCTGGCACAAGAAGCAGCTTTGCCTACTGGCAAAAACGTCCTTGAAGCGTTTACCATGATTACTCAGAAAGAGGAAAGTGTAGCCCGCAGCATTTTGCATCGTTTTCTTTTTCCGACTGATTTGATTGATAACCAAGTAGACACGTTAAGTTACGGTGAACAAAGACGTCTAGAACTAGCTATCATTCTTTGCCAAGACCCACGCCTCCTTATTCTCGACGAGCCTACCAATCACTTGGATATCTTTTCACGTGAAGTACTAGAACAGCTCATCTGCGAGCAACCTATCCCCATGATTATTGTCTCGCATGATCGCTACTTCATTGATAAACTAAAAGTCGATAGAAAAGTGGGGATTGGATGATAAGATTAGGGATTGAGAGCCGCGGGGAGAAGAATTCAAAATTCAAGATTCAAAATGCAAAATGGAAGGCAGAAGAAAAATTAGTGAGTAATTGGGAATGAGTGGTAAAGAAGGAGGAAGGTAAGATGAGAAGGTCTCTTCACGACAAGCGAGACAAATACGCTCTCTTTTGTCATCTTGACCGGAGCGAAGCGTAGTGGAAAGATCTTGCTGGATAATCACATGTAAAAACAATCGCAGACTCTTTCCAATCTATAATTTATAATCCTCCGTCATGTCTCTTACACCTGAACAATACAATATCTGTTTCCGCAAAGGCACTGAGCCTCCTTTTTCAGGGAAATATACAGACAATAAGGCGGCTGGTGAGTATCAATGTGTGAACTGTCACACGTCGCTTTTTTCTTCCACTACCAAATTTGACTCTGGTACTGGCTGGCCTAGCTTTTGGGATCCTGCCTATCAGGCACATGTAAAAACCCAATTAGATGAAAGTCACGGCATGACGAGAATAGAAGTGCTTTGCGCTAAATGCAATGCCCATTTAGGCCATGTTTTTGACGACGGCCCAACTCCAACTCACAAGCGTTACTGCATCAATTCTCTAGCACTCGACTTTATACCGACTCCAAAAGAATAAGAACCATTCATGCAAACTGAGCAGTTTATTCATCTCTACAAAAGCCCTATTGGCACCATTGAAATCAGGAGTGAAGCTAGTCACATCATTTCGGTAAAGTTTGTTGACCAACCAGCTGAGTCTAAAAGCCCCAAAAGTGCTTTACTTGAGCAATACATACAAGAACTCAACGAATATTTCCAAGGCCGAAGAAAAATTTTTTCAGTGCCTTACCAACTTGCCGGCACTGACTTCCAGATCAAAGCATGGGAGAGTCTAGGCACCATTCCTTTCGGAGAAACTAGATCATATCAAGAGCAAGCTACTGCGATCCATAATCCCAAGGCAGTACGAGCCATTGGCCGTGCTAATGGTCAAAACAGACTACTCATCCTCATCCCCTGCCACCGTGTCATCGGCAAAAGTGGTAATTTGGTTGGCTTCGGCGCTGAAGTCTGGCGAAAAAAGTGGCTATTAGATCACGAAAGAAAGCAGTTTGAAACCAGCTAACAGTTAATGATATGATTAGAAGAAGTAATAAAACTAGATGTCAGCTCCAGAACGTATGTCAGAAGAAAAGCTTGCCCTAGATCATCAATGGTATACTCGTTACGAAGCTCTAGCCGCAAAACAAGCTTATGAACTTTTAGGAGGCAATAAGGAATGGCGAGAACGTCAGAAAGCTGATTTCTTAGCAGGGAAAATCGATAATCCCAGCTTAGATTATCCTGATATAAACCCACAGGAGCTAGTCGAAAAGATAGATCAATTGTTGGCTCTTAAGGAAGAAATTCTAGCCAACGAGAGGAACGATACGGTGCGTGCTTGTTACCAGTGGCGAATCAATGAAAAAATAGCGGAGTTCCGCATGTTACTTGCTACCCATCAAGGTGATACAAGACGTTTCCGGCGGTATACGGAATTTGTATATGGACGCCCCGACAAAAATGTATTTAATTACACCTTGGGTAAACTGGAGCAACAAATTGCCAACGCCTTAACATCTGAAGATCCTAATCTACAACTAGCAGCAACCGAACTACAGGCTTTGCTGCCCAAGGCTGAACCATATACACCACCTATTTCAATTCCAACCACTGACATAGTAGATCATACTAGAATCAAAACCCTCGAAACTCTCAACCCCGATCTAGCAAGGGTACTCCGTCTAGTGGACAAGCAAACTCAAGAAAAGTTTGGTGCCGCTGAGATTAAAAGTATCTTTGATGAAGTACTACAAGCTATGAGAATTGATGGCTGGGAAGTCGTCATCGATAACGGTAGCAAAACTGGTATTAGTGTCGACCAGGGTGATAAAAAAGTAAAAATTCCCCAAGCCAGAGAAGTTTCGAAAACACACTTAATGGGACTAATCGCCCATGAATTAGGTACTCATGTGGCTCGACGTAAAAATGGTGAAAGAAGCAAGTTAATGCTATTAGGTCTAGGTTTGGACAGATATGAGCGAGGTGAAGAAGGTGTAACAACTATTAGAGAACAAGTTATTGAAGATAAAGTCGGTGAATTTGCTGGCCTCCAAGGACACTTGGCAATTAGTCTTGCCTATGGCTTAGATGGCAAAGCAAGAGACTTTAGAGAAGTGTATGAAATTCTCGAAAAGTATTACCGCTTTAAAAACGCTCTGGAGGGGAAAAAAACAGATAATACCTGTATAAATAATGCATGGAATTGGGCCATCAGAACTTTTAGAGGTACCAATTGTCATACAAAAGGAGTTTGCAACACGAAAGATATCATTTATCGCGAAGGAAATATCGGTGTATGGGAAAGTATCAATAAAAACCCTAATGAAATGATGCGTTGGGATGTGGGAAAATACGATCCAAGCAACCCTCGACATCTTCTTGTTCTTGATAGGTTAGGCATTAGTGATGCTGATCTTAAAGCATTGGATGCTTAGAATTTCATGCTTTTTGTAGATAATCTGCTTTAATCTCATTCCAAATTGCCATAGTCACATTATGAGGAGCATGAATGGAATCCAATTCAAGCATGCCTAAACGCAAAAGCAGAGCCGCATTTTTCAAGTTCATACCGCCTAAGAATGCTAGCCTCTCTAATCCCTCTCTTTTCAGTTTTTGCATCAACACTTGTCGTTCGATATAGACTAGATCTTTAGCATTAGGAATATGAGGTGAAGTGTCTCCAGGCATAATATCTATATCTCTAAAAATACGCTCAACTCTATTAATTGCCACTCTCATAAGTTGCTCTATCTCACGCTGCGCTACCATAGTAGACAAATCAGGGTGAAAGCGCTTTAAATCCTCAAATCTACAATCAAAAAATGCTTTCACTGCTCCTAGATATCCTCGTCCCTCTACCTTTGCTTGGATTGCAGCTACATAAGCTAAAGATTGAGAACGCTTGAGACCAAAAGCCTCTAACATAAACGCTTCTTCTCGAGCTACCGCTCCTGCCTCAGCCATGAGGATTGAACGATCACCTTTGATTCTTCTAAAGATTGCCAAAGGCAGTTGCTCACGATTATCACGCTGAGTGACATGGCCACCAATCTCATGCTCCAATAAAACTCCCAAAGCAGTAATCACATCAGTGTTCATTTCACCATCTCGAATCTTCAAATTACGACCATCAACGACCAAGCTCTTTCTCTTAGCTTCAGTTACATATTTCCATCCCTGAGTTGCAGTATAGTGTTGTAATGCTCTTTCAGCCCACATCTTTCTTTGCTCAGGAGTAATTACCTTAGCGCGCAAACGCTCTAAGTTTAATCCCATGCCAGCTACCTGGGTGGCTTCACTTTCATCTCGATCAATAACTTTTGATTGGCGACTAATGCATACTAGATCTCTATATTGGTCACGCCCCTGAATAAATCTACTCCAACGTGCAACTGCACGACTAACATTTGATCCTCCAGGCAATAAGCTAAGTAACATTCGCTCATCATCGCTCAAAGCGTCTCTTCCTAAGGTCTTTTCCTTACTCACAATTGAGTAAGCATCACTATATGCCTGCGCAATCAACTCATTCACTCGTCGTAGATAGATATCATAAACTGCTAATCTCGCTTTTTCATAATCATTTGGTACGGAAGACTTTTCCTTAATAAAACGGATATTCCCCTTGAGCTGCAGCTTAAACTTACGCAAAGCAATAATTCTTTTCGTTTTTTTTCTCGTACTTAAAAGCAAAGTCAATTGCTCAGGCCCCTCAACATTAGCTACTTGCAAGCCGTTTTTATGATCTACTTCTAATTGATCAAGGAGTTTATGAACTGAAAAGGTATGTGATACATGTTCAAGCTTGTGCCGTTGCTGTTTAGTTAGTCTTGCCCAACACTTTCCATTCCGATAAAAAAAGGCACGCAAGCCCACTTTATCAGTAGGTATAGTTACAGTATCAATATTCGCAACTGCAGCCAAAAGAGCCCGTCCTTCAGTAGTAAGAAAGTAATCCAAACGAACATCCAGCTTCTTTCGACTATTACTACGTATAATTCGTTCTAACCTGACTGCCATCTTTGCCTCTCTTTGAAGCAAGCGCTCTCTATCCCTAAGAGTCAGCTGCAATTTCTGCTGTGGATTATCCTGCAACTGCACAACTTCCGCAATTGAAGCCTCAATTTCTGCTTCAAAAGTACTTTTAGATGATACACGGATAACAGTTGATCCACTTTTAAGAATATCTGCTACTCGCGCGCGAGAGCCATCATCCACCCGTTCTTTTCTAACATCAATGTTTTTTAACGCTCCATCCAACACTTGCCAAATATTAGTAGTATTTCATAATAATATACCATACTCACCTCCCCAGATGCTAGGAAATGTGGTATCAATAGGTTAAGAGAAACCATATCTATGCTTGACCCGGTACAAGAGATTAAAGGCAAATTGACAATTGAGGACTTGGTGAAAGACTATGTACAACTCAAAAGAGCAGGACGGAATCTCAAAGGATTATGTCCCTTTCATCAAGAAAAAAGTCCCTCTTTTTTAGTGAGCCCCGATAAAGGCATAGCCTACTGTTTTGGCTGCCATCAAGGCGGTGATATCTTTAAGTTTTACATGGCAATTGAAAAAGTGGACTTTCCCGAAGCCTTGAATGACTTAGCAGAAAGAGTTGGGGTGGCGCTGGAGAAACAAGATCCTAAATTTCTCTCCGCCCAAAAAGAACAAAAGAACGGTCTCAAGGCACTACTCAAAGAAACAACACTCTATTTTCAAGCTCAACTTAAAAGCACGCCCAAAGCACAACAATACTTGACCGAACGAGGTCTCAATCCAGAAACCATTGCCCGTTTTAGTCTAGGTTATGCCCCTGAAGGCTGGCATGGTTTGAGTGAGCATTTGACTAAAAAAGGTTTTTCTACGGCAGAATTAGTAGCTGCCGGTGTAGCGATTAGTGATGAACAAAATGTAAAAAAAGTTCATGATAAGTTTCGCGATCGCATTATCTTTCCTTTCTTTAATGAACGTGGTGACATTATTGGTTTTACCGGACGTGCCTTAAGCAAAGAAAACGAGCCTAAATATTTAAATTCACCTGAAACTGTACTGTTTCACAAGAGCTCTTTCATTTATGGACTCTATCAGGCCAAAGAAAGCATTCGTAAACTAAGTGAAGTTATTGTAGTTGAAGGACAAGTAGATTGTCTGCAAGCGGCTCAAAATGGCTACCCGAATACGGTCGCAGTCTCTGGCACTGCTTTTACCGAACAACACTTGGAGATGCTGCGCCGCTTAGCCAATCGCATCATATTCACTTTTGACGGTGATAAAGCTGGCAAAAATGCAACCCTTCGCATTTTGCCTGATCTGCTCAAGCAAGCAATTCCTTGTGCCTTTGTAAATTTACCGGATGAGCAGGATCCCGATTCATTGTTACGCAGCCAGCCACAACTATTCGCTCAACTGATTAAACAGCCAATTGATTGGCTCAGCTTTATTGAACAAGCCCTATTTGCACAACAATCTTTAAAAGAAGCTGAAACCGCCAAACAGTTTATTGAGCTTTGCCTGCCACTCATCAAAAAACTGCAACAACCTTATGATCAGGAGGAGGCTTTAAAAAGACTTGCAATGCTCACTGGAAAGTCTCCACACGTCTTGCATAAATCACTCCAAAGAACACGTTTAGAATCACGCGCGAAGCCAGCCCTCCCCTCTACGCAAACTCAACAAGATCTCATCTTTTATACTTTGGCTTTCTATTGCCAGTTTCACCAATTCATTCAGGACTTAATTGATCCCAGCTTACATGTTTTGCTTACTCCAGAGGAACAAAACATTTACAGAACAGCACATGCATACTATAGTGAGGCCCGAAACAGCCTGGATATATCTACGCTGGTAGAGTCTCTGCACATCCCCCAAGATGTATTTTCTTTGCTCCTCCTACAGATAGAAGAGCGCTATAGCGCCTATACTGCAGAAAAACTAGAGCTTGAAAAGAATGCCTTATTAAAAAGAGTAAAAGACACTTTAAAGCGCAAGAAACTTCTTCAACTTAAGCAAAAGCTGGAACAAGCCAAACGAGAGAACGACAAAGAAACAGAGAAAAAGATTCTGGCTGAAAGCGCACAGTTCCTTAAGTATACTTAACATAACCGCCCGTGGGAAAGAAAAGTATCAAACGTGAACAAGATTCTCTCGCTAAATATCCAGCCGAGGTAAGACTTCTGATTAAAAAAGGCAAAGAACAAGGCTTCGTTACTCAACAAGAAGTAATGCATGCCATTCCTGAATTTGAAACCAATCTTGAACTCGTCGAAGAGATCATGATGCAGTTTCTTGAGCATGGCATTGAAATTGTTGATAGCCAACAAGAATTTATTTGGAAAAAAGAGCAAAAAGATGAGAAAAACACCCCTGAAAAAAGCTCTGAAGACAAATTACGCGACAAGTTCCTTTCTACTAATAAGAAAAATTTCGCCTTAGGTGACATTGCCGGCGACTCAATTCGCATGTACCTACGCGAAATTGGTCGAGTAGAGCTTTTAACAGCAGAAGAAGAAGTAATGCTTGCCAAGCGCATTACCAAAAATGATCCGGTTGCCAAACGTCAATTGGCAGAAGCCAACCTGCGTCTCGTAGTAAGCATTGCCAAAAAATATGTGGGTCGCGGCCTCTCATTGCTTGATTTACTCCAAGAAGGCAATATTGGTCTTTTTAGAGCAGTAGAGAAATTTGATTATCGCAAAGGATTTAAGTTCTCTACCTATGCCACTTGGTGGATTCGCCAAGCGATTACTCGCGCCATTGCTGATCAAGCACGCACCATTCGTATTCCAGTACACATGGTTGAGACCATCAATAAGTTTACTCATACCCAACGTCGCCTCGTGCAAGAGTTGGGTCGTGAGCCTTTGATTGAAGAAATTGCCCAAGAAATGGGCATGGATGTGAAAAAGATTCGTTATATCAAAAAGATTTCTCAAGATATTGTTTCGCTTGAAGCACCAGTAGGCTCCGATGGTGATAACTCAGGCCGTTTAGGTGACTTCATTGAGGACGATGTGACCCTCAGCCCTTCTTCACAAGCATCACGTCAATTGCTAAGAGAGGATGTACATCGCCTACTCCAATCCCTCACCCCTCGTGAACAGAAGATTATCAGCATGCGTTTTGGTTTAGAAGATGGTATTGGTCATACCCTTGAAGAAGTAGGCCAAGAGTTCGGAGTAACACGTGAACGTATTCGTCAAATTGAAGCTAAGGCCTTAGTTAAGCTACGCGAACACCCAGAAAGCATTCGCATCAATTTAAGTAAAGCTGAGCAAGCTCAAGATAATGATCTCAATTTCTTGACGACCAGCATGAGTTTTACTTATTTTCCAGATTTGGTCTTTTTAGGACCGCCTGGTAGTGGCAAAACATCTCAAGCCCAGAAGCTCCTAGAGCGTTACGATATGACGCCTTTTGATTTGCCAGCTGAGCTGCAAAAGACAATGAAACAGGACAACAATTTAGGCAGAAAAGTAAAGCAATTGCTTACCGCAGGCCAAATGGTTCCTGGCGAAATTTTGCAACAAATCCTCGAGCACTACCTCACTACCGTGCCAGCAGATAAGCCAATTATTTTCGACGGCTTTCCTAGAAACCTAGCGCAAGCAGATTTTTTCAATCGCTTAATGAGCCAATTCAAGCGTAATTTCGTAGTTGTCCTCTTTAAGGTCAGTGACGATCACGCCCTCACTCGTATCACCAAAAAGAAAGTGTGCAGTTATTGCCAAGCAATTTCTTCTGCTGACTCAAATATGGAAACCTGTGAGAAATGTGATCACGAGTTGAAGCTGGTGAAAGAAGAAAATATTGTAGGCATGAAACTCCGACTCAGCTCATACTATCAGGAAACTGATCCAATTGTTCCTCTCTACGAGAAAATTGGAAAAGTAATCAGTGTTAACGCTGACGACAACGAATACGAAGTAAACCTAGCCCTCACCGATCGCCTCGAAACCTTTGGCCTAGAGAAGAAAAAGAAATAACAGCACACCGAGCTCAAAGAAGTGGCAGAAAGGAAACAAAAAATTCCTTCTACTTTCTTTTTTCTCGCTTCTTTTTCCTCTTCCTTCCCTCTTTGTCATTCCGACTTCCATGGAGGAATCCTGCCGGTGTACACTTTATGCTGCGAGAAAGGTTCATGTGTCGTTCAACGGCATCCGGCAAGGTTTCTCCCATTCGACAGTGCTCAGGGCAGGCTTCGTCGCTCCGCTTTGCTCGAAATGACACTGAAAGAAGGCGTGGTGAGCTTGTCGAATCCATGCGAACTGCGAATTCCGAATTGTTCTCCTCTCCTGCTTCCTTTCCCTTAATCTAGAGCTTCTACATTCACACCACTCTTCCAATCAATTGCTGGTAACTTGTGAAGAATATTGCTGACATGAGACTTTAAAGTTTCATATTCAGCTTTGGTTTTGCCTTCAAACTTAATCGTAAGATAGGGACCATTTTGTGAAGCACGAACAATCAGCATTTCTCTAGCCGTATCCATACGCACTCCATCAATAGTAGTAAATTCCGCCTGTGGGAATAGCGCTCTTAGCTCTGTAGCAATGTAGTTATCAACTACTGAAAACTTCTCATTATCAGGACAGCCCACTTTGATTTCAGGGCTAGACATATATTGTGGCAAAGCAGCGATCAGTTGACTGAGCTTCTTTTTCTTGCGAGTCAACAAGCCCAACAAGCGCAAGCTGGCCAAAGCACCGTCATCGTGGCCATAAAAGTTATCCAAAAAGTAAAAATGACCACTTAGCTCACCGCCAAAAACAGCACCACTTTCTCGCACCTTTGCTTTAATAAAGGAGTGCCCAGTTCGCCAAATAATCCCCTCGCCGCCACTTTGCTTAATCGTTTCTGGCACCTGCTTGGAACACAAAGCATTAAAGACCACTTTGCCCCCAGGCAAAAAATCTAAAATGTCGGCTGCAAAAAGTGCCACCAAAGTATCATTCCATAATAACTGCCCCTTTTCATCCACTGCCCCCATGCGATCGCCATCAGCATCGTACGAAAAACCGATATCAGCACCCTCCGCCAGGACTCTTCTAGCTAGGCGTTGCTGTACCGTCGACTCAGTAGGATCAGCCGTCCCCACCGGGAAATTGCCATCAGGAATTGTGTTTTGTTCAATCACTTCACAGCCAAAGGTACGCAAAATATCGGGCAAAAACACACCGGTCGTAGCGGCGCAAGAGTCGATTACCACTTTAAACGGCTTAATGTGACCTACAAAACGGGCCAAATCTGCTTTATAAGCTGGAAAAACATTCTTACGTAAATGCTTACCAGCAATTGGCAATTGTACAAAACTGCCTCCATTTACTAAGGCTCTAAACTCAAGAATATCTTCGGTCAGCATCGTATCAGAGTAGCCTGTACCAAATTTAAAGCCATTATATTCTTTGGGATTATGGGAAGCGGTAATCATTACCATGCCCCTGGTACGAAAGTAGTACTGTGCAAAATAGCAAATTTGCGTAAGCGTCATGCCAATATCATAGACAGTGATTCCGGCCTCAGTCAGCTCTCTTACAAAGATATCGCGAAAGCGAGGGCTAGAAAGCCGGCAGTCATACCCAAGCACAGTATCATGAATGCGTCTTTTAATAAGCCAGGTAGCGTAGCCCTTAGCAATGAGGCTTACCACCGTGTCATTCAGATCGATGTCCACAAGCCCGCGAATGTCATAGCCTCGAAAAATATGCTGTGGAATAGAAACCGCCATACCAACAATAATTAATGAATACGATGCAAGCTTTGGTAAATCTCACGCGCTTTGTCATGCTGCTTCAATTTGCGATAGGTTTTTGCTAGCAGTTCCAAATAGTCACGACGATGAGGGTCAAGATTCAGTAGTCCACGTAAAACTTTGACTGCATCTTCATAATGTCCCGCAGCTAAATGAATAGCCACTGCTTGCTCCTGCCAAGCAGGCACATTAGGGAAATGCAAAATCAACTTGTTAATAACCACTAAAGCACGCATATAGTCACGCAGAGCGGTATAAGCTTCAGCTAAAAGACCATGGATACGAATATAATGATCGGCGGGAATTTCACGTTTTAACGCCTCTTCTAAGTACTTTACGACTTTACGATAATCATTTTTATCATTCGCTTTTTCTGCCAATTCAGACAACTCGCCAAAAGACATTTGATGCAAGTTGCTTTGAAACATTTTCTCGATAGAAATTGTCTGCTCCACAATTTGATCTGTAGGTGCAAATAATTCTTCTGCGGGCAAACGCACTCCCTGAGAGTGAAACACTAGCCGCCGTATAATAATACCGAGAGATATGAGCCAAGCGGCAATAACAAGATAAACCATGATTTAAGTAAGAAAAAAGTATTCCAAACTATTTTTTAGTGTGGATGAGTGACGCACATATGATAGCGTGACAAACCACTTTTGTAGAGTGTTCAAGTTCGCTTTATTATTCCATAAATACCAAGAAATTGCATACAACAGATCATCAACTGCTACATTCTTCGTAAGCTTATCCAAATGCTGCTGTTTTTCAAAAAGGAGCGTGCTATCTGCAAACAAAGCAGCCAATTGCCCTTGGAGCTCAGCATCTGGCACTACTTTTTCTTGTAAACGTAATAACTGCACTCTTGAGCGTAATGGCAAAGAGATGGTTTTTGGTTTGGTGGTAGTCAACACAAAGATTACCCCCTTTGGCGCTTCTTCTAATAACTTCAATAGCATCTGTTGCGCCGGAAGTGTCATCTTATCTATTTCCTCAATAATACCCAAAGTTACCTGAGCTACTCCTTGCAAATTAAAAAGCTTCCTAAAGCTGCGAGTGGCCTCAATATCAATACTTCCCTCCTCCGGTTTTAATACATGAGCAAAGGCTCGAAGCTGTGGATCGTTTTCACTTAGAAACCTTTCCACCTCCGCTTGCAATGCTTCCCTACCAGTAGCCACCAATAGATAAGCATGCACCGCCCGCTCCTTGTCTAATAAAATTTGCAGCACCATAAAATTTTTACAATCTATAATCTACCTCCCTTACATCTATAATCTATCATTCATAATTTATAATTCTCCATCTTGCTTCTCATCTATCAAGAAGATACCATACTCGCGAATTTGCTCATAGAGATGAAGAAACTCACCCCCATGCTTGCCCAGTACTTTGCGCTTAAGAATGAGAATCAAGACTGTATTCTTTTATTTCGCCTGGGAGACTTTTACGAAATGTTTGGCAGTGATGCCGAAATAGCCAGTCGAGTTCTCCAATTAGCACTAACTGCCAGAAACAAAGGCACTGAAAATGAAATTGCGATGTGTGGCTTTCCCCATTTTAGTGCTGAGCAATACATAAAAAAGCTCATTCGTGCCGGACATAAAGTAGCCATCTGTGACCAGGTCAGTGACCCTTCTCTACCGGGCATTGTGGAAAGAGCAATCACGAGAGTAGTAACACCCGGTACGCTATTGGATGAAGAAGAACAAGGAAAAATAAGATTATTAGCTGCCGTGGCACAGCAACCAAATGGCTGGGAATTAATGTTTTGCAATGTAAGCACTGGTGAATTGATGCCAGGCTTTGGCGCAACTCTAGCACAAGTAATCGAACACTTGCTGATTCGCCGGCCTGAAGAGATTCTCGTCGCTCGTGATTTTTACCAAGAGCTTGAAACGCTTCTAAAACAAAATAATTTGCAACTGAGCATTACCGCCTTAGATACACCAGAGCGACCGGAAATCATGATTCAGAATTACATTGAACGCACGCAAAAAAGTGAAGTGCAATACTTGCACCCCGAATTGCATCATACCCATGCCAGCATACAACTGGATGAAATGACGATTAGAAATTTAGAGCTCGTACGCAACAACCATGATGGCAAACTGTATGGCTCACTACTGGGCACACTTAATGCCACCACTACAGCAGCTGGCTTTCGCTTTCTTCACACAATGCTGCTACACCCGTTGGCCGATATCAATGCGATTAACTATCGCTTAAATTGTATTAGTGGTTTTAAGGCGAATAGTATCCTCCGCAAAAACAGTCAAAACATCTTGAAACATATCCATGACATTGAGAAGGTTGTTGCCAAAATTGTTTTACGCAATGCAAGTCCTCGCGATCTGGGCAATCTGCAACACAGTCTTAATGCAGTTCCAGCGCTAAGTACTGAATTAAAACAGTCACAGAGCAAAGAATTACAAGCTCTAGCCGAGGCGATTAGCTATCCCGACACATTGCTTACGCTACTAAGCAATGCTTTATCAACTGATATTTTGCCACTCACTCCAGTGGAAGGTCAGTGGATTAAACCAGGCTTTGATAATGAGCTGGATGCTATTCGCAGTCTGGTTGCTCATACTCAGGATTGGCTGCGTAACTATGAAGAGGAAGAAAAGCAAAAAACAGGTATAGAGCAGTTAAAAGTTCGCTTTAATAATGTAGCTGGTTTTTATATCGAGATTTCTAAAGTAAATGCTAAAAACGCCGATCCAGCACGGATAGCCCATCTCACGCGCAAACAAACTCTGGTTAATGCTGAACGCTATTCCTCCGTCGCACTTCACAACTTTGAAAGTGAATACTTAGCAGCAGAAGAAAAAATGAAGACTCGCCAGACGGCTCTTTTTCTCAACCTCTGCCAACAAGTCCTAAAAGAAAAACAAGCGCTGCAACGTCTTGCTAAAGATATCGCGGCTATAGATGTATTTGCTGGCCTCGCTCAGATTGCAGAAGAACAGCACTATGTGCGTCCCGAAATCAGCGCGGATGACAGTTTGTTTATTGAAGCGGGACGACACCCGATGATTGCTCAAAAGCTTGGCAGCTCTTTTGTCAGCAATGATACACACCTTGATCACTCTCAGCAGCAGCTCATTCTGATTACTGGTCCCAATATGGGCGGTAAGAGCACCTATTTACGCCAAGTCGCCCTGATTGAGATTATGTTTTTAATTGGCAGTTTTGTCCCAGCAAAGCAAGCGCGCTTACCTCTAGTTGATCGCATCTTTACAAGAATCGGCGCGCAAGATCATCTACTGCGGGGCATGTCTACCTTTATGGTTGAAATGGCCGAAACAGCAAATATTCTCCAGTCAGCAACTGCTAAAAGCTTAATTATTCTTGATGAAATTGGCCGGGGGACATCTACCTATGACGGCTTGAGTATTGCCTGGAGCATTTGTGATTATTTGGTCAATCAAGTCAAAGCGAAAACGCTTTTTGCTAGCCATTATCACGAATTAATACAAGTCATTGAAGATTTGCCTCGAGCCCAAAATGCCAGTGTAGCGATTGCCGAACAGAATGATCAAATCACTTTTCTCTATAAAATTGTGCCTGGCGGAATTGGCAAAAGTTATGGCTTAGAGGTAGCAAAACGTGCCGGTTTGCCAAGTAGCGTCATTAACTTTGCAAAACATCTTCTAAATGACTTAGAAAGAAAGGAACCAGCCACACATCAGCCCGAACCAAATCTTTTTTCAGCCCAGGAAAACGATACTGCTCGCCAATCAGAATTAGAAAAAAAGATAGCTTTCTTGGACATCAACAGCCTGACTCCAATCGATGCATTATTGCTATTAAAAAGTTGGAAAGAACAAAAGTACTAGTCTTATCGAAAAGACGTGCTAATCAATCAAAGGAGGTGATGCACTATGTATATAGACACAGCTCTGTTCTTGATACGCTTAAGATTTTCCATGTTGTGTAGTTGCCCCCAAATCCACCAGCCGCATCAATACAACGCGCCAAATATTTACTAGCTTTCCCTCAATTTCCTTTAAGGTTGACTTAGACAAATCTGTTTCGGCAGCACATACAGTATGTGCCTGTCCTGAAAGCAACAAAACAATATCATGCAACTTCGCCTGAACTTCAAACATACTAAGACTTATCGTGGTAGTTTCATCAGGCAGACTAATTCGGATTTCACACCGATCACAGATAGCTATCCCTTCGTGATCAAATCGCAAGCCAGTTTCTACGCATCGCCCAGAGTTACTACTAACTTTTTCTATTAATTCAAATGCTTGGGAAGCAGCATTTGAACTTGCATAGATTTCAGTCAGAATTGCTGTAACCTTGTTATTAAGCTCCTGTAAGCTCTTTACATGCATAGTATTCGGAACTGTATGAAGCAAAAGCTCCTCCAACGCAGCCAGTTCTTCAGCAGCCTCATGATACACAGCTCGGAGCGTAATTATTCTTGTGTCGCCATTAGGCAGTTTCATCTGCCACACTTTTCTATCATTCCCTGCCAGAAGACTCTTCAATGTGTCATCAATAGACAAGGTAGGACTTTCAGCTAATTTGCTTGCCATATAAAATACAAAGGACATGATTCTACCAGAGCAGACAGCACAAATCCACTCCGTTCCCATTAACAAACATTTGTCTTATACTCCATCTGTCTTTTTCTCCTCCAATTGAGAATCTAAAATTGTTCATCATTCATGATCCATATTTTGCCTGAACATGTCATTAACCAAATTGCTGCTGGTGAAGTGGTTGAACGCCCAGCCTCAATTGTCAAAGAGCTAGTAGAAAATAGCTTAGATGCTGGTGCCACCCATATCAGCGTCCATCTACGCAATGGTGGCAAAAGCCTGATTAGAATAAGTGATAACGGCAAAGGCATAGAGGCCCAAGAACTACCGCTGGCGGTACTCAGGCATGCCACCAGTAAGATTTCCCAAATTGAAGATTTGGACAACATTCTTACCCTAGGCTTTCGAGGCGAAGCCTTAGCCAGCATTGCTTCAGTCAGCAGTACTTATATTGAAAGCAAAACAGCACCTAGCACTAGTGCTAGCACGATCACCATTGATCATGGCAACATAGAGCAACAAGCCACCACCGCCCGAGAACAAGGAACAACAGTAAATATTGAAAATCTATTCGCCAAAATTCCGGCCCGTCGTAAATTTCTCAAAAGTGACAAGCAAGAACTCAGCACCATTGTTCGCCTCATGCAAGAAATTGCCCTCAGTAGACCCGATGTGCATTTTGAAGTAGTTCATAATGGCCAAGAGCTGATCAACACACCAGCTAAAGAGACCCTGTTGGAACGTTTTTATGACTTATTTCCCACTAATGATCTGCAAGGAGAAATGTTACCAATTCACAACGAAGAAGGCTCATTCATTTTAGACGGTGTCATTTCCTCTCCTGTGATCAAAAGACGCAGTAGAGCGACACAAATGATCAGCGTCAACGGTCGCACCATCCATGATTATCGCATCGCCAAATGCATTGAAGATGCTTATCATGGCTTTTTAATCACGGGTGAACATCCCCTCTTTTTTATTCACCTCTACATTCCCACCGATGAAATAGACGTCAATGTTCATCCCCGAAAAACTGAGGTCCGCTTCAGTCGTACTGATGAAATCATGAGCTTCGTCTACCGCAGTATCAAATCAGTACTCGAAAGCAGAAGCTTTGCGGTGAAGACCCATATCAATTCGGAATTCGGAGTGCGGAATGCGGAATGGAATCCAAACATAGCCAGTACAAAATTACCCAGACAGTATCCCCCTTCCTCCTCATACTCTCAGTCTGAACTACTCACTCCTAACTCGGCATTACCCACCGTTCACTCACCGCAGGCTCATTACCATACTGCCCCTGAAGCCCAATTGTTTGATATCGCAGCTCCTCTGCCAATTCGCTTTCTAGCTCAAATTAAGAACTCGTATATTTTATGCAGTGCTGAAAACAGCCTCATTCTCTTCGACCAGCACGCTGCCCATGAGCGGTTTATTTATGAGCAATTAAAAAAGTTTCGCGCCGAGCGCTCAAGCCAAGAGCTAATTACTCCGATTGAAATAAAAGTTAGTGCGGAGCAAAGTGCACTATTAAGTGATGAGCAAAATGTCTTTGCTGACTTCGGTATTTTTCTGGAGCAAGCAGCCCCCAATCAATGGCTGATCACTGAAGTACCCAATATGCCCAAATCACATCAAATAGATTGGAGCAATGTTGTGCTCAATACACTTGAAACAGTACATCAAGAAAGCCTAGCTCATACGCTAGTCGCTCATGAGGAGGACCTGCTTCATACAATGGCCTGTAAAGCAGCGGTGAAATTTAATGACAAGCTCACACCCATTGAACTACAACGATTGATTGATGACGTGGCCTACCTTCCAGGCATCTACACCTGCCCCCACGGTCGACCTTTTCGCCTAGAAATCACTTTCAACGAACTAGACCGCTACTTCAAAAGACACTAGAGCGGGCGCAATTAGCAATTAGTAATTAGCAATTCGTAATTCGTACTTTGTACTTTGTAATTCTTCACTCTTCATGTATTCTGCTGCGCTGACCATTCTCAAAACCTTGCATAATGCTGGATTCGAGGCATATCTGGCTGGCGGTTGCGTACGTGACATTCTGCTCAAAAAGGAACCGAAAGACTATGATATTGTTACCAATGCCTTACCGGAACAAATTGAAAAGCTTTTCGAGCATAGTCGTGCAATTGGAAAACACTTTGGTGTTATCCAGGTAGAGGCGGCAGGACATCATTTTGAAATAGCCACCTTTCGGTCTGATAGTGGATATAGCGATGGCAGAAGGCCTGATTATGTGACATTCACATCCGCCCAGGAGGATGCTAAGCGCCGGGATTTTACGGTAAACGGTTTATTTCTTGATCCATTTAACAATGAAATCAAAGACTTTGTACAGGGAAAAATTGATCTGAAAGAGCGACTCATCCGCTTCATTGGCGATCCTGAACAGAGAATCCAGGAAGATCATCTTCGTATTTTAAGAGCAGTACGATTCAAAAATCGCCTGAACTTTCGTTACCATCCTGACACCTATCAAGCACTAAAAACACATGCCCACCTAGTAGATAAAGTAGCACCCGAAAGATTACGGGATGAGTTAAATCGCATGCTGCTACATAAAAGCCGGACCCAAGCTTTACGGGACTTAGATGAACTGGGATTGCTGGACGTTATCCTGCCTGAAATTAGCAAACTTAAAGGCATTACCCAACCATTTGAGTATCATACCGAAGGTGACGTGTTTGAGCATACATTAGCAGCTCTAAAAACAATTCCGTCACAAAAAAACAGCACGCTTATTTGGGCCACCTTGCTCCATGATACGGGAAAAGCAGTGACATTTAATTTAAAAGAGCGCATTCGTTTTGATAGTCACGCTGAGCATTCGAGCGAAATTGCTGAACAGATATTAAAGCGCCTCCACTTTTCTAGCGCATTTATCGCTGAAGTGAGTTTCCTTACCCGCCATCATATGATGTGGGTAAGCCTGCGTGACATGCCTGATAGCAGAAAACAACACTGGATTTTTGATAAACGCTTCGCTAATTTATTACGCTTATTTAAAGCTGATGCCAGTGGCTCAAAACCTTTAGACTTAAGCCTTTATCACGACATTCAAGCGATAGTGAAAAGAGTAAAGTCTGAATACAAAAAACTACCAAAACCACTACTCAATGGTACAATTTTACAAAAAGAACTGAGGCTAAAACCTGGTAAAGTCATTGGCAAAATCTTAGCAGAGGTTTATCATGCTCAATTAGAAAGAACAATTCACACTCGCGCTGAAGCTTTGCAATTAGCCCATCAAATTTATGAACAATCCCAAGCTTAACATCACCGAACTACTGCGCAAAGGTACAGGTGAAAGCCTGGAGTTTACATTTCCCCTTTCCGGCAGGCACGATGAAAATATCGCCTTCACCAAAAAGAGTACATTAACAGGCCAAATAACTCATCTTGGCGACTATTTGCTCATTGATTTTGAGCTGAATGAGTACAAGTTAACTGAAGCTTGCGTACGTTGTTTGACAGAGATTGAGCAAATCACTAGTATTGACCGGGTTTCAGAGAGCTATTCACTAGTAGATGCCAAAGAAAACAGCTTTACACTAATTAGTGAAGATAGCGTCACCCATGAGCAGTTTTTTGATCTAGGACCACTAATTGACCAAGAACTTTTGCTCAGCAAAACAGCCAATGCCTTGTGTAAAGACGATTGTGCTGGCCTTTGCCAACAGTGTGGTACCGACCTAAATAAGAAAAAATGCAAGTGTCTACCACTTGCCAAAGACTCCCCCTTTAACCAGCTGAAAGACCATTTCAAAGATTAAATCTCCATTTATCTATCATTTATAATCTATCATCTATAATTTCATTGTATGGCAGTACCAAAGAAGAAAACGTCAAAAACTCGTACCAATCGTCGCTATCGCACTTGGGTATCTAAAGAGCAAAAACGTCTTGCAGATAAATTAGTGCTTGTACCTTACGGCAATGGTAGCCATCTCAAGCCCGCACATATTTATTTAGATGATGGTGCTGATTTGAGAAAGACTAAAAAAGCTAAACCAACTACTGCTAACAAAGCAACTAGCAGCAGTGAAGAAGAGACAAAAGAAGAAAAGAAAGCACCAACCAAGGCAAAAAAAGCCACTCCCAAGCGTACTAAGAAGTCTGAATAATGAGCAAAAATCGTCATCTGCTTCGAATAGTAGTGATGCAGACTCTGTTTGAGTCTATATTTAGAGAAAAAATGCCTCTCCCTGAAATATTGGAAAGGCATTTTGCTGAATTTGAGGCAAAAGAAAAGAAACTGGATCCAGATAGTCAAAAGTTTGCTCTTGATTTGCTCATGGGAGCAAAAGAGCATGAAGAAGAGAGTATTAAGCTAATCAGCAAATATGCAGCCGAATGGCCATTTAATGAGCTCCCCAATGTGGAACAAGCAATTTTAAAAATTGGTGTCTTTGAGCTTATGCATGGCGGCCAAGATGTCCCTCCCCCAGTTGCGATTAATGAAGCAATTGAATTAGCCAAAGAATATGGTAGTGATAATAGTGGCAAATTTGTAAACGGCGTCTTGTCTTCTATTTTTAAGCAGGAGTTACATGCTAGCGACAACAAAGCTTAAGGAATTGGAACAAAAGCTCCAAGTAAGCTTCACCCAAAGCAATCTGCTTGAGCAAGCTTTGCTCCACCGTTCATACATTAACGAACACCCGGAAGTCACACACAATAATGAGCGTCTCGAATTCTTAGGCGATGCCGTATTAGAATTAGTAGTCACTGAATATCTATACGAAAACTATCCCCTGCCAGAAGGAGAGTTAACATTACTAAGATCAGCCTTGGTACGCAAAGAAAATTTAGCAAGCATTGCTCGCACCTTAGATCTTGGTCAATACTTATTTTTAAGCAAAGGTGAAGAAAAATCTGGAGGTCGCAGCAAAAATTACCTGCTAGCGAATGCTTTTGAGGCGATTATTGGTGCTATTTATCTTGATCAAGGGTTCGCTGCGAGCAAAGCTTTTTTATTACATACAGCTTTAGTTACACTCGACACCATTGTCGCCAACAAGCTCCATATTGATGCAAAATCCCTTTTCCAAGAACAAGCACAGGCCCATATGGGTATTACTCCAGAATACAAACTCATCGATGAAACAGGCCCCTCTCATGACAAAGTTTTTGTCATGGGTGTCTACTTAAAAGATGAGCTAATCGCCACCGGGCAAGGTCCTAGTAAACAACAAGCAGAAGAAAGTGCTGCGCGTAATGCGCTAGCAATCAAACAATGGTTTGAGAAAGCCTAATATATATCGCCTAATGAATCGTCCATGAGCGCTGACACTATCCTTACTATTCCCGCTGAAGCAAAAGGCAAGCGCATTGATGTCGTTATTGCTGATCTTACTAAACTCAGTCGCAATCAGGTAAGAAAACTCATTGCCGACCGCGTGATTTCACTTGATGGCAAAACAGTCACTAAACCTGGCGTTTTAATCGGCAATCAAAGCACTATTGCTATTCAACATCTGCCTGAGGAAAGAAATCGCGTTATCCCAGAAGATATTCCACTGAATATCATTTATGAAGATGATTACATTTTGGCAGTAAATAAGAAACCGGGATTAGTGGTACACCCCGGTGTAGGCCACAAAGACAATACACTGATTAATGCCCTAGAAGCATACCGTGAGAAGCACAACTTGCCTCCCCTTCGTTTATTGCATCGACTCGATAAAGACACGTCTGGCATTTTGCTAGTCAGCAAAGATGAACAAAGCTTTACCAAATTTGGCAAAATGTTTGAACAAAGAGATTTGCAGAAAGTATATCTCGCTTTGGTCTATGCTACCCCCAAAAAGCTTAAAGGATATATTGACGCCCCAATTGAACGCTCAGGCCAAGATCGCCAAAAGTTTACAATATCAGCGAGTAGTCACTCCCGTCGTGCCTTAACTGCCTATCAGGTCTTAGATTTCTTTGGTGATGTTTCCTTATGGGCCCTACAAATTCATACCGGTCGCACCCATCAAATCCGTGTCCACAGCAGCAGTATCGGCCACCCGGTACTAGGTGACATGACATACGGAAACGACAACAGCTTAAGACTAAGTCTAGAACTTGGCATAAAAAGGCAATTGCTCCACGCATTCAGGATCACCTTTCATCATCCTTTTTTGAATAAGCAAATCACCATCGAAGCCCCTCTCCCCTACGATTTCAAACAAGCACTAGGAACTATCAGCAATAAGAAATACAAAGTGCCCAGCTTTACTTTTAATGATTTCCAATATCACCAAGACTGGAAAGAAAAAAAGAGCACAAGAATTAACATACAATACACAGAAAAACAGGTATGACCAAGTTTTTCATGCCCTTTTCCTTTTCATCCCACTGCCCTCTCTTGTTCACCTGGAGAACTTTTAGCAGGAAATTTTCCTGTGAAAGAAGGACGGAAATGAGTATCTTCAAAATCTGATTTGTCCCCTTACAACTAATCTACAACTTGTAAATTCCAAAACTTTTCGTAAAGACCTTTTTGCTTGAGT
>CAZEGN010000003.1:0-1082 GCA_964512325.1 uncultured Candidatus Peribacteria bacterium
ATCACGAATGTAATTGCTAATACTACGAATCATACGGATTTTTAAAAAGGCCTGTTAGGCCTAGAAGCACAAGCACTATACTAACTTTTTAAATTTTAGGCAAGAAAAAGGCAAAATCTCAAGCGCTCAGGGCTCAGATCAAGAAAAAGAACGGCGTGCAAAGATAAAGTTTTTTAGCTTTATGTGCTGATTTCGAGCTGCTACGTGCACTCTTAGAACTAATTTTACACTTCACATTCCACTCTGCTCACTATCTTGCTATAGTCGATCCAGTAAAAATATTTATGAAAATGCAAACTCAGGTAAAAGTATTTGTGTTGCTCACTACTGTTACTACATTGCTTTTGGCGCTGCTGTTTTTGGCTGTTAGCACTCTGCCTTGGGATATTGCACCTGAGTGGCTTTTTAACCCTGTTTTGTTAATTATTATTTCCACTTTGTGGTTTTATAGCACACTGAATACATTTAACTATGTGTGGTTTGAAAAAAGAGATGTTCTTTTGGAAGTGATTCAGGGATTCTCAGCAATCAGTATCATTTGGGTGATTTGTTCTTCTTTGGGGCTACTAAGTGATAGCTCGGGGTGGATAACACAACTCTCGCAGTTCATTATTATTGTTACTTTCTTCTTAACCATTGTAAGAACATTGCTGCATAGCAAAACAAATCGTTGGAGTAATGTAGCTCGCTGGATTGCACTGATCAGTACTGGAGTGTTTACTGGTATATCGCTTGTGGCTCTTTTTGTGGCAATTAGTCCTGCTAATGCTTTATTCGACATACTTTGGAATATTGCTGCAGTATTTTCAATCGCTAGTCTTTTCTTAACTCCAGTGCTTTATTACTTGCCCAAAAAGCAAAGCTAGTTGCCAGTTGCTAGCTTTGTTCATACGCTTTTTGTCTTGATTTGTCGGTTCATGCTCTGGCTTTTCTTTTTGCTGACGGTGTGTTAGTTGTAGAGCACTGCCTATCAATTTTATGCCACTTATTCCGATAAAAGCGACAGTGAAAAGCAATGTGCGCGTTACTAATGATGTTTGTTTGACGGTGATGACTATTACTTCCCCAGCTAACTTGCAATT
>CAZEGN010000003.1:1092-98995 GCA_964512325.1 uncultured Candidatus Peribacteria bacterium
CTTTCATCTTTGCCCTCTATGCTGCCTGAAATCGAATTTTGCGTGGAAAGAGTTGAGGGCGGTGTTGCCTCTAATTATATTTGGAATCTTCAGCCTGGGCAGGAGGTTGAGCTGACCGGTGTATTTGGGCAATTCGTATACAAAAATGATCCATTAATAGAGAAAATTGTCATGATTGGTACGGGCACAGGTGTTGCTCCGTTAAAGGCAATGATAGAACAAGCTTTGCTTGATGGCGAAACAAGACCAATCCATTTGCTGTTTGGAGAAAAGACTCAAGCGGACTTTTATTTTATTGAGCTGTTTCAAAATCTAAAAAAACAGTATCCTAACTTTTCTTATACGCTGTGTTGCTCTCGTGAAGAGGTAGGTGGTTTCTTTTTTGGTCGTGTGACCAAGGCTTTAGAGGCTATGTTTCCTTTGGAACAAAAAACAAGTTTTTATTTGTGCGGAGGCCAAGCAATGCTTACCGATGTGAGAACTCTGCTTACCTCAAAAAATATCGTTCCCAAATTTATTTATCAGGAAAAGTTTTTTTAAATAAATAAAGTTCGAAGAAAGGCAGGCAAGGTTCAGCACTTTCTTTTGCTTTTTATTCTCGATTCGTAATTTGTAATTGTTTGATGTAGGCTTCAACTTCAGCTCTTGTGGTGGCATCGTGTAGGCCATAGCGTATTTGCGCTTTAATGTATCCTCCTGGCAAACCTGTATCTAATACTTCTGCTGTGCTTTCATAAATGTAAGCTTTGTGCTGCTGAGCCACCATGGTCATAATATCAGGTAGCAGTAGTGAGTCTTTTTTTTCTGATTGGGGCAGTGATCGAAGGAGCTTGAGTGCTTCAGGGCAAAGAATCACGGGACCAAAATGGGCTAGGCAAGAGGGAGCACTCTCTGGCTGAGGTTTTTCCACTAGGCCGTCAATTTGCGAAAACTGAGCGGTTATTTTTTGCTTAATCTTAGCCACACCATAATGAACAACTTCTGCTAGTGGCACAGGACATACGGGAATAATTGTGCCTGGGTACTGCTGATAAAGGGCGAGTGTTTCAATTAATGGCGAGCGAGGATAGAGCAGCACGTCAGCGTAACTTACTACAATAGCTTCATCTTCAGGTATGAGATGAATAGCAGCGCGCACAGCATCAGCTGTACCAGCCAAGTTGCCTTGGCGTACAAAGGTGAAGCGAATATTGTTAAATTTGGTAATGGCTTTCAGGTGTTTATCTTTCTTTTCCTGTTCTAGCATTTTTTCAAGCTCGAGCTGACGATCGAAGTGTTCTTCGATTTGTTCCATGTGCTGCTTGCCGATAATGATGAATTCTTTAATACCTGCCTCGACATAGTCTTCCACTAAATATTCAATGGAAGGTTTATTGACAACAGGTAGCATTGGTTTTGCGAGACTCTTGGTTGCAGGCAACATACGAGATCCCCAGCCGGCGGCTAGGATAATCGCAATACGAGGAGACTTAGCCATTTTGATTAGCAGTTATTTCAGTAATACGGATGGATTTTTCTTGTAATTTCTCGTGAGGGATGACAATTTTTAGGATGCCGTCTTTAAAGAAAGCCTGGATCTTTTCTGGGTCTAAATTAAATGGCAGGACTAGCGTTCTGGAAAAACTTCCCCAGAAGCATTCGCGCAACAAATACTCACTTTCAGCTATGGTGTCATCATGTGTGCGTTCGCCTTTAATGGTGAGTTGATTGTCACTAATGGTGATATGAATGTCAGCTAATTTTACGCCGGCAACAGGGGTGCGGATGACAATTTCTTTTTCAGTTTGATAAACATCGACAACAAGCTGACCTTCTTGATCACCTTGATCTTGGACAACGGTAGTATTTGTAGGCTCAGTTTTTTTCTTAAAAAGTGAAAACATAATAAATAGGATCAGCGCTTAATTACTCTAACAAAGCTCATTATGATTGTAAAAAAGTTGTGTCTTTTTTCCTGATAATCTTTTGTCTAATAACGCTCCAGAGATCCGCCGATAAGCCACCTGTTTTCGTCAAGAGAAAAATATAGACAAGTCCGGCCGTACCAAAGCCGATTGGCAAACTGATCAGGGGGGAAAGGTTTAGTAGCCATGGTCTGATCATAAAAAGATAGGCGGCACAAACAAGTCCAGAAGCAAGTGTTGCAAAAGTTGTTCTGAAACTGAGCTGGATTTGGGTAATACGGCGAGCGGCAATTACTAGTCCAACAAAATGGATAAATTGTGCGATAACGATAGCCCAAGCAGTAGCATATGCTGCCAGTTTTCCTGTAAAAGCAGTAGCAAATAGTATAGCAGCAATCGCTTCAATGAAAGTAACTACCCAAAATGATCGCACGTGATTCAGGCTTACTAAAATATATTGAAATAAACTTGATAAGAAATTGAAAGCGCTAGCAATGACCAGAACACGCATGAGATTAGCTGCTCCTGCAAAATCATTACCAGTTGAAATAAGCTGAATCATGCTTTCAGCCATTAAGAAACTTCCTATACCCATGCCTAAACCAACAATGATCAAAATGTCCCATGATTTTTGAAGCAGATGATTAAAGCGATGCGTGTCATTATGTGCTGCGGATAGACTAGGCAGTACAGAATTCATAAAGCTAAAAGGAATAAGGAGTAACAGTTCAAAGCTTCTTAAGGCTACACCAAATACGCCCACAGTAGCCGTATCTTGGAGTTGACCCAGAATAAGACTATTAATGCGTAGGTAAACCGTGCCTAGAATGAGAGCTGTGCCATAAACTGCGCTTTTTTTGAGGATGCGTTTCATCTCTTTGATGTCAAAGAGCACTTTAATCGGCATGAGTTTTTGTGCTGCTATCCAGCTCAGGACGCATACATAGAGATTGTTGATTAAGCCGGCTATAATTAAATGCAAGAATCCCCAGTCAAACCAAGCAGCTAGAGCAATATAAATTACACTAAGCGTTTTCCCAACGATGACCGCTAAAGCGAATTGGGGCATTTTCAGGTGTACTTGTAGAGCGGCAGAAATGGTGGAGCCTAATAGATATGTCGCTAGACCTATTGTGGCGATTACTACCGACCAGGCCATTAAATTGGTAAAGCTTGGGATAAAAAACGCACCAATACAGGTTATGCCACCAATAATGGTAATAAGAAGTATGCGCAGACCCAGCATATTGCCTAAAATTCTGCTCATTTCTTCTTTTTTCTTGGACATTTCATCGACTGCCAATGTGAAGAGGCCAAGATCACAGGCTAGTCCAAAAAAACCGACTAACTCGTAAACGAGCGTGTATTCGCCATATCCTCCGGCGCGTAGGTAGTGGGTAATGATTTTAATAATTACCACACTCAATACGGCATTAAATAAGCGTGAGACAATTTGTGAAATAGTGTTTGATGCAATTTTCTTTGCGTTTTCCATGAATATAAAGCAAGCGGAGACAGTGTAGAGGGAAAAGGAGAAAGAAGAAAGGTAGTGATGATAATTACTAATTACAAGTTACTAATTGCGAATTAGTTTGAGAGGTCGGGCTTTAAAATCTCTATTTCTCTGATCACTTTTAGTACATTTTCTGTGGCTTGTGTGTGGGAGTACTCTTTTGGTACTTGGTAATCACTCGGAGTATTTTTGAGGTCTTGTAATTCATGCAACAAGCTTTGTGTGTTTAGTTTGTCTTCAGCAATGACACGAATATTAGGGAGGTGCTCTACTGTTTGCGCATTGATGATTTGGTCGCCTCGACTTTGATCTTTGCCTAAAGGAATTAAAATGACACGTTTATTGAGACTGAGTAACTCTGCTAACGTGGTCGCTCCCGCTCTTGAAATAATGATATCGGCTGCTTGGTACACATCGCTTAGTTCATCTTTAAAGAAAGAATAGGATAAATAATGGTCCGCATGATGGTCAGTTTCTTTGCCTTGACCGGTCATGTGTACCACTGTGTAACTTGTAATTAATTGCGGTAGCGCTGCGCTGATCGCCTCATTGATTCTTTTTGAGCCTAAACTACCGCCTAGAACAAGGAGTATTTGCCGGCTGTTGTCGGAGATGTGTAGATAGGAACGACCTTTTTGGCGTGAACCATGTAAAATATTGTCCCGTAAAGGAATGCCTGTATAAATTAGCTTTTGGGACCACTTAGTTAAATATTTCTTACTTGTTTCAAAACCCAGACATTGTTTAGTGACGAATGGCAGACACAGCTTAGTAGTGAGGCCTGGTATAACATCAGACTCATGCGCGATAACAGGCACTTTTCTTAAATATGCAGCAACAACTACGGGGAAACTCACAAAACCTCCTTTTGAAAAAACAAGGTCAGGTTTTAATTTTCCTAGCACAAAGAATGCTTTGATAATGCCAAACAGTGTCTTAAATATGTCGGTGATATTTCGCCAATCAATATAACGGCGTAATTTTCCCGCTGGAATATTATGGAAAGCTACGGCGTTTCTTTGGCTGGCCTGAAACTCCATCCCTTTTTGAGAACCGAGCCATGAAATTTCTAACGATTTTGGAGCCTTTGCTCTTAGGGCTGAGACGATGGCGATTAAAGGTTGGATGTGCCCCCCAGTTCCCCCGCCGGTAATTACTAGTTTCATTGGTATGTCGCGAAATATTAAGCAATATGCCTACTGCCACCGCTTTACTGAGCAATGATGAGCCTCCATGACTAATAAAAGGTAGTGTTAATCCAGTATTAGGTAATATGCCCATAATTACGCCAATATTAATAAATGCTTCTAAACAAATCCAGCAAGTGATTCCAGTTGCTAAATATTTCCCAAAGCGGTCAGGTGCTTTTTCAGCAATTTTCATGCCACGCCAGGCAATCACAGCAAACCCAAGAATTACAAATGTTACTCTAATAAAACCAAGCTCCTCAGATGCTATGGCAAAAATAGCATCTCCTTGGGCCTCTGGTAGGTATGCAAACTTTTGACGTGAGTTGCCGAATCCATATCCCCAGAATCCGCCTGATCCGACAGCAATCAAGGCTTGCTTAATTTGATAGCCGATTCCTGTAGGGTCTGCATCGGGATTGAGGAAAGCTGTGAATCGATCGACAATGTATTTTTTTTTGCTAATAATACTTGCAAAAAGAGTGCCGCCGATTAGCCCTGCTATGGTCATTTGCATCATATTGCCTTGAGCTATAAAAAACATACAAATGGCAATACAAGTATAAAGCAAAACACTTCCGAAATCGGGTTCAGCCATTAAAAAAAGAAGAAATACTCCGACAATAATCAGGAACGGAAAAAATCCGTCCTTTAGACTGCGAACTTTAGGTCCCAGACCATCAAAAAAGGAGGCTAGATAGATGATAAAAGCTGTTTTAGTAATTTCTGAAGGTTGAATAGAGGGCAGTAGAGGAATATTAATCCATCCTCGTGCAAAAGTGTTCGCATTTGAACGTAGGGGGGTGAAAATAGTGCCTAGTAAAACAAGCGCAACGCCGAGAACCCACATTCGATGTTTATACCAAAATCGATAGGGAACTTTTTGGACGATAAACCAGGCAACTAGCGCTACAATGAGAGAGTAAAACTGATTCCAAAAATAATATTGTGTGCTTTGGCCATCAGTGTTGAAGAATGAATTAATGGCACTAGCACTACTTACCATCACGACACCGAAAATCATCAGTACAAAGACAACAATTGCTAGTATACGGTCAAATTGGCTATTGGCAGGAGAGTCTTTAACGATGTTTCTTGAGTTCATAACGGGCTTTTTTCAGAGTATGGAGCAAGAAATAACGAATAGGAGCGAGGCTATAATGAAAAGTACCGGGATAGTGATAGATATGTCCACCGAACTTTTGCTTAAAGTCGGTGACGCCTCGCCAAGGATGATTGTCCGCACTATTTGGAGGAGCAATGCCTAAAAAGTCATAAGTTCGCATACCGGCTTTCCTAGCTTCACCGATTACATGCCATTGTAAACCGTATGTGGCCATAGTGTGGCGCTGCTTTGTATCCGATGCCCCATAGTAATAAATTGCCTGCGTATCGTAAAAGATAGCAATTAAACCAGCAATTGCTTCGCCTTGATAATATGCCAGATATAATTTGCTATAAGGATATAACGCCTGGATGAACTTTTGGTAATAACTTTGACTATGAATGCCGAATTTGTCTCTTTGTGCAGTGGTTGCCAGAAGGTTATAGAAAGCATGTAGGGCAATTTCTATTTCGGGGTGTTTTTCGTCAAAGCATTGATAATTAATTTCATGTTTTGTGGCGATTTTTATATTGTATCGCCCCTTGGGTTTCATTTGTTTGAGTAGATCAGTCTCATCCTGCCTTAGGTCCAGGTATAAGGTGCAATCGGGCTGAATATGAAACGGAGACTGATGAAAGCCTAATGCATACAGCGGCTCGATTGCCTCTCTCTCCCAATTGGGCTCTATTTTTATATAAATACACTTTTCTGCTTTAGCTAAAGCAATTATTTGTGGAAGCAGGTTTGCAATTTGAGATTTGTTCTGGGGGCGGTTAATAAACAGATAGTGCTGGCCCATGATTGTGGGCATCACTGTCCAATACACACCTTCAAGCATGCCGGCTTTTCTACCAGGCAAAGTTCCTTGGAATTTTAGCCAAGCACTACTTTGAAAAATTGTAGGCTCATTAAGCATGGTGTTCCTTCATCTTTTCTCGATTGCGCTGTAATTGAATTTTTAGTTTGTCATGAATGAGATCTATGCTTTCCTCAATAGTGCTGCCTTTTTCTGTTGCGAGAAAAACTTTTTTGCCAATAGCAATTCTTACTTCAACTGCCACATTGGCACCGTCTTTCTCTGTATTCTTCTCAACTACTATATGAGCTTGGCAGGTGTCAGTATCACCTTCTTTATAGTATTTCTCGAGCGTGAGTAGTTTTTTTTCAACGTACTCCTGGCATTCTGCGCTAAGCGTGACTCCCTTGGTGCGAATATTGATTTGCATATGGGTAAATTTAAGGGAAAGAGATTAAATGAACCTCGGGCACAAGCTCAATTCCGAACTTTTCTTTTACGACTTGTTGAATATGAGCTGAGAGCATCATAACATCTTTGCTTGTTGCCCGACCAGTATTGGTGATGAAGTTGGCATGTTTTGTAGATACCTGAGCGCCGCCGATGCTAAATCCTTTCAGTCCTGCAGTATCAATTAAATAACCGGCAGTTGTATCGGGAGGGTTTTTAAAGAAAGATCCTCCAGTGAAGCCCCCAGGTTGTTTCTCACGGCGCCAGTTTTTTGTTTCAATCATTTTGGTTTCCATTGCTGCTGTTTCGCCCTGGGTAAGGTTTAGTACACATTGTGTAATGAACATGGGATGTTTTTTGAGCAGATTGCTGCCTCGATAGGCAAAATCTAGTTCTTCACGTGTCAGTGTTTGCAGCTCAAAATTGTCATTAATGATTGTGGCGGTCGACAATACATCTTTGATTTCAGTGCCTAAGGTTCCGGCATTGCCTCTGATTGCTCCACCAATGGTGCCAGGCAATCCAAAGAGCGCCTCTATTCCTGAAAGGCCTTTTTCCAAGCATTTTTGGGCGAGTGTCGTGGTATAAACTCCACTACCCACCGTTAACTTGGTATCGTCTTGTTCGATGAAATTAATATTACTGCGAATGATTAATCCTTTTAAACCTTCATCGGGAAAAAGTACGTTCGATCCAGCTCCTAAGAAGAAAGGATGTAGGTTATTGCTGTGAGCATATCTTACTGCTTCGACAGCCTCCTCTGCGGTTTTTACTTCCACAAAGTATTCGGCTGGTCCGCCAATATGAAAGGAACTGAGAATCGCAAGGTTTACATTCTGTTTAATGTTTAACATCGGAGTATCAAAAGAGACAGAACTAGAATAACAGAAGAGGGGAGAATGACAATTCGCAATTAGGAATTCGCAATTCGGAATGAAACAGGAGAAGCTACGAAGAGGAGAAGAGAGGCTGGACTCAAAGGAACAGGTGTTCATTTCCTTCTCTCAGCGTCATTTCGAGCAAAGCGGAGCGACGCCGAGAAATCTTGCCGTTTGCCGTCCAACGCTCAATGAACTTCTATCTTTGCATATAGCTTACACCGGCAGGATCCCTCCACGGAAGTCGGGATGAAGAAAGGGAGGAAGGCGCAAGGAAGCAAAGAAGGATAAAAAAAGAAAAGGGGGAGAAAGAGGAAACTTTTGTTCTATCCTGTCTTTGAGCGTTTTTTTGCTTTCTTGTGACCTAGAACTTTGGATTGTTATCCATTTTTTCTTCGTTGGTCGTTACCTTGAGCGTTATCGGCGGATTTGCTACTTGGGCTCCTGGTAGTGTTTGCGCCTCAGCTATCTGTTTTTCTTGAGGAGTTTGAATGGTGCTTTCTTTTAGTAAGCTGTTTTCTGGATTTGATTCTGGTTTGTAGCCTAGAAAATCGTTGGTTGGTAGCGGTGTTATTGGTTCAGCATAGGCTTTCTCCAGCTCTGCTTTTTGGGCATTGCTTATGCCTGAAGGTGGAATATTGGTAATGGGCTGACTATAGGAAATGTGACTTTCTGTAGTGGCTACAGGAGTGGTGGTTGGTTCAGCTACATAATTCAGAGTTGGAGTTTGTATCATTGGCTCCAAAGAAGCGATGTCTGGCATCTGTGCTGGTACGGTTGCAGGCGGTGTAACGGCAGCAGCTGGTGCTGGAGGTGTGAAAATTGGCTCCGGCTCAATCTGTGGTGCCGGTTGAGGTTCTTTTAGGGTTGACTGTACGGGATGAAAGCTTTCATCTGGCTTGTTGGTGGACTTAGTAAGATAATCTTCCATAAACTTCTGAATTGCCTGAATCGCAGCCTCTTTTGCCTCAGAAAAACTCTTGTCAGTGATTTTAAAGCCTGCAGCTCGCTGGTGGCCGCCACCATTAAAAGGAAGCACAATTGGTGTAATGTCGATGTTTTTTATTGAACGAATACTGACTTTTGTTGATCCGTCATTACATTCTCGTATCATAAATACAATGTCGGCATCGGATGCGCTGGTGATCAGCTGGTCCATTAGTCCGTCCAGTTCGTTTTCCTGTGCATTTGCCTGCGTAAAGTCCTCATTGGTTACAGTTGTCCATGCTAGATGTAATCTGGCATCGTGTTCTAAATGAGACAATGCTTTACCCCATAAGCGTAAAGTTGAGAGCTCATGCATCTTGAAAAGATGGCGAATGATTTCTTGTTGACGTGCACCTGCTGTCAGGAGTCTTGCTGCTACTGCAAAAGCACGAGGAGTGGTGTTGGCATTTTGAAAGCTTCCTGTGTCGACAATTACGCCGCTGAGTAAACACGTTGCCATATCTTCATCCATCAATGGCACTTGTTCTTCCAGTCTCTCAATTAAATTGAGGACCAGTTCAGCGGTGGAAGTTGCTGTTACGTCTACAAAGTTGATTTTGCCGTAGTGCTCATTGGTAACATGGTGATCAATATTGATTACCGGAGTTTCATAAAATAGTTCTGCTTGGGGGCCGTTCATGAGTCCTGTGTATTCTAGGGTTGAAGCGTCCAGGGTGAAAATGAGGTCGATCTTTTTGTCGCCATTGAGCAGCCGGATATCTTCTTTGTTAAGGACGCCGTTTTTGGGAGTCACGATGATGCGGAACTTTGGTCCTTCTTCCTGGGTCTGTACCGTTTCAATTTTGGTTTGGGTGGTATCTATTTCAATTGTGAAGTCCTGATTGAGGTTGAATTCTTGGGAAATGGTGTTGATACCTGGTAAAAAACGAAAAGCTTCTGGGGCGGGGTGTTTAGAGTAAAATGTTACTTTTTTGCCTAGTTTGGTAAGTGCCATTTGTAAACCAAGTCCACTGCCAATCCCGTCACCGTCAATAGAAGTATGTGAAATAATCAGGATGTTCTGGCTTTTTTCAAGCAGTTGCTCGATTTGATTTAAGATGTCCACACTATTCATAAAGGAAGAAAGTTATCATATTATTGTAAAATATTTATTGTTATTTGTAAATACGGCTCTATATTGGGCAGATTGTACTTTTAATTATAATGCAAAATGCAGTTTTTTTCTTGCTATGTTTGTGTGTTTGTGTGTTGACAACTGCAGTCACAGTCGTGTAGTTTGCACCTGCTTTTTGTATAATTTTTCCTATGCCAGTTATTAAGTCAGTATTTAAAAACGTACGATCAAGTGAAAGAAAGCGTTTAATTAATCTCAAGACCAAGGACGCTGTTAAGGGACAATTAAAAGAGTTTAACCGCTTTGTTGCTAATAAGCAGACAAAAGAAGCCGAGGCTGTTTTGCCTAAATTGTATAAAGCCATTGATTTGGCAGCTAAAAAGCATGTGATTAGTCCTAATAGCGCAGCGCGAAAAAAGGCTAATGCTGCTAAAAAGCTTGCTGTTAAAAACTAAATATTTGTTTCTTTAGAGATGCAAGCTCCAAGTTGTGATTCCACTTGGAGCTTTTTCTATTTTTGAATAGAAATTATTTGAGGTTTTGTTATACTCCTACTGCTTAATTAGGCACACGCATGCAAAAAATACTCCGCACTGTTGCAGCAATACTTTTCCTCATTTTTATTGGTGCGAGTTATTTTTATTATCACCCCTATTATTTCAACTCAGCGGCATTGGACTTGGCGAGCTTTTGTCCCAGTGGAGGAGCCTTGTTCTGCGGTGCTGGCATTACATGGCTTTTGTTGATGATATGTGCGGTGTTGGCGATTGGACTATCTTTGTATAGATTTCTCTATCATGGTAATGCGCTAGTAACCTTTTCTTTAAGGCCGGTAGCTCTTTTTCTTTATGCACAAGGATTTTTGTTGTTACTCTTAAGTATTTATTTTTTTCAATCGGATTTCTCCAGTAAGTATGCTGTTGGGTGGGGGGCGGCTATGACATCATTTATGGCATTGTGGGGGATGACTTGTTTTTATTTGTTGTTGTTCTTGCTGTTAATGGCGCTAATTGGCTATAGATTATTGCAACTGGCAAATACCACCTTTCGCGAAAGAAGCGTGCGAATTGCAGTGTCAATTGGACTTGGAATGAGTGTGTTTATCTTTGTCTCTTCTATTCTGGGACAGATGGGTTTGTTTAGTGTTGGGCCATTGGTAGCCTTAGCAGTGCTGATTGTTGCTTTTTCTTTTCCTGTAGGGAAAAAGCTGATTAATGACTTGTTCTGGGAGCCCGTGGTATTGTCTTTTGGTTACAATACCATTTCGTGGTTTTTGTTTTTTGTTTTGGCATTGCTTTTAGCGATGAATATTATTGATGTGGCACGACCATTCCCAATTGGTTGGGATGATATGGGTGTATATATGAACTTCCCTAGACAAATTGCCTCCCATCAGGGGTTGTTGCCTGGCTATGCGGGACAGGCTTATATGTTAATTACTGCACTAGGCTTTACGATCGCTCATTCTACAACCGTGGCTTTATTCTTCTCATGGTTAGGTGGTGTGTTAGCAATTTATGCCCTCTACGCTTTTGGTAAGCAGTTTATCTCTAGTCAGGCTGGTTTATTGATGGCTGCTGTCATGTATTCATTACCCATGGTTATGCATCAGTCATTTGCTGATCTCAAGACTGATATGGGGTTGTTTTTCTTCTTGATAGTTGCCTTTCTCTGCTTGCTTTTGGCGATTCAAGAGCGTGAAAATAAAAGTCGTTTTGTACGTTTGCTGGTATTGACTGGTGTATTTGTGGGCACAGCTTTGGCAATCAAAATTACTACAGCAATTGCCTTGTTTCCCATACTAGCTATTGTTGCCTGGCGTCTCGGTGGGCCCTGGTCAGGCATTGCTACTTTTGCGTTGATCAACAGTCTCTACTTTTACAAATTTGTAACTCTACCTGATATTCCTGCAACGACGCGGTTGAGTATTGCGAGTGTTTCTGCTGTTATTGCTTTATTTGCGCTAGGCATAGCAGTTTGGCACAAAGAGCGTCTAATCACTTGTTTAAAATATTTGGTGATAGTTGGGGGGGCGAGTTTGTTCGTTTTCTCTCCGTGGTTGATTAAAAATGTAGTAGAGGCAGGAGCATTTACTGTTGAAGCAATAATGTGGGGAGGACCTGCTCCAGCGCCAAGAATTAATTGGAATGCTATTGGAGTTGATCCTGGTGCCTCATGTGTTTTTACTGCTGTTAGTGAAGAACTCGGACGTTATATTTCACGAGATACTGGCTTAGCCCGTTATGCGGTCGTGCCTTGGGAAATGACGATGAATCTCAACCAGACAGGCTTTTATGTCGATATTGGATTTGTGTTTTTGGCATTTATTGCTTTGCTGAGTCTTTTTTATTCTGGAGTGTGGAGTCTGCTTTTCTTTGGTGTGGTTGGTGTAATGCTACCAGTCTTAGATTTTATTTTGCCTGGCTTTACTATTATTCCCTATGTGCCGACCATTTTATTGGGGGAACTCGTGTTTTTTTCTTTATATGACAGACAAACAGAATTAGAAGAAAGAAAGTTCTGGCAGAATATCATTATGCTCTTTGTTCTTTGTTGGTATTTCTGGCTTTTTGTTGCCTCGGGTGTTCCTTGGTACGGAGTTGTTGGGTTTTTGTTTGCATTGTTACTTGTGGTAAGAGCATGGTTACTTGCACCAACGATTTCAAAAGTGCTGAGAGGAATGCTCACTCTCGCTTTGGTAATTGGGCTACTTGCGACTACATTATTACGAGAAACAAAGTTTGGAAGTTCCAACCTTTTAGCTTATTCCTTTGGTGTAAGATCAGCTGACCAAGTCTTAGCTACCACCAATCCTCTTTACCCGGCAATTATTAAAGCGATTAACAGTGACGTAGATCATTATGTGTATCGTATTGGCACATTTATTAACTACTTCATCGATAATAATCGTGAACGTGTATTTGATGACGCTCAATTAGATGTGTTTACTTGTATCGATGGTGATGGATCAAGTAATGTGCGTACTCTAGAGCGTTTAAAAACACTAGGTTTTAAGTACCTCATTTATGATACAAATACCGCCAGCATTGAAAAAGATCCGAATGGCACTTTGCATCAAAAGACGAAACGCTTTATGGATTTTGCTAGAGCTACTCTTACGGCAGTGGCCCCTACTGACCCTACCAATACTCGCAATGGCATTATTCTTTTTGAAATAAAATAGTATGACACAGATATTAGCTCAGAGCACAGAGGTCAGAGGTCAGAGCTGGGGGCAAGAATTGCCAATGACTGTAGTGGTAATGCCAGCGTATAACGAAGCAAGTCATATTGGTGCACTGGTACATAAGCTGGTTGCTAATAAAAAGGTGGTGGTAGTTGTGGATGATGGTAGTAGTGATGGAACTTGTGCTATTGCTCATCAGGCAGGGGCTCATGTTTTGCGCCATTTGGTCAATTGTGGCCCGGGTGCGGCAACTCAGACCGGCTTAGAGTATGCCTATAAGTTAGGCGCTACCTATGTGGTTACTTGTGATGCTGATGGTCAGCATGAGGTTGGCGATATTGATAAACTGCTCACTTATATACAAGCAACTAAAAAAGATGTGATTTTCGGCAGTAGGTTTTTGCAAGAAAACTCCGTTCCAGTTTTGCGCCGCTTGGCCAATACTGTTGCTAATATTGTTACCTTCTTGCTGTCGGGAATTTTTCTATCTGATAGTCAGTCTGGCTTAAAAGTGTTTACGCGAACGGCACTAGAGAAAATTCGTATCACGGCCAATGGCTTTGAGTTTTGTACTGAAATTGTAAGAGAGGTTGCTGACGGCAATTTAACCTATGCTGAATACCCAATTAGGGTATATTACTCAGCTGATACCTTGGCCAAAGGTCAAAACCTGTCTACAGGGTTAGTAACTGTTTGCAAGCTAGTAATCCGCAGTCTCATGCGCTAAGATTTCCTTTACCAATCTACAATCATAATCCTTAATCTCCATGTCATTCACAATCATTAATCTCATCGCACCCGTATTTGCTCTGCTCATGATTGGTAAAGCTGTGTCGCATTATCGCCGCCATGAAAAGACTTGGCGAGAAATTGTGGCAATTGTGCTCATTTGGGGAGCTGTTGGCTATTTGGGTGGTGTCCCTGGGTCCATCGATGTGGTGGCTAGCTTTTTGGGAGTAAAGTCGGGTTTAAGTTTGATCTTCTTTTTGGGTATGACTATCCTATTTTTTATTGTCTTTCAACTGCTTATGGCGTATGAGCTGCTTGAAATGCGACTCACAAAAGTAGTGCGCGAATTAGCTTTAAAAGAGGCGCGGTATCCAGAAGATCAGCAATGAGGCGGACTTGGTATCAGTTGACGCTGGCTGAAACAGTGAAGCTGGGCCTATTGTATATTACCACGGTGGCTTTTGTTGCCTCTTTGTTTGTTCGTCTTATCTGGCCAAATGCGCTTGGCTTAGCTGATAATCATGATTACTGGAGGTTGATGAAGCCTTTTGACTTAGTGTATCCAGCAGGTGCTGAATATTCGTTCTTTCAATTCTTGCAAACCGACTTTTTGCGAGAATACCAAGGAACAGGTGAGCCATTAAGCTCTGGTCTGCTCTTTGTGGGAATTGCCTATCTGATCTCTTTCGTAATTCACAACCACATTTTCTCTTTGTTGTTGTTGGGAGGTGTTCATGTTTTAGGATATGGCTTGGGCTTTTATCTTCTGTTGCGCTTTTTCATGGTGAAATCTCTCAAGCAATTTTGTGGTTTCTCTTTAGTGGCTGTTTATATTTTAAGTAGCCTAGTGTTTACGCCTTACTTTGTGTCTTTTTATCAGGAAAGTGCAGTGCTGATTTTCCTGTTATTATTCGTGGGTTTGTATTTGCGTAAGAATGGCAACTTTTTTATTGAAGCGGGAATTCTTATCTTACTCATTTTGACCAAAGTGCCGAGCACTATATTTGCACTGCTAGCAGTGCCGGTATTAGTAAAATATAGAAATGTAAGTAGGCTTTGGCTTAAAAGCAGTCTGGTTATTCTTGCTGTGATTGTTGCAGTTTGTTTTAATTTGCTGAATGATGATGAGACTGCTCAACCTAATATATTCAATTCGTTTTTTAAGGGGATGGTTGCTACAGATAATGCGGCGGATGTTTTACGAGACTTTTCTTTATCTGATGAACGTTACCTTACATTTGTTGGCAAGGACTTCTGGACTGTGAGCTTTCCTACTGATTTACAAGCTGATTTTTATCAGAAAGCAAATCGTATCCAGATAGGAATGTACTACCTTACCCATCCTGGTCTCTTTATTTCTAGGCTATATTCTGCCTCAATGCTGCTTGTTTCAGATATTCGTCCTGATAATCTGGGCAATAGAACAGCAGAATTTAGTAGCACTATGGTCATTGCTGATGAGCCGCTATGGGGCTGGCAATATCTTTTACAACTATTGGTTCTGCCAGGCATGCTCTTTAGCATTGCTCAGTTGATTTATATGTTTCTTTATGTACGAAAAACCGAGCTAGTGTTATTGCTCATGACTCTTACTGTGTTGTTGCCACTATTGGTAGTGACGGTGCTGTTGGGGGATGGATGGCATGAGTTTGCAAAGCATAATCTGCCCTTTTATTTTGTATTTTCTTTATGGTTTTTGCTTTCTGTCCACTTTTGGTATAACCATTTTGCAGCCAAAAGACTATGAAAATACTGTTCATTGTAGATTACTATTATCCAGCAATCGGTGGAGCTGAAATTCTTTATCAGCATTTAGCGGAAGGGTTGGTCAAACGCGGGCACGAGGTCATAGTTTTGACGCAGATGTCTTCCAATGTGCTTGCGCAAGAGATGGTGAATGGTGTCAGTGTGTTTCGGGTGAAAACTTGGCAACGTGCATTATTTCCGTACCAAGCTTTCCGCTTGGCAAAACAACTGTGTCAGGACGCTGATATTATTCAAGCTGGTCCCTATGCGGCTGGAGTTTTAGCTGCTCGTTTGCGAAAATTGTGCTCTGCTAAAGTACTCTTAACTGTCTATGAATATTTGGGCACACGTTGGTTGTCGCTGCGTGCATCAGGCGTAATGGCTTATTTATATGAAAAGTACTTGTTCAGCCATGTGTTTGATTATTATGTGGCAATTTCGGACAGCACTAGGAGACAGTTGCTTGTTAATAAAATTGCCCCAGTAAAAGTAGGAAAAGTTTATTGTGGGATTGATACTGAGCTATTTAAACCCCAACCAATAAATACTGCTTTGCGTAAACAGTTAAAGATTGCTACTGAAACCAAAGTTTTTTTGTATGCAGGTAGGAGTGGTATTACGAAGGGGATATGGGTTTTGCTCCAAACTATAAAGAAGCTGCGAGACTTGAAGTCGGCAATGCTTAGTTCTGAAATGCAGTTTGTATTTATTTTGGGCAAGCATCCTATTACTGAGTACGAACGTATCAGAGCTTTTATTCAGACACATGCTTTGGAGAGCTTGATAATTGTGCTTGATTCCGTACCAAGAAATCAATTGCCGCAGTATATCGCCATTGCAAATACAGTGATTATACCTTCCCTAACTGAAGGTTTTGGTTTTTTTGCGGCTGAAGTTTCGGCAATGCAGATACCGTTAATAGTCAGCAAGGTCGATGCTTTACCTGAAGTTGTGAGCGGAAAAGCAATTTTTATTGAACCTGGTAATAGTGATGATATGCTGAGAGCGGTCATAGAAGGTGCTCATGACAGGTTTTTAAAAATTCCTCCCAAGCACTTTTCTTGGGAAAACACGTGTGTGTCTTATGAACAACTCTATAAAAACTTACGTGCTTAATATATATGCGTGTTGCAATCATTGCGGATCCAATTGATGAACAGTATGCCGGGGTTCATATTTATGCCAGGGAGGTCATTAGTTCTTTGCTTAGGCATGATACCCATAACCAGTATGTGTTTATCCACACTAAGGAAAATCCTTTTTTTGATGGCACAGAGCATTATATTATTCCGAACAACCGCTCTGTTTTAGGATATGCTGGGTTTCGGCTGTTTTATTTTGTGCCAAAACTTATTCGCAAGCTAAAGGTGGATGCTGTATGGGATATGGGACATTCAGGGCCATTCAATCTGCCTAGACGCATAAAACGTATAAACACCATTCATGACTTGACGCCTGTTCTGATGCCAGAGATGCATACAAAAGCGAGTGCTGTTATCCATAAGCTTTTTTTGCCTTTTATTACTAAGAGGTCGGATTTGCTGATCACATATTCTCGCAGTACTGCCAAGGACTTGTGCCGCCTCTATCCTTGGTCAAAAGACAAAGTGACTATGATACCTCTGGGAAAAGATAGCATGTTCGTACCGAACTCAAATCAAAAAGTATTGGCTACTTATCACATAAAGTCGCCATACTTTCTGTATATTGGGACTTTGGAACCGCGTAAAAATGTACTTTTATTAATAGAAGCTTATGACTTATGGCGGGCACAGTGTGCTAAGAGTGGTGATGAGAATCAGCAGAAGTTTCAATTGGTCTTGGCAGGAAAAAAAGGATGGAAATATGAAGCTACTTTAAAACGGATAGAGGAATCACCTTATCGTGACGATATTATATTAACCGATTACGTAAAGCGGGAGGATATGCCTGCTTTGTATACACAAGCAGAGATATTTATTTTCCCGAGCATATATGAAGGCTTTGGTTTGCCCCTTTTGGAGGCAATGGCTTGCGGGGCAGTCTGTATTAGTTCAAATGCTTCAAGTTTACCCGAGGTTGGGGGAGAGGCTGTATTATATGTAAATCCCTATAAACCTCATGAATTAGCACTCGCGATGCATAGTCTTGTAAAGGATAAGGTCCTGTATCAGCGGATGAGGCAAGCTGCTCTGGCTCAAGCAAGATTGTTTTCATGGGATGAGTATGCTAAATCAATTATGACTTTGTTCCACAAACTAGAAGATGAAAAGAAATAATTTTTGGCAATTGCTATGGGTGATCGCTGCCAATGATTTTAAGCTGCGATATTATGGTTCTTATTTAGGATATCTCTGGTCACTGCTCAAGCCATTGTCGCTTTTTGGAGTAATGTGGTTTGTTTTTTCTACATTTGTGCGTTGGGATATTCCAAATTATCAGCTTTATTTGCTGTTGGGCATTATGATCTGGAACTTTTTTACAGAATCTACGACGGTAGGGTTAGCTTCATTGGCCACTAAAGTAGGTATCATTAAAAAGGTTTATTTCCCTCGTGTCATTGTAGTCTTAGCTTCTACGGTCAGTGCCTTTATCGGTTTGTTTTTTAATCTCTTGGTGTTTTTGATTTTTGCTTTTTTAGCAGGATTACCATTTAACGCTTGTATGCTCTTGTTTGTGTCTATGCTTGTACCATTATATGTCTTCTGTATGGGAATATCTTTGGCATTGGCAGGGCTTTATATCAAATTTCGTGATATTAATCAGGTCTGGGAGGTCTTGCTGCAAATTGGTTTTTGGCTAGCACCAATTGTGTATCCTTTGCATTTTGTGCCAGAAAGGTACCAATTTGTTTTATTGCTCAATCCTATTACAGGCATTATTCAGTATTCACGCTTGTTTCTCATTGAAGGACAATTGCCGAGTTTTATTGGTTTTCTGTATGTTTATTTAGCCGCAATCACTGCCTTTATGATTGGCTGGTTTGTTTTCAATCATTTCGAGCCTCGGGCGGCGGAAGAACTTTAGCGCTTTATGAAAAACTTGAAGAAACTAGCACAACGAAAAAAACAACGTCTACCGGAACAGCCGGTCGTGATTAGTGTTAAGCATCTGACGAAAACGTTTATTGTGCCCACAGAAAAACGCAATACCCTAAAGGATACCTTATTTAATTTGCATCGTCGTAATCCTAAGCGACAGTTTAAGGTTCTCAATAATATTGATTTCTCGGTAAAAAAAGGTGAATTCTTTGGGATTATTGGAAGAAATGGCTCAGGCAAATCAACTTTATTAAAGATTTTAGCGAAGATTTATAAGCCCGACAAAGGCAGCTTGGTAAAAATTGATGGTTTGATTTCACCATTTTTAGAATTGGGGGTGGGGTTTAACCCCGAAATGACAGCCAGAGAAAATGTTTATCTAAATGCTGCTATTTTAGGACTTGCTAAAGCTGAAATCGATAGGCGTTTTGACGAGATTATCGCTTTTGCTGAGTTGGAAGCATTTGTGGATCAGAAGCTGAAGTTTTTCTCTAGTGGTATGCAGGTGCGTTTAGCTTTTGCAGTAGCAATTCAAGCTGATACCGATATTATTTTGCTCGATGAAGTGCTGGCGGTGGGGGATGCTAGCTTTCAACAGAAGTGTTTAGATGTTTTTAGAAAGTTCAAAAAGTGCGGGAAAACAATTGTGTTTGTTTCTCATGATTTAGGTGTGATTCGTCAGTTTTGCAATCGCGTATTATATTTGAAGGATGGTAAAGTCGAAATGATCGGAGACTCAAATGAAGTTGTCGATCGCTATCTTTATACCGATGTGAATTCTAGGGAAAGTACGCCAGATGGTACTGGGAATGATGGTGTAGATAAGCCTATCGAAATTACCAAGGTTGAGTTTATTGATAGATTTGGTCATAATAATAAAACTTTTATTTCAGGAGATGCTTTTACAATTAAACTTCATTATCGAAAGGTTGATAAACATCTTGCTGCTCCTGTTTTAGGAATTGCAATTTATAGTGATGATAATGGCTTAGTTTATGGAACGAATACTCATTTGCAGGGGAAAAGATTATTCTTAGGAGATCAAGGAGTCTTGGATCTTGTTTGTCCTAAATTGCCGGTTATTCAAGGAAAGTTTTTGTTGACACTTGCATTTCACCACGTCAATGGCACTGTTTATGACTGGCAAGATAAAAAGTTCGTTTTTTATGTACAAAAGTGTAACAATGATGAAGGTTTAATTGCCTTTGAATTTCAGCTTTGATGACACGATGATTTGTTGTTAATAAGAAAGATCATTGCTTGATTTGATTTTTCAAACATATCAATGAATAATAGGTGCACATTTGGCACGAAATTATGAGGGTTCTAGTTACTGGTGCTGGCGGATTTGTTGGACACTATCTATGTCCATATTTGCGAGATCAAGGTAATGATGTTTGGGGGATTGGAGATCAACCCGATCCTCTGGATCGCTATATTGTTGCTAGTGTGTTAGACAAAGAAATGATGTGTCAGATTGTCCAACAGATTCAACCGGAGTTGGTTTTTCATCTTGCCGGTTTTTCTTCTGTTAAAAAAAGTTTCTTGGAGGCTGAATTAACTCAGCAAATTAATGTAGAAGGGACAAGAAATGTTGTGAGTGCCTTACAAAAGTTTGTTCCTCAGGCCAGACTTTTATATGTGTCGTCAGCAGTCATATATGGTGTTTCGGCTAAAGCTTCTATTTCTGAGGATGAGCCTGTGCGGCCTAATTCACCATATGCTCAGTCTCGAGTTGATGCAGAAGGGTTGTTGCAAGACTATGAATTGCCTTGGATAATCGCTCGTAGTTTTAATCATACTGGTCCGGGGCAAAATGAGGAGTTTGTTTTGTCTGATTGGTGTAAACAAGCCGCTGCTATTGAGTTGGGTTTACAAGAGCCTATTATTAGAGTGGGAAATATTGAATCGGTAAGAGATTTTATGGATGTGAGAGATATTGTGAAAATGTATCATCAGTTGCTCTTAAATGGACAGGTGCACAGCATTTACAATGTGGGGAGTGGTATAGGGTACCAGTTGGGGGATTTATTAGATAAAATAATTTCATTTGCTACTGTTCCAATACAAATTTTCATTGATCAAGAAAAAGTACGATCACAAGATACAACTTTGTTAGTTGCAGATATTAGCAAATTGTCTAATATCATAGGGCCTTGTCCTCTGGAATATTCTATTGAGCTTACTTTAAGAGATATTTTGGATTATTGGAGGCGAAAACTAAAAGGATAATTGCGATTATTATTTATGAAGAAAGCTCTTATAACCGGCATAACAGGCCAGGATGGATCATATTTAACTGAGTTGCTTTTGGAAAAGGGCTATGAAGTGCACGGACTGATCAGGAGGACGAGCACGATCACTACGGGGCGTATAGATCATTTATATAATGATCCTGCTATATATAACGTGAAGTTATTTCTGCATTATGGCGATTTGAGTGACAGCAGTAATTTATCGCGCTTGTTAGCCAAGTTGCAGCCAGATGAAATTTACCACTTGGGCGCTCAAAGTCATGTGCGAGTAAGCTTTGATATTCCTGAATATACTGCTGATGTGGTTGGTTTGGGTACTTTGCGTTTATTAGATGCTATTCGAGAAAATGGTTTACGGTCTAGATTCTACCAAGCTTCTTCTTCTGAAATGTACGGCAAAGTGCAGGAAATACCGCAGAAAGAAACAACCCCTTTTTATCCAAGATCTCCTTATGCCTGTGCCAAGCTGTATGCTTATTGGATTACCAAGAATTATCGCGAAAGTTATAATTTGTTTGCTTGTAATGGCATTTTGTTTAACCATGAATCAGAGCGTCGTGGGGAAACTTTTGTTACTAGAAAGATCACTCGAGGTTTAGCTAGAATCAAGGCTGGTATTGATTCTAAGTTGTACTTGGGAAATCTTAATAGTGTTCGGGACTGGGGACATGCACAGGATTATATCGAGGCAATGTGGCTAATGCTGCAACAGCCTCAAGCAGATGACTATGTTATTGCCACTGGACAAACTCACACTGTGCGTGAATTTGTGGTAGAAGCAGCTAGGCTGTTAGGCATGGATTTGGTGTGGGAGGGAAGTGATCTTGCAGAAAAAGGCATAGATCGCAATACAGGAAAGGTAATTGTGGAAATTGATGCTCGCTATTTTAGGCCAGCTGAAGTTGACTTGCTCGTTGGTGACTATAGTAAAGCAAAGGCTCAACTTGGTTGGTCACCCAAGACAGATTTTTCTACTTTAGTGAAACGAATGGTGAAGCATGATTTGGAATTAGTTGGACTTACACTATGATAAAGTCATTTGTACATACGATTCGGTCACTTTTAGGCAGAATCTATTTGGCTTTGCGACTGTCTCTGAGTACTAATAGAAAACGGCTACGCCACATTGAGAAGTTTCACGTAATTGTTAGTGATGTGGTAAATACGACAGTGGAGCGGGTCGATCACAATGAAACAGAGATATTGTTGCTGCAGCACAAGTTGCGTAAATTGGAGCAGTTTGTTCATTATAATCAATCAAAAGCTGAGCTACAGGATAAGCTTGCGCAATTGCCTGAGGTGAATTATGTAGATTTTGAAAATGCTTTTCGCGGTAGCGAAGAGCTTATTAGAGAGAGACAAAGTGTCTATATCGGTTTTTTTGAAAATTGCCAGAATGTGTTAGATATTGGTTGTGGGCGCGGTGAATTTTTGACACTGCTAGCCGAAAAGCAGATTGATGCTGCTGGTATAGAGCTAGATGCCAATATGTGCGCCTACTGTGCTAAAAAAGGATTAAAGGTAATTTGCGGTGATGCGTTTGAATACTTGGTGGCCACAGAGGATGACAGTCTGGGTGGAGTTTTTTCCGCTCAGGTGATTGAGCATTTGGAGTTTCTACAATTGCAGAATTTGCTCTGCTTATTGCAGCGCAAGCTTACCCCGGGGAAAAAACTTGTACTTGAAACAGTAAATCCACTTTGTCCGCAGGCCTATCAGCACTTTTATACAGACTTAACCCATCAGAAGCCGCTCTTTCCAGAGGTGGTGACGTTTATCGCTCAATCGTTTGGGCTTAAGCGTTTGAATTGTCTTTTTCGTACTCCAATTGTGCCCGATATACCAGATGTTGAAACTGATACTGCAAAAGCGCATTTATATGGGGATTATGCTTTAGTTTTTGAAAAATAACTTATGAGGATTGGTATAAACCTCACTCACTTGAATCCAGGCGTAAATGGCGGCATTGAGCATTGTATTCGTGCTTGGATACATCACTTTCCGCTTGTTGCACCGCAGCATACATATGTGCTTTTCGGTCATGAAAAAGTTTTGAAAACAATTGATGATGCTGAGCAATATGAGTTGGTGTCAGTCCCTTTTTGGTTGGAGAACTTAACGGCACTTTCGCAGTACTTGACTAAGATTATTCCCGAGTCGGCGATTGATGTGTGGTGGAGTCCGCTTATGGTGCTTGATCCACTTGATCTTTCCATTCCATCGGCTTTTGTGCTGGCAGATATGCAGCATGAATATTATCCCCAGTTTTTTTCAGAAGAAGAACTAACCTGGCGTCGTCAGCAAATTGCTCTTTCCGCAGAGAAGGCGAACTTGATTATTACTATTTCTCACGATGCTAAAAAAGATATTTGTCACTTTCTGCAGCAGCCTGCTGATAAGGTGATCGTCGCTCATTTGGATTGTGAGCAGTGGTTCTTTGGGCCTCATACTACTCAGCGTGAAAAAGAAGTTAAAGCGAAGTACACTTTGCCTGATGATTATCTATTTTTCCCAGCAAATACTTGGCCGCATAAGAATCATATTAATTTGCTGAAGGCATTTAGTTTTTTGAAGAAAGTTTACCCCAAATTACACCTCGTCTTTACTGGAGCGGCAAGCAATGCCCATCAGGATATTAAAGACTACATAGAAAAAAATGATTTGGCAGAGAAAGTTTTTTATTTGGGCCATATCGCTCGAGAAGACATGCCCTATATTTATCGCAATGCCAAAATGCTTGTATTTGCCTCTTTGTTTGAGGGATTTGGTATCCCTTTGGTAGAGGCAATGCGTTCGGATTGTCCTATTGTCGCCTCAAATGTTACTAGTATTCCAGAGATTGTTGGGGATGCCGCTCTTTATGTTGACCCTAAGAATCCTTTAGACATAGCTTCAAAGGTAAGCCAATTGCTCGATGATAAAAGTTTGGCAAAAGGTTTGGTACGAAAGGGACATGAGGTAGCTAAACAGTTTTCTTATGCCAAGTCAGCACTTTTGATTATTTCTCAATTAGAGCAGCTACTTACCACGCGCTGGCATGGGAGAGAAAATGCTTTCTTACCGTCATCACCTGAGCAACCTCTTGTTAGCATAATTACGCCCTCGTATAATCAGGGACAATTTATTGAAGAGACGATAAAGAGTGTTATTGGTCAGACTTATAAAAACATTGAATATATTATTGTGGATGGCGGCTCAAGAGATAAAAGTGTGTCTATTATCCAGAAATATGCTGATCTCTATCCTAATCAGATACAGTGGGTGTCAGAAAAGGATAGGGGGCAAACCGATGCAATTAATAAAGGGTTGCGGCGTGCAAAGGGAGATATTGTGGCTTGGTTAAATTCGGATGATGTTTATAATCTAGAAGCTGTAGAAAAGGTTGTCGACTTTTTCAAAAAAAATCCTGCTGTCGCTTTTGTTCATGGTCAAGGACACCATATAGGCAAGGAGGGTGTTTTTATTGAGCCATATCCTTCTCACGCGTGCGATTTTTGCTCTCTGCATGCAACCTGTCCAATTTGTCAGCCCACGACATTCTGGCGACGTAATGTGCTTGATACAATTGGATATTTGAATGATGAACTCAATTTTGCAATGGATTATGATTATTGGATTAGAGTAAGCAAATTGTTTCAATTAGGATTTATCTCAGAACACCTGGCAAGTACTCGTTTGTATGATGAGACCAAGACTTTAGGTCAGCGTCATAAGGTTCATAAAGAGATATTGACAGTAGTTAAGAGGCATTATGGTACTGTTCATGCAAACTGGATTTATGCTTATGCCCACACCTATCCCCTCATTGTTCATAATGATCGCAAGGGGATTCTAAAAAATATTGGTTTTGCAATCATGCTTTCTTGGTATTCGGCAATAAACTTTGTGCGTTTTAATCATCGTATCCCCTTAAGTAGCATTCGGCTATTTCTGGGATGGGTGAGTGCTGCTGGTTTTCCTAATAAGAAAAGATGAATATAGGTATTGATATTAGTCTTGTCCCTGGGAGCAGAGCTGGTGTAGGCACCTATTCATATAACTTGGTTAAGTATTTGGCCCAGCTTGATTCACCTTTTAAGTATACCCTGTTTCCCTTTTTTTATTATATTTACCATCCTGATTTTAAGGCTGTCGACATTCCTTTGCAGCATGCAGAGCAATTTCGGTATAAGTATAAAAATTTGCCCAAACAATGGATTGATTACTTATGGAATGACTCTAGGATTTCGCGAGCGACTTTATTAGGGGACATTGATCTGCTTCATTCAACTACTTTCTCGACGCCGACCGGCTACAAAGGAAAATGGATATCAACAATTTATGATGTGAGTTTTTACACCCATCCCCAGTATCATCAGAAAGCTAATATTGAGCACTGCCTAGGTGGGACTATTGATGCTGTTAAATATGCTGAAAAGATTATTGCTATTTCAGAGCACACAAAAAGAGATTTGATGGAGCATTTTCACTGTCCGGAAGAAAAGATTGTGGTGACTCCTTTGGGGTATGATCGGGCATATTACTATCCTGTGCATGATAAAGAGGAAATTCAGCGAGTTGTGAACAAGTATGGCGTATCTGGTCAATATATTTTTGCCTTAGGTACGGTTGAGCCACGAAAGAATATTGATGGCTTGATCATGGCCTATGACATGCTTCCTCAGGAAATAAAGCATCAATATCAGCTTGTAATTGGTGGGGGCAAGGGGTGGCTAGATGGGAAGATTTTTGATCTGTTAAAAGAAAGAAAGCTCGAAGGGCGAGTAAAGTTTATTGGCTATGTAGATGAAAATGATTTGCGCTATCTTTATAGCGGTGCGACTTGTTTCGTTTTCCCCAGTCATTATGAGGGGTTTGGATTGCCTCTTCTACAGGCCATGGCTTGTGGCGTTCCGGTAATTACTGCTAATAATTCCTCACTGTTAGAAGTGGCTGGTGATGCTGCCCTGTTAGTTGATGCTGGTAACATTGATACTATTACCGATGCTCTGCTTCAATTACTCATGGATCCTGCTTTAGTTAAAGACCTGAGGAAAAAGGGTTTGGCTCAGGCAGAAAGTTTCTCTTGGGATGGGTGCGCTCGAAAGACTTTAGCTGTTTACAACTCCATAAGTTGATTGTTTCTTCTGCCATTCGTTGGTTTTTCTCAGGGGGGCCTTCTTATTGACCTCTCAGCTACGTTGAAGGGGACCACCTGATTTGGATTTTTCCCATACTATTTCACCCTTACCGCCAGTAAGTTCCACAATGAGGTGTATTAAATCTTTCTTTACGTAAGATTCGGTAATTGGTTAGTATTATAGCTTTTTCAGGTACCTTTTAGTCTCTCGAATCTTTTCTGCTTCAGTTCTATTAAATGGCTTTAACGAATTATCGCTATATGAATAAAGCAATGCATTCGTAGGGACGTGATCTAGGTTGAGGAAAATATCGCCATTGTTGCCTCTACTTTTTAGGGTTCCAATATCGACATAATTATTACTTAAAAGCCAGATATTGTTTTCTCTTGCGAAATAAGAGAGCCAGGCATTAATAATATGGTTAGAACTAGGGTCAATTACGAGGTTTGTGTTTTTTAAAGTAGACAAAAACTTTCTTGCCTCCTTAAACTTTGTATCCTTGTAAATATTGTACCCTTCGTTGGCTGTGTAGGTTATTATTCCATCTGCACGTAAGGTTGGAAGTGTCAGACTAATATCTGCAATGGTAAAGATGACAAATAGGGTTAAAAAAAACAATGAAAATGCCGTTTTTTTGAACTTCATCGTCTCAAGCATATCGTTCACTCCTATTACTAGGCCCAATATAAGTAGAGGAAACGTTGCTGCAAAGAGCTTGAAAAACTGATATGGCAGGTCTTTTGGGCTAGCAAAAAATGTTAAGGGTACCAGTAGAATTCCCAGGCAAATGATTAAAGGGATGTTTTTAAACTTTTCTTTAATGAATCTGTTTCCCCATCCGACGATAGAAATGAAAAATAACAAGAATGAGCTCATATTTAAGACAAATAATGTCTTTTCCCCCCACCATGTATTCAGGGAATTGATGATGTCTTTTAAAATAGTATCGCCCCAGAAAATAATTGGTATCATAGTCCGCTCAAATGCAAAGGGATAAATGTGGTCTAGTAATCCTACATTCAAATAGTTTACCCAGACTGTCTCAGATAGTAGTTTTGACGCGTAAGTCGGATTTAGGAGGAATACAATGATGGGCAGTAGTATAGTATAAAGAACCAATCTTTTTGCGTGTCCTTTAATGTGGTGATTATAATTGCACAGAGCGCTAATAATGCTCAAAGTAACTATGCCAAGTATCACTGCTGTGAATTCAAAATATATACTGATTGCTGTAGTGATAATTATGCTCAGAATTAGATAATCGAAAAACTTCTTTTTTTCAATTATAAGAAAAATCAGTGATGGAATTATAAACAGGAAGGGAATGAAAATTGATTGAGACAGAAAGTTCTCTAAATGTATTTTTGTGATAATAGGAGATATCCCCGCTAGGATTGCAGTGTATAATGCAATCTGGTCATCTAAAAACTTACTAGATAGTAAGTACATCGATATAGTCAAAAGAAATGGTAATAATAGAATAACAGTGCTGAAGAAGTTGCTGGTGTTACTAGAGGTCGTTGCTGCAAAGAAGCCATTAATTACATCTTGACCAATTCTTGATTCTTTTCCCACAACGCCTTGAATCAAGTATGGTTTATTATTAATATCTTGAAACGTTGTGTTAAAGGGTCTGTCCACTAGTAGTTGTGATTGTGCAACATAGTTGTATTGGTCTTGCCAGCACTCACCATAGCAGTCGTTGTAATCAGTATAAATATATCCCCAACCACCACTAATGATTAAAGAAATAAAAGCACTTAAGAATACGAGTAGTATCTTCTTAGACGGTGCAATGAACTTTTTAAAATAGATTACGGCTATCCAAAGGAGTAATCCAATAAGCCATAAAATCCAGTAGCTGTGTTTGATGGGGATATTTAAGTACACAAGATTCTGTAGAAAAAGTACTATAATCGATAGACCAATGAAGGGGGCGAATAAGTATCGTTTGTCATTGTCTTTTATAGCACCAAAAAGCATCAGTAAGGGGGTTCCAAAGAATAGAGCCGAGAATAGAACAAAGAAAATAATCAATAATGACATCATAAAACAAAAAGATTTATATAGTGTTAATTTTTTTCATTTTTAAGAACTATGGGCAGATTTTTCCAAGCGGCTAATCTAGATACCCAGGTTGGATCATAAAATACGCTGGTTCTTCCGTAGGCAATTTCAGGGCGGCTGCGGACAAATACAGGCGTGGCGCTATTAGCAAAAGTTATTGACGGATGTGATCGATAGTCTCGAACATTGTTAACAAGTAATCTAACTGAATTGTAACTAGAATTTAGGGCAATTATCATTGTAATCACAAGAGTAGATGCTTGAAGAAGTTTTGAATGGTGATGTTCGGTGAGTTTAGTCCAAATAATATACAGTCCGAGTGCAACTAAAGAAGCTGTCCACGAAGATAATTTGAAAACCATATAGTTTTTGTTTGCCGTCAAAGACAAGGCTGTTATGGTCATTACCAGATAATAGATCATGAACAACCATAATAGGCATATATGCGAAATGGTCGTTGATTGCTGTTTGGGTGATAAGCTGCTAAGAGTTCTTATAGAATAGATTTGAAATAAAATGAAAGAGGCGAGTCCTATGCTTAGGATGAATATTCCATACATCACTGATTCCGAGCTGCTGATGATATTGCTAAGCGTGTTAAAGATCGTCGGACTAAAAGAAGGGCCTAGAGGGTGGAAATTAACTGCAGCTTTTCCTTGTCCAAATAAATAGTTAAAGAAAAGAGAGAATTTAAAGATGAACACTAATGTAACGCTGGAAGATAAAGATAATATAACTTTAAAAAAGTGTTTAACTGAAATTGTTTCTAGGTAAAGAAAGCTAAGGATTACCAAGGGGGGAGTCATCAGAATTAATTCCGTATAATTCACTAATATCAAGAAAGAAAGGCTGCTGAGTTTCAATGTAGTGAAGCTGTTCCATGGGTGTGTACTAGACTGGACAATTTCTAAGAAAAGACTGAGTAGTAAAAATATACCGATGGCAGCATTGAGTTGTCCTACCAGTAAGCTTAATAAGTAATGACCACCTAACAGTATCAAGAAAAAGGGTACTCTTTGTGCAATCAATACAGTTGAGGGTTTGTGTATTCGTAAAAAAACAATTTGGGAGAATCTGATTAGTGTTAATAAGAGATAAAATAAAATGTGTCTTTGTACTGTTCCCGGATTAATGCTAATGCTGGATAAATTGTTAAGCCAACCTAATGAGCTTACTCCAGCTCGATTGTAATGTGTCGCCCTTAATATCCAGTTAACAGGATCATTTCCTAAGACTACATCGTGACTTTGTAGCCAATTTAGGTTCATGGATGTTGCCATATCGATGGCATAGTGCTGATGGTCTATACCAAAAATCATAAGTGGAACTAGATAGATAAGTCCATATACTCCCATAAGTGCTGCGATCAAAATCATATATCTCTTGAATGTTTTTTGATTTGCTCGCAAAAACTGAAAAAGAGAAATGTAACCAATCAAGGTCAATATGAAGAGGAATAACAGCAAAGTGGCTCTTTCTAATTGTGACCATCGCAATAGTACAAAAGTAACTGAATAAAGTACTAAGCCTGTGCAAAATAGACTAACTGCCGACTGATTTGAGTCTGTTTTTCTGGTAAATACTAAAGCTAATCCAGTAAACCCACTTATGACAAAGATGTAGGTAAATATTTCGACAATTAGAGGCCCAAGAGAATTAACCATTGCAAACTTATAAAGCGGACTGTTGTGGTTTTACCATATTGGTGAAGGATTGAGTATTAATGAATTGTCAATTTGACTTTTCATTTCTCTAAATAACACTATAATGCGAGCGTATTTTGACATTCACAGATCGTGAGTATGCCCACTTTAATTATTACTGTACCAGCCTTTAACGAGGGCGAACTTACTGCTGTTAATACGGAAAAAATTTATAAATTCTGTGAAGATAATTTAAATGCCCTGGTTGATTGGAAAATTGTTCTCACAGAGAATGGTAGTAAAGACAACACGTTTGAAATGGCTCAGCAAATGGCGCATAAGTATCCCGATAAAGTCTTGGCATATCATTTTGACAATAGAGGCAAGGCAACTGCTCTTAAGTGTGCGTGGGCAAAGCTAGAAGAGGATGGGTATACGATGGATTTTATTAGTATGGTAGATATGGATATTCCATTTGACTTGGATTATTTTCTTCAAGCATTGAATGAGATGTTGACATCTCATTACGATCTTGTAGTTGGGAATAGATATAGTAGGACGAGCTCTACTTCTAGACCGCTTGACCAAATTGTCATTTCAAAAACATATAATTTTGTATGCAGGTTGCTCTTTGGAATTAAAATTCACGATATTCAATGTGGTCTGAAAATTTTTAAATATCAGGCAATTAAACCTTACCTTTCTGAATGTGACCATCCGCATGCGTTTTTTGACCTGCAAATAATAAAGATGCTCACCGACCACAAGCATCCTATTAAGGAAATTTCTATTGATTGGGATGAGTCCAATAATAGGCCAACTACTTTTGTAAAGCGCAAAGAAGTGGTTGCAGGTCTAAAAGCATTATTTACTTTACTTTTGAAAAAATGAGTCTTCTCCAGAATAAACATGCAATTATCACTGGTGCGACTAGAGGTATAGGAAGAAAAATTCTTGAACACTACATGCAAGAGGGGGCAAAAGTTTTGTTTTGTTCACGAAATGAAGATGATGTGCAGACTCTGTGCCAAGAGCTTGATCCTACAAATAGTGTGTTGTTTGGGCTAAAATGCGATCTTTCCGATCCTCAACAATGTGAAGGTCTCATTAAGCGGGGAATAGAACTGTTTGGGGAAATTGATGTTTTAATTAATAATGCCGGTATATACGGCCCTGTGGGCCCTCTGGAATTAAATGATCCTCAGGCGTGGTTGGGTGCTATTCAGACTAATCTGCTGAGTGCAGTATATACCTCGCATTATGTTATTCCACATATGAAACAAAGAGGAAGTGGAAAAATAATAAATCTCGCTGGCGCTGGTGTAGGGGGAAGTGTCCCTTTAGCTAGATTCTCTTCTTACTACACATCTAAAGTTTCCGTTGTGGGATTTACCGAAGTATTAGCTAGCGAATTAAAAGAATATGGCATTCAAGTAAATTGTATAGCTCCTGGAGCTGTAAATACTTACTTGACCGATTATTTATTGAAACAAGATAAAGAGCTTGTTGGGGAAGAGTTTTACGCGAAAAACATGAAGCAGAAATCTTCTGGTGGTGACTCGCCGGTTCTCGCGGCAAATTTGGCAGTCTTTTTAGGAACTAGTGATTCCAATCATATTACAGGTAAGCTTATTAGTGCTAAATGGGATGATATTAATAAGATGATCAGTGCAAATCCATTGCCAGATAATCTGTACAATTTAAGGCGGATTGATAATGTCTTTTTTTATGGAAAATAAATTACCTAGCCTGGGAGTTGTTGGTATGTTCCATTTGGGATGTGTCTATGCTGCCTCTTTTGCAAAAATGGGATATCGTGTGGCTTGTTTTGATTATGACAAAACAGTAATAAATAATTTGAAGAAAGGGATTTTTCCTATCCATGAGCCTTATTTGAATGAGTATGTCAGCACATATAAAAAGAATCTTAGGTTTGAGATGAATATAGAAGATGTTATTAAGAATAAGCAGTATATATTTATTACGTTTGATCTGCCTGTTAATGAGAGGGATGTTGTTCAGCTTTCTTTAATGAATAAAGTTGCAACCAGTTTAGAAAAGTATTGTACTCGAGATTCAGTTGTCGTGATATCAAGTCAAGTTCCATTGGGAACCTCGAGAAGAATAATGGAGAGGATAGAGAGAAAGTTACACTTTAAGCCAGCGGTCATATATTTTCCGGAGAACCTTAGATTAGGAAATGCTTTTGACGTATTTCTAAATCCGGAAAGGATCATTTTAGGAAGTGATTCGATGGAAGTTATGGATCAATTTATTAGAGACTTTTCTTTTTTTCAAAAAACAGAAGTGATTAAGATGTCCTTGGAGAGTGCAGAAATGCTTAAGCATGCGCTAAATAGCTATTTAGCAATGTGTGTGTCTTTTAGTAGTGAAATCGGAGACCTGTGTGAATTGTTAGGTGCTAACGCCAATGATGTTGTAAAAGGACTTAAAAGTGACAAGCGAGTTAGTAAATTTGCGCCATTAAATCCGGGACTTGGTTTTGCTGGAGGTACGTTAGGAAGAGATTTGCGCTCATTGGATAAACTTAGTGTTGAGCATGGTTATAAATTGAAACTTTTGAAATCAGTGTACATGGTGAATCAAGATCGCCTGTCTATGCTCATGAATAAGATCAAAAAAGTCTATCCCAGTCTGAAAGGAAAAAGTGTCGGTGTATTGGGACTTACTTACAAGCCTAATACTAATACGCTTAGACGTTCTATGGCCTTGGGGTTGGTTGAACTATTGAAGAAAGCCGGTGCTCATGTCAAAGCATATGATCCTGTAATTCAGAACCCAATCACGGGGTATAAATATTTAGTGGTTTGTACCACCCTGGACGAATTTTTTAAAGATTTAGATGCGCTTGTGTTGATGACTGACTGGCCCGAATTTAGAGATTTGGATTTTAACAAATATCTAAGTCTATTAAGAGGAAAGGTTATCTTTGATAGTAAAAACTTTTTGGATGCAGAAAAGATTGTACAGTCGGGCTTGGCATACAAAGGAATAGGTATTTAAAGATACTATGATTTATCTAAAAGAACTTTACGATACAGAAAAAAAACACTTTCATAGTCAAGTAAGGCGTGATTTGTGTTTTGGTTTGACTCAATCTAGATATGAAGCATTTAAAACAACTTCAATGCTTGCTGACATTGGTTGTGCTTCTGGTATTTTCTTAGAATACTTACATGAAAAAGGTTTTAAGCACTTATATGGTATTGATCCTAATCCGGATAGTATCTCTTTCATGAGAGAAAAATTGCCACATGCGCATTTATACGCGTTATATCTCAAAGACTTTTTACGACAAGAGCACAAAGTTTTTGATTTTGTGTTTCTGCTTGATGTGTTGGAACATGTCGAAGATGATGCTGCTTTTTTAGCAGAGGTTAAGCACGTCCTTAAAGATACTAGTAAGCTTGTGATCAGTGTTCCTGCACTTCAATGGTTGTGGAGTGATCATGATCGGATGTGCAATCATTTCCGCCGCTATTCTAAAAAAAGTTTAATAAAGCTCCTAGAAGTCTGCGGTTTTAGGATTGAGTATTGTTCTTATTATAGTACTCTGCTTTTCCCTTTGATATTGGCTCAAAAGTTTATGTCCAAAGTAAAAAAGTACAAAGATCATACCAGTTTTCTCCCACCACCATTGCTGAATAAGTTATTCAAAGTCATCTATAGCATAGAGATACCGCTTTTGAAGAGAATAAGGTTCCCTTTTGGATCTAGTTTAATTTGTTTTGCATCAAAGCGTGCTAATTAAGCCAGCCTAAACTACAATACTGTTTCAATCTTTTTAAACGCAATGTGCTTTGTCCACAGGAAGTTAATTACAAATATGATGAGTCGAGTTAAGATGCTAGCAAGAAGGTAATGAAGGCTTATTATTGTTACGAAGAAGATCATTAAGCCTGTGTCCATTACTAATCCTATAATAATGATTAAGAAAAAGAGAGAGAGTTGTTTGGCATGATTAGAAGCCTTATTGCGATAAGTAAAGTATTTTTGACCAAAATACCCTAGCAAACTAATAAATAGGAACGAGATAATAGTAGAATATAAATAGAAAATACCAATAATATCGGTAAGGAAGTAGAGAAGTACAATATGCCCTGCACTACAGCTGGCACCAACTATTAAATAGCGGAGAGGTTCCCATTTTTTGTCTGTTAACAGGCCCTTGATCAAGGGGAAAAGGGTATGTTTCATCGACTATCTAAAAGAAATGGGCTGTTTTTCAAATAGCGTACAGTTCTTCGAATACCCTCTTCAATGCTTACTGTTGGTTTCCAACCAAGTTGCTTTAACTTGGTGATGTCTAAGTGTACAAACTTGTTGTCACCCATCCAGCCTTTATCGCCACCTTCAAACGTATATTGTACATTCTTAAGTCCTAATTCATCACATACAATATCAGCAATACTCCGAATAGTGGTGATTTCTTCATGGCCAAGATTATAGGTGTTAATCTTTTCTGCTGATTTTTCGATGATGGTAAAGATTGCACTAACGCCATCTTTTACGTAAAGAGATGATTTTTTAGGCGTGCCATCGCTAAGCATGTGAAGTTTTGTTGGATCGTTACGTAATTTCTTCATGAAATCAAAAATACAACCATGAGTATAACGCTCACCGATCCATGATACAAAGCGGAAGATATATGCATTCCAACCATAGTAACTAGCATAGGCACGAATGAAAGTTTCTGAATTAGCTTTTGCTGCTCCATAAAGAGAGGTTGGCTCAAAAGGAAAACCCTCAGGAGTAGGATGGACATTAGCATCACCATATACTGATGAGGTTGAAGAGAACGCAATATTTTTAATACCTACTTGATACATAGCTTCTAGCACTTGCCTTGTAGCCTCAAAGTTTTGTTGGCAGTCAATCTCATGGTTAGTATAGCCACCTTTCACATCAGCGTGGCCTGCGATATGGAATACAAAATCACTACCGACCATAGCTTTTTTTAGTTCATAGAAATCCAGAACATCATTTTTGATTAGTTTAAATCGATGGTTGTCAAAGTGATGCTTGATAAATACTTCTTGGCCCGTGCTCATATTGTCATACACAACCACATCATCACCACGTGCGATCAGATAATCAACAATATTGCTGCCAATAAAACCTGCGCCGCCGGTTACAAATGATTTCATAGTACAGCTAGTTTGATTGATAAATGTTAAATATGGTGTCAATACAATATTTAGCTTCTTTTAGTTTTGTGTCTGAATAGTCCTTATTTTCTATTGCTTGAAAGAATTCGGCATTTTCAAGTTGCCATGAATAATCTTCCTGGTCAAAGTCTATCTCCTCTACATCAGGTGGTCCCATTTCGGGTTTCATTTTGTAGAGAGTAATAGATTCCTTGCCGTAACTGCGCCCTAAACCATTGATCTGAATTTTTGCGCTTTTACACATAATTTCAAACTGAAAGAGGTTTTTCCATTCAATACAAGTTGCTGATAATTGTGCTAACTGACCACGAGAGTTTCTTAATGTGACAAACGCTGTATCTTCCAATTTATCCGACCAAAACAACTTTCCGGTCATTCCAATTGATTCTTTCATTTCACCTATAAAGTAATTGGTTAAATCAATAAGATGCGATCCTTGATCTAAAAGTTCCCCTCCGCCAGCAATCTCTGGATCAAATCGCCATTCATCGCCATAACCTAAACGGGCACCATGGCCATATTTGGCACGGATAAACATTACTGGGCCAAATGTTTCTTTTTCTAGCCACTCTTTTGCTTTAATCATTGATGGGTGATATCGATGATTGAAACCAAAACGAATAACAGTCGGGCTCTTTTTATGAGCATCAATAAGTTTTTGAAATTCTTGTGGATTTCTAGCACCAGGCTTCTCAAGCAAAACAGGTTTGTTTCTTAGGATGCAGGCTTCCCCAATTGGAGTTAGGTAATTATTGGTGGTGGCGATAAAAACGGCGTCAATGCTATCATCTTGTACAACTTTTTCCCAAGTATTCTCAAAGTGGCAGTGAAAGTCGTTTGCAAGCTGTCTTCCTAAATTCTCATTTACATCACAAACCACGGCCAACTCTACTCCTTCTGGCAGTGACATGGCCCTTTTTCTGCCTATTAGGCCACACCCTATAATGGCAACTTTCATAATCAATGAGTTTATATTTTAGCTTGAATATGCTAAAAGCTTATTTCAATCTCCTGAAATATATCTTAATATCTAGGGGTTCACAACAAGGCGCTAACGGCAGAAAGATTTGATTAGAAGCATCAGAATCTTCATAAATATTCTCCTTCCCAGTTGTTTAGGAAGTCCACATTTTCTTGAAGGACTCTTCGGTGTTTCTCTGTTTTACCGATTTCCAAATAGAAATTCCGACAGACACGACCGCAAACTCTTTTTCCTGCAGCAATGAGGTAGGGGAAGATATCGTAAGAAAAGTCGGCTTTTTTACCTTCTGGCACATGATCTAGTGAGCTTTTGTTAAGCACAAAAATACCGTTGTTGATATATACCCTATAATTGTTATATCGCGTAGCTACTTCAGCTGTAGGCTTTTCAATAAAATGAGTTATCTGATTATTATCTAAAATGATTAAACTATCTACTAAGGTTTTGTTGCGAGACTTTTCTGCTGGTTCACGCAAAGAGATTGTGGCGTGGGCTTGTTGAGCGAAGTGAAAATCAACTAAATCATTAAAATTCTGGCGTGAAATAGTGTCACCATAACATACTAAAAAGGTCTCTGGTAATAATCTTATTGCTCTTTTTACTGCTCCTGCAGTACCTACAAGTTGTTCGCCATCCTGGGAATACTGAATATTCAATCCCCATTTGTCGCCATTACCAAAGTAAGCTTTCACCTTTTCTGCCAAATGAGCTACACAGAAGACAAAGTTGGTAAATCCTTGTGTTTTGAATATGTCTAACTGGTGCTCAATAAGAGGTTTGCCATGTACGTCAATTAAACACTTGGGAATGGTTTCAGTTAATGGTTGCATCCTCGTGGCTAAGCCGCCAGCAACGATCACAACTGGAAGTATGTTGTTCATTGGTACCTTGGTTAATATCTCCAACAATAATTCCTGCATGTTCTAGGTCCTTGGCTACAAAATTAGGGAATGTGTTTTCGTCTTCCATAACATTGAGAATGTCGAATCTGTTTTTGGCAAGCAGTATTGTGTGACCACATGCATGTCCAGCCACAATATCAGACAAACTATCGCCAATCATAATTGAGTTTGCTAAATCAATGTTTAATTCAGCTGCAGCTTGCTTTATTAAGCCGTCTTTTGGTTTTCGACAAACACATTCTTCTTTTTCAGGGACATGGGGACAATAATAAAAAGCATCGATTTCTGGTAGCTCCTGTTTAATGTAAGCGGTCATCTCCTCTAAATCTTTTTCAAGCAATGTGCCCCGTCCCACCATTGGTTGATTTGAGACCACGACAAGTTTGTACCCCAAGTTCTTTAGCTTTCTAGTGGCATCTTTGACGTAAGGAAATATAACTAACTCCCGGAGATTTCTGGGACTAAAAAGGGGGCTGTCAGTGTAGTAACAAAGTTGATTTATTACTCCATCTCGATCCAAAAGAATGGCTTTCTCCATAATTCTAGCAGTTGTAGAGTTCTGGATGAGTTACTATTGCATGCCATACGACGCCCTGCATCTCTTCAGCATGAGGGGTGATGCGCGGTTCAATGGGTGGAATAAGTACACATGCATCTGCTACTTGTTTAGTATAACCACCATCACGACTAACTACCCCAGTAATCTTGGCCCCTGTTTCTTTTGCGTATACGAGTGCCTCCACGATGTTAGCACTGATGTTTTTCTCTTTATTACCGCCACCGACTGATAAAACTAAGATAGCGTCATTAGCTTTGAGATGACTAACTTTAAGCCACTTTACAAATACTAAGTGCCAACCTTCATCGTTGGTTCGAGCTGTAAGTTCGGCAGCATTATCTGTTGGTGCATATGCTTCTATGCCGGTGATCTTGCGGAAATCGTTTACAGCATGAGAAGCATTGGCACAGCTTCCTCCTACACCTAAAATAAAAAGTCTACCCTGACTTGCGCGAACATTCTTATAAATCTGAACCATTTTATCTAGCTCATTTGTGTCAATGGCTTGCAGAATCTTGATGCTTTCACTGAGATATGTAGGGAAAAACTGTTGATCCATAAATTAGCTTAAATTAATAATAACTTTGCTGCCTTCCCAATCGAAGCGACAACGTTTCTCTTCTAAACCAACTTGTGCCATGCGTTCACGAAACTGTTGTTTATCTTTTGGTACATAGAACATAAACCAACCTCCACCTCCCGCTCCCATAATTTTCCCACCTAAGGCACCTGCTTTAATAGCCGCGTCATACCATTCATCTATCTGATTCGTGGTTACATTTTTTGATAGCCGTTTTTTTATTAACCAATGAGTATGTAAGCTTTTGCCAAAAGCATCTACGTCTCCACCTTCTAGGTAGCTTTTTACTTTTTGCCCTAATTCCTTAATTTCATGCAATGATTCAGTTACTTCATTTTGATCTTGTGAAGCTGATTCCATCCTTTTCTTTTGCTCTCCCAAAACAGAATCAGCATCTCGCATAATACCTGTACGGAAGTATAATAAGTTATGTTCAAGTTCAGATACTGTGTGCTGAGAAATATTTAAATCTTCAATTTTATCTACTTCCCCTTCAGGGTTGTTAATTTCAAAGTATTTTATACCACCCAGAGCGACAATGTATTGATCATGCGGTCCTATAGATTTCCCCATTTTTTCAATTTCAATATGACAGGCATCTTTTGCCAATTGTATATGAGATATGGGTTTTCTATTGTAAGTATAAAGAGCATTGAGTACACCTACTTCAAACGCACCAGAACCACCTAAACCACTACGAGCTGAGGCGTCTGCCACTGTAGATATTTCTACACCACTCATTACACCGGTAAGCTTCATGCTTTCTTGAATGATTTCATTAGGCACGTCGTTTACATTGGTCACAAAAGCAGCTTTGTCACCGTGTGAAACTCGTATAAGATTGCGGTCTTCAGGTAGGTTTAATGTTACGAATACATATTTGTCTATGGCAGCACTGATCCATGCTCCGCCATACTTCTTGCTATACCACAAGACATCAGTTCCACCACCTCCTAACGCCACGCGCATAGGAGTTTGAGTGATGATGGTTGCGCGTTGTCTCATAATGCCCAAATGTTATTTATTCTTTTTAGCGTCCGCCAAAAACATTTGCACTGTTTCTTTGCTGTAGGGATGAACAAGCATAGTGTCAATGAATTGAGGTACTACGGTAACTATGTGAGCTCCAGCTAAGATCCATTCAATGACGTTAATTGCTTCTCTGGTAGAGGCAGCAATTATTTTCGCTGGTAGCTCGTATTCATCTAAAGCTTGTCTAAGTTTTCTGACCTCTTCTCTAGAATCATAACCCATATTGTTTATTCTACCGCAAAATAGAGACACGTAAGATGCTCCAGCTAAAGCGGCTAATAGTCCTTGTTGCACGCTCATAATAGCTGTGCAATTGACTCTAATATTATAGGTTTTCTCTAAAGTATGAATCACCTCAAGATTATCTAGTTCGCCGTTAGGTCCATGAACGGGTACTTTTATATCGATGTTTTCTGCTCCCCAGGATATAACTTCTCGCGCTTCTGTTATCATGCTTTCTACGCTATCGTTTTGGGTTAACTCGACGCTTAGGCGGTAAGGAAAAATTAATTTTGCAATTTCTAGCATTCGTGCCTTGATTGCCTCAGGTCCACCTGTTACACCATTTTTGATGAGAATTGTCGGATTAGTAGTCACACCATGACACAACCCCATTTTTAGATATTTCTCTATTTCTTTGATATCTCCACTATCTATAAAAATAGGAAGTTGAATCTGCGCATTCATAAAAAACGTACTTTAAGAATCAATCTGATCGCAGATTATAAGCTGGTCTGGAAAAACACAATGCGATAATGTAGACGAAAATCCTTTTAGTTTGCCATCTTCTATTATTGTTGTCTGGTGCTAGATTTAGTAATTTATTCTTACTTCGTTGAGCCATGTTTTCTCTGGTCTAGTAAGCATAAAAACTATTATATCAGCTAAATCATCTGGGTGAGTGTACTTTTCCAAAGGTACTTCATCTCCGGTTTTGGCGAACATGTTAGTGTTCACGCCGCTTTGATAGATACCAGCAACCCGTATTTTCGAGTCTTTCAAATCCTCTTTGAGTACATCTGTAAATCCGCGCATACCCCATTTTGTGGCGCTATATACGGTTCGGCCTTTCTGCGCAGTAACACCTGATCGAGAAACGACATTTATGATCGCCGCCTGGGGCTGTTTACGCAATGTAGGCAATAGCTTTCTGGTGAGTAGAATGGGAGCGGTTAAGTTGGTATGGATTACTTGTTCTATTACTTCGTCAGGAATATTCTCTAGATCTTGTTGTTTGTGCCAAACGCCAGCATTGTTAATTAAAACAGAGATATCAGTGTGATCTGTGCTAATCTGCTCAATGTTTTTTTCAAAAGCGGCTTCATCAGTAAGGTCAAAAGCATAAGTGAAAATGTTTTCACGGTGAATTTCGGCACGTACTTTTAGGAGTTTTTCTTCATTTCTACCTAATAATATCAATGAACACCCCAGCTTGGCGAGTTGCAACGCAAATGAGCGTCCAATGCCATCTGATGCGCCTGTTATTAGTATTTTGCTGCTGGAGTTGATCATAAATGAATAAAGAAAATACGACTACTGTATATCATAAAAAACCATAAAAGAAAGCAACTCAAGCCAGCTTGTTACTCTTGCTTTTGTGTGAGGAACAAACTTTTTAAACCGATTCCTAATTTTCTTTGATCGGCTGAGATATTTAATTTTTGTGGTGATGTAGCATTTGGTAAAATAAACTTGATTGCTAGAGTCTCTTTGCTGGTCATTTCTTTAGGAATAGAGAATGTAAATGTGCCACTATTTCTTGCTTCCCAGGTTGTTAACAATACATTGTTGACAGAGACTTGAATACTCTGAGTTAGTAAATTGGGATTACTCAAAAATGGTGTAATGTCTGCGCTAAAAAATAACTCTCTATCTGCTGGCCTTACAGGAATCAAAATCGTCGCTTCATTTCCATCACTCCAGGTCAATTCGTCTTCAGCTGTCGACCAGCCAGTTGTGAGATAAGTATTGTTTTCTGCTGCTTTGGTAAACTTTAGAACTTTTCCATATTCATATGGAATTACTTCATCTATACGAATTGTTTCCAGCATAATACCTAAGTTTCGAGAATCGCCACTGATGCCTAGTTGCTGAGGTGATATGGCATCTGGTAGCTCAAATACTAACTTGATTCGGTTGTTTTCAATATGCTCTTTGGGAATAGTTATAGGTACTATCTTTTCATTGGTTAGATCTCCTTCTGCTAATGTAGTGTTGTTGATTGAAATTCGTATCTGTTGCTTCGGCTGTTTGGATGTTACAAATGGTCTAAGCTTAAGATTGATGCTGATATCATTTGTGTCTTTTGTAACTGGAATTAATAAAGAGGAAAAACGTTCCACACTCCAGGTTCCTGCTTCTTCTGCTTCACCCCAGCCTTCTTGTAAATATAATCTTGTGCTTTTAGTGGCGGAATTAAATTTATATGGGGTAGATAACGCAAGTGGGGGAAGATCATTGGAGTGTCCTGTGTTGGTATAGGTAGTGTACGTATTGATCCAGGAGCTGTTATCAAAAGCGTTGCCTTTGACCAAGAACTTCTTCATCTCTGGTAAATACTCATTTTTCCATTTGCCTTTCCACTCGTAAAAAAAGAAGTTCCGAGTGCGCTCACTTGAAGCTTCTTCGTGTAAAACGTCAATGCCAGGGAAGGATGTTTGTAACTGAGCAATTCCGGCTACAGATTTAGGAATATCGCCCAATGTGGTTGCTTTATCTGATATTGAAAGGGGACCTTGATTGTTGAAGTCCTTGATAAGCAGTAAAGGTCGGGCGGCAAATTTAATTGCATTGTCAATTTTGTATTGAAACTTGTTGTTTTGAGTACTTTCAGCGAAGCCCTCTGGTGTTAGGCCGTTACCGTGATCACCTAAAATTACAATGGCTGTATTGTTGTAAATTCCTAATGTTTCTAGCCTTTTTAATAATCTTTGTGTGGTTTGAAGAGCTGCGATACTTTGTCTTTTGAAAGATGATCGGTCAAAAGGCATTTCTTCATACTGGAGGTGCTCATTAAGGGTGAAAGGAGCGTGTGCTCCTCTGAGGTGATAGAACTTGAATGTGGGTTGATTTCCTTGGGTATTTACTTGAGATTCAAAGGAATTAACGAAATCTACATTGTAATCAAAAAGGCTCCCTGCTTCTGCTACAACTGTTTCGATATTTGTTTTTTTTGTATTACTCATAAGAGATTTGATGCTTTCTGGTAGTAGTTTAAGAGTTCCTAAGCTATAGATTGATGAGATGGCCTGCCAGTTTGTTGGAGCCTGGCGGATTTTGTAGTTGCTAGCGATTTCGGGTGTGCTGTAGAGAGTCGGATTTAAGGGGAGGTATACATCATATCCTGCTGCTTTGAATGTTTTTGGTAAAGAGTTAGTAGTAAAGCTTTCTTTAATGAAACTTTGGATTGGTTTTTCATTTTGATAATAATTTCCCGTCAAGGCTAGGCTCACTGAGGCATAGGTAGTAGGGTAGCCTGCTAAATTATTGGGGAAATAAGTAAATCCCTTTAGCATGTCCTTGTATTCTGGTCTTTCATCAATAATTTCTTTGAAAACATCAGTTTGAAAAGTATCCAAAATAAGCACAATGACATTTTTTTCTTGAGCTGAAAAACTGAACTTGTTGCTGTCGTCTGATTCTAGGCTTTTGAATAACGGTTCTTCTGGGATATTTATTATGAGGAAAACAATATTGATTATCTGAGCGATAATAACTATTCCAGCTATTTTAGCGGCATAAGGAAGAATCCTTCTTCGATTAAGTATGGCGATGATGAGGGCTATCAAAATCACCATTGTCTGAATAATAACTTTGACTGTATCTGGTGAGTTAGTATTAACGCCATTGAGTGGGCCTTTGTCCCAGCCGAACATGCTTTGATACCAGCAAAACAGGCCTAGTACTAAAAGTATGATGACAAGTGTTGGTTGAGCACGCTTAAAGTAGATCAGTATTAATGATGTGATAATTGTTCCGATGATAGTTATTGCCAATGCAAAAAGTATGAGTTGACTTGTGCTCAATATAAACTCACTACTATTAGTAGTGAATAATTCTAGGGGCACAAAAAAAAGGGGAGTGCCTATAAATAGCAAACTGACTGCAATGTTTTCTAATTTTTGCTTAAAGTTCGTGGTGACTTTATCCATGGTGCTTTTTCATTAAGTAAATTGTACGTTCTGTATTTAGTACTTTTGTCTTGTTTTCAATTGCGAAGTAACGTGCGAATCCCTTTTCAAACATCTTTTCATTATAGTCAGGAAAAATATCCTTACGTGTGCGGAGCAAATACTGAACTTTTGAGTCCGATTTTGGTACAAACTCAATAATAAGATGATCACCTAATTGACTAAAATACTGTGCTGTCTTTTCAAATGGAACATTGTTGGAAATAGTCAAGTGGTGAATCAAGGCCAGGGCTATGCAAGTATGCGTTGGACCTCGGCTGGTGAGTGAGTCTCGTTCGCTGTTGTTCCAGCCGATAGCCGGACTGGGGTTCGTCAAATCTAACACAAGAGGGAGAATTGCAGTTTCTTTTTTAGTTTTTACTTGTTGATAGTTTTGCTCTACAGCTTGAGGATCGATGTCAAAAGAAAGAGTGGGGATGCCTTGATCACTGGCTACTCTACTAAAGTACCCATCATTGCCTCCTAGGTCCCACACTGACGAAGGTGAGAGTTGTTTAATAAACTGAGCTACTAGTGTTTTCTTGTGTTCCAAGCTTTGATCTGTGTAATTGGTTCTTTGGTAATAGTCTCCCCACTCAGTTAACTTTTTTTGCGGTTTGAGCTTTTTTATAGTTGAGATGAGACTGTCTACCAATCCTAATGACTGGAACTTGCTAATCTTGGCGGGAGAGCTATTTGTGTCTTTTCTTTCATAGTGTTTCTGACTTTTGGCGTGAAGGTGAATATGCATTAACGCTGAAAAGTGCCATTTGCTCCTTGTTGGCAGAAAGCTGGAAGCAACATCTAAGGGAATGCCATCTAACCACACACTACTTAGTTTTCCTGCTTGAATGTCAGTGTAGTGCATGAGCATCAAAGGGGCGAGGAAATGTTGACAGAATTGACGATATGCCTGCCATGGTTTTCCTTCTTCGTATATTTCAAAAGAAAGTGTATCAATGAAAACAGGACTGCCACGTAAGAATTGAATATTATAGGCACTGGCATCTTTTAGTATCATGCCATGTTCCAATGCTGTTTTTTGTATTGCTAGTGTCAGTAAAGCAGCATCTTTAAGCTGACTGAAGCACCATTCATAAGGATAAGAAATAAAGGGGATGTATTCAGGCTCAATAACTTTGTAGCATTCTTCATTCGTAGACAGGTCTACTTCAGTATGCGGAATTAAATACTTATTTGCTACTAGTTTTTGATAGAGCCCTGAGCTGAATAAAAAATCGTAGTGTGTTTGGTAACTTTTATTTACTTGGCGAAGCAGCTTATTGTCTTTTTTAAACACGAAGCCACTGGGATCTCTAAATGAAGATCTGATTTCTTGAGTGTTAGAGTTCATCATTGTTATTGTTTGCTTTTGGTTACTTTGCTTTTTAGTTTTTGCCACAAAACTTTCAAACCAAATAAACCTCCTACCAGACTAGCAATAATTACTTGAATTACCGCGCTGCCTGCTCCTGGATCAATATAGGCATACATCATCCCCTTAAAATGAGGGAGACCGGAGATAATAAAAGATGCGACCTGTGCAGTTTCATGTATCATGATGTGTCATCAATTTGTATCTTATCTTTATCATGATGAAGATAATTCGGCAATTAAAATCTTGAGCCAATTTTCTATTTTTAGTCTAACACGTCTTTTTATGATTTTATTAAAGCTTTTCTTTGCTCACAATATAACTAGTAGGCACCTCTCGCACATAGTGTCCTACGCGCCACTCTTTGCTTAGATCAATGGGCTGTTTGGCTAGATAGCTGTCTGTTAATCCTGGTGGATCAATAATGTAAACTTTTGGGCCGGCGAAATAGCCTAGGAAGCCGACATTGTTAAAAACAACGACATGTCTTTTGCCTACTGTGTTCTCAGCAACTTTGCGTTGTGCATCGCCGTATATAGCCCAAGGATGGGGAGGAGTTATGTCACTGCGAACTTGATTAATTAAGCCCGTGGAAAGGAAGTGAAAGTCGCGTTCACTGGTAATGCCAGAAGCGGGGATGGCCGGCTCTGTGCTAACTGGTTGTGAAAACTGGTAGAGGCTGGTGGCTAAAAATATCATCAGCGCGCCTGTGATAGTGCCCGAGGCAAAGGTGTTTTTAGTATCGCTGAAAATAGTACTCAGCGTTCTATGTAATTGTGGCTGTGCACTCGCCAAGGCTAATACAAATGGTGCGGTGAAAAATCGGCCAGACATGAAGTCGCCACCATTTTTGATAACATAGAGAATGTAGAGTAGACCGCCCAAACATAAAGTGAAACTGAGCTTGGTATTGGCTGTTTTCCAGTAGAGTAGACTCATTACTACACTGAAAATTACAGTAAGTAGTGTAATTGGATCATTATGCAAACTATCCACAACATAAAGCAAACCCTGGAAAACAAGTTGGCTCAGCGGTATGCCTGTATATAGCTTGGCATAATAGGTGTTGGGTAGTAAGTCGCCATAGTAAATGTACGCGAAGGTTAGCCAGGTAAGTAGGGGGGTGGAGCCTAGTAGTGTTGCTAACAGGGAGCGCCAAGAAATAGTGCGATACAGTGAAACTATGAGTGCGGGTAAAAATAGCAATATTGTATCCAGGCGATTGACAGCGCAAAATGCTGCAATGAGTGTGAGCAAAAAGTGTCTACGTAGAGGCGAAATTTGTTTGAAGGAGAATGTGGTGATGACGAATAAAATGATGAAAAAGTTGGTGAGTACATTTTCGAGGCCTGAAGTGGAAAAGTCGATAAATGCTTGTGATGAAAGCAATAGAGTGGCGGTGATGAACTGTGCAATGTTATTAGTAGTTGTCCGTTTTAATAGGAGATAGACTGTGAAGAGGGTGAGCAAAATAGAGATGCAAATGCTCGTGAAATAGATTTCGTGTGAGAAGTAGTAAGGTATGCTCAAAAGTAGCATCCACAGAGGATTGGTGTAGGTTTGTAGTCTGTCGCCGACATTCCAGACCAGCCCATAGCCATTAACAAAATTGTCTATCGTTCGAAAAGTAATATAAGCGTCATCACTTACCCAGGCAGTGCGTATAAGCATGAATGCCATCACTAACAAGATAAGTGCTAGGCTTACGTGCATAATCGTTTTTGAATTGTCAGTTTTTTTGAGCATGATTTTGTGTAAAGTTACTTTTGAGTTCCTTTTCTACTAAACGAATGAATGAAATAGTGGCATTGCTGATTCTGCGCCAGCGATAAGGTTGTGTAAGTAGGCGCCATAGCCATTCCAAGTGTAGTGCTTGCAGCAGTTTTGGTGCCCGTTTCGCTTTCCGCGCATAATCTTTATGAGCTGTTCCAGCCACAAAATCAAAAGTACCACCTATGCCAATTGCTAGTTTAACCTGAGGCAGCTGTGGTAAGTGTTCGGCAATCCAAATGTCCTGTTTGGGAAACTGAAATGCAACAAAAAGAGCATCGGCTTTGCTTGCAGTAATCCTTTGTAAAATGTGTGCCGCTTCTTCCGGACTAGGAGAACCACTGTAGGTACCAGCAATACGCAAGTTTGTTATCTGCTCGCCTAGCTTTGCGGCTACAGTTTCAGCCACTCCCGGTGCTGCACCAAGTAGAAAGATGCTTTGTCCTTTGTCTGCCAATAGCTTGATAAGTGGTATAAACAGATCGCTACCAGTTACACGTTCCGGCAATGCTGTATAAATGCTCTTTGGTTTGAACAATATGGCTAGCAATGACCACCATAGCTTTATCTTAAATCCCCATCCACTTTGCATTTTGAATTTTGAATCTTGAATTTGCTTCTGTATATGTGTCGCCCAAATAATTCCAATGCCATCAGCTAGTCGTAAGTCTGCGGTTTGCAATGCTTTTTTAAAGTGATTGTTTTTCTCCGCTTCAACAATGAATTCTGGATTAATGGTAACAATACGGGTTTGTAGAGCTTGATCAACTCTCGCTTCAATCAAATCAAGCGCCTCCTTTTGCGTAACTGCATCAAAAGGTAGAGAAAATAATAAAATCTGCTTTGATTGACGGGGAGTAAGGGGGGAGTGCACAATAAAAGTGATTAAAGTTTGCTAGTACAGGTAATTTCCCATCATGGCTGACCTAAATGTTTTATTGCAATATGCGGCAAGGGTGCGCGATCGTTTGCTGACTCAACAAAAAAGTTTTTCTGAAAAACTACAACAGGCGCAGTCACTGTGGTTTGGCACTGTGCAGTCTAACTTACCTCTTGCTAATTACCAAATTCCTGCAGTGCTGGAACCAACAATGTTGTACAGCATTGTTGCTGCTGACAGTTCACCACTAGAATTGTCTCGTCATCGTGCAGTCGAGCTTAAGGCAGTCTCATTGGCCAGAGTATATACCGATTATCGGTTAGGATCAGAGCAAATTGAGCGCCGGATTGATGATCTTTATAAAGATGAAGTGGCAAGTTTAAGTAACCCTCTTTTAGAATTGGAATATGCAGTGAGAAATAATAGAAAGGTGGATTTGGTGTTGATTGATGGTAGCTTAATTCGTTGGCAGTGGGAGCAATTAGTGGAACGTACGAAAAAGGATTTGGTAGAAAAATATGTTGCTCTCTTGCAGGAAAGTACAGCGCCGGTATTTGCGATAATAGATCATTCCCAGAGCAGAGATATTATAGAAACTATTGAAAAAGTTGAGCAGGTTGATTTGAACAACTTAGTTGATGAGGATTTATTTGAACTCGTGCTCGCCCCTAATACTTTCTCTCCTGTATTTCAGGCCCATACACCGATTTTGCAATTGCATCCAGAGTATAAAGTTGGCTATGTCTATTATCGTGCTAGTCAGGGAGTCTTGCGCGTGGAGTTTTTGTTGCATAAGCATTTGCCTGATGCTGCTTGGGCATGTTTTATTGATCAGACTCTTAAAGGCAAAGGCTATCCTTTTATGATTGCACGTGCTCATGATGCTTGTGTCGTGAGAAGAAAAGATAAGTTTTTGTTGGAGCAAAATCTGTTAAAGTTCGGACGAATGTCGCAAAAAGAAAGGCTTAAACAGCTAGGATGAATTAGTTGACTTTGTGGTTCTTTTGGTTTTAAATGCTGTTTCCTGATATTTGCTATCTATGAGAGGAGACACTGGTTTTGAAATGCATGATGCGCTCTGGCCACCAGAGATTCCCAGACATATGGTGGTTTTTAATGCGCCTCAAGTATTAGAGGCTTTTATCCCGGCTGCCGATTATGTGGCCTATTTAAGTGAATATGCAGAACTTGCTTGTAAGGGTTTAGCTACTGAACCGGTACAACCTCTTGCTCAAAAGTTGTATGAAGGTATTGTGGCGGGTGTTACTGGTGTGGTCTGGGGGGGCGGTGTTTGTCGTAATAAGGAATACTTTAAAATGGCGCTTGAGGCTTATCTTCGCTATTGGGATGTTACACCTACTATGTTATTGGCAGATCAGGAAAAGTTGTGGGAAATGGCCCAGCTTGAAGCAGCTATGTTGGCCCCTTCCGTACAAGAGGTTATGTTTACCAGTCATTTTGCTTATACTTTTTTGCAGGCTCGAGTTACCGCTGAAGATAAAGGTGGTCAAATCGCTCAACTCAAGGAGTTGCTAAGTGCATTCTTCTACCTAACTTTTTGTTCTATTTTGCAAGATGATAGCTTGCAATCACTGATTAAAGTTCAGCTTGCACCCTTGCCAGGTAGCCCCACAGGTGAAAAATCTGTAATACCTGATGATTTGGATAAAGCGTATGGAGGTCAGCCTCTGGCGACCTTGGCTAATGTGCAGCGTCTGCCCGCTTTAGGCGTGGACCCGGTAGTTGCGGCGCAGGCTGTTATTGAAACGCGTGAAGGTTTTGCTGCTGCAATTTACCATAATGGTGATGCCTTATTGTTTCGTTATCCTGCTTTAGAATCAAGGGTGCGCAAGCTGTATGATGATTTAGTGACAGAATTTGGTAAGGGTCCTAACAATGCATTATTGGTGCAAGATTTAACCAAGTTTACTCATCTGGTAGAGAGGCGCTATGCTGCTATTTCAGGTGAATGTTTGCGGGATGCGGCAATTATCCGTACCAAAAAGATGTGTGCAGAAATAGAGGAAGGTTTTCTTAAGAATATACCTGAGAAATTTGCTTTGGTGCGAAATATTGTGGATACAATAGCTGATTTGCGAAAAGCAGTGGTCGAGCTTGATGCTGATTTTGTCGTTGCCAAGAGGAAGGAGCGCGATCAGGTAAGAAGTGTCTTTTACGGTACAAAAATGGGGTATGGTGTGGCAGAGTTTTTGAGTAATCCTTTGCATGCAGTCTTGGCCTCTTCAGATGAGGAACAACAAGCTGTGGTAATGCTTCAGCAGGTGCTCACGCGTTCACTCATATTGGTGCCTATAACTACTCAGGTGCGTAAGCTGAAAGCTGAGGTTGACTTGGTAATAGGGGCTCAAGCCACTTCCAAAGGAAGTATAATTGCTGAGGATGAACGAGCTTATTTTGAGCCTTTATTTAGTTTGCAATCAGTATTGGCTAGCACCAGTGATTGGAAAGAGGCTAATTTGAGCGAGTATATCAGCCGTACCTTGTTGCCTTGCTTGCAAGGTGTAGATAAATGGTTTGTCCAATTTCAGGCCGCAGTTGAGCATATGGCAGAAAACTGGGCGACTTGGAGGGCTAGCATGTTTCAAGAGAAGCGGACAGGTTGGGATGAGGTAGTGGCGGAATATCGAGCACAGAAAGTTGATGAAAAAGCTTCTGCATGGCGCCAGGTTGGTAGTGCTGCTAAAGGCCTCTCTGAGTCTGCGCAACGATTATCTTGGAATGCTCGTGATGAAAATGGCTGGAAGAAATTACGAGCCTGTGTCATTGCCGGTTTGTTGAAAGGCGATATTTACTATGGTGGCTATGGCATGCCATCAGGAAGTATTGTTGATCAGCTTGTAGCAGCGTTTGATATTTTCCCAGATCCGTCACTTCCTAAAAAGATTTATCCGACACCATTGCTAGAAAGACCTGAAAAGTATTTTCCGGAAGAGCGGCGGGAGCTGTTTAGGCAGCGCTATATTTATGAGGGAGATGATTTGGAGCAGCCTGTCGCTGTTTTAGATATGCGTTTGGGTGTTCTGGAGGTGAGCGATATCCGTAAACGTCGCCCTACTCAATATAGTATGATCGGATAGAGTTTCATTTTCTGCCAGGCATGTGTTAAAGTCTGTGCGCTTAAAAACTACTGTCTTATGGGTATGTGGCAATGGCTATTTCCTGATGATACTGCAAAAGAGCTCAAGAAGCTGCGTCCTTTAGTGGGAAAGATTAATGCATTGGAAGAGGGGTTACAAAACCTATCAGAAGAACAATTGAAGCGAAAAACGGAAGAGTTTAAAGATCGTTTTGCTCAAGGAGAAAATCTAGATGCAATGCTGCCCGAAGCTTTTGCTGTAGTTAAAAATGCTTGCCGTCGTTTAGTTGGTACCAAATATACTATTTCTGGGATAGAAAAGGAGTGGAATATGATTCCTTTTGATGTGCAGCTGATTGGTGGCATGGTGATGCATCGTGGCAAAATTGCTGAAATGAAAACTGGTGAAGGTAAAACACTTGTTTCTACTCTCCCTATTTATTTAAACGCTTTAGCTGGTAAGGGAGTACATGTCGTGACAGTCAATGATTACTTGACTAAGCGTGACGCAGAGTGGATGGGAATTTTATTTAGATACTTAGGCTTAAGTGTGGGCGTTGTTGTGCATGGAATGAGCAATGAGCAAAGAAAGGTGGCATATGATTCTGATATTACCTATGGTACCAATAACGAGTTTGGCTTTGATTACTTGCGCGATAATATGGTGCAGGACAGCAAGCAGTTAGTACAAAGGGAGCTCAATTTTGCTCTGATCGATGAAGTCGATTCAATTCTGATTGATGAAGCTCGAACACCGTTAATTATCTCGGCACCAGCACAGGAGTCTACTTCTAAATATTTGCATTATAGTCGCTTGATACCGCGCTTGGTAAAGGATGAAGACTTTGTGGTCGATGAGAAAATGAAAACGGCTACACTGACAGAAAAGGGGATTGCTACGATGGAACAATTGTTAGGAATAAAAAATATCTACACAGAAGCTGGTTTTACTGAAGTGCATCATATTGAGCAGGCACTACGTGCGCATGCTTTATTTATGCTGGATCGAGACTATGTGGTGAAAGATGGAGAAGTGGTGATTGTTGATGAATTTACTGGCCGTATGATGCCAGGTCGTCGTTTCTCAGAAGGCTTGCATCAGGCACTGGAGGCTAAAGAAGGAGTAGAGGTAAAGCAGGAAAGCAAAACTTTGGCGACTATTACTTTTCAGAACTATTTCCGTCTTTATGCTAAGTTGGCAGGCATGACTGGTACTGCCGCAACGGAAGCTGAGGAATTTGAATCTATTTATAATTTGCCAGTAATTAGCATACCCACTCATCGTGATGTGCAGAGAAAAGACTTGCCAGATCGTGTCTATAAGAATGAAAGAGGCAAGTTTGCTGCTGTTGTGAAGGAAATTAAACAAAGACATGAAGCTGGCCAGCCAGTACTGGTTGGTACTATTTCGATTGAGAAATCCGAATACTTAAGCAAGTTGCTTTTGCAGGCTGGCATTCCTCATCAAGTGTTAAATGCTAAGCATCATGAAAGAGAGGCTGAAATCATTGCTCTAGCAGGACAGCCCGCAGCTGTGACTATTGCTACCAATATGGCAGGTCGCGGTACTGATATTCAGTTGGGTGCTGGTGTAGCAGATCTAGGTGGTTTGCATGTATTGGGTACGGAGCGACATGAGTCTCGTCGTATTGATAATCAGCTGCGTGGTCGTTCTGGTCGTCAGGGAGATCCTGGTTTAAGTCAATTTTACGTGTCGATGGAAGATGATTTGATGCGACTCTTTGCCGGTGATCGGATTAAAGCTTTGATGGGCGGTTTGAATTTTCCTGAGGATCAAGAAATTGAAAATCGGATGATGAGTTATTCAATTGAAGCAGCACAAAAAAGAGTGGAAGGGCGCAACTTTGATATTCGTAAGCATGTACTGCAATACGATAATGTGATGAATCATCATCGTAATCTGATTTACGCTCGTCGCAAAAAAATACTGGAGAACGCTGATTTACGCAGTGAGCTTCGAGAAATGCTACGTACAGAAGTAGCCAATTTGGTCCGAGTACATCAGAATTTGGAGAGCGGTAAAGTGGATTTAGATGCTTTACGCGAGGGCTTGTCCGCAATAGTACAGCTTGATGCATCTATTCTTGCATCATTTCCTGCTGAAGTGACTGAAAATGTTGAAGCGTTAAGCAATGCTTTGGGAGACTTATACATTGCTATGTATGATGAAAAGGTGGCCAAGGCCCCATCTGCTGACGCGATGCATTATTTAGAGCGTTATGTCTACTTGCGTAGCATGGATGCATTGTGGATGGAACATTTGGATTATATGCAGTATTTGCGTGAGAAGGTTTCGCTCAAAGCATATGGGCAAAGGGATCCTTTGATTGAATATAAGCAAGAAGCTTATATGGCGATGGAGCGCTTATTGAAGGCAATACAGCTGAGTATTGTAAATACTATTTTTAAAGTCGATTTTGCACCACAAATGACACAAGTAGCGCCTGAACAAAAAATTGAGACTAATCAGGAGCAAATTGAAAACACGCTAGAAGAAAGCAGTGTCGCTGTAAGCAAGCCTAAACCGACTACGAAGAAAAGCGGCTTGTTTTCAGATACAGATCGTAATGCTCCTTGTCCCTGTGGTAGTGGCAAGAAGTATAAGAAGTGCCATGGCGCGTCTTAATGAGTAGACATGCAAGGAGAGTGTGAGCTAGATAGAGCGCAAGACTTAGGCTGCTAGTAAATCAAGAGGTATTTCCATTCTTCTAGCTAGAGCAGTGATATCAGTCTGATCTACTAATAGGCCGGTTTGCTGCCAATGCTTAATTAGTGCAGCTGCTTTTTCATCCTTAATATCGGCAAAATACTGATCTCCAAAATCACCAAGACCGGGACAAATAAAACCAGCAGCGTTCAGATGAGTATCAAGCGCTCCTGTGTGAAGCTGCAATTTAGGAAATTTTCTAGCCAGGTGGAAAATCCCTTCCGGTGCAGAAATGAGAGATAGAGAAACAAGTTTATTACTTGCTTGCAGTGGCATACCGTTAAAAGTATTAGCCACCGTATTGCCTGTAGCTAACATTGGGTCTGCTACAATGATAGTATCATTGGGGCCTACTGGTTCGCTTGCAGAAAAGTGTCCAATCTGAGTATGCAATGTCTCCTCATCACGTTTTGCATCAATGTGTACAAAACGTCTGAATCCACGCTTGGCAAATGCTGCTCCCATTGGTAGTGAGCTGCGCCATGCTAAGGCAATGATAGTAGTCTCCGGTTGGAGATTGCCTTCTTTAATGACGCTCTCTACCAAGTGCTCAATTATTTGCGCGGCAGCCTCTCTAAACTCTGTAGCTGTCACTCTTCGTCCTTCATGTACGAGGTGATTATGGCGAATTATACCCAATGAACTTTTCACTGACTCTGAGCACTTGTCACCATACACATGCAATCTGGGTGCTGGTGAGAAGCGTTGTGATTTTACATAACGACCAACAATTCCCTGCTCATCCTTCGTGAGTGGGTGAAAGTTTTCTTCGTGGTTTCGTCGCGTTAACATGGTGTGGTCAAGCTCCCTTGCTATGTCAGTTTGCAAACAGTCGGTAACCATAGACCTTATGCTTCCCAGAAGGGCAACTACTTGTCGGGCAATAGTATCTACGTGAATACTATGGCTATCGTTAGGGTCGACCGGACATGCTTCCTTTTCAAGCTCTAATATTTCAAATACTCTTGCTCGTACTTGTTTATTGTACGGACCTAGAAGCGCGGCTATTTCTGCCTCGAGTGAACGTTCTGCTAATTTACCATCATGCATATATGCTTGCTTACTTTGTGTTGTTCTAGCATAAGATGGGAAAGAGGGCAAAGGGATTTTGAGAGAGCTGAGAGCAAAGAGAAGAAGAGGATAATAATTCGTAATTCGCAATTGAAAAGTCGAGATCAGAGGAGTAGAGAAAGAGAGACATAGCTCAAAGGAACATCCACTCACTTTCTCTCCTCTCCGTCATCCTGAGCAGAGCGAAGCGGCGTAGCCTGCCCTGAGCCTGTCGAAGGGAAGGATCTTGCCGGATGCCGTTGAACGACGCATGAACCGCTATCATTGCACATGTCTTACACCAGCAGGATCCCTCTCCTTCGATTGCACTCAGGGCGGAGTATTTCGCTCTGCTCCAATCGGGATGAATCAAACCTTTTTATTCTACTGTCATTGTTGGAACTTCTGCTGTTGGGGCTGCTTGTACAAGTATTTTTCTTGGTTTTGCGCCATCAGCTGGGCCTACTATGCCCTTTTGTTCGAGGATGTCGAGCAAGCGGGCGGCACGGGCATAACCAATGCGTAAGTGTCTTTGGAGCAATGTGGCTGATGCTTTTTGAGTGCGAATAATAAATTCTACCGCATCTTTTTCTAGAGCATCTTCAAAGTTATCATTGCTGCCTAAGATGCCCATAGTGCCCGCATTGGGTAGACCTTCTGGAATCTCGCGTTTTTCCTCAATGACATCGGTTTGATATTCTACTGGGCTTGTCAGCTTAATTTCATTGGTAATAGCTTTGACTTCATCTGAACTAATATAAATGCCTTGAATGCGAATGAGGCGAACATTGTTAGGATCTTGATAGAGCATGTCACCAGCGCCAAGCAAACTTTCTGCACCTTGGCGATTTAAAATAGTGCGGGAATCAATACCTGAAGATACGGTAAAGGCAATACGGGCTGGGATATTCGCTTTAATCAAACCGGTAATTACATCTACCGAAGGACGTTGGGTTGCTACGATTAAATGAATACCGACAGCACGTGCCATTTGTGCAATCCGACATATGCTCGCTTCAATTTCTTTGGAGGCAACCATCATCAAATCAGCCAATTCATCGATGACAATAACAATAAAAGGGATTTTTTCTTCCGGTTTTTTCTTATTGTAATTTTCAATATTGACCTCACCGGCAGATTCAAGCTGCTTATAACGGTGATTCATTTCGGCAACAGCCCATCTCAGGGCAAGAATTGCTTTGTCGGGATCTGTAATGACAGGTGTAAGCAAGTGGGGGATGCCGCGATAGGCATTAAGCTCTACCCGTTTTGGGTCAATCAGAATGAAACGCAAGTCTTCAGGTGCATTTTGGTAGAGCAAACAAGTTAAGATCGTATTCATACATACAGACTTACCTGAACCCGTGGCACCAGCGATCAATAAATGTGGCATTTTCTTGAGATCTGCGGTGACATATTCATTGTTTACATTTTTGCCTAATGCTAAACGAAGAGGAGATTTGATCAGCTTAAAAGGCTCACTGAGAACCACCTCTTTTAAGCGGACCATAGCGCGTTTTTTGTTTGGAATCTCAATACCCACTTTGTCTTTGCCCGGAATTGGGGCTTCAATACGAATGCTTTCTGCCTTGAGTTTTAAGGCAATATCACTTTCAAGTGCAGTGATGTTTTTCAGTTTTACTCCTGAAGGGGGGGTGAATGTATATTGAGTTACGGTCGGGCCAAGATTGGCGTCGATATGAATATTGTCTTCAGGTTGTATGACCTTGAATTCTAGTAATGTCTCGTAGAGCTTACGCACATTAGCTTCAATTTCCTTTGGATCTTCTTCATAAGAGTCAGTACTATCACTTAAAAGAGATAGTGGCGGAAATTTATAATCCCCCTTGGTAGGAGGCAAAACCGTATGAATAGGCTCTTGCGACTGTACAGCTACTTTTGTTGGTGCGATTGGAGTAGCGGCGCGAGTGATGCTAGTAGCTAGTCCTGCGGGAGCATGTGGCTTTGTATTTAGGGCAGGTTCCATTTTGCTCGGTGTTTTCGCTTTTGGTTGAGCTTGCAATTCTTCTTCTTCTGGTAGGTCTTCTCTTACCCATTCAATAAAGCCAAGGATTTTCTTGAATGAAATATCAAATGTAATGAGCACTCCCACGAGTGTAGTTGCGATTAAAACAGCAACAGTACCTGCATCAGCAACGAAGTAGCGTAATATGCTGGTCAGCGTAAAACCAACGTATCCGCCATATGTGCCTTTTTGAGCTGCCTCTAAAATAGTGTTGAGCGGCAGAGCTAAATGAATCAAGCCCAGGATTGAGCAGAAGAAGAGGGCAATGCCAAAGATGCGTGCAAAAGTGGGTTTTACTACTGAGCTAAAGAAAATGACAATGCCTGCCGTTGCTAGGGCAAAAGGAATTGCATAAGCGCCAAAGCCAAATAGTTTAAATAAAAAAGTAGCAATGCTATCACCTAAAAGGCCGGCTTGTTTCAGTAAGCTGAGTGCGGTAAGCACTGCAAAAGCACACAGAAATATTACTAAAATTTCCCGATTGGTTGAGCTTTTTAACTTTAGCTTGGGAACGCGAATTTTAATTTTCTTTGATTTTCTTCGTCGAGCCATTGGAAAGACAAGGGGAGATATGACTGCTCTATGATAACAAAAGAATAAAGAATTCGTAAGTAGAAATACGAACTTTTTATTCTTAACTGCTAGCGGAACTATATTGCTTTATTGCCTTTTGCCAACAATACTTTGTTAGGAAGATATAAAACGTGCTGATTAAAGCCCCACCAGTAATAGTTATTACTTGCCAGCCTCTTTGCTCGAGCATTTCTACAGGGATGGTGGAAATAAACATAAAGGGCAAAAACCAAGTAAAGCCGATTTGCACTGTCTGATGTGCAAACCGTAAGGGATACCGAGTCGCTGCTTGGACCAGTTTTTCCATAAAATCTAAACTGGCATGATGAAGGTTGATAAATACGGTAAAGCTCATGAGAATATGGCAACAGCACATGATTATTAGGCCTATCATGACCATTAAAAAGTACAATCCCAGGCTGGCAAGAGTCCAGGGGATGAACTGCAAGGCGTAGATTAACAAAATAAGCGAGGCGATAATGTCGACCAGTCTACTCAGATCAATTTGGGCAGTACTGATCAGAAACCAGGCTGAAGCTGGTTTTGTTAAGTAACTATCAAAATCGCCAGATCGAATTACGGTAAACATGTTTTTTAGGCCTGAGTTCAGCCACAATCCATATATACCACGATTGAGTCGATAGGTTGCGAGGAGAGCTAAGGCACTGTAAATATTCCAGCCATTGAAATGCCCTGTTCCTCGAAAAGCGAAATAAAAGCTCATGATATTGCAGGCTGTGCCACAAATAAAGCTAAACAAGAAGATATATAAATCTACCTTTTCGCTTCGGATAATTTTATAACTTCGTGCGAGTTGTTTGCGTAAAATATGCCAGTGGAGGAGCAATGTCTGTTTCATCCTTGATAAGCTTTTAATCCTTTTTTCCAAATGTAGCTACTCAATAAGAGCAAAGCGAGGCACCAAAAGAACATAATCCCTGTGCCAAGCAGGAGTTCTTGGTAAGACATGTTTTGGGTGAGTATTTCAAGAGGAAAACTAACATTGTACCTGAAAGGGAGCCACTTGATGATATTACTTAGCCATAAGGGCAAAAATACTAGGGGAATAAATGTGCCATCAAAAAAAGGAAGAATCGTATCTACGAAATCCTCTATGCCTTGGATTGAGTACAGCCAAAATGCTGAGCAAGTAATGCAAAGCCAAAGACAATAGTTGATGATGCTTCCTCCGATAATTGCGATAGGGAAAAAAAGAAGCTGGGATAATGAAGGCCAGTGAATAGTCACAAACTGGCTAATTACGATATAGGAAATCATACTCACCGGTAATGCCACTTTTAAGCGAGAATACTTTAGGTTTAATTCATACAAAAAACGCTCGATCAGGAATCCTCCAGGCAGGGGATGCATCAAGTGCGAAAACAATGTTCCTCTTTGAATAAACTTTTTCAGGTCTCCACCTATCCAGGTTAAAGTCATTCTGGCAACTACAGCCAAACTGATAAAATACAGTGCCATTGAGCTGACTGAAGTGATATTTGAAATTTGTGCTGCCGCTCCCCAAAGCACAAATAACATTAACGGCTCAAGAAATGTGCGCACACTGTATAGGAAATTTTCTAACCAAAAAATGCGGTTTTCTTTTTTTGCGGTTAGCAAGTAACGCCAGTAAATAGAAAGAACTGATGTTTTCATTCTAATAATTGCGTAATAATTTCGCCTGCCTCTTTGCTGATGATTTTGATATCAGTGCAAGATTGTGATTTGGTGATTTCGCTAATAACATATGCCACTTTAGTTTGGGGAACCAGAAGCTCAAGGTGTAATGGTGTACTGGCTAGTACTTTTCCATACTGTTGCCAGTCTTGTTTTGCTGCTTTTTCAAAATCGATATGCAGCTCTTTTTCATTATTAATTTTGTCTTCAAGCTCTTTATAGCTGCCATCGTAAATGATGTGGCCATGATTGATCACTATTATTCTGGGACAGAGCTCTTTAATGTCATCCATGTAATGAGAGGTGAGGAGAATAGTTGCCTGTGTCTCGCGATTATATTCTTTTAAGAAGGCACGCATCTTTTTCTGAGACTGATAGTCAAGACCAATGGTAGGCTCATCCAGAAAAAGTACTTCTGGTTCATACAATAGTGCGGCTACGAGCTCGCATTTCATACGTTGGCCTAAAGACAGTTGTCTGACGGGAGTGTTGAGGCACTCAGAAATATCAAGCAGCGCGATCAGCTTTTCTAGCTGTGCTTGATAACGGGTTTGAGGAATGCGATACATGGTTTGATAGAGCTCAAATGTATCTATTGGGGGCAATTCCCACCATAATTGAGACTTTTGGCCCATAACCATGCTGATCTTTCTTTTGAACTCAAGCTTGCGCTCCCAGGGAATAAAATTGAGAATTTTTATTTCGCCGCTAGTTGGGTACAAAATACCACTTAGCATTTTTAAGGTAGTGGTCTTCCCTGCTCCATTTGGTCCCAAGAAGCCGACAAACTCGCCTTTTTTTATTGTAAAAGAAACGTCTTTTACTGCAGTGAATTGCTTTTTTACTTTTCCCCAAAACGTATGCTTGGTAAAAGTTTTTGTAAGGCCATTGACATAAATAATATGAGACATGGTAGCTGTGGCTAATTTGAAAGGTGGAAAGTTACATTAAATGGAGTGAAGGCAATTCGCAATTAGCAGGTCGCAATTAGGAATTGAGGGGTGAAATTATTTTTTGTTTTTACCTCTTTGATTTCGAATCCTGTGGTGAGCTTGTCGAATCCATCCGAATTATTCCTACATCCTTTCCGGCACTGCTATGCCTAATAAATCAAGTCCTTCTTTTAGCACAGTCGCTACTTCATTGATTAAATAGAGGCGACTTGCTTTTTGTTCTTCATTCTCTGCTTTCATAACAGGTACATCATTGTAGAATTGATTGAAATAGGCAGCGATCTCTAAAAGATACTGGGCGAGAATATGTGGAAAATAGCCATCTGCCGCTCGGGTCACAATTGCTGAGAAGCGACTTAGCAAGGAAATGAGATAGTGCTCAAGGGGCAAAGTGAAAGTGGGGTTTTGTGATTGATCTTGCTCAAAATTGCCTTTGCGTAAAATGCTCTTAATGCGGGCATGGGTATATTGTAAATAGGCTGCTGTATCACCCTCAAAGTTAATAGCATTTTCCCAAGTAAAGGTAATGTCTCCGGTGCGATTATGTACCAGGTCACCAAATTTAATTGCACCTAAAGCAATCATTTTTGCTAGTGCACTGCGTTCTTCAGGTGGCAAATCAACATTTTTTTCAGTAAGCACTTGTTCGGCTCTAGCAATGCCTTCACTAATGAGTTGTTTAAGATATACTACATTGCCTTTACGGGTTGACATTTTGCCCTCAGGCAATCTGACTAGTCCAAAATGAGCGAGGGTGTAATCACAATTCCAATCCAGTTTGCGTGCTGTTTCAAAGAGTGAGTCAAAGTGGAGCTTTTGAGAATAATCGACAAAGTACACCATTCGTGTCAGGTTTGGATATTTATTTAAGCGCCATTCGATCGTAGCTAAATCACGAGTCGAATACAGAGTAGATCCATCTTTTTTAAGAATATAAAATGGAGGCTTACCTTTCCCCAAGTCTACATATATAGCTCCATCTTCGGATGTCTTGGTTAAGCCCTTATCCTGACAGAGCTGAACAATGTGATTCAGCCAAGGACTATAAAATGATTCACCTAGTTCTGTGTCGTGGGTTGTACCTAAGATGCTTTGAAGCTCATGAAACTCTTTCAGGCTTTCTTGATAGAACCACTGCCACAAGCGTTTGTTTTCCTCGTCGCCTTTTTCTAGTTTCGTAAATTCCTCGCGTGCTTGGTCGGTAAGATTGGGATCCTTTTCTTCTTCTTGGTGAAATTTTACGTAAAGACTGACTAACTCATTAATGGGATCTTTTTCAATGCTGTCTTTGTTGCCCCATAGTCGATAGGCGACGATGAGCTTACCAAACTGCAAGCCCCAATCACCGAGATGGTTATCTGATGTCGTCCACCAGCCAAGTTTGCGATACATATTAGCACATGCTTGACCAATAATATTAGAACGCAGATGACCGACAGTCATGGACTTGGCAATGTTTTCAGAGCCATATTCCAGCAAAACCTTGTGCTCTTTGTTTTGCTCGTGGGCATCAAGAAATCCTTGCTCAATCTGCTCGAGGAGAAAGTGATCAGTGCAGGTAATATTGATGAAGCCTGGTCCTGCCACTTCTACTTTAGCAATGAATGGCAATGCTAATTCTGCGATGGCATTAGCAAGCTGCATTGCTATATCACGTGGATTCTTTTGTAGCTTTTTTGCTAACTGCATTGCGATGGGAAGTGCAATGTCACCAAATTGTAGCTCTTTGGGAAATTCAATTGCAATGTCTTCAATTGTTGTGTCGAATAGCTTTTTGATAATTTCCTGTAAGTGTTTTTTGAGTGCTACCATATAATCGATTTCAGGCGGGAACAAAATAGCATAACAATTCGTAATTAGTAATTCGCAATTTGCAATTCGAAGAGAGAGACGTGGCTCTGAGCTTCCATACAATCCATAATCTATAATTAGTTCTTGTTCTGCTTTGTTTCAAATTGTGTTAAGAAGAATAGGCACATAATTTTTTTGTTTTCATGAAAAAACTTTTGCTCACTCTTTTTGTCTTTTCGTTGTTTGTTCCCCAGAGCTTGGCTTTGACTAATAATCCTTTGATTTCAGCGTGGCTGCCTCCTTGGGATTTTGAAGATGGTGTTAATACCATTATTAAAAATGCTGACCTGTTCGAAGAGATTAGTCCTTTTTGGTATTACCTTGATGATAAGGGAACGGTGATGGCGAGTACGGGAGCGGAGAACAAAGACTTCGTGGATCAAATGCATAATCTGGGTATTCGCGTGATACCGAGTATTACTAATAGTTTTAATAATGCACGCGCTAGCCAAGTGATGGCTGATGCTGATAAGAGAAACAAATTTATCACCAAGATTCTGTCTTTGGTGAAGACGCATAATTATGATGGTTTTGATATCGACTTTGAAGGACTGAAACTTGAAAATAAAGAAAACTTTGTGATCTTGCTGAAAGATCTAGCGACACGTTTGCATCAAGAGAATAAGTTTTTAACTGTGGCCGTGCAGGCTAAAACTTCTGACCCTGGTCCATGGGAAACCGTGCAAGCACAGGATTGGAAGGCAATTGCGGAAGCGGTAGATCGTTTTAGAATTATGGCTTATGATGAACATTATAGTGGTGGTAGTGCCGGTCCTATTTCTTCTGTGCCCTGGCTTACGTCTATTTTAGAGTTTGCCAAAACTCAGGTGCCAGCAGAAAAGCTCATTGTCGGTCTGCCACTATATGGTTATAACTGGGGAGAAAAGGAAAAAACCTATGCGGTAACTTTTGAAGATTTGCAATACTTGCTTAAAAAGTATTCTCCTTCCATTCAATGGGATGATACTAATAAAGAGGCGTTTATTGAGTATGATAAAGGCAGTATTGCTACTGGTGACTCAGATAAGCGCACTGTGTACTTTCAAAATAAGGATAGCATTGCGCAGAAGTGGATTACTGCCAAGCAATATCCAATTGATGGTCTTGTCTTCTGGCGCTTAGGTGGTGAAGATCAAACGGTGTGGTCTTATTTGCGTGATCAGAAGAAGGCTGCAGAAAGGTCGGGAAGTTTTACTGACGTTACTGCTGAGCATTGGGCCTACAAATATATTCAGATTTTGCGTGCCAAAGGATTAAGTCAGGGACTCAATAATCAATTTTACCCAGAGAAAGGTTTGACTAGAGCAGAGGCATTAAAGATCACTTTGCAAGCAGGCAATATTCCACAAAGCAATTATCCGATCGTTTCCGCTTTTAAAGATGTAAAGAAAGGTGAATGGTATGAAAAGTTTATTCAAACAGCTCGTGCTAGAGGCATTGTTACCGGTGTGGGTGACAACTTTTACCCGCACAATATGCTCTCACGCAGTGAGGCCGTGAAAATTATTCAAAAAAGCGGTGGAACCAAGGTTAAAGCAAATATAGATCGACCAAATGAGGTAATTACCAGAGCTGAGTTTGCCAAATTGGTGGCCACAGGCTTTCGCTACACCAAAGACTAATTGTCGATTAGGGATTATAGATTGTAAATTATAGATCTTACACTCCGAATTCCGATCTCCGGATTCCGAATTTCCTAGTCTTCGTGTAATGTGTTGGCGATTCAAAACAAATGCTTATGAAGCCAAAGTTCCTCGTGGTGACTGGGGGAGTGTGTTCTGGTTTAGGTAAGGGGATTTCAGCTGCTTCAATGGGAGCCATATTACAAGATATGGGATATAGTGTTTTTCCCATGAAGTTTGATCCCTATTTGAATGTTGATCCTGGTACCATGAATCCATTTCGGCATGGAGAAGTCTTTGTCACTGATGATGGAGCGGAAACAGATTTGGATTTGGGGCATTATGAGCGTTTCTTAGACATTTCTCTGAACCGCCATTCTTCGGTAACAACCGGACAGATTTATACCCATATTTTGAGTAAAGAGCGTAAGGGAGAGTTTTTGGGCAAAGATGTTCAAATTATTCCTCATGTTACCGATGAAATAAAAAATAGAATTCATGAAGCAGCAAAACACAGTCAGGCTGATGTTATTACTGTTGAAATTGGCGGTACAGTGGGAGATATTGAGGCTGAGCCTTTTTTAGAGGCGCTTCGTCAGTTACGTGAGGATGTTGGCGCCGAGAATATTTGTTTTGTACATGTGGTGCTTGTTCCTTACTTATTAGCTTCAAAAGAATTAAAAACTAAGCCAGCACAGGCATCTGTACGTGATCTGCGTCGTGTTGGTTTGCGGCCAGATATTATTATTGCTCGCGCTGATTATGCTTTGCCTAAAGAAATTTTAAGCAAAATTGCTTTCTTTGCTAATGTTAGCCAACAAGCGGTTGTCCCCGCTGTGACCGCCAGTTCTATTTATGATGTGCCTTTAGAATTTGAAAAGGCTGATCTTAGTTTGACACTGACTCAAAAACTGCATTTGCCCTATCATGAGGTGAAATTGAGTCGTTGGGAAAAGTCTCAGGCCAGTCGCAAAAAAGCTAATATTGCGAGAAGGATAGGTTTGGTTGCTAAATATGCGGGTTTCGATGACGCCTACTTCAGCGTGCGCGAAGCGATTCGGGCTGCGGCATGGTATAAAGGTGTTAAGGCGGAAATTGTCGCAATTGATGCTGAGGAAATTGAGAAAAATGGCGTAGCTTCCCTAAAAGATCTAGATGGTATTATTGTGCCCGGTGGATATGGCAAGCGCGGTACTGAGGGCAAAATAGTAGCGGCCAAGTATGCTCGCGAAAATCATGTGCCTTATCTTGGTTTGTGCTTGGGGATGCAGATGATGGTGATTGAGGCAGCGAGAAGTTTATTGAAAATTCCTGATGCCACTTCTGAAGAATTCCAACCAAAAGGCAAAAGTTTGGTTATACACTTGATGGAAAGTCAAAAGACTGTTACTGAAAAAGGGGGGACAAATCGATTAGGGTTATATGATTGTACGCTTGTGAAAGGTACCAAAACGCGTGCTGCCTATGGCAAAGAGCGAATTCAAGAGCGGCACCGTCATCGATATGAATATAATAATGCGTATCGTGAGCAGCTGGAAAAGGCCGGGTTGAAGGTGTCCGGCGAAAATAAGGAGTTGGGTTTGGTTGAAATTGTTGAAATTGTAGGGCATCCTTTCATGGTAGGGTCTCAGTTTCATCCTGAGTTCCTCTCACGTCCTACTAAGCCACACCCTTTGTTCATTAGTTGGATGGAAGCAATTAAAGAAAATAAATCTTAATATGGCAGCATTTTGTGATTATGCAGAAATTGATGTAGAAGCGGGTAAAGGAGGCGATGGCTTGCTTAGCTTCCGTCGTGAGAAGTTTATTCCCTATGGTGGTCCTGACGGTGGTAATGGCGGACATGGCGGTGCTATTTGCTTTATTGCCGACGAGAATATCAATACCCTGAGTGAGTTTCGTACACATAAGCGTTTTAAAGCTCCTGACGGTGAAAAAGGTGGAGCTGCATTGTGTGCTGGTGCTAACGGTGAAGATTTGGTTTTGGCTGTGCCTGTTGGCACGATAGTAAAAGAAAATGATCAGATCATTGCCGATCTTTCAACTCCTAATCAAATAGCAAAAATCGCTTCTGGCGGTAGAGGTGGTTATGGCAATGCACACTTTATTTCCTCTACCCGACAAGCTCCAGGATTTGCTGAATTGGGCGAAGATGGTGAAAAGAAAAAACTAGCTTTAGAGCTTAAGCTCATTGCTGATGTTGGCTTGGTTGGCTATCCATCAGTTGGTAAATCGACTCTGATTTCAGTTATTTCAAATGCTAAGCCTAAAATTGCTGATTATCCTTTTACTACTTTGATTCCCAACCTGGGCGTAGTTCGTTTCGATGATTTTGACTTTGTAGTAGCTGATATCCCTGGTTTGATTGAAGGGGCGCATGAAGGCAAAGGTTTAGGTACAGAGTTTTTACGTCATATTCAACGTACTCGCATCTTGATTCATATTTTAGATGTGCAGCGTATGGATATCGTGGCTGATTACCATGCGATTCGTAATGAATTGGTTACTTTTGATCCCTTGTTAGGTACTAAACCAGAAGTAATCGTACTAAACAAAGTCGATACTATTGACGAGGGAGCGCTAGAGCTTTTAGTAAAGTCTTTGGTTGAGGCTAAGATTGTGAAAAAAGAAAAAGACGTGTTTTCAATTTCAGCAGCCACACATAAAAACTTATCGCCTTTACTCTATCATATTGGTAATAGCCTGAAAAAATTGCCCAAAGTAAGATTTGAGCACATTGAAGAGGAAGATGATAGTGCTATTGCTATTTTAAAGCCTCATTTAGACGAAGGTATTCGCTCGTATGTAGTCGAACGCGTGAGTGAGACTGAAATAGTTATTCGTGGTAAGCGCATTGAACAAATTGCTAATATGACCAATAGTAGCAATCCAGAAGGGATGATGAGACTGTTTGATGTGTTTAAGAAGATAGGAATTTTACGCTTGCTGCGCCGTGAGCAGGGGAATAATGAAGTGAAAGTAAAGATTGGTAAGCTTAGTATCCCCTATGAAGATATTCCATTTCAGCTCTAATATTTAGATTATGATTGTGCTAGTTGGCTTGGGAAATCCTGGGGCAGAGTATGAAAGAACTCGTCACAATGCTGGCTTTTTGTGTTTAGAGTATTTGCAAACATCTTGGCAATTTCCACGCTTTCATGCAGATAAGCACTTTCAGGCTGAAATAAGCCGGGGACAGCTACTAGAAGAAGATATACTTTTGGTTAAACCGCAGACTTTTATGAATCTCTCAGGGCAAAGTGTTTTAGCGATTAAACAGTTTTATAAACTGTCGCCCGAGCAATTTTGGATAGTGTACGATGAAATGGATTTGCCTTTGGGAAAGCTACGGATTCGCAAAGAAGGAAGCAGTGCTGGACACAATGGAATTAAGTCAATTATGGCTGCGTTGGGGGCAGAGCATTTTTATCGTTTCAGGATTGGTATTCGGCCAGAACATTACCAAGCTGGTGAAGAGAGACAAACTAGTGTTTTGGGCAGATTTTCCTCTGCTGATGAAGAACTTTTGTATAAAGTATTTGATGAAGTGAAGGTGGGTATTGAAAAAGAGCTTCGTGCTTTACGATAACTCTATCGTGGTGTGCAATTTGTTTAGGAATGGGACAACTGTTGAATATACAAAAGTATAGGTGCCACTTGTTTCTACACTGGAAATGTGGCTAATCTTCTAGCAATGATTGGTGTGATCAATTTGCTTTTTGTCTAGGTCTTAGTAATGAAAGCGCCATAAGTGCTCAAGTCCCTTGCTGATCCCAATGCGGCTAGTCCTTTGAAATGTTGATATTTTTTGCTACTGGGCTCAATTGTCAAAGCACTGGTAATGAGTGACCATCCATCCTGTTTTGTGCTGAGATTATAGGCTTGGCATATTTTTCCTGGTCCATTGGTCAGATTGTGATCTGTAATGGGCTTTTGTGATCGGCCTTTTTGGCGGTTATGGCGCATTATCTCTATTCCTGTTAACGGAATAATTGAGCGGATAAGAACCCCAGAGGGAAAGTCCTTTTGTTCAGTTACTACATTAAGACAATGGTACATGCCATAAGTGAAATAAATATAGGCATGCCCGCCCTCGCCAAAGAGCGTGATATTTCTCCTATTTACTCCTCTAGCACCATGGCAGGCTGGGTCAGCAGTGCCGATATAGCTCTCCACTTCGTTAATTTCACCAATGAGCTGACCACCTGCACTGTTATAAACTAGATATTGACCCAATAGCTGCTCAGCGACAGCTAAGGTTGGTTGTAAATAGAACTCTTTAGAAAAGGGCATGTGGTGATACACTGTCCTTTTACCCTACTGGGGAAGAAGCAATTTGTCTATTTTTGCGCTTGCTTTGATCTGCGTGCGGCTGCGGTTGCTCTTAGCTCATCAAATCTTGCTCGTAAGCTTCTTATGCGTTCGCTGCGAGTATCCTGCTGTGCGTCTGGGATGTTATCACCGGTATCGGCTACAGTCGTTCTAACAGCACTTGCTGGTTGTGTACTATGTCGCTCTGCTTGATGATGAATAGTTCTTAGTGTGGGTAATGCAATATTTACAAATGAGCTATTGCTATCACCAATATTTACTTCAAAAAGTTGAGTGCCATCATTGTTGCTGCCAAAGTGGCTAATATGAACCACTTCTTGATTGTTTCTAGTATGAAGATTTACACCGAGACCAATGCGATGGGCAAGATTTTGTGCTAAGTAACCCAATTCTGTTGCACTAAGTTCGCTAGTAGGATAGAGACCGGCGATCATGGCTTGACCGTTGGGTGATTGCAGCGCTGAAATTAACCCTCGTTCAATGCTGGCATGGCGGAGTTGCTCTTTTGCTAGTCCGGCGTGGACTGAGCCGCGAGCAGTAATAGTTTCAGTTGTGGCATCGACTCTTGCTGCTAGATTGTTGTTGCTTGCTTGTGGTCTGATAGTTGGGCTTGTGGTTGGGGTGGTGTTTGCAGCTGCGGCTTGTGTTTGTGTGGTTTTATAAGGGCCCACATGAAGCAGGGCTAATGCTGCTGCGAAACCCAATGAGCGCCATGAAGATCTGTTCTGTGGTTTAGCGGTAGTAGCATTTTCAGTCTTGCCTTTTAAAATGGAGCGAAACCAGGACTTTGCTCTTTCGACTATATTGGGCTTCTGAGGCGTTTCAACAGTAGTAGTCGTAGGAGCTTGGGTAGTGTTGATGGGGGCAGGAGCAGCCATTTGTGGCTCGGAGATGGTGCCTATTCTATTGCTTAAACCAATAAGCTCTGGCCCAATAGATGCATTTGATAGGGTGATGCTTTTTCCTAAAAGAGATTCGGCAATTGTTATTGCCATTGGATGCTCACTGTGGTTCTCAATGCTGCTAATCATCATTTTGCCACCATTTGTCTTTCCTATTATCTTTAGCTGAATAGGCTGGGCTTGGTTAGATTTTTCTTTTTGATGATAGCTAACATTAAATGTGACATTGCTGAGATCTGGTGCTACCACTTGGCTGTTAATACGCAAGTAAGGAGATGTTCCGGCTGGAAGTGATTGCTCTATCAAAGCAAGAAATGCCTGATGAGTAGTTGCTAACAATTGATCACGTTCAGGGTTAAAGAAATCACCATCGGTATAAGCAGCTTTGAGACGAGAAAAGTAATTAATCAAATTAACATAAAGCCTTGCTATTTCTGGATACTGACTGTGATGAGCAAGTAATCGTTTGTTTCCGGCTAGGAGCTTCCAAATTTCAGTGTGGAAGCTGGTATAGCAGGCGGAGAACTTGACAGTGTCAGATTGTGCCGGTTTTAATGTATTGAAGAACTTTAAGGTGTCATTTAGTTGTTTAAATTCTGCGATATTAAATGCAGTATCCTGAGCGAAGATTTGTTGTAAAGATGCGAGATCATTTTGAATGAGTGTTTTATTGATACCTAAGTATCCGGCGGCGTCGCGGAAAGAGCGAATAGGTGGCAAGTACGCTTCTGGTGCTACGTATTCCAAGAGTTTATCAGGGGAAATCTGTGTCGCCTGCAATGCTTCTCGAAAGCCTGCGCTTTTTCTGATTTCTTGGCTTACTACTATGGAAGGTTCCTCTCGGCTCAGGTCTTTAAGTTTGGCTTGCACCGCTTCAGCAGTAGCATGATAAGCTGGGTCGATAATAATACTGGGCTCGGCAGCTGGGGCTGAGTCGGTTTTTTCTCTGAGTCTTCTATCGCTATCAAGAGCCATGTTTTTAAATAACTCTTATTATTATACAACAAGTTGTCACTGTTCGCTACTTTTTGGGGTGGCTAGCGAAATAAGCTTTGCCAAAAGCCCTTTATTCTTTGTTTCCAGGTGCGGTTTTGATCAAGACGGGTCAGTGCTATCTGTTGTTTTGATTCATCCCAATAGCGACTTTGAGTTGCGGGCATGAATTGTTGATAAGCTAATGAGTCTGGGTCAAGATACGTTTTCGCCTGTGATTCAGCAATATTTGGGATGCTGGCACTTGTTACTGGCGTGTCATAATTGCCGGTTACAGTTTGTAACAGCTGGCTATAAGCAGGCGACTCTGGATCCACATAGCGTTGGGTAGGCTCTATATTTGCTGCCACATTGGTACTTTCACTAATAGTAGTCACCGGCACTGTGTAAAGTTCTATGCCTTGACGGTCTTTATGAATAAGCTGGACGACAGTTCCGACCTGTTGTAACTCAAAGGTATCACCAATATGCGTATGAAAGGCGTGTCCTGAGCGTAGCCAGGTAGGAAGACGACTATCAGTTTCACCATGGGCACGTTTCGCTCTTAATGCAATATTAGCTCTTGCTCGTGTTTGGCCCAGGATACTGTTGGGACTGTTGCTAGCGATAGCGTGGATTTGATTAGCACTTAGTTGTACTTTGGTTTGTCTGCGTAATAATGTCTGTAGGGCATGCTCAACGTTTGCTGTCCTTGCAGAATTTGGCGAAAAGCTTGCCAAGGTGATTGTTTCCGGTTGAGCGACAGCACGTGCGACAACAAAACTTCTATTAGTTGAGTTTTGTGTAGCAATTGGTGCTACTGTGTTATTTCTTGGTGCAGGAACAGCTGGTCCTTGTCTTGTTGTTTCGGCCACTTGCTGTTTATTTGCAGACACCACAGTGCTACTTGTGGGTCTTTCGCAAACCATAAATGCTGCGACAAGCGCAGTTGCTAGGCCTAAACGTTGTTTATTGGCAATGCTTGGTGTGAATAAATTGCTCAATGTGCGGCGTGCAGATTGTGTCGTTGCTGCAAGACCGCTATAGCGGTCTTGTTCTCCTGTTACTACAAGATAAGATCTTTGAATAAGCTTGCCAAATTCCTCATCATGATCAAGACGAACCGGATTTTTAACTAGCTCTCTATTAATCTTGCTAAGTTTCTTTTGCATGCCGTGATGATGTCTTATCGCTCTGATTTCAAATACATTCTCACTATTATTGAGAATGCAGGTGCCAAGTACTAGCTCAAGTCCTACTGTGCCATCAATTAAAATATGATACGTGTATGTGCCTTCATCTTTATCAAGAGGAATTTGGGCTTGAGATTCGATCGTATGTTGAACATCTCTAATTGTAATATGCTTGGGGCAATATATTGCTGTTTGGCTTTGTAGGTCAACCGTTCTGTCTTGTGTATCTTCTGCTTCTTTAGCAGTAACAGCAGCTAGTGCCTGCTCTAGAGCAGTGGCGCAACTAATGAGACATTTATCGAAGTATTGAAATTCTGTAGTAGTCTGATCATTTTGCCGTGTGTGAAAAAGTCCTGCCATTCGAGCAAGGTCCTCTCTTGGTACACTATTGCAAATGTGACTCCAAGCGATTTCTGCATCCCGATAACTTTTTGCATTGAGTAGCGAGTCACGAGCATTTTTTATGGCGAGGGATGGTGTAATACCTTTTATTTCTAAATATTCGTTCACATCCTGGTCAAGACGCTTTCTTACCACACGCAATCTCCACACTGCCAACTCTCGATGTTTCTTGTTTACTAATGCTAATGCCTGAGCAAGAATGCCTCTTACGTAGGCCGATTTTAATAGTGTTCTGGTCGTTTTCCCTGAGTCATCTTTTATGTCTACTGTGGTACGCGCATTTTGGCTAACTACTGCTAGGTCACCTGTAAGTTCAGTGATGTGTCTGATGAGGTCGGTAGTGATTTCAAAATGACGGTGAAAATTAAAATCATTAACAGCTCTCATTACTTCTCTCATCACCGTATTAGAGAGACTGAACCTTGTGTCTTCTCTTGGGCTACTTACTGCTAGGTTTTCTGGGTTTGATTTAAATGTCATAGCGATAATCAACAAATCATGCTGTTGTGTTATTTTAACAGCTTGGTCTAGCTTGTCAAAGATGTGCTGTAATTGCTTATCTGAATTTTTTACTTCGCTGCCTGAAATATCTCTTGGCCAGCAATAAGTTCGAGCACATTATTGTCATCAGTTTGAATGCGCTTGCTATTAAAGCTGGTTGTGGCTTGTGGTGGATAGGCAGACCAGATATGAGCTAGTTCGGGATGTTGTAATTCAGTTTGCTGAGCGACTTCCGTTTGCCAGGGCGTAGAGCTACCAATCAGAATTGTATTGTAGCCATTATTGGTATTGATAGTGTAAATATAGGGAAAACTGGTATGAACTGTTGCTGCTACATAGCTATCTAGCTCGGAAGTATTGGTGCTATGAGCAATGTTTATTGCAAGGATGCCATTAGGTGTTAAATGCTGCTTTGCTAAAGCAAAAAACTCTTGGGTAGAAACATGTACAGGAATGTTGAGATTGTGATAAGCGTCAAGCACGATAAGGTCATACTTCTCAGCTGTTTGGTTTAAAAAGCTACGTGCATCATCAATCACTAGGTTAAGATTGGGTTTACTCAGATCAAAGTAAGTTTTGGCAGCATCGATAATCTTTCCGTCAATTTCAACACCGGTCATGCGCATCTCAGGAAAGTAATGGCTAAATAAGCTACTGATATTGCCACCAGCTACTCCCAAAAGGAGAGTGTTTTCTGTAGCTCTCGAGAAAGGAATGCCTAAGAAATAATCCCAATAGTTGTGGGTTAAAAGACTATCAGCTCTTCTCATGGAATGCACACCGAAGGGAGCATCCAATTGTAAAAAACGGGTATTGTTCTTCGCATAGATATTAATGTAGCCATAGCTAGATTCGGTTTGGAAAATGCTATCGGCATTAGCGAAGGTCGGCTTGGCAAAGATAAAAAGTAGTGCGGTGACTAATGGTAATAGCCATAGCCACTTTTTTCTGAGCCCAATTACTGCTGTTAGCATTAACAGAAAAGCAAACAGAAGTGTTGTTCTTAAGCTGCCTAATAGAGGAATAGTGAGTACTGCCGGTAGAAATGTACCCAGCAAGCTGCCTAGTGTGGATAAGGCGTAAAGCTTGCCAGCTTCTTGGCCCAAATCGTTTAGGTGTACAGCATAGAGCTTGAGCACAAATGGTGAGACCATGCCCATCACAGTAAATGGCGGCAAAAAAAGCAGGGCGGTTACACCTACTGCGGCAATAATCAAAGAATAGCCAATGCCTGACATAATGATGTTCTGTAAGAGCCAAGTGCTAACCCAAGGCAGAACGGTGAACCATATACTTGCACCTAATAAAAGCCAATAAAGAACAGTTGGTCGCGGATATTTGTCAGCAACTTTGCCGCCATAGTAATAGCCAATTGAGAGTGCCAGCAACACAATGCCAATAATACTAGTCCAGACGAATAGAGAGGTGCCAAAGTATGGAGCCAGGATGCGAGATGCGTTTACTTCTAATGCCATTAGACTCATGCCAGAAACGAATGTGGTCCAGAGAAGAAAGCGATTAGAGCGCATGGGGGATGGGGATTATAAATTATGGATGATAGATTATAGATGCGGAAGGGGCGAGGAAATAGTAGCAGAAGAGGGGAAGAATGCTAAATTTGAAAAAAGTTCAGATGAAAAGCTGAAAGATGTTTTTATTCCTAATTCCTTACACTAAAAAGCAACCCTCCTGAGCGCGTGATGTGTGAGCGAGTGATTCCCCTGAATAAATCTAGGGTGGTGTCCTCAGTCTCGAATTCCACGGAACCAAGACGATATTGAACTCCTGAAAGCACTGTTGTAGAGGAAAATATGCTCACACTTTAGCCGCGAGAACAAAGAAGAGTCACGACTGAAATTTACCACAAGACGCAAAGATGAACAATTCTAAGGACGCACAAATTGCAATTCGCAATTTACCACCTGTTTGCCATGACATTGTCCATTTTTACTCTTTCTGCTATAGTCTTCTGTCAATAAATTTTATGACAACAGGAAAACATCTTACTTTAGTAGGAGAACAATTAGGTGAAGGTGCTGATCATAGGGTGTTTGGTCATCGTAAAAGACCTGATTTGGTTGTGAAAGTGCCTAAAAAAGCCCGGCCTGTCGCTGCAGTGAGTGCAGATCTAAATGCATGTCAAAAACACTTTGCTGAATTTTTACCTTGGACGGCTTTGCATATTGAACGAGATGGGAAATACTGCATTCATCAGGAAAAAATTGAGGGTGTTCAGCATCTTACATTGGAATTACTAAAGACAAATGAGGATATTAGAAGACAATTTCATGCGCTTTTAAGTACTGATCAGCAGGCGGTAAAGATGCATGGTATTGCTTATGATTATTTTGGTTTGGAGGGGGGAGCAAAGTCACTATTAACACTATTTGATGGCCATCGCGGAGCTTTGTTAGACAAGATGGTGGTGACACCTGGATTGCAAATGGGGCTATGGCTCAAAGGAGCAGGTATGTTTCCCCTTATGCCAGCCAAGGCTATTGAGTGGTGGCGTGATAAGGCATTGGCGCCTCAAATGGCTAATGTGGTTGTAGGTAGGGATGCAGAGGGAAAGTTGAGGCTCTACACACCAGATATTGCTGTGCTTCACATTGCTGACCGGAAAGCATGGTTGCATGATCAGTGGAATCGCTTACTGATGCGTCAGTTCTTTGGCGAAGTGCTGAAATAGCAGCACAAGCTGCGTCGTTTCTGTTATAGTAGCTGTGCTTAGAAAGACTATGGCTTCTTTTGCAGATTTAATTTTGGAGTGGTTTCAGCAATTTGGACGCACACATTTGCCATGGCGTGAAAGCTCTGATCCATATGCTATTTGTGTGTCTGAGTTTATGTTGCAGCAAACTCAAGTAGAGCGTGTGATTCCGAAATACCAAGCTTGGCTCGAGGCCTTTCCTAACTGGGAAGCTTTAGCAAATGCAAACACTGCAATGGTTCTTAGATTGTGGTCTGGTTTAGGATATAACTCTCGTGCTTTACGACTGCAAAAGCTGGCGCGTACAGTTGTGGCAGAGCATCAAGGGAAGTTGCCCAGTGATGAACACATACTGTTAAGTTTGCCTGGAATTGGTCCTTATACTGTTGCGGCGATTAGAGCCTTTGCCTTTCAGCAGGAACAAGTAGTGATTGATACGAATATTGAGCGAATTGTGCTCCGTTTCTTCTGGGGTAAACCAGCACTGCGTAGAGATGAGATTGCTGAGTTGCTACATACGATTATTGTCGAAAAACATCATAAAGGTACTGTCTTTTCTCGAGTTTTCTTTCAGGCTTTGATGGACTTTGGGGCTGCTGTCTGTAAGGCTAAACCAGTTTGCACAATTTGTCCTTTGCGTGCAGATTGTGTGGCTTTTCGTACAAAAAGCTTTCTGGTAAAACGGCCCAAGCAATCACATTTTGCTCATTCACGGCGTTTTTATCGAGGACAACTTTTAAAGACTTTAAGCAAAATTGGTCGCATAACTTTGCTGGATTTGGAGACAAATTATGATATTCAAAAATACACCTGGGCTGAAATTGTGCAAGGACTAAAAAAAGACGGATTGCTCACAGTCCATGAAAAGAAACAGGCATACATCACGCTACCAGAGGAGCATGGAGGTTTATGATCTGATCCTTTTAAATAAACTGACGATGATAAAACAGCTGGTCCCGCATAGAATAATGGTAGGGCCACTAGGTAGATCAAAACTATAAGAGCTGTACAGACCTAGAATGGTCATTAACTCGGCAAATATAAAAGATAATGCCATGCTGGCTTTCAGACTGCGGGCGACTGTAAGTGCTGTTGCCGCGGGGATAATGAGCAATGCGCTAAGTAGCAATACACCGATAATTTTAATCGTGATTGCTGTTGTTAATGCTAGTAGCAACACAAATAGATAGTTGTAAAACTTGGTTGCTACACCTTTCGTATGAGCTAACTCACGATCAATGGTAATCATGAGTAAAGACTTGTAGGTGAAGATACTGATAATGATGCTTATCACCATGACCCCGGCTATTAACAGCAAATCGGCATTTTGAATGGCCAAAATATCACCAAATAAATATTGAAAGAGCTCCGTTCTGAAGCCTGCTGATTTGCTGACTATTACTATGCCCAAGGCGAGTAGAGAAGAATACAGCAAAGCGATGTAAGTATCTGATGAGAGATGTGATTTCTCTTGTAACCAAGTGAGCAAAAAGGCAATGATGATGGAAATGATAAATACGGTAATAGTGGGCTCAATACCAAGTACTAGCCCTAAAGCAATGCCAGTAAAAGCAGCATGAGATAGTGTATCTCCTAAAAAGGCCATCTTTCTGCTAATCACCAAAAGGCCTAGCTGTGACGATAATAAAGCAACCATTACACCAGCTATCAAGGCGCGCAGCATGAATGCAAAGCTGAAGGGCTCAAGGATATTAATCATGTTGGTGATGATAATGCTGGTCACTAAATAGCTCTTGAAACTCTTGGCTTCGCACCACTAAGGCAGTTTTCCCTGAGCAGCAAACTTTCTGATTTAAGCATACGATGTCATCTGTGTTTTTGATAATGCTATCAATGTCATGAGAGACAATAATAATGCTTTTACCGGCTTGTTTTTCTGAGAGAATCAGTTGTCGTAACGCCTCATCACTTTCAGAGTCAATACTAGCGCTGGGCTCGTCAAGCAAAATAAGATCAGGATTTTCTGCTAAGGCAATAATGAAAAATACTTTTTGTAGCTCACCACCTGATAATTGATAGAGGGGACTGTGTACAATATGATTTAGTTTTAAGCGTGCTAATAACTCTTTTGCCTTTGGGGTAGTGGCACGATAAATATGCAGTGCTTCACTTACTGTGATCGGCAAATCAAATGAATTTGGTGGTCTTTGGGGAAGATATCCAAAAGAAAGCGGCTTCTCAAAAACAATCTGTCCTGCTGACAATGGCACTAAACCGAGCAAGGCTTTTAAAATAGTAGATTTTCCGCCGCCATTAGGTCCCACTAAACCAATGACTTTGCCTTTCTCAATTTGAAAAGACACATCTTGAATAATGTCTTTTTGATTAACTCGAATTGAGATGTTGTTAATATTTACTAGTGGCATCATGAAGTGGGAGAGAGTGCTTGTGCGAGTTGTGCGACATTGCTTTGCATAATATCTTGATAAGCAGTAAGCGTATAATTTCCTGTTTCCATCGGATCAAAGCTAATTACTTTTAGCTGCCAGTCTGCGGCCAACGTTTGGACGATTTGTGGGGAAAACTGCGGCTCTGTCGCGATTACTTTGATATTGTTAGCTACAATATAGTCATGCAATTGCTTCAGATAATAAGGAGTCGGTTCCTCACCGGGGTAAGCTTGGAGTGAGGCTGCGTTCTTGATGCCATAATCTCGAGCAAAGTATTGAGTAACACTATGAAATGATACAAATTGCTTATTATTGATTGGAGCTAAAAGTGTTTTAATGTTGAGATCTAAATCTGTTATCTTTTGGCTGTAGTTGCTCAAAAGAGTGTTTAGTGTGTCCTTTTGTTCAGGGGCGAGATTGGTAAGTTCGGTCGTAATATTGGGGAGCATCTTTAATACATTTTGTGGTGACACCCAAACATGAGGATCAAAGGGGGAGTCGGTGTGCCCCTCTTCGGACTCAGTGACAAACCTGGCCTCACTTTGTGGTGCTAATAGATTTAGACCTGTGCTGGCATTGAACACTTTTGCTTTGCTGCCAGATGATTGAATTGCTTCATCAATCCAGTCATCCAAGCCTAAACCATTTTTTATTACCAAATCAGCCTGATTGAGTAGAGCCAAATCACTCGGTTTAAACTGGTAATCATGTGGCTCTGCCTGATTGCTGATTAGCAGTTCAACATTAAATAACTCTCCTGCTAGGTTCTTGGTAAAAACATAGTAAGGAAAAAAAGTTGTAACCACAGTTTTCTTTTCCGTTGGCTTGTTTGGTTGTGCTGTACAGCCGGTAAGACTCGTGATAATCAACATCCAAACACATAAGAGAGCAAATGATTTCTCCATGAGAAGTTAAAATAAGGTGAGTTCTGGCTCAAAATGAAAATTGACCTTTATTGTTTTTATTTCTTCACTGTTTTTTACTGGAAACTTTAGTTCACCATGCTCAAGAGCATAGAGATATAATTGGTTTGTTACTTCTACGTCTTTAAGACAATATTTCTCCAGGTCAGCAAAGTTTCCTTCGTGATACCATTTTACAGCCATGAGGCCATTGCCACTTTTGCCGATACCTAAAGTAGCTCCAGCTACATTCTCTAAGCTTACACGATGGCCCGTAATTTTGGCAATTTCATTGAGAATATCTAAAGAAGGTAGCTTTTTCATGTTTATTTCTGGCACATATGGCTGCAGTACATCAAAGTCAAACTCATCAGTGTTGAAGCCTACGATACGATCAACAGAAGTAAGCAAAGGGATAATATCTTTAATGCTTTCTTCCCGTAAACAAAAATAGCGTTGATTGCGAGAGTCATATAGACCAGCGACGGCTATTCCTAATTGACCAAGGTTCTGTTTTCCACCAACTTCAAAAAGCAGTTTCTGAGTCTCTAAATCTAGTACAATATAACTGTGGTTCAAAGTCATAAAGATGCTTATTGCTTTAAAAAATGATAATTATTTGCTAAATAGCCTTGTTATACTAGCTGACTTTTATCGCTGGTCAACTAAGCTGCGATCTTTTGCTGCAGCGTGGTTCGGCTTGATGATACTTGAGTTTCCCCAACATATACTTTCTGTTTGAGCCGCTCAGCAACCCATTGTAAAACGCTTGGATTTTCAATTTCTTCTTCAGGAAATAGTAAGAGCAGGCTGCGTATTATTGATAAATGTTGCTCAGAAAACTCAGCATGTAAACCTGCATAGCTCATTTTTTCTCTAATTAATTCTATACGCTCTTTGTCAGAAGGAAAAACTTTTTTGTCTTTGTTTCTCAATACTTGAGCAACAATATGACAGAGTGGAATGCTTTTCCCTTCCTTTGGTGCGCTTTGTTCGGGGTCCAGGTTAGTCTTTTTTTCTGAAACGGTGACAGTTTGGACTGTTCGTTGCTGAGCAATATATGTCTTTTTCTCATCTAAGGAGAGCGTGCGGAAATGAGCACACTCTTCAGCTGTCATTTCTTTCATGGCAATTAGCTTTTTCATTTCTTCTTCCTCTAGATCATTCTGTTTTTGACGAGTACTGATCATTCTCAGCTGTGCTTCCGATGTGAGTTGCTCAAAATCTTCAATGCTCATACCATGAGGAAATATGCTCCGTAATGCGGAATACAGCGTGCGGTTTCCTAGTTTTTTTTGTTGCTCTTTATCTTTTTCTATCTCTAGGTTTGGCGATTTTTTTAATTCGGCAATGCGTTCTGCTTTATGATAAAAAGTACACTTTCTAAAAGCGTCGAGGCATGCTTCTTTACGATGTTGCTCAGCTATTTTTTCATTAAGCAGTGTTACATATTCTTGCTCTATCTGTTGTGCATAGGCTAGATTTGCGGGCAACATCGCTAACAGGACTTGCAAGCGTTGCATCTTCGCTTTATGAGTACGTACTTTGCTTAAACTTTCGAGCACGTTGCTCCAGGCACTGACTCTATCTTCATAGCAAAAGTACTGGCTGTGACTTTCATAAAAGCTGATAAACTTCAGTTTGTAACTTTCACGCTCCTCTAATTGTGCGGTTTTTTTGCTAGCAACTCGGCGCTCTTCACTGCGCACGAAATCAAACAGGGTGCTTTTTCGCTCAAAAGAACCATGCATGAAGTGCTCTTCCAGCGTTTTCTTTGTAGCTAAAGCAATATCCAGGCTATAAAGGCGCTCCAGAAAGTTTGTCTTTTGTTGTTGTGCCCAAGCTTTGGTTTTGCTCAGCATAAACACACTTCTGGTGCGACGTTGAAATAATTCTTCTGTGCTAATATTTGCATCTTTGCCATCAAAGTAAGCTAAAGCTTCTTCCTTATCATGCTGGGTGAAAAGCTGATTAGGATCTGAAATGTCGCCTCGATATAAATGCTCATCATAAAAAGAAATGAGCATTTGTCTCATGCTATTACCCTGTATGGATTCGATTGTCTTCTGTTGGTCAAACTGTGCCAAAGTCATGCGCGCAATTAAAATTCTATACCTCTTCGGGCTGGTATACCTTTTTCGATGTAATGTTTAACTGGTTTCATTTCGGTAATCAAGTCTGCGAGCTCCATCATTTGCGTGGGAACGTTTCTACCAGTAAATACGACTTCCATGCTTTTGGGGATTTTTTTCATAAATTCACATACGGCATTTTCGCTTAGCATATTAAGTGCAACAGTAGAATTAATTTCATCTAATACCAACAAATCATATCCTTGCGGGATGAGTGACTCTGCCAATGCTAAACCTCTTTCTGCTTCAGCTATATCTTCGGGAGTAATTGAAAAACGAAATGATCCATCGCTGTTTCTGCGATTAAGGCCAGTAGGAAAATAATCAATAGCTAACTGCTTGAGAATATTTCGTTCTCCATAATCGTCACCACCTTTGTCAAAATAAATAATGGCGACTTTGAAACCTTGACCTAAAGCTCTAATAGCTAGACCAAGACCAGCGGTAGTTTTCCCTTTGCCTTTACCTGTATATATCTGAATCATGAAATTAAATAAAACTTGCTTGTGTTCTTTCTATACGTGCACGACGCATGAGCCCAATAGTAATCTCTTTTTGCCATGTGGTTGATAGCTGGGACATTGCAACTGTTACCTTTTTACACTCACGCTGCACAATTTGCCAAGTGGCAGCGGTGGGGATTTTTTCTTTTAGTTGAAATAGAGGGATTTGACCAGCTTTCTGAATTTCATGAAGGTGGTTAAGTAATACCGGGTAATTTTCCCACTCCAGCTCAGGGACACTCTGCGTCATTTCAGTAAACTGCTGTGCGCTGTTTGTTATTTGTTCAATCGTTACAAACTCAGGAAAGTCTTGCTCTAAGGCTTCTTCAATTTCACCTTGGTTGCGGCGGATTTCAGGTGGTACATAATGAAGTCCGATTGCGGCATATACGTCTGCTTCAGTTTTGCTGGCGATATTTTCTTCTGCTTGGTTGAATACGCCATATTCATTCAGCTTGAGGCCTTTTTCTTTTGCCAGGCTACGCAAATGGACATTGTGATCTTTCGAGCCGGTGAAGTATTGAAGTGCCGCCCCAAAACTATTTGGTTCTACGACACGCAAATCAATTTGCAAATTGTTATCTACAATAATTGAAGCTTTTGTGTCCCCCTGAGCCTGAATCACTCTGGTTTCGTTAAAGTTTACAAAGTGCTTAATGAGCGCTTCGGCGTCAGTTGATATGGCTAACAAATCTACATCACCAATAGTGTCTTCAAAACGGCGTAATGATCCTGCAAAGGTGATTTTTATACAAGCTTTGCAGGTGTGCATATAATCCAAGAGTTTGTTGACGAGAGGATATACAGTGAGCAGTGGTAGTCTTTTGCTTTCTTTTTTTAGACGAGTCAATGCTTCACGAATATTCTGTACACTTTTTTCCCCAAAGCCAGCATGATTTGAAAGTTGATCAGAGTTAACTACTTTCTCTAAGTCTTGCATTGTGCGGACTCCATATTCATTGAAAAGCACTTTTGCTGTTTTGGGGCCAATGTGGGGAATACTAAAAAGCTGAAAAAAGCTTTCAGGATAAGTTTGCAGAATCTCGTCATACATGGGGATGTGTCCGGTAGCAATATAAGCCAAGATCTTTTCTTGCATCGCTTCACCAATGCCATGAATTTTGGGCAATTTGCCATCTTGCACCAGGATACTTATATCTTCGTTAAGATTTTGAAGCACCCGGGCACCATTTTGATAGGCAATAATGCGGAACTTGTGCTTTTTCTCATCTTCAATCGCTAGTGCGCGTGCGAGGTTGAGAAAAATATCGGCTAGGCGCAGATTAAGTGATACTGTCATAGCAATTAGAAAAATGATTTCAATTGGTTGCCTAAACTAAATCCACTGATTTGGTTTTGTATTTGAGCAAACTTGGTTTGGAATAAGTCAATTTGGGTATGCACATATTGATACATTCCCCACAACATGAGACCAATAATAATTACTGGTAAGGCTTGCCAAATAGAATTTACCCAAAAATGTCGTGCTTCTTGTCTGCGCTTGTGTTGTTGTTCCTGTAATAATGCGCTAAGCAGCTCATTGGTTCTCTTCTGCTCTGCTAATAAGTCTTCATTCAATGTTTCCATAGCTAAGGTCATTGCTGTCACTATATTAGAGTGCAAACTGAAAAGTGCAAAGAGCAGGTGCGGAGAACTCATAGGCCAAGCGTATTCTTTGTCTTTTCTCTATATACCACTCCTTATATCTGCGCATGCTATAATATTTCTAACTAAGTTTTTTTGTATGAGCGATGTTCGCGTTGGTAAGGGGGATTTGGCTGGTAAAGGCGTATATGCCAAGCGTAACTTTAGCAAAGGTGAGGTTGTGATCAAATATCATCTTTTGCCATTAACTAGGGAAGAGTTTTCCTTTGCCACATGAAGAACAAATGTTTACACATACTGTGCATGGCCAAATTTACTTATATTCCGACCCTGAAAGATATGTAAATCATGCAGACAGTCTCAATACTTATCAAGATCATATATTACAAGCAGATATTGCTGCGCGAGATATCCTTAAAGGAGAAATGATTACTACTGATGCAACCAAGGACGATGTATGATGGGGCGAGTTCAGAAAGAACTGGTGAAGACTGCTGGGCTACGATCAAAAAGCTGAGGTTATAACTGAATAGTAAATTGTCCTTTCAGTCGGGCTCTAAACCCATAATTGATCGCAGATTGCTTCAATACTTGCCTCACAAGAGTGGCATAGAACTCTGGAGCAACTATCCTTATCCTCATCCTAATCCTTCGAGCACCAAAAAACAGCCTTTCCTGGGGAAGAAGGCCTAAAGGATAAGGATCAGGATAAGACGAGCACAAGTGCTCGTTGGTGCCGAAGAGAGGACTTGAACCTCCACCTCCTTGCGAAGACTACGACCTGAACGTAGCGCGTCTGCCATTCCGCCACTTCGGCAAATAAAGCCCTCTATTTGTACTACAGAGCCTTACAATTCGCAATTCGAAGTGGGTAATAGGCAATTACTCTTCGCCTTTCAATTGCGACCTGCTCATTGCTAATTACGCATTAAAAAAGGTGTAGAGCTCCCTGCATATCCCCCAATATGAAGAGTTAGAAACTACACCTCACATATAATTATAAAATAAATGGTATATTTGTCAATGTTCGGGTGTGGAATGGAAAGTGTTGCTATAGTATACGCACAGTAAATTTTGTTTGTATATGCTTCATAGTCGCATTCGACAACTCAATGAAAGGATAGTCACTGAGACTGGTCCAATTGTGTACTGGATGAGCAGAGATCAGCGCGTGGAGGATAATTGGGCTTTGATCTATGCGCAGGCATTGGCTGTTCAGTATAAAAGGCCATTGGTGGTTATATTTGGCCTAGTGCCTACTTTTCTAGATGCAACTTGGCGTCAATATGGATTCATGTTGAGAGGCCTTGAAGAAGTAGAAAAAAAACTATTAAAGCTGCAAATTCCTTTTTGTTTGCTCTTAGGAAATCCGGCCCTTACCATTTCAGACTTTGTAAAAAAGTACAATGTCTCTGCTTTAGTGACGGACTTCTCTCCGTTGTTGATAAATAGAGAATGGAAGAAGCAGTTGCTTGAGCTGCTTATTATTCCATTTTATGAAGTTGATGCGCATAATATTGTTCCATGTTGGGTCGCTTCAGCAAAACAAGAGTTTAGTGCTAGAACTTTACGACCAAAGCTGAATAAATTGCTGCCCGCCTATTTAGATGACTTTCCTGAGGTACATAAGCAGATATATAAAGTGGAACAGAAATTGCCAGTTTGTGATTGGCAAAAAGCAAGAAAGACACTTCAAATCGACTTTTCTGTGCCAGAAGTGGGGTGGTGTACTAGCGGTAGCAATGCTGCGCGCCGAGTACTGCAGACTTTTGTCCAAGAGGGATTAAGTAAATATAGTGTTGCTCGCAATAATCCTAATCAGTCGGGTCAATCACAGCTATCACCCTATCTTCACTTTGGACAAATCTCAGCGCAGCGCATAGTACTTGAAGTTGAAAATTGTGTATCGCTTTCACTTGCTGAAAAAGCAGCATTTTTAGAAGAGCTCATTGTCCGTCGTGAATTAGCCGATAACTTTTGTTTTTATAACGAGGCGTATGCTCACTACAATGGTTTTCCTGCCTGGGCCAGAAAAACATTAGAAGAACATGTTAATGATAAAAGAGATTTTGTTTATACACGTGAGCAGTTTGAGTTGGGCAAGACGCATGATGCTCTGTGGAATAGCGCTCAGTGTGAAATGGTTAGTACTGGCAAAATGCACGGCTTTATGCGTATGTATTGGGCAAAAAAGATTTTGGAGTGGACACCCTCTGCCCAGGATGCTTTGGCGATTGCTATTTATCTTAATGATAAGTATGAGCTGGATGGTCGTGATCCCAATGGTTATGCGGGTATTGCTTGGTCGATTGGGGGGGTACATGATCGTCCCTGGTTTCAACGGCCGATTTTGGGAACTGTTCGCTATATGAATGCGGCCGGTTGTGCCAGAAAGTTTGATGTGAATACGTACATCACTAAATTTCAGTGCACTACAAAGCAATGAAGCTGCTGGCGCCCAGCCAGGCTAAGTTGAAAATTGCGGTCTGAGAACGCGCATATACTGAACTTTCGAAGATCATGCCAATCAGCTCTTCACTGTTTAAGGAAATTACTGCTACTTTATCGTCATAGATAGTTACTTCATGTTCAAACCAGAACTCTTTTGGATTTACAAAAAGTATTTCTACCAATTCAAGTGGAAAGTTAGGAGGATAATGGTTTTTGATATAGTCGAATGCTTCTGGGCTGGAAGGACAAATCATCCGTGCTTTTAGTCCTTTTTCCATTTTTTTGCGGGCGTATTCTTTGGTGTAGTCCCCAAAAAGCTCACCGGCACCTTTTAAATTTGAGTAGCCGAGCAAATCGCTTTTTGCTTTTAGTGTGTCTTCCATGATGTTCTTAATGCCTTCTAATCCTTCAAAGTACTTAATCTTTGGCTTGAAGGTGAGTGCATTGGTCATTGAAAGCAGTTCGGGCAGTATCCCTTTGGCATATCTAACCTTTTCCTCAAGTGAGGCGACAATTCTTTGCGGTGGTTCAGCCGAGTAATAGCGCACATTGTCTTTAGTAATAAAGCTTACTAAACCTTTTTCGGTGAGCTTTTCTACAGTGTGATAACAGTTCACTCGAGGTGTTTTTGCTTTTTTGGCAATGCTACTTACATAACCGCCTCCTAGTTCAAGCAAGGCAAGATATACTTTTCCTTCAACTTCAGTGAGCCCTAAAGTGGCGAAATCAGGATAAATCATAAGCAATGGTGACGTTCACAAAGTACAATAGCAGAGAAATAAATAGCAATTCGCAAGTAGCAATTAGCAGGTCGCAATTGGCAATGCCACTAACACACAAAGCTCATGCAATAAAGAACAAGAGCCCTTTTTGCGTACTTCTTTTGTACAGCTTCATCTAAATTCCGCTTTCTACTTTCCCCACTCCGAATTGCGACCTGCTAATTGTGAATTGCTACTTGCGAATTGCTACTTGCGAATTGCTACCTCTCATTGCAAAGTATACACGATAAACTTTGCCTTTATGCATTTAACATCTGCTCTAGCATATCGTGTCTTTGATTCGCGGGGCTATCCTACGATTGCGGTTCGATTAGCTTGTGGTAACAAGTATGCCGTGGGGATGTCACCAAGTGGTGCATCGACTGGTTCACATGAAGCATTTGAGTTGAGAGATGGTACGGCTGCTTTTTCAGGTAAGGACGTAGAAACTGCGATTGCGAAGTTTAATAACTTAGTGGCGCCCGTTATTTGTCAGCGCGAGATTGAGGGCCAACAATCATTCGATAGTTTATTAGTAGCCATTGATGGCACTGCTAATTTTCAAACAATTGGTGGTAATACTGCCATTGCCGCTTCAATTGCATTTTTGCGTTTATTGAGTAGCCAGACCAATCTAGAGGTATACGAATGTTTAGCTAGAGAATGGCAGTACAAAATACCAAGATCTCAGGTAATCACGCCATTGGTAAATGTCATTAATGGTGGTAAGCATGCTTCTTCAGGCTTAGCCATTCAAGAGGTAATGATTGTACCCTTAGCAGGAAACACCACTACCGAAAAAATCATGATAGCGGGTGAAGTCTTTAATGCTTTGCGGTCTCAGCTAAAAGGCAAGAGACTGTCTACCTTGGTAGGGGATGAAGGTGGCTTTGCTCCGGGAATACACTACTTAGAAGAGGCAATTACTTTAATTGCGCAAAGCGTGGCAAGTGCCGGTTTAAAATTTGGTGACGATATTGCGATTGCCTTAGACTGTGCAGCGACAGAATTATATAAAGATCAGCAATACGCTCTTGAGGGAAGACTCTTTTCTGTGCCTGAACTTGTGGATTTTTATATCAAGGCAATTGCTAACTTTCACATCGTTTCTTTAGAGGATCCTTTTGCCGAAGATGATTTTGCTGCTTGGACATCTCTGCAGCAAGTTGTCCTCAATTCTTGTCAAATTGTGGGAGATGATTTAACCGTAACAAATGTGGCGAGAATGAAGGAGGTTGAGGTTGCCCACTTGGTATCAGCTGTCATTATAAAACCCAATCAAATCGGCACAATCAGCCAAACCATGGCAGCGGTAAAACTAGCACAAGCATATAACTGGAAACCGATTATTTCTCACCGCAGTGGTGAAACCGAAGATACTACTATTGCTGACATTGCAGTTGCAGTTCAGGCGCCATTTATCAAAACTGGCTCGATGAGTCGTAGTGAGCGCATGGCAAAGTATAACCGTCTGCTTCAATTAGATTTGAATCAAAAGTAGTAATCATAAACTATGAACTTTCCTGCTTTGTTAATTATTCTGGATGGTTGGGGTGTGGCGCCTGCTGGAGCTGGTAATGCATTAAGTCTGGCAGCACTCCCTACTTTTGAGAAATTTGATCGAATTGCGAAAAAAACATTTTTAGCTGCAGCCGGAGCTGAAGTTGGCTTGCCGGATAAGCATCAGGGCAGCTCAGAAATGGGACACTTGATGATTGGTGCGGGGAAACCGGTAGTGTTTCCCCAAAGTCAGATTCAAGCTGCACTTGATAACCGTATTATCGCGCAAAATAAAGAGTATCAAGCAGTAATTGATTATTGTCATACAAAAAAGAAACGATTGCACTTGTTGGGTTTGCTTTCAGATAGAGGCGTTCATGCCTACGCTGAAACTTGCTATCAATTGTTAAGCTTGGCGAAAGCAAAGGGAGTGGCTGAAGTTGCTGTCCATATCATTGCTGATGGTAGAGATACTTTGCCGCGTGAGTTGCCTACTTTTGTTGCTCAATTAGAGGCAATCATGGCGGAGCAAGGAGTCGGCAAAATTGCCTCACTCATTGGGCGTTATTATGCAATGGATCGTGATCAGCGTTGGGATCGAGTAGAACAGGCCTATAACTTGTATACCTTGGGCAATGGGCAAAAATGGTCTGATATTCATTCCTTTTTAAGTGCGTATTATGCTTCAGCTGATCTCTCTGACTTGCCTCACTCCGATGAATTTATTCCACCAGTGCTTTTTGACCAGAATCTGATCATGCAACCTGATGATGGTGTGATTTTTTGGAACTTTAGAGTAGATCGCGCCATAGAAATTACCCAGGCTTTTTGTGAACCGCAATTCGCAGCTTTTTCAAGACCATATATGCCTTTATATTTTGTGGCCACTACTAAATATTATGATGAGTTTCAGGGGAGGGTTGCGTTTGAACAAGAGCATGTATTAGAGCCCTTGGGCAAAGTACTAGCGGACGCTGGGATTGGTCAGTTTCGAGTCGCTGAAACAGAAAAGTGGGCTTACATTACGAAAGTTCTTGACGGCTATCAGGAAACAGAATTTGCAAAAGTGCAGAAAAAGTTAATTGCTTCGGACAAGGTTGCAACCTATGATTTAGCTCCTACTATGCAGGCAGAAAAAATCGCTGATGCAATTGTGGCACATCTGCGTAAGGATGATGCCCAAGTAATTATCGCTAACTTTGCCAATGCCGACATGGTGGGACATACAGGGAATATAGCCGCTACCATTAAAGCAGTAGAAGCAGTGGATAGAGCTATCGCCAAGATCGATCAAGAATTGCAAAAACAAAAAGGCTTTATGTGCATTACAGCGGATCATGGTAACTGCGAGCATATGCTTACTGCTAGTGGCGAACATGATGGTTCTCATACTGCCAATCAGGTGCCTTTTTATATTGTAAGCTACCATGAGCAGGTGAGTGCGCGCTTGCTGCAAATGAATTTAAAATATGGTAGTTTGGTTAATGTAGCTCCTACTTTTTTAGATCTACTCGGAGTGCCGGTGCCTAAATTTATGTCTTCATCTCTTTTAGCATGAACACTTTGCTCATCAATACCATTGGTTATCTCATTGTTCCTATTACGGCGGTTGCTTTGATTATTGTTAGTTTGGTTTTGCTTTTTGCTAGAGAGCATGCTTACGGTGTGCTTAGGCAACTCTATATTTATGGTGTTGTTATTACAGCGTTTTTAATTAGTATGACCGCCATTATTGGCGTTTTGTATACTGGCTTGACCACTACACTTTTGCCGACGAATGACTTAACCAGCCGTTATATCTACGATTCCGAGCTTCGCTACTTAACTGAGCAGAATACTGATCCTGCTGTTTATGCATACTTAAAACAGGAACAAGACAAAATGAATGTTTTAGCTGATACTGAAAGCTTTCGACAAGAATGGCGCAATCAACTTGCTTGGTCCGTGCCTCTTTTGCTTGTTTTTCTGCCTATTTTGCTGAGTTATCGGCGCTTTTTAACCCGTTCATAAGTTATGCCTACCAAGAAAAAAACTACTGCAACTGCAATTGCAAAACCTGCTGGTAACCTTCACGGTTTAGCTAAGGCTGGATACATGTATTTGGCGACATTCTTAGGGCTAGTTGCTTTAGCTTTAGGAGCCACGGGGTTAATTAATGTGGCTATGGAGATGACGGTGTTACCTCCTGCAATTTATGATTATGAGATTCGTTCTGCCATATCAAATTCACTGAACGTTGTGCCTAAATATTTGCCTAGTGGTGGTGAGCAAATTACCGCACCTACTATGTCTGAAGCCCAAGCAGCTGTTCAAAAGGCGAACGAGCATGTTAATTCTTTATATAAACTCAATATTGCTGAAAGAAATAGAGCACTTAGCTTAAGCTTAGTATTTGTCTTAGTGGGCGGTGTCATTTATCTTTTTCATCGCAAAGAAACACTTAACCTGGTAAAAAAAGACTAATTGCAAATCATCTCAGTCTACCATCTATAATTTATAATCTATAATTCTTATGGCTCGTTCGCTTAATATGGTACAAATCATTGGTAATGTGACCCAAGATCCTGATGTGCGACAAATCCCATCTGGTGCGGCTGTCGCTACTATTACGGTAGCAACTAATCGTTCTTGGAAGGACCAGTCTGGTCAGATGCAAGAAGAGTCAGAATTTCATAATGTTGTGCTCTGGCGTGGTTTAGCTGATATTGCGCAACAATATGTTCGTAAAGGCACTAAAGTATACATTCGTGGTTATTTAAAAACTCGAAGTTGGGAAAGCCAAGATGGCAGTAAAAAGTATCGCACTGAAATTATTGCAGATGACTTGATGTTGCTTACACCTAAACGTGATGGTGAAACTAACTCATTTGGCAGCAATCATGGCGATGAAATGGGAGCTGGATCAAGCATGTCTCAAAAAACCGCTGCCGGTGGTGGCATCCAATCAATTTCCGATCAAGAGCCAATTCAAATTGAGGATATTCCATTTTAATTCGGAATTTGGAGGTTGGAGAGCGGAATAGAGAAAGAAAAAAGGAGGTGGAAGAAAGTTTCACTCCTTTTTGAAGTGACTAGAGAACAGTTCCATGAAACCTCGCACTACCGTCTCCATCCTTTAATTCCGAATCCCGCTCTCCGATTTCCGAATTAATTATTAAACAGCCATATAATCGAGAACACAATAATAGCAATAGCGATCAGCTTGTGAAAAAAATATGTTGTACCGGGACCTAGGTATTTTTCAATGGTTGGAAATGGGCCGAGAAGCTGCGTAATTTGATAGTTGTACTTTAAATAGAATATTGCTAAGACGATGGCGACGACAGCTGCTAAAAAGCGCATAGATAATAATTAACGCTGGGATTGTAGCTATATTTACTTGTTCTTCTCAAGTGTGCTACAACAAGGATGATTTACATCTTGTTTTATGACACCCACTAATGTTTATCCAGTCCAAGCTTCTGAGCCATCAATCGCTTGGTTTTTATTGAGCAATTTTAGTGTTGTGCTGTTCATTGTATTTATTATACTTGTGCTTTATTCAATTCGTCAGGTCGATCAGTATGAGCGCGGTGTGAAGTTTATGTTTGGGCGTTTCTATAAGGTAATTGCTCCAGGCTGGAATGTGGTTTTCCCAATTATTCAAGGCATGAGAAAAGTAGATATGCGTGTCCGTGCGGTTGATGTTCCTGATCAGGAAGCTATTACAAAAGATAATGTTTCCGCTCGCATCAACGCCGTTATTTATTACCGCATTGTAAATGCTGAAAAGGCTGTAATGGAGGTCGAAAATCTTTTTATAGCTGTAACTCAACTTGCACAAACAACCATGCGTAATGTTGTTGGTGAAGTGACTTTAGATGAGTTGTTAAGTCAAAGAGAAAAGGTTTCTAGTCGTATCCAAGAAATCGTAGATGAAAAGACCGATGCCTGGGGAGTAGATGTGCAAAGTGTCGAGCTCAAAGATATTAATTTACCAGAAGGCATGAAACGCACTATGGCAAAACAGGCTGAGGCGGAACGTGAGCGTCGCGCTACGATTATTAATTCTGAAGGTGAGGTGATTGCGGCTGAGAATTTAAGCAAAGCAGCACAACTGATGGCCCAGACACCTGGTGCTCTCCATTTGCGCACATTGAATTCAATAAACGATATTTCTTCTGATGAGAGCAATACAATTATTTTTGCTTTACCAATAGAAGTTTTACGTGCTATTGATAGCTTTAAGGATTATATGGTCAGCAATAATAAAACTTCACGTGAATAGTTTGTTCCTTAAGAACTGGGAATAACTAAATTGTAAAGCGGCCTTCGTAGTTCCTTTTTGGCTACACTTTCTGCGATGCCTGTAAGCAATGTAATTAAGTAGTTTCTTAAGTCTGTTTGTTCAATTGCCTGCGCTACGCCGAGGATTTTTTCATCAATATACTTTTTCCCTTCCGTAGATCTTCTTTCCGGTAAGCGGGTAAGATCATAATGAATATGATCAGCCATACGGCCTAAAGCCAATACTACGCGGCTAGGGTCGTTGGCTCGACTTACACTTTGATCGTGAATTTGCACGAAATCATTCTTAGGAGCCTGACGGGGAGAGCCGTCGCTAGATGCAGCAAAATTGGGGTCATCAAAACTGCGTAAATATCTCTCTAGATCAGAATCGAGGTTGCTCCATAGAATTTGCGCTGTCGTTTTGCGAATCTCATGAGACGCAGCTTGGGCTGCCTTATGATGTTCTCGTGCGACGGGAGATATATCACCACCATATAACTTGCCAATCTCTTGAACCAGAGCCATTTGTAAGGCTGTGTGGCTATCAAATTCAATTCCTTTCGCTTCTAAAAGCCAGCTTAGTGCTAAAACTCCAATCGCTGTGACATGACCGTGATCGGCAATAGTGTCCGTGTCGGTTCGACTCATTCCACCCATAGCCCAGCCGGTGCGCAATGCATCTTTAGTACGTTGTAATTCCATAATTAGTTGAATCCACTTTTCTTGCGGATGAGTGTCTTCATAAGTACCAGGAACTAAATGAGGCTTAACATAAGGCCCAAGTCTGCCTTGTTTGTGTTGGTCTTGGAAAGCTGAAATTAACAGCACACAAAAATACTTTAAGCCAGAATCTTGCATTTTCTCTGCTATGCTGAATACTGAGAATTTGTAATAACCATCGTCATTCTTCGTGTCATAAGGTGTTGGTCTCATCCTCTGTAAATGTGCTAGAGCCTCAAGTCTATCCATGAGTTTTACAAACAAAGCTTCATCCGTTTTTTGTTCCATTTCTTCAAGCGCAAGGTCGAGATACTTTTTGCCAGCTTCAGGTCCCAGCAAGTGGACTAGTGCTTGGCGATTGACTTCTTCTATTGCGCGAGAGGCGTCTTTTAAGATAGGAAACTCACTGGCACGGGGCACTCCGATATCGCCTCCGCCAAATTCAGAAAGATCATGAACTTCACTTTCTCGTAATGCTTTAGGCAAATCAAACTTGGCGTGGTATTTGGTGATAGCTACTTTCCCGAATATGAGCGTAAGTAAAGCTACATTAAAATGATGTGCAGCCAGCGTGTCCATCTGATGTCTGGTAAACCCAATTCCCAACCAGCCTACACGTACTAGCTGTGTAGTTAATTCACCACCTATACGCCAGAATTGAGCAAAGGTTGATGGATCTTCAATTCCTAGTAAATTCTTTCCTCGCATATAAAAAACTTTAACTAATAAAGGACATTTACTTTAAAAATATACGGCTCGGATCTTTACTGTCTCTCGTTAAAGCATGAGCAGGCATCCGTAAAGCTCCTTGCTCAACCATAAGCAGCCATTCTCGCAAAACAGCGCTGATAAAGTATCTAAGGTGTGCATTTTTGATGTCAGCTATTAGGCTAAATATTTTCTTTTCAACATACAGGTGGAAGTTTTGATCGTAATAAGGTCTTCGTGTCAGATCGTAAAACATGATGTCCATAAATCTGCTCATCACCATCATGACTTTAGCTTCATCGCTGTCTCTTTTTAACGCGTCAGTATGACGATCTTCGAGTCTCTTTTGCAGCAAATCGCGCGCTTCAGAATCAGGAATGTCGGCTGTAAAGAGTTGTGAGAAAATCTTAAAAGTTGTTTTTCTGATGGCATGAGCAGCGACACGCTTTTTATCTGTGTGGTCAGTTGAAGGAACAGATATGTCGCCACCATATATTTTCCCTAGCTCCTGATACATTGCCAGTTCCATAGCGGCACCTTGGTTCCATTTAATTCCGCGTTCTTTAATGGCTTCACCAATCAGCCATGTGGCCATAGTTGTGGCATGTCCATGGTCAGCAATGGTATGAATTTCATGACTCCGTAAGCCAGCTACCGCCCAGGCTGCTCTTTTGACATGCTTGGCTGTTTGAATCTCAACGAGAGCATCTATTAAATTGGCGTAGGGGTAACTCTTCCGTCCTGTTTTGGCTCCTCTACCTAAGTAGCCTGTGCGGTCAGCTTGTTCGAATGCATTGCAGAATGATTTGAGCCAAGCTTTCAGCTGAGGTGCTTGTACTTTTTCAATATCTCGATAAATAGTTGCTTGATAAAGTGCTTCTGCTTTCTCATCATAACCTTCCGTACTTACCCAACGCATATGCAAAACTGCTTCCAGGCGATCACATATTTTGACGAAGATAGCTGTGTCGGTTTGTTGTTGTAATTCCTCTTGTGTTAATTGTTGATACGAAAGCGCTCCTTTACAGTTGCGAAGACTGAAGATACCGAGTAGCTCATCACGATTGAGTGCCTCGACATGGCGTGCATTCGTCTTGAGATCGGGAAAGCTTTGTCCACGAGGTGTCCCAATATCTCCGCCTAGAACTTCGTGGACATCATGATTGGGGGTCATTATATATACCTTTTCTCGATCAAGACCTTCTATGTCTAATGTCTCAATAAAAAGTGCTAATAAGCTAGCTGTGGTGCTTGTGGTGAAGCTATGCTGAGCTAGTGTGTCTTGTTGATCAACAGTAAAATGAGCTGCACTATAGCCATCTCGTTTGGTATCTTGGGGGAGTAAGGCACCCATACGGAGGAACTTTGCCCAATCACGAGCGTGAGGAATTTGTGGTCTTTCTAGTGCTGCTCGCATACCCCAACGATGAGCGTAGCGCACATTGTCCCATGCAACATCCCTTGCTGTTTCTATGCTAGAGGAGAGTAGTGATAGCATTGGTAGTAAGTAAGGGTACACTATATAGTGTATTTTCATTGTCTGCAATACATGATGTAGTGTTTCTTGCTTGGGGTGCGAATAGTGGAGAGGAAGTGGTGGTTGAAATTATACAGTGCTTACGTTAAATTGTTAGTGACATAGAAAGAGGGTAGCTCCTCTGGAGTTAGTAAGCTAAGCAAATTGTTCTAACTTACTCGCGTGACAGACGCAAACTGTCAAAATAGGCCTTTCGTTAAGGCAAAGAGAGTTGGCACCACGGTTTCTGAAAACCGTCTCTCCTCGTATTCAGATCTTTAAACTTAACGAATTGCTCTATGTTAGATATTCACTTCATTCGGGCCAATCGTGATCAAGTAAAAGCAGCAGTAAGGAATAAGAAGCTGATTCATCGGGTTGATGTCGATCAGTTATTAGCATTGGATGTACAACTAAGTACGCAGCGTAAGGATTGTGAAGTTTTGTTGGCAGATAAAAATAGAATTGATGCGGCTATGCAGAGAGCTCAAAGTACTGCTGAAAAAGACCAGCTAATTAAGAAGGGTAAAGAGATAAAGGCTCTTATCAAGGTGGCAGAGCAAAAATCGGAGGGTGTGCAAAAAGAATTTACTGAGATGATGTTACAATTGCCAAATGTTACATCAGAGCTCATGCCAATTGGTAAAGATGAAAGTGAAAATAGTGTATTACGAACCTGGGGAGAGCCTAAAAAGTTTAATTTTGTTCCTCGTGATCACGTGGATTTGGGCAAGGCACTTGATATTATTGATTGCGAGGCTTCTGGGCAGATTGCAGGTTCACGGTTCTTTTATCTGAAAGGGGATGCGGTATTATTACAATTTGCTCTAGCACAGTTTGTATTTCGTGCGCTAACTGATACTGCTGTAGTCAAAGAATGTGCTCAAAAGGTGGGCAATCCTTTTACCACCGCATTTGTGCCAATGTTGCCACCAGTCATGATGAAGCCAGAGATTATGCAAAAAATGGATCGACTTGATCCAGTGGATGAACGCTATATTTTTGCAGATGATAATCTGGTTTTGATAGGCAGTGCTGAACAAACAATGGGACCTTATCACATGAATAAATTGTGGCTGGAGGAAGATTTACCAATACGCTATGTTGGTTATTCTTCAGCTTTCAGGAGAGAGTCTGGATCTCATGGTAAAGATGTTCGAGGAATATTACGCGTGCATCAATTCGATAAAATGGAAATGGAAACATTTGTTCCAGCTGAATATGGACAAGTCGAGCAGGATTTATTAGTGGCACTACAAGAATATTTGCTACAGCAACTCGAACTTCCCTATCGTGTTATGCAGATTTGTACGGGTGATACGGGCAAACCAGATTTCAATCAATACGATCTTGAGTGCTGGATTCCAACCCAACAGCGATATCGTGAGACTCATACCTCCGATTACATGACTGACTTTCAAGCTCGTAGGCTAAATATTCGCTATAAAGACCAGCAGGGGACGAATAGGTACGTCCACATGAATGATGCAACTGCTATTGCTATGCCGAGGGCAATAATTGCCATTTTGGAGAATTACCAACAAGCAGATGGGTCTGTTGTTGTTCCTACCGTTTTGCGGCCGTATGTCGGTAAAGAGATCATTACGCCTTCGTAAAAAGCTGCTTGTATATGGTTTTTCTTAATTCTTCTAGGCCTTCACGTTCAATCGCCGACACAAAAACAGGGGAGAATGGTTGAAACTGCTTTTTGATTTCACTCTCGCTAAAATGTGAGCCTAAGTCGTGCTTATTAAAGACATACACCTGCGGAATGTCTTGTACACCTAGTTCAGCTAAGATTTCTTCTACAACGACAATTTTATCCAGCATTTTGCGATCGCTATAATCAATCACATGCAAAATTAAATCGGCATGAATTGCTTCTTCCAGCGTTGATCGAAATGACTTAATTAAACTGGGGGGCAAGTCGCTAATAAAGCCAATCGTGTCGGAGAGCATAACTGTTTTGCCAATATTGTCATCTGGCAGGTAGAGCTCGCTGACATGTGTATCAAGCGTAGCAAAGAGCTTGTTGGCCACATATGCATCTTTCTTGGTAAGAGCTCGCATGAGGCTCGACTTGCCGGCATTCGTGTAACCAACGATGGCAACAGCTTTATAGTCTAATCTAGCTCGGCGTTCTCTATGCTGTGTTCGTACTTGTTCGAGGTGTTTGAGTTTATTGATGATTTTGTATTCATGCTCTTTTAAATGGCGTTTCATTCGTTCGATATTGGTCTCACCAATGCCTGATGTTCCAATACCACCACCTTGGCGTGAAAGGTCTAAACCTAAACCAAAAATACGTGGCCCTGTATGTCGTATCGCTGCGAGCTCAATTTGCAATTTTGCTTCAGCACTTTTGGCGTGCTTACTAAATATTTTTAAAATCAAATCCACTCTATCCCAGGCCTCCATTTTAGCTTTGCGCAAGGCTTCACCTAGGCGGTAGACTTGGCCAGGCTTGAGAATGTTATTTACAATCACCAGTTTCGCTCCTAATGCTTTGCCATCTTCAATAATTTCAGCAATTTTGCCTTTGCCCACAAAGGTCCCGTAATCAGGCATGCCACGGCGTTGGACTTTCTTTACTACTACAAGCCCACCAAATGTAGTGACTAGGTTCTCAAGTTCATTTAAGCGTTCTAAAGCAATATCAGTGCTAACATCTTTAGGAACAACATCAACAATGATTACAGGGAGCATAAGACAGTGAAAAGTTTGAAGTTCAGCGTGCGATTACTAGTGCTGTTGGTTGCGAATTGAACAGTGAATACATTATTAGTCATTCTCAGATGCATTTAAACTTCTTGTCTACTATCTCAAACTAATTTGTGAGGTTTACTGCTGGTGCTGTGCTCGCAGTATCTACCGCGTTAAAGTATGTTTTTTCTGTAAACCCTAATAAGGACGCAATCCAACGTTGTGGAATGCGACGAAAGTTAAGGTTGTAACTATTAACAGCTTCATTGTAACGGCCTCTTTCCACACTAATACGGTTCTCTGTACCTTCAAGCTGCGACATCAGAGTCTGTACTGTCTCAGCAGATTTTAACTGAGGATAGTTCTCGACAATTACTAGCAATCTGCCAAGGCTTGATTCTATTTGATTGGCTGCTTCAGTACGACTTTCAGGTGTACTAGCACCAGCGTACTTAGTACGAGCTTCCGCTATGTCATTGAAAACAGTTTGTTCTTGATTGAGCACTCCTTTTACTGAGGCTACAAGATTTGGGATCAAATCAAAACGACGTTGGTATTGTGTTTCGACTTGGGACCACTGTTTATTGACGTTTTCCTCTGCACTTACCATGGAATTATAACTACTAAATGCATAGCCTATTAATAGAATAACGAGAGCTAAAATGCCCCAACCAATCCAAGATTTTTTCATAGAGAAAAAGGTTACAACTATAAAATATCATGAACTGAACTTTTTACCAGGAACCGCTAGCCCCACCCCCGCCTGAGCTACCGCCCCCAAAGTCGCTACTTGAACTAGAAGAATCACTGCTAGAGCTATCTGACCAGGAAGTGGAGGTGTTGCTACTATCTGAAGATGAAGCATTTTTAAGACTGTTTTTAAATACTTGTGCTAGGTGAGGTAAGCGTGAAGCAATGGCGAGTAGGGGAATGAGGATAATAACTCCGAGAAAAAAGTAGCCGCTGAATAAATAAACAAGCACTGCCAAGCTACTCGCACATATATAGCGTAAATGAACAGCATTGAATGTAATAAGAAACATACTTATAAAAAAGAAGACAAATATCGCTCCTGCCAGCAAGAAAAAATAGCTTAAACTATCACCAATCAGGTCTAATGTATTTGCCCAGGCCTGCCAGCTTTCATTGTCCTGGATTTGTGTTGCTACATATTCACCCTTTGTCACTTGAATAATCGAATCTAAAGCAGTATTTACACCATCATAAAAACGGTTCTCGCGAAAAGAGGGGATCAGCTGTCGTTGGATAATACTATTTGCAATTGCATCGGTTAGGCTTGGCTCTAAGCCATATCCAACCTCAATTCTCATTTGTCGTTCATCTTTAGCAATTAATAATAAGACCCCATTGTCACTTTTTGCCTTGCCAATGCCCCATTCCTCAAAAAGCTGTACGGCAAAGTTTTCAATGGTATCGCCTTGGAGAGCAGTAATTGTGACAACACTAATTTCATTGGTTGATTCGTTTTCGAATGCTTGTACTTTTTGCTCAAGCTGCGTGCGTTCACTTTCACTAAATAGTCCAGCAAAGTCATTTATATAGCCGCTAGGTGCACCTGGACTTAGATAGGCATAAGCAGTGTTTATCATTAGTGATAATACTAGCAGCATGCCTAGCAAGAATTTTTTCATGGAGAATATTATGACGGTACTATTCTAGCAAACAATGCTGACCTACATCTACGCTGAAGCTCTCTGAGCGCCTCAAGAATTGTGATACAAGGATTCCTGTTCTTAAAAAAGTAAAACTACCTCCTACCTCATGGCATGCCTGCGTGTATTAACACTTCGGCAGCCTAGCACTGCGCTGGCTCAGCGGAGAGCCAAAACTCGAATAAACAAATATGTAAAAGTAACCTATCAGTGCTGGCCCCGCCAGCCGAAGCTCTCCGAGCGCCTCAAGAATTGTGATACGAAGATTCACTATTCTTAAAAAAGTAAAACTGCCTCCTACCTCGTGGCATGCCTGCGTGTATTAACACTTCGGCAGCCTAGCACTGCGCTGGCTCAGCG
>CAZEGN010000003.1:99095-99209 GCA_964512325.1 uncultured Candidatus Peribacteria bacterium
ATATGTAAAAGTAACCTATCAGTGCTGGCCCCGCCAGCCGAAGCTCTCCGAGCGCAGGCTGGTGGGCGATCGCCGACTCGAACGGCGGACCTCGACATTATCAGTGTCGCGCTC
>CAZEGN010000004.1:0-95736 GCA_964512325.1 uncultured Candidatus Peribacteria bacterium
TATCCGCAAATAATACAAAAGCAGTTTTTGTTGGTGCCATATTTAGAGGGTGAGTGGGAATTGCGGAATACTAATTTCGGTTAGGGAGTTGTACTTCTGTGCTATCGCTTCAGTTTCTTGGCTAATACGGCCAGCGTAGTAAATATCTGGTACTGTTGCTAACTGCTGTATATTGTTAATTCCCAAGAAGTATACATTCTGGCGTCCAACTGTACCGGGTTGTGTAGTATCGATGAGGCCTCTCTTTAATCTTACGAAGCTTCGCCAAGCATCACCTGGTTTATATATCTCTAAAAGCTTTTTCATGAGTTCTTCGCCTGATGTGTTTGCTGCAGCATGGCTGAGGAGGGCGCTGGTAGCAGTGCGTTTTAAAATAGCTTCACGTTGATCCGGTTCACAATGAATTTCATTCATTACTGCTAAGCCTTCTTGGGTAGTCAGGTAGCCTGGGAAACCATAGCTAAAAATATGCCAGTGCTGTTTCTCGCCATTATGCTGGCACAAAATATGTGTCAGAACCTCATGAGCGACCAGTCTTTGTAATCTTTGCTCGCGCACAATCTTTCCTGCTGGTATCGCAATTTGATGATTCTTGCGTACTCGAATTGAGCTAAAGTTTTGCTGGCTAATATAACAGCGCCAATTGTGAATGTTGTATTTTGCCAATACTTGCTGAAAAGCGGCTGCGATTTGTTCACTGCTAAAAACAGGTGAGCTGTCAGCTTGCTTGCTAGGTTCAAAGCGCGCATAGTTTTGGGCGACAGTGAATTCATCAGGAGTTAAAGGACGAAATACTTTTTCTGCTATGGGAATAAACTCTTTTGTTCCAATTGCTTGCAATAAAGCAATCTGATTGGCTAACTCTTGAGCTCTGGCTTTGATCAGTCTGCCGATGTCTGAATCAAATTGAGGAATGTTTTCCAATTCTTTTAAGGCGCTATCATAGAAATCAGGAAGCTGATTGTAGGCAAATTTAGGGCAATATGAATTGTCTTTAAGCCATTTCTTTTTTTGTTCAGGCAGGTTTATTGGCTTTAGGTAATACATTAAACTAAATTTGCTGTATGTCTCAGCCAGCAGCAGGTCAGCTTCCTTCTCTTGATCAAGGCTCGCTGAAACAAGTACTGGTGGTTGCAAAAAGTTTTGCGGTAATCCTTTCAGTGGGTCAATCAATACTTTACGTAAATTTCTTCTACCGACAGCCACTTTAAATGTTTGCTCAGAGTAATCTTTAATAGTTACAAAAGTGCGGATTTTTTTGTTGCCCAGAGTTAACAAAATACGAAAAAACTCAATGCTGTCTTTGGGCTCGTAGTTTTTATCAATAATGCCAAGTCGAAGCGCTAATTCTTTGTCAATTGAGGTGTAGATCTTGTTGGTGTTTAGTACGGCAGCAACACGCTCCTGTTTGCCATTCTTCGCAAATAGCGTGACTGGTTCATAGCTACCCAAGATTTCTTTTCCTGATAAACGTTCAATTTCAGTTTCTATATGTTCGGAAGTTTGTTGCTGGCCGAACAGCTCTTTTCCTAAACGTACGCCTTTTTCTGGAGTAGTCACCACCAACCCCTTGATACGGTCCAAACGTTCACGCAGCTTTGCTCTATTGGCAATTTGAATACTTAACCCTCCCCGTGCATTCATTTCCAGCACCATTGGCATGCCTTTTTTGTTGATTACAATATCAATCGCGAGATAGCCTATATTGGAGTGCAGTTGGGCCTGGGAGGCAATTTGCAGCACTTGGTCCCATTGCGGTATCACAAAACCCAGCGGGCTTACTGGTTTATCAGGAAGCTGTTTGATGGATTTGTCATGGATAACTAAACGAGTAATTGTGCCACTTGCTAGATCGATGCCCGCGATAGCTCCGCCGGCATGATAGTTGGCTTTTCCGTCGGACGCTTTAGTGGGAAAGCGAATCATTGCCATGATGGGGATGAGATTGTGGACGATGATTCGAATGTCGGGTAAGCCATGATAGCTAAAATTTGCTAAATCAGGGTGCGACACAATTCTCTGTTCAATAATGGCATGATCAGGTGCATTGGTAAGAGAGAAGTTTCCATCAAGAATATTGCCGATATGGTTTTTAAGCTCCTGCTCTTTTTCTGGTGTGAAAGCCTTTTTGTTGGTTACTACCTTAATGCCTTCTCCGCCAAAGCCGCGATTAGGTTTAATCACGAAGCTATTGGCTGAAATTTCCTGAAAGCTAAAGTTGGCTAATTCTGTTTTCGATTTGATAATTTTATAAACAGTAGCTGTGGGAATTTTATATCTATAAAAGAAGTCCTTAGATGCCAGCTTATTGTCAGCCAAACGTATAGCACGCTTTTTGTTAAATGGTTTGATATAAAGTATGTTTCGGGCATTAATGCCCAGAATGCCAGTAGACCAATTCATAGAAAGCTTTAGTCTTGAGTTTCTCTTTGCGCGCTATCTAACAGTTCACGAAAACGAAGCAATTCTGAGATGCGTAAACCAGTCCACTTGCCGAGCACATAATTAAGGGGAATCATGAGTAATGTAATTTCAGGATAAGCTAAAATTGCTGTTTTTTGAGTGTCGAGCATTAAGTACGCCACCATGCTCACAACTATAGTTTCAAAAAATAGCATGCTAGCAACACGGAAACCTCGTTCTAACTGCAAACTGATAAAACGTTCTCCTAAGGTAACTAAGAAAACCAAAGGCAAAATATCAATAGTAATAAAACCTTGATAATTAAATATAGTAGCCAAGATAAACAACAGGATAATTGCTACTGTGATACCAATAAGCACAATGGCCATTTTAGGGACATACATAATTCGCACTTGTTTCAATACTTTTCTTAATAAAACACTGAGTAGCGCAATAAGTACAAAGGTAAAACCACCGACTAGGCCACCAATTACCAGAAAAATAATAGTAAACACCGTAGGAATAAAAATACCCAAAGTGGCGATGCCAATAACTTGTCTAAAAAAACTGATTATGGTGACAATTAGTGGAATACATAGTAGCAAAAAAAGGCTCGCATCTGGCATCCCATGTAAGCGCAAAAAGTTAATTATAGCGAGCATAAAATTACTCAAACCTATGGTGTCTTGGGTATTCACTTCTGTGAAAGGAATTTGACGATTGGCCATAATACCACTTAGCTCGGCCGCGTTTGTCGCTTCTAGGATTGATGGTTCTGCACTGTTTTGTGGCAGCAACGCTTCATTATTAGTCAAAACAATTTTGCGAGCACCAACACTGCTAAAACTGTTTTTACTTAAACGCTCTAAGACTCTTAAGTTTCCATCAGCAATCAGCACTAATGTCTTGCCTTTTAGTGCTTGTTGGATATCTGCTCTAACCAGTTCTCCTGGTTCAGTAAGCGCAAAAACAAAGGTGCTATTATTTACGGCATTGATGTCATTGCTGTCTAAAGTTGATGACAGATCAAAGATATTAGCTAAGATGTTTTTTTGCTTTAAGCGTTCTACGGTTTGATAAAGTTCGGCTGTGTTGTGGGCGGGGTCAGTAAAAATGCTTTGGGACCGCTCATATACAAAAATGTTTTTTTGCAATGAGGTGGTCCTGTTTGCCTGGGAAATGCGTAAAGTAACGGTATATGTACCGGGCTTGTTATATGTGTGAATTATTTCACGACCACTGCCACCAGATTGATCACCGAAGTCCCATAAGAAATCAGCGTCGCTATCCCCAGCTTCAAGGGTGGAGCGGCTAGCATCGAAAAGCGTGTTTTTATTAACCTCGACATTATTATTACTATCAATAATCGCTGTTGGTACGGAAGGCATTTCCGATTCGGTAGTTGTTGTTGCTGCTGCAACATTAAGCAACCCATTAGCAATAATCACTACGATACCAGCAGCGAATTGGAAGATCTTTTTCATGAAAGTAAATTTGCAATTGGATTGTAACATACTTCACTATTTAAAATTAGCTAAAATGTTTGCTACTTCATCAGCATTATTAGCTTTAATTAATGCAACTCTTAAATCTTTAGCACCATCAAAGCCGTGCATATACCAACCCAGATGTTTGCGCATCGGGTGAAAAAAAGTTTTGCCATAAATCTCTTCATATTTCCGCGCGTGCTTTAAGGCAATGGTGAACTTTTCTGTTAAGGTGGAAACATGGTTGTTGAAAATCCATGGATTGCCAAAGGTTGCACGGCCAATGAGAACACCGTCTAGCTTGTACTTTTCAATTCTCTCTTTTGCGATTTCTAAACTCGCAATGTCACCATTTCCCAACACGCTTGTTTGGGTTTGTTTAATCAATGCTGCACCGCGGCCAATAGCACCCCAATCTGCTAAACCGGTATACATCTGGACTAGTGTTCGGCCATGCAAGGAAATATTAGCGGGAGTTTCTTCTAATAGATGAGTTACCCACTCTTCAATGACGATTTCATCATAGCCAATGCGTGTTTTCACGGATACAGGCAGGAGTTTTGTTGTAGCATTTCTTTGTTGTGCTAGCAAAAACTCCTTTGTGCGCTCTGGAACCTGCAAGTCAGTTATTTTTTTGCCTTTTGCGAAGTCTTCACAACCATTTTTTACTGCACGGATAATTTCTTTTGCTAAAGCCGGAGTTTTGATTAGCCCAGCACCTGCTCCACGGGCAGAAATGTTTCGCGCGGGACAGCCCATATTAATATCTATTCCATCAAAGCCCATATGACCAACCATGATTGCGGCTTGGTAAAATGCATCAGGGTCAGTACCAAAAACCTGGGCGACAATTGGTCTTTCCGCTTCACTATACAAGAAAGGAAGAAAAACCTTTTCTGGATTACCTACATTCATGCCCTCTACAGAGACGAATTCAGTAATAATAAGGTCTGGCTTCGCGACTTCTGCCACTAGTGCTCGGTATGCAGCGTCAGTAACACCATCCATTGGTGACAAACCAATAATGGGTGTCGGCAATTTGTCCCAAAAGCCTCTATGCATGTAAATGTGCGTTGGTGAGAGGTAATGGAATTTGGCCTAGTTGTCCTTTGCAAAAGCTTACTTGATATAAGCTAATGCCGCCATGTGTGAAAGCAGAAATACAGCCTGTTAAGTAAAGGCGATAGGCTCTGATGGTTTCCGGGCTAACAGTGTCTTTAATCTGCTCAAGATTTTTTTCTAAGTTATTGGCCCAAGCTCGCAGGGTCAGTGCATAGTGTTGTTGGAGATTTTCCAAATGATAAACTTCTAGCTTTCTATCTCGTAGCCCATTTACTAGTTCACCTGGTTCTGGCAGATAGGACCCGGGGAAAATGTATTTATGCATCCAATCATCGATGTTTCCGCTTTTGAGCTTGCCAATAGTATGCAATAAGCCGACACCAAATGGTTTTAAAAGCTTGTCTGTCGCATCCATATAGGCTGGAATATTGTTTTTGCCAACGTGTTCCATCATGCCGACGCTGACCACCCGATCATAACTTACTCCTCTAGCTGCAAGCTCACGATAGTCTGTAAGTTCTAGTGTGATACGGTCTTCAAGACCTGCTTCAGCGACACGTGCCTTGGCTTTTTCGAGCTGATTGCGACTTAAAGTAATGCCATGGGCTTTTACACCAAAGTTTTTGGCAGCATAAATCACGAGCGCTCCCCAGCCGCATCCGATATCAAGCAGTGTTTGATCGGGTTTAAGGAGAAGCTTACGGCAAATATATTCTAATTTGTCTTTTTGAGCTTGTTCGATAGAGTTGTTTGCATCTTTAAAGTAAGCACAAGAGTAAACCATTAAAGGATCAAGCCAAGCCTCATAAAACTCATTGCTTAAGTCATAATGAAAGCTCACATTCTTTTTAGCTTGCTTGAGATTATTGCGATACTTAAAATGAAGCCATCCCATTTCAAGCAAACTACCCAAGCTTGGTCTAATTTGGTCGAGCTTCGCAGTGAAAAAAGTCTGAGTAAGTCGCTCAAAGTTACCCTCTATCTCGATGTCACCGCGCATATAACCTTCACCAAAGCCCAGGCTCACGTGACCTAATATATCCTCTAAAACGTTTGCATTATTAAAAATAATAGTGAATTCCGTAGGGCCGGTACCGTAATGAATTGTTTGATAATCCCAGAACTTTACATCAAATGAGGCCGTTTTTACCTGCTTGAGAAGTTTGTCGATTGCTCGAAAGGCTGCCGTCATAGCAAATTGAGTAAATGATGACTAATTTTCCAATTATCACCTGCTCCTATGGTTAGAAAAAGAGTAGGGGAGTGGCTGTTATTTTGTACGTAATTTGCAACTTGGTCAACTGGTACATATAAGGCATGCGGATGGTATTTGCTTGCTTCTTCTGCTAAGCGCTTGCCGGTGACATTATCTATTGGCTTTTCTCGGGCAGAAGCATAAATGTCATTAATTAATACCTGGTCGGCATCTGTAAAGGCCTGTGCAAAGCTGTCTAACAGAGCCGCTGTGCGGGTATAGGTGTGGGGCATAAAGCTCACGATGATTTTGCGCTGAGGGTAAAAGTCCTTTAAGGCACGCAACGTGGCGGCAATTTCAGTTGGGTGATGACCAAAATCATCATAAACTAAAGCTTCATTAAATTGGCCAAGATACTGTAATCGTCGGGTTGTAGACTTGAATTCTCTTACTGTTTGCTGCAAGTGAGTGATTAGTTGTTCTTTGTCCCTATTTAACGGTAGCGATAAAGTCATGGCAATCACGGCAGTGGCATTCAAGCAGTTGTGTTTTCCTGGAATGCACATTTCGAATACATGCTGCTCTTGTTGTGAAATGATAATTTGAAAACTTTGTTTCTCCTCGCCAATTGTGTGGTTTGCCAAGCGAAATTCAGCGTTCGCGCTTTCACCATACGTGACAATATGAATATCAGTTCGCTCTATCTGTTCAAGCAATTCTTGTACGCCTGGACTATCAATACATGCTACTAAGACACCATTGCTGGGCAGTCGATTTACATACTCCTTAAAAGCACGGATAATGTCTTGTAGATCCTGAAAGTAATCCAAATGGTCTTCTTCTATATTGGTAATAATAATTGCCTGCGGATGAAAGTTTAAAAAATGACGACGATATTCACAGGTTTCGGCAACCAAATATTCTCCACTGCCAATATGAGCATTTTTATTTGAGAATTGAGGCACTTGTGAACCTACAATTACATTGGGGTCTAGACCGGCATTTATCATTGCCAGTCCGAGCAGGGCTGTGGTAGTTGTTTTGCCATGAGTGCCCGCAATACCAATGCTTTTTTGAGTCTCTGACAAAAGGCCAAGCGCCTGGGGATAAGTATAGATAGGAATATTTTGTCGCTTCGCTTCACGAATTTCATTGTTTTCATCTGTCCAAGCAGCAGAAGCAACAATCATGTCTGTATTGGAAGAGATATGATTTTCCTCAAAAGATTCATAAAAGGGGATGTCTAAATCGCGCAGAATTTGATCAGTTAAAAATACTTCGGCTACGTCAGAACCGCTAACTGCTTTTCCCATTCCTTTTAATACCTGTGCTAGTGCAGTCATACCCCAGCCCTTGATACCAACAAAATAAATGTTTTGTGCTGATTGAAGAAGGTTCATAAACTATGGTTGTGCTTGAATGACTATTGAGCTGGTGCGACATTGGGGACAAAGTCCATATACGTCGAGACGATGTTTTTCAATTCTGTAGGAAGTGATTTTGGCAATTTCATTTTCTAGTCCTTCAATCGTAATTCCAAATACATTTTCCATGCGATTGCACTTTAAACAAATGACATGGTAATGAGGACTGGTCATGATTTCATACCTGCTGGCATTCTTCCCTTGATTATATTCAAGGACAAGATGGTTTTGAACTAGAGTTTCTAATGTGCGATATACGGTTGCCAAACTGAGCTTGTGAGACTTCTTACGCAAAGAGTCGAAGATTTGCTCAGCATTGGGATGATCATTGCGTTCGCTTAGTTCTTCTAAAATCAATCGGCGCTGAATTGTGACAGGCACTTGCTTGTCGTTCAGCATCTTGATTGCATTTTCCATACAAGTTCGCGAATGAATATTAATCGCAAAGACAAGATTAACACTCTTCCAACCTAGGGTAAAGCGGGGGAGAATTCAAAATTCAAGATTAAAAATTCAAAATGGAATTATATAATTATAGATTATAAATTGGTGGAGGGTGCAGCGTGGAGAGATAAGGCTCAAGGTTTTTCCTTATCATTTCTTTTCACACCATTCTTCATTCTCACTTTGCTTTTTGAATTTTTAATTTTGAATTCTTCTTCGTCTTACATTCCTTCCGGCGGTACGTGGTTGTGATCTAAATTTACGAATAGAACTTGCTCCTTCTTGAAGCCTAGTTCTATCTTTCCGGTTGGTCCTGCGCGATGTTTGGCAATAATAATGTCCGCTGTGTTAGGTCTTGAGCTGGTATCTGGGTTATACACGTCATCGCGATAAATAAAGAGCACAATGTCGGCATCTTGCTCAATAGAGCCTGAGTCACGTAGGTCAGAAAGTTGTGGGATTTTTTCTTGGCGTCCTTCTACAGCACGAGACAGCTGAGAAAGGGCGATAATTGGGACCTGAATTTCACGGGCAAGCAATTTTAATGAGCGTGAAATTTCTGAGATTTTTTGTACCTGATTATTGTTTGCAGCGGGTGAATTTCCGTTCATTAGCTGAAGATAATCAATGATTAAAAGATCTAGACCATGTTCTTGTTGCAGCCTTCGTGCTTTTGTTCGGAGATCAATAATGCTGCAGTTGGGCTCATCATCAATAAAAATATTGATATTGTTTAATTCTTGCATGACTGATCCGATGTTTTGCAAATCTTGGTCAGTTAATTGGCCAGTTCTTAGCTTCCAAGAGTCCAAACTCATAATTGAGCAGAACATACGTTCTACTAATTGATCTTTTGACATTTCAAGGGAGAATATGCCCACGCTTTTTTTATCAAAACGAGCAACATTCTCTGCAATGTTCAAGGCGAAAGAAGTTTTTCCCATGGCAGGTCTGGCTGCTAGAATGACCAGGTCACTTGGCTGTAGGCCAGACAGCATTTTATCTAGCGCGTGAAATCCTGTGGTAACTCCGCGGAAAGCAATGCCATGCTCCTCTCTTTGGGCGTGAAGTTCAGCGATCCGTTCATATGATTGATCCAAAATATCTTTGATGTGAACAAATTTGCTTTTGACAAAGGTTTGAGAAACAGAAAATAATGCTTTTTCTGCTTGTTCTAGCACCTCTCTAGTATCGTTTTGTTCATCGTATCCTAAAGCTGATATTTGCTGGCCAGCAATAATAAGTTTTCGTAAAGTCGACTTTTGTTTCACTATTTGCGCATAGTGATACACATGACTTGAGGTGGGAACAGTTTGTGTTAACTCAATCAAGTAATCACTGCCACCTACCTCTTCTAGTTGATTTCTTTCTTCAAGAATATTGGCTACCGTCAACACATCTATTGGTTGATACTTTTGAAATAGCCCGAGGATGGCATTGTAAATAAGGACATGGCGCTCTTCGTAAAAGTCATCAGCAGCAATGAAATCAGATACCTGAATAAAGGCTTCTTTATCAATTAATAAAGAGCCTAGTACGCTTTGTTCAGCTTCGTGACTTTGAGGTGGTAGGAATTCGTTCATGAGAAATCAATAGCTAAGCCGCAGGTTGTGTACCGAAGATTGCCTGTACTTTATTAATCATCTCCGGTGCCTGGGGTTGATCTTCCTTCACTTTTAATTCTACGTCAAGATTTTCGCCCAGCTGTGTGCTAATCAGCTCGCGAATGCTCAAAATACCAGCATTGGTATTAGCTTTGGTGACGTCAAACTGAGAGTTCAGATAAATAACAAATTTGCCATCTTTTTTGACAATGTCGCTATTAAAGAGTGCTAGTCTAACTGTCGGTGGCAGCGTTTTTATAGCCTTAGACCATTTAGACTGCAAGTCGTGATCAATTGAATGCGCAATTCGAAATTCTGATGAACTTGATTGGCTAATAATGGGAGAAGCTGGAGGAAGAGATGTTGTTGGTGCAGGTGTAGGATGAGGATTAGGGGGAGGGGTAGGGGTAGAGGTAGAGGTAGAGGTAGGGGTAGGGGTAGGGGGTGTGGGGGGAGTGGAAGGTGGGGGGAGCGGAGAAGGGGCTGCTGCAGTAGTGTCGAGACTTAGATAAGCTAACTCTAGAGCAAGTATGGGTAAGGGGGAAAGAGATAGTTGCTTTTCGGCATTTAATAGAGCTTCAATCGCTTTAATATACCATTCACGTTTATTGTCTCGTGCCTGAATGCTCTTGTGTAATTGTTCACGTAAATACAAAATCGCTTGCTTGATGAATTGATCAACCAGTATGCCTTGCTCTGCTAATTCTTTAAGAAAGGCTAATTTGGCCTCTGCTGTTTGACCTTGCCAGGTGGAAACAAATTGCTCGATCAGGGCAATGCGAACGAATCCTAGCTGACTAATAACATGTTCGGTTGAGATGTTTTTATTAAGCACACATTGTTCAAGTAAGGTAAGTGCATCTCGTAGTCCTCCTTCGCTGGCTTGAGCAATCATCTGTAATGCTTCAGATTCAGTCACTATGCCTTCAGTGTTAGTTACTTTTTGTAATAGCTGTAATACTTTCTCTTCACTTAAAGGCTTCAATGTAAAGTTTTGGGTACGTGATACGATTGTGGCTGGCACTTTATGCCTTTCTGTTGTGGCAAGGATGAAGTGGACGTGGCTAGGTGGTTCTTCTAGGGTTTTAAGCAAAGCATTAAATGCTTCTTTGGTAAGCATGTGTACCTCATCAACAATGTATACTTTCTTTTTGCCTTGCAAGGGCATGAAATTGACTCTTTCTTTCAAGTCACGAATATCATCGATGCTGCGATTTGAGGCTGCATCGATTTCAATAATATCGGGGAAGGAATTGTCTCTAATTGCTAAGCAATTCTCACACTGATTACAGGGCTCACCTGATTGCAAATTGAGACAGTTTACACCTTTCGCAATGAGGCGGGCGATTGTGGTCTTTCCGGTACCACGAGGACCACAAAGTAGGTAGGCATGGCTCACTGTCCCTTCACGCAGCGCTTGTTGTAGTGCTGTGGCAACAGCTTCTTGACCAACGAGCTCTGCAAAGCTACTCGGACGGTATTTGCGGTAAAAAACAGTGTGTGGCATGGCAGAATAATTAGAGAATTGCTAGTGCGAACGTTTTTGTTGATCTAAACACTCATTTACCAGTTTGTCAGCGGTGCTGTTGCGTTCTCTTGGAATGTGCTGATAAGTAACGATTTGTGCTCGGGCCAGGTCATGGATCTTTTCGATCAGTGGTTTGAGATGGGCTGCCTTTACTTTATAACGACCATTAAGCTGCTCAATGAGCAATTGACTGTCAGCAAAGCATTGTACGGTGTGTTTACGTCCCCAACATTGTTCAATATATTTCAGTCCTTCCAGGCAAGCTGTGTATTCGGCAACATTGTTGGTAGTGTTGCCCAAGTAGCCATGACTCTTCGCTACGATTTGTCCATCCTGATAGATTACAAACCCCCAAGCGGCAGGTCCTGGATTTCCACGTGCGCCGCCGTCCGTATATAGTGCAAGTTTCATAAATTTTCACTCTCTATTCTTTGTATACTTGGCCACATTTAAATCCGCAATGACTTTGTCTCGACGAAAGAAAAAAACGATTGCGCATGGAATAACTGTAGCTGTCTTTTCTCTTGTGTTAGTGATTCTTTATCGTGCTTAGTTAGATGACATGTTTCTACTCCCTCTCCAATATCAAAAAGTGCCGCTATCTTAGTAGAAGCACTTTTTGAAGCGATGAATGTTTTTTTACCTGCAATCTATTTGCTTTCTTTTACTCTCTCTACGAATTGACCATTTTCTGTATTCACTTTTACTAGTTCGCCTTCTTCGATATAAAGAGGGACGCTAATAACCAGGCCTGTTTCTAAGGTGGCTTTTTTGCTGCCGCCAGTTGCTGTGTCACCACGTACTCCTGGTGGCGTTTCAGTTACACGTAGAACAACTTTTGCTGGAAGTTGCAAAATTACTGGTTTGCCTTGAAAGTACATGACATCAACTTCTTCACTTTCAAGTAAGTAGTTCGGTGCGTCACCAAGTTGCTCTTTGGTCATTTCAAACTGCTCAAAGTTTTCTTGATCCATAAAAGCATATGTGTCGCCATTTTTGTACAGGTATTGGCTGCGACGATTTTCCATATTCGCCTCCTCTAGGTTGTCAGAGGGTTGAAATGTTTTGTGAAGAGTGCGACCCGTTAAAAGATTCTTAAGAATGCATTTTACAGTTGCTTTTCTTTGTTGCATGCGCATAAACTCGTATTCTGTGACTATCCAAGGATCACCTTCAATAATAATTCTTGTTCCTTTGCGAAGATCTGTGTATTGCATATAACGCGTAAATTACGCGCACAGGGTAGCATAAAGGCGGCTAAAAGTGAAAAGGAGGGGGATAATAATTCGGAATTCGGAGAGCGGGATTCGGAATTGAAAGGCGGGGAGTGAAGAAGAGGAGAAAGAACACCTGACTCAAGTGAATATGTGTTCATCTTCTTCTCTCTTTGTCATTTCGAGCAGGGCGGAGCGACGCCGCCTGCCCTGAGCACTGTCGAATGGGAGAAATCTTGCCGTTTGCCGTCTATCGCGACATAAACCTGTATCGTTGCATATGGCTTACCCCGGCAGGATCCCTCCACGGCAGTCGGGATGACAGGAGAGAAGGTGGGGAAATGGGATGTTGAGGTAAAAAGAAGAAAGTGATAGCGCAAGGTTGCTGTCTCTGTGCTCGGTGTTTTTTACAATTGCTAATTACTAGTTTGCCTTTTATACTTTATATGCTCAAATATTTATTATGGCTGTTAAGAAGACTGTCAAAAAGAAAGTGGTGAAAAAGACAACTCGACCCGTCGCTAAGAAGTCTCCCTCTAAAAAGAAGGGGGCTGTTGGGAGGAAAACAAAGATTAGTATGACGGAAAGGGTTGAAAAGGTTTTAGATACTGTGCGGCCATATCTTATTTCAGATGGTGGCAATATTGAGCTGCTTGGTGTTGATGAGAAAAATGGCATTGTGACAGTACATTTAGTTGGGGCTTGTGCAGACTGTTCTAGCTCACAAGTAACTTTGTATTCGGGTGTGGAGCAGACTTTAAAAGAACAGATTCCGGAAATTGTAGCTTTAGTGGCAGTGTAAGATATGTCGCTTTACTTTGATTACGCCAGTGCCACCCCGGTTGATCCTAGAGTAGTTGAGGCAATGATGCCTTATTTAACTGACTGTTTTGCAAATCCTTCCAGTCTATACAGGCAGGGACGTGATGCTCGTGAGGCAGTTGAATTGGCGCGTTCGCGAGTCGCTACAGCAATTGGTGCGGATCCAAAAGAAATTGTATTTACCAGTGGAGGGACGGAGGCGAATAATCTAGCCATTCTCGGGGTTGCCGAAGCTAGAGTTGGATATTCAAAAAAGATCGTGACCACGACAATTGAGCATCAAGCTGTACTGCAACCATGCCAGTCACTACATGAAAAAGGGTGGCAGATTGAGTACTTGCCAGTAACTGATAACGGTCTAGTGCGAGACACGACGCTTTTAAAATCAGCGGGTAATTTTTCTTTGTGTTCGGTGATGCTGGCAAACAATGAAATTGGCACTGTCCAACCAATTCAAGACCTTTTCCATTTGGCTCATAAACGTGGAGCTTATACACATACTGATGCCTGTCAGGCTTTAGGGTATATTCCTATCAATGTGCATGCTATGGAGATTGATTTGTTGTCGCTTAATAGCGGTAAAGTTTATGGGCCTAAAGGCTGCGGTGCTTTGTATATAAAAAGGGGAATTGAAATTGCCCCTATGCAGTATGGTGGTAAGCAAGAGTTGGGAAGACGGGCGGGGACTGAGAATGTTCCGGCAATTGTTGGTTTTGGGTTAGCTTGTGAGATCGCTGTCGATCAGTTAGGGCAGGAGGTTGCTCGTCTTAAAGTTATGCAGGACTATCTATTTAACGCACTAGTTAAATTGGGGGGCATTATTAATGGCGATACCGAAAACCGTTTGCCCAATAATGTGAATGTTAGTTTTGAAGGAATAGAGCCGGAAGCTTTGCTATTTTATCTTGATCGTTGCGGTATAATGGTTTCTTCTGGATCAGCGTGCAGTCAGAGCACTATGGTTGCTAGTCATGTCTTACGAGCATTGGGAAGGAATGATAACTTGGCTCAAAGTAGCCTGCGTATCTCGCTCGGACGTCAAACTACACAGTCTGACTGTGATGTTTTGTTGTCGGAGCTAGCCACTATTTTACACAACTTGAAACCCTATAAAAAACAACCATAGCGAATTCACTTTCTACCTTGAAAGGTGAGCTGGCATAATAGAGTTGACAGAAGTTTGAGTGTGCCATATAGTGCAAATGGAGTTTTGTTATGGCGGATGATCTCCGAAAATTCTGCGCAAAATTTTCCTATGTCTTTTTAGAAAAGTATGTAGGTGTAGAATATATAAGGAATCAGCGGCTGTACAAACTTCTTTTAGTTTCAGCTTATTTTTGACAGTTTCTGCAGTACACGGTGGTTCGGCCCTGTACTTTTTTTGTGCTTAAAGTTTGTTGACAAACCAGACACTCTTTTCCTTTACGGCCATACACTCTGAGATATTCAAAGTTATTGCCTTTTTTGCCATTGGCATCAATAAAGTGAGCGAATGTTGTTCCTCGTAATGTAATCGCTTTTTCTAAAATATACTTGGTGGAATTGATTAAGATAGCGAGTTCCTTTTGGGTTAAACTATTAGCCTTACGCAAAGGATTTATTTTGGCATGAAAACAGATTTCGTCCGCATAAATATTGCCAATGCCGGCAATGTTTTTTTGATTAAGCAAAAATGTTTTAATCGCGCTGTTTGCTCGTTGTGCTTTCTGGTGGAGGTGCGTTGATAAGTTTGGATCCCAGGGTTCGGGGCCTAAAAGCTTGATTCCGGGCAAGCTTTCCAACTGTGTTTCATTAGTGTAGACAATACGACCAAACTTTCTTAAGTCCTCAAAATCTAATATAAGGTGATCAAAAACTAATTGAGCCCTAACATGTTTTGGGTTGGGACTCTTTTCTCGTAGCCGCCCAGTCATTCTTAAGTGAATAGTGACGGTACTTTCTTTGCCAGATAGCACAATATACTTGCCACGGCGCAGAATGTGTATGATGGTAAAAGGCTTAAATGGAGCAAGTAACTGTACGGTCGCACCATAGCGAGCTTCAATCTTAGTGAGGATGTGTCCTAAGAGCTTTGGCATCAAAGTTTTCACTACTGTCTCTACCTCAGGCAATTCAGGCATTGGATGAATAAAGAAAGATATTGTATAATCATTATAAGTTATATAAAAAAACTAACACAAATTGTTTATGAAGAAGTTGTTTTCTCTACTACTATTGGTTAGCAGTCTGTTTGCGAATGGTTCTAGTGTAGAGGCAACTTCGATTATGGTGATGGGACCTGAGGCTCCTGTATATGCTTTTGCGTTTGATACTGTAGACTTTGATTTGTATTTGCCGCATGATAGTCAATATAATTTTTCCTTAGGGTTAACTAATACTGGCAATGTTCCTTGGTATACCGATGGTACTGATACCGATCAACCTCTCCGTTTAGCAACTGTACGACCACATGATCAAGAAATTAGTCCTTTTTATAATTCCTTAAACAGCAAACACTGGGTTTCTCCTAATCGTATTCATGCCAATGAGGCGATGATAGTAAATCCTGGTGAGAGTATTCATTTTAGCTTTCCAATTAAAGCACCAGCACAACCAGGAAAGTACTTATTGGCACTAGCTCCTGTGATGGAAGGTGTACAGTTCTTGCCAGGTGAGCCCTTGTTGGTATCAGTGATTATTGATGATGATGCAATGCCTACAGAACAATATAAAGCGGCTACTCAAAAAAAGTTGCTGATCAATCGCGCTACTCAATTTATGCATCAACAAATTGGCGGTGATGATCTTGCCAGTTATATCGTTTCTACTGGTAAAGCTGGTATGGATACACCCAAAGGCATTTACTATGTACTGCACAAACAAGATGTGCGTTATTCAACGGCCTATAATATGTACATGGACAATTGGCTGGGTTTAACGAGACCTGGTTATGGTTTCCAGGGATATGGTATTCATAAATTGCCTTATTGGAAAACAAAAAAAGGAAGACTTTATGAAGGAGAAGCTCATCTCGGCATGCGCGTGAGTCATGGTTGTATTCGTCTAGGCTATGAGGATTCAAAGACCATATTTGATTGGGCTGATGTCGGTATGATGGTAGAAGTGATTTAGGGTGCTCAACTCCTTTCCCTTCGACCATGCTCAGGGCAGGCTACGCCGCTTCGCTTTGCTCAGGATGACAAAGAGAGAAGAAGACGAACATTTGTTCCCTTGAGTTACATCTTAGTTCTTCTCCCGTCTTTTGATTTTCAATTGCGGATTGCGAACTGCGAATTCCTAATTCCTATAGTCCTTTCTCATATTCCGCAAAGCTTACAATGTTTTTCTCTTGAGGATGTGCGAAATAGACTGGGCCTGCAGGTGATGGTTGAGCTTCAAAGCTGGTATCCATTAACTGCATGCGCTGACGGTAACGTAAGGCTGGGGAAATGCGAGGTAATGGCACCTTTTGCTTTTGATAGAAATCTAGCTCTTGCTTAATGTATTTGAATTGTTTTCCTGAAAGGGCACAGGTTTGAACAGTATTGCTGTCAATTGCTTGTGTTTGGTCGATAAGTGCCGACTCAGCCTTGAAAACGAGATCGTCTTTATTGTCAAAGAGGTCAGAAGCAATTGTGTCTTCATAGGGAAATGGACTAAGCTCCACTGGGAAAAACTGATCATATTCCCCGCGTGCTTGCATCGCCGCTCTTAAGGCAGTTATTTTGATTTGATATTCATCTTTTGAATAGGGCTTATTAAAGATGTGATACTCTTTATTTCTGAGACCAATACAGCCGAAACAATTTTTGCAATTTAAACAGAGATAGCAGTATTCCATGTAAGAGCTATGCCAGACAAAGGCACAGTTTCTGACATCATACACAGCAATCCCGGTGGCTACACATTGAAAACACTTTTCGACGCGGTCATTGCACATGTATGCGCCCGCGATATCGTGGCCTTTGGCACACTGAAACACATTATAAACATCTTTTAAATCAAAGCTCTCAAACGCATTGATACTTGTTGCTACATTTTTCAAGTAATTGCCTTCGACATTTTCGCAATTGTCTAAAAATGCTGGTGGAATAGCGGCCTTAGAGACGAGCTCATTAATAAACTGTGTTTTCCATTTTAAGATGGTTTTGTAATCGTTCCAATCAACTTGAGCAATAAAGTCTTCATACTCGTTTTGTGTTACCTGCTTATTAAATAAGCAATACTCTTTATTGCGCAAATTTGAACACATGAAAGCGTTTTTTACATTGCGACAATTAAAAAGAAATGAGCTGTCAGTAACATGATGACAGTTAAATGAATAGCGACAGTTGTAAGCATTAAACATGTATACACAATCGTATAGCAATTCAGAATCTATTACCCAATATACGTCTACACAATCCCGAGAATTATAAATTCTCACTGAGTAATAAACATCCTGACAATTTAAGGCATCAAATACCAAGTAACAGTTCTTAAGTCCCTCTGAATCTTGGCAGTATTCAGCATTCTCTTGCATGCTTGAAAGCAGTCCTACTACTGGTGCAATTTTTTGCAATTTGCCAAACTGTTCGAAAAAAGACACATTCAGGTCGATTTCCAGTGAAGGAGATTCCCAATTGTCAGCATACCATTCTTCATGACTGTAAACCGGACATTTTGCATTTTCACTATATACCGAAATAATAGTTTTCCCTGATTTGCTAGAGGGACGAGCGTAAAGCTTTTTATTTGGATACCAAGCCATAATTTTACGCAATTGTTCTAAGGGATCAATATTTGCCAAATTCACATTGAACTTTTGCGATAATTCAGCCAGAAGCATGGGTATGTTTACTTGTGTGCAAAGTAACAAAGTTTGCTTCTGATCACAAATTGGGTTTACTCTTTTATTGTTTAGCATAGCGCTATGGCATTTCCAGTAGAGTTAAATGAGCATCTTCAAAAAAAAGCAGATCAGTTGCATATTAGTGGCTCCGATATTGAGGAACAATTTATCCGTGGCAGCGGTAAAGGAGGCCAGAAGATTAATAAGACCTCGAGCTGTGTGTTATTAAGGCATAGACCAACAGGCATTGAAGTGAGATGTCAGAAGCATAGAGAACAAAGCAAGAATCGCTTGTCTGCCTATAAGCTTTTAATTCTTAAAATTGAGGAAAAAGTTTTGGGCAAGAAATCTGCACATGCACAAGCAGTTTTTAAGCTGCGCAAACAAAAGCAAAAAAGGTCAAAGCGAGCCAAAGAGAAAATGTTAGCCGCGAAGCATGCCAATAGCGAGCGTAAAGAAATGCGTAAGGGGGTATCCTTATAACTAGCCCAGGCGTTCACCGTTTTGACAGGGACGATCTGGTCGAATAAGGGTTACCACATGATCAAAGCTGATAAATCCAGTCACTAATACTTCCGAGATAAAGGGGCCAATTTGCTTAGGTTCAAAGTTTACTACGCAAACCACCTGACTATTGAGTAGCTCTGCTTTTGTATAATTGGTAATTTGGGCACTAGAATGCTTGATGCCAATTTCTTGCCCCAAATCAATCGTTAACTTGTAGGCAGGCTTTTTTGCTTCTGGGAAGTCTTCTACTTGGATGATTGTGCCACAGCGTAAATCAACTTTTTGAAAGTCGTTCCAGGAAATACTCATGCAGATTTTATCAAGGCTTTTTCTAAGTGATGTCGATTTGACTCAATATCGTAAGGTAACTGAGAGTGGAGCGGGGATGGGAGATTTTCAAGTGTAAACCAGCCCATGTCGTCAAATTTATGCGGCTCACCGATAGTTACTTTCGTAGGATCGATCAAGACCAAAAAATCCAAGCTGAGCCAATGTGTTTTTTGCCCATCAGGTAGGACTCGATGTACATCCCGATAGCCCATAAATTGATAATCCAGCACATCGGTGGTGTATTCCTCCTTAATTTCTTTGCGTAAGGTTTCTTCCACTGTGTCATGCATTTCCATGCCTCCTCCTCCTACGTCCCAAGTGCCTTGCTCATCGCGGGCATTCTGACTGCGCTTCATCATTAAAAGCTTCCCTTTACCATCATGACAAAAGTACACAATAGCTACTCCAATATGATCAATCCCTTTACGCAGTTTTTGTGTCTCCATGAAATGCGATTAGTCTATATAGAAGGTAGGGGATGGAAATTTAAAATTCAAGATCAAAAACCCAAACCAAACTTGGATTACAATTCACCAATTGCGACCTGCGAATTGCAATCTGTTTTCCATTGTTCTTCATTAGCAATAGGTTTATACTGCGACCATTGTTTGTCTATTTGATTAACTCATTGGGATGTCCGCATCTATCTTTTCTTTTTTTCGCAACTATCTCAAACTTTTGATACCACTTCTCGTGGTGACTTTGGTAGCTAATGCTCTTGGTTTGGTTTTGCCTAAGGTGATAGCGAACCATATTGATACTTATCAGTTTTCTGGCACTTATAACAGTGCGCTAATTCTTATGGAGCTCTTGGGTATTACTGTTGCTGTATTTGTGCTTACACTATTACAAGCAGCGCTTGCTAATTATATTTCAGAAAAAGCAGCACATGATTTGCGTCAAAAGTTGGCAGCGAGAATAGCGCAGCAGAGCTTTCATTATATTAGCACCACCACGGTCCCTAAGGTCCTAACTATTGTTACAAGTGATGTTGATGGTGTGAAAAGTCTTGTTGCCCAAGGCTTTGTCGCGATTTTTTCTGCTTTGATTATTTTGATTGGTAGTGTGGTAGCTTTGTTGAGCATTCAAGTTAAGCTGGCATTAATTACCCTGGCGGTAATTCCTGTTATCGTCATTGCGTTTATAGTTATTTTTGGAAAAATTGGACAGCTTTTCAAAAAGGCACAGGAAAACTTAGAAAGTGTAAACAAAGTGGTTAATGAAAGCATAGTTGGGGCTAGTTTGGTGCGTGTATTGCATTCAGAACAACAAGAGCTGGATAAGTTTGATGTCGTAAATAGCAATGCAAAAGAAATTGGACTGGGCATTGTAAAAGGCTTTTCTTCTTTAGTACCGATCATTACTTTTGTTGCTAATTTAACGGTACTGCTTATTATGTGGTTTGGCGGTTTAGATGTGATTAATGGCAATTTAAGTTTGGGTAACTTTTCGGCATTCTTTGCTTATTCTGGGATGCTCATGATGCCTATCTTCATTATCGCTTTTATTAGCAATAGCCTCTCACGTGCTATGATTTCTTGGCAGCGTATTAATAGTATTTTATTAGCTCCGATTGATGTCCCTAGTGGAAACTATAAAGGAGAGGTTAAGGGCGGCATCACTTTTACAGATGTTGCCTTAAGTTATCAGTCAAAAGAGGTGCTAAGGAACATATCATTTGAAATTAAACCGGGGACGAGAAATGCAATTGTGGGGCCGGTTTCTGCCGGAAAAACACAAGTTTTGTATTTAATTACAGGTTTAGTTCAAGCTAGTAAGGGGACCATTAAAATCGATGGTGTTGACCTGCAGACTTACGATCGTAATTATTTGTTAAGACAAATGGGATTGGTATTTCAAGACAGTCTTGTGCTGAATGCGACTGTTAGAGAGAATATTCAAATGCACGGGGATATTACCCCAACAGCTCTGCAAAAGGCATTAGAAACAGCTCAGTTGGCTGATTTGATTGAAACGCTTCCGCAAGGGCTTGATACTCAGATCACCGAACGTGGCACCAACCTTTCTGGTGGACAAAAACAAAGGCTCATGCTTGCGCGCGCTTTAGCTTTAAATCCCAAGGTTTTGTTACTAGATGACTTTACCGCTCGGGTAGATCGTAGTACTGAGCTGGATATTATTCAGGCAATTGCCAAGAATTATCCTGATTTAACTTTGATTTCAATTACCCAAAAGATTGAGCCGGTGAAAGCATATGACCAGATTATTGTGATTATGGAGGGAGAATTGATTGCTTCCGGCAAACATGATGACTTGCTAGCTACGTCTTTGGAGTACCGGCAGATTTTTGAGTCACAAAAAACTTCTGAATAAACTTTATGAATTATAATCTTATTGCCAAGGATAAAGAGCGTGAGCAGATAGGTGTCTTTTCCGGTTTAAAAAGTCTGTTGGCCTATTTGGGCAATGATCGCTGGTTGTTGATCGGGGCTTTTATTATGGTGCTTGGTAACTCGGTGATTGCGATTGCTACACCATACTTTATTGGCTTGGCTACAGATCGCTATATTGTCGCGGGTGATGTTTCTGGTCTGCTTTCGATGATCGGTGTTTTAGCAGGCCTTTATCTCATCTCTTTGCTGACTAGTTACAGTCAAATGGTCATGATGGGACGAGTGTCACAACACATGTTATATCGTTTGCGCACGACAATTTTTGCTAAAATACAAACTCTGCCACTAGCCTTCTTCCAAGCGAATAAGACCGGAGATCTGATGTCTCGCCTTAATAATGATACAGACAAGCTCAATCAGTTCTTATCTGAAAGTATCATGCGTTTTATTGGCAGCTTTTTTATTATCGTGGGGATTGCTATTTTTGTATTGTTTTTTCAGCCATTACTAGGGTTGGTAATGCTCGCTGCAACATTGCTCATTTTGAGCGTTTCGGCACTGTTAAAGCGTGTTGCACAGCGTGTTAATAAAGAGGGAGCTAGCGCGACCGGAGCTTTCTCTGGGCAATTACAAGAGAGTCTTAGCAACTTTAAGGTAATTGTAGCTTTTGACCAGCGTCAGTATTTCCAAGATAAACTCAATACTTTTAACCAAGCAAACTTCAAAACAAATATAGCGAGCGGGTTTGTTAACGGTGTTTATAAACCATTGTACGATGCTGCTGGCAATATTGCGCAGGCTTTGGTTTTGCTTTTCGGTCTTTATCTCATCACACAGGGTGTAATCACTGTTGGTGTACTGATTGCTTTTCTTAGCTATGCGCAAAAGTTCTATGATCCTTTGAGAATTTTAGGAACAATCTTGGGCAATATTCAGGCTGCTTTAGCTTCGTGGGTAAGAATCAAAGATATTCTTGCCCTGGATAATGATTTGATTGTGCCTGAAAGGGGGGCAGAGAAAAGCACCAACGCTTTGTTAATCTTCGAAAATGTTAGCTTTGGTTATAGTCCTGAAAAGGAAATTATTCATCATGTGAGCTTCGAATTACAGTCTGGAAAGACCTACGCTTTAGTCGGTCCGACAGGCGGTGGAAAGAGTACATTAGCAAGTTTGATGCGTCGTTTATATGACCCTACCAAGGGGACTATTTATTTGCATGGAAAAGATATTCGTAGCTTTAACCCGGAAGCCTTGGCAGAGGAAATCGGCTTCATTTTGCAGGATGCTTTATTATTTACTGGCACGGTGGGAGAAAATATTCGCTATGCCAATAAAAGACTACAAGGCTTATCTGATGAGCAGCTGTTTGCAGTACTAGAACAAGAGGGGTTGGCAGACTTTTTAGCCAAGTTCCCTGATGGCTTGGCTACGCCTGTGATTAGTGGAGGAGAAAGTCTCAGTTTGGGGCAAAAGCAGTTAGTGTCTTTTATTCGTGCTTTACTGCGCAAACCGAAGTTGCTCATTTTGGATGAAGCTACAGCTAATATTGATACAGTCACGGAACAGTATCTTACTCATTTACTAGCAAAACTAGGTAGCGGAATGACGCAAGTTGTGATTGCTCATCGCTTAAACACCATTCAAAAAGCTGATGAAATTATTTTTATTAATAATGGTGTAATTGAACAAGCCATGGACTTTGAACACGCTTTGCATTTGATTGACACAGCGAAGAAGAAGAGTTGAATAATTCGTAATTCGCAATTAGCAATTGAGGCGCTGAATTTTCTTTGACTTAGCACTCTGTTCATTGCTTTTAGTTTGCATTATATTAGGGCCTGCAATTAATTTTTATTGAATGTCAGCGAATAATAGCAAGAACTTTAATAAGGTTGTGTCTGTCGTTACTTTTGTGGTGATTGCGGGAGGATTGGCTAGTTATGGACTAATGTCACAGGGTAATAATGCTGTCACAGCACCAAATCCAATTGGTATGGTGTCACCAAGTGTTACCGCTGTGCCAACAATGACCTCGACCGCATCTTCATTTAAAGATGGTGTCTATACGGTTACTGGCAATTACGTTTCTCCTGGCGGTCCGGAGAGCATTGGCGTAAAGGTGACGCTTGCTAATGGCGTCATTACCGATGCTGTTGTAGAGCCTCATGCTACTTTACCTATCTCACAAAAGTTGCAGGCAGACTTTGTTGCGGGTTTTAAGCAATATGTAATCGGCAAAAAAATTGATGAAGTTAATTTAACTAAAGTGTCTGGTGCATCGCTTACGTCAATCGGATTCAATGATGCTCTAGATAAAGTGGAAGCACAGGCAAAAGCTTAATACTCATGGCACAGATATCTTTTGCTGCTCTGGGCACGACATGGCAGATTGATACAAAGAAAGAACTAAGCATTGAACTAATCCAAGAAATAAAAGCGCGAGTAGATTTATTTGAAAAAAACTATTCGCGCTTTCGACCTGGATCTATTGTGAGTCAGATTGCTGAGGCGGCTGGGGAATATTTACTGCCACCAGATGCACAAGCACTATTTGATTTATATTATCAGCTTTACCAAATTACCGGCGGGAAATTTACGCCCTTTATCGGACAGGCATTGGTTGTAGCTGGTTATGATAAAACATACTCACTGCAGCCTAAAGAGCTGCATACTGTTCCAAGGTGGGGTGATGTTGCTGAGTATCAGTTTCCCTATTTTAAAACAAGTACACAGCTCCAGTTAGACTTTGGTGCTGCTGGTAAGGGGCTGGCAGTCGATATTGTTACGCAAATGCTTTATGATCACGAAACTTTTGAGTTTTGCATTGATGCTGGCGGCGATATTTTTTATTCCAGTCAGCATGAAGATTTGCGTGTAGGATTGGAGCATCCGCAAAATGCAGGAGAAGTTTTGGGTATAGCAATAATTCGTAATCAGAGTATTTGTGGGTCAGCTGGTAATCGCCGCAAATGGGCGAGTTTTCATCATATTCTTGATCCCTATTTATTAGCTTCACCAGTACATGTTCAGGCGACTTGGGTGGTGGCGTCTACCACTATGATCGCTGATGCTTTAGCGACATGTTTGTATTTTGTTCCAGCTGAAAAACTTGCGCAAACATTTAAGTTTGAGTATTTGATTATATATAGTGATTTTTCATTCGAAAAATCGTCACACTTCCCTGCCGAACTCTTTATTAAATAGTGATCTTATGAACTTTATCGATAAACTTTTGAATACGTACACCATGTATAAAGTGGTGATGTATGGTTTATTGCTCATCGTGGCCTTTGCTTTCATCTTTAGCGCGACTGGAATCTTATCATTTCCGGTGTTAGCACTTTTAAGCTCTTTTATCACTCTATCATTGGCTTGCGGTACCACAAACGTCTTGCTAGCAAAGCTTTACCAAGTGCCTAGAAATTATGAATCTGCACTGATTACTACTTTGATTTTATTTTTGATTTTAGCTCCCTCAACAGCAGCTCATGATCTTTGGGGCATTGCGCTGGCAGGTGTTGTAGCTATGGCTTCTAAATATGTATTTGCTATTCGAAATAAGCTGCTTTTTAACCCGGCTGCCTGTGGTCTATTAGTAATTAGTTTGCTTGGCAGTCCGCTTAATTACTGGTGGGTGGGTGCAACTGTTTTTTTGCCAATTGTGACGATTGTTGGTTTGCTGGTAGTCAGGAAAGTGCGCCGTTTTAGTATGTTTGTGACCTTTTTCGTTATTTCACTGCTACTTTTAGCTGCTAGTGCCTTTATTACAGGCAAGCCTGTACTTGAGGTGTGGCTGCAAGCTGTACTATCTTGGCCAATTGTTTTCTTTGGCACCATTATGCTAACCGAGCCACTAACTACTCCACCAACGCAGGGGCTCCAGATGATATATGGTGCGATCGTAGCTTTGATTTTTGCTTCTCAGGCTAGAATTGGGTCAGTTTATACCACTCCTGAATTTGCTTTAATGGTGGGCAATCTGTTTTCATATTTGATTAGTTCACATCAGCGCTTGCGGCTTGTATTTAAAGAAAAAAAGCAAATGTCAGCCCGCGTGTATGATTTTATTTTCTCTGCGCCTGAGCCTTTGCAGTTTAAGCCGGGACAATACATGGAGTGGACTTTGTCACCAATTGGAGCTGATATTCGTGGCAATCGACGCTATTTTACTATTGCTTCTTCTCCAACTGAGAAAGATGTACATCTTGGTGTACGTATACAAAATGATGGTAGTTCATTTAAAAAGTTATTAGCAGATATGAAGCCGGGAGATAGCATTATTGGCTCACAAGTAGCCGGCGAATTTGTTCTGCCAGAGGATAGCAGCAGGAAGCTGGTCTTCATTGCAGGTGGCATAGGGATTACGCCATTTCGCAGTATGATTAAGTATTTAGTTGATACTAATCAAAAGCGAGACATTGTTCTTTTCTACTCCTGCGCTGCTCCAGATGATTTTGCCTATCAAGATATTTTTGCAGAGGCTGAAAAGAAAATTGGCTTAAAGGTCATTTATTTGGTCTCAGAAATAAAGCCTGAGTTCAAATGGTCTGGGAAAGTAGGGCACATTACCGACACTATGGTGCGTGCTGAAGTAACTCAATATCAAGATAGGCTATTCTATCTTTCAGGTCCCAATGCGATGGTAGAAGCATATGCTCAGTTGCTCCACCAGCTTAAGATTCCAAGCGCGCAAATAATAAAAGACTATTTTCCTGGCTTTTAAATTATTAAGCCAGCGATTGCAGCAGTGGCAAGATCCAGCTCGAGCGATATTGTAGAGTGGTAAGCTTTGGATCTGTTAATTTCATCCATTGTGCTTCGCTGATTTCCTTAGGATCAAAAATAATCTGCTGCGGCTTTTCGTGTAGATGTAAGATATAGATGTGCTTACAGGCGGCTTTGGGTGATTGATGCACAAGCTGTTTAAATTCGCATGTATAATGCTGTGGCTCTAAGCCTGTTTCTTCGCGGACTTCTCGCTGCAGTGCATCATCAAAACTTTCACCTTCATCAACTTTTCCTCCTGCTAGTCCCCATAGCCCTTTTTTATGTTCAGGCCTATTCATACGTAGCAGTAGATATTCATCTTGATAATGAATAACTGCGTTTACTGAAACATGAATGAGGATTGGTGCTGCCATGGCCATAGAATTAATAATGTGTGACAAATCGATTGTACTGTAGCTTACTCACCCTTGTTAATAAAATTTAAAAAACTATTCTGCACTAGAACTAAATAATACTATGGAAAAGAAAATACTTGAGTTCTATAAGCAATTTAGCATGTATACCTTTCCGGGTGCTTATAATGAGAGGCTCAAAAAAGATTTGCCCGATAATGTAGAGGAAATTGGTTATCTCATGAGAACGAATACTGTACATCCTACAACCTTGCGTGATGGCAATACTGGTTCTAACGCAGATAAGCGCTTTGGTGACATGACTATCATGCCCTGGTTTCGGCAAAGAGAGGACGATATGTTGCCTACCGCTGCTGCCATGCTCGCAGAGCTGTATCGTCGCTGTGAGCATGGTTTTGTTACTCCCAAGCCGGTTGAGCAGAAGCTGGTGGTTTCATGCCGACATGTTGCTTTGCTGATGGCTGCTATCCTAAAAGCAAAGGGCATACCCGCTCGCGTACGTGCAGGGCATGCTCCTTACTTTGATTACGCTCGTAAACATCAGATGAGTGTTGATCATTGGGTTAATGAATATTGGTCTGAGCGTGAACAACGTTGGGTGATGATTGATGTAGATGGTAGCTTTAGCTTAGAGAAAGATATAAACCCTTACGATTTGCCTGCTGGCACTTTTGACTTGCCTGGCCAGGCTTGGCTTAAGGTGAGACGGGGGGAGATTAATCCGAAGTACTTCTGGAATGCAGCTCCTAAGCGAGGTCAGATAGTTCTGTTATGGTCATTATTCTATGATTTTCATTCATTGATGAATGCTGAAATTATCTATATTCATGGGCCTAGGTTATGTGCTCCTAAAGCTTTTAAAAACGCTACTGCGTCTGAATTGCAAGAGCTTGATCATTTAGCTAGTTTGCTCATTGATTCAGACTTTAACTTTTCGACATTGCAGCAGATTTGGCAAAATACCAAGGACTTTCGTTTGCTTGGGGGCGGACTACTCTAAGTTTTTTATGGCTTATGCTTGATAAATAGCATGACCAGGCGAATATCATCATAACTATATTTTCCCTCCAGCTCATCAAAAATCGGTTTCAAAAAACTGCTGCCATGTTTCTTAATTGCATTGTAGATCGCGAACGCCATTTGTGGGTCCGGTTTTAAGTAGCTGATATCAATTGGTTCACGTGCACTAAGTAGTTTATCAATATGACTAATAATAGTAGATGGGGTAAGTTCCTGTTGCTGAGCTATGGTCATGAGTGGGAGCTGGGTAGCGATCATCGCTTTCGTTTTTTGATAATGGTGGAGTTTTTTGTTTTGTGGTGCCGGTGGCATTAACTTTGGCTTAGCGCTTTCTCTTTGCGGGGCGATCAGATTATGTGTTTTTACGAAAGCACCAATCTTTTCAAGAAAGACTGCTCCGTATCTTTCTAATTTCTTAGCTCCCACACCATTAATTTGTGCGAAGGCTTGTTCGGTCTGAGGTAAGTAAAAAGCCATTTCTTGCAATGCGGTGTCACCAAAAATAACGAAGGGTGGAACATGCGCTTCATTAGCTAGTTCTTTGCGTAAGTTACGCAGAATAGCAAAGAGTTCTGAATTAAAGTCCAAACTGTTTCGTTTGGCTGGTGTGTTTTTAGGCATGACCACAATTTCTGTCTTTTTCTGCGGCATACAACTGTCACAGTTCCCACAATTTTCGGTGAGTGTTTCGCCAAAATAGCGCAGCAAGTATTTTTTACGACATTGGGTGGTTTGGGCATAATTGCTTACTATCTGTACTTTTTCTTTAGCCTGTTTTTTCTGTTGTGGATCAGTAATCTGTTCGATGAAAAACTCATGCTTGCGCATGTCGGCGTACGTATAAAAAAGAATGCACTCGCTATTGAGTCCATCTCTGCCGGCACGGCCAATTTCTTGATAGTAGCCTTCCAGTGTTTTGGGAAATGTATAGTGCACTACTAAGCGTACATCAGGCTTATCAATGCCCATGCCAAAGGCAATTGTGGCGACAATGATATTGATTCTGTCTTTGATAAATGCATCTTGTACTTCTGCTCTTTCTTCGCTGCTGAGGCCAGCATGATAGGCTTTGGCAGAAAAGTTGTTGCGGTTTAAAGCATCAGCTAGTGTTTCTGTTTCATTCCGTGAGAAACAGTAAATAATCACCGCCGCATCTTGGTAGCGACTTAATAGATTAGCCAGTTTTACAAAAGCCTGCTTTTTCTCAATTACACCAATATAGAGATTGGTGCGATTGAAACTAGAGACAAAAACTTTGGCTTTTTCAATGTGTAGTTGTGAGACAATATCAGCTTGAACTTTAGGAGTAGCGGTTGCGGTTAGGGCAATGAGTGGAGTAAAGGGGAGCAATGTTTTTAGCAGGCTGAGATTGCGATAGTCTGGGCGAAAGTTATGACCCCATTCTGAAATACAGTGAGCTTCGTCAACAGCAATCAAGCTTACGGGCAGTGTGCGAATAAATATTTGAAAGTCGCTTAGCGCAAAGCGTTCTGGTGCGATGTAGAGAATTTTTACTTTTTTTTGCTGAGCGCGAATGCAAACTTCCCTAATTTGATTTTGAGTGAGGCTGGAATTAATAAACTCCGCTGCAATGCCACAAGCCTGTAGGCTATCGACCTGGTCTTTCATCAAAGCGATCAGGGGAGAAATAACTAAGGTAATGCCGGGAAACTTTAGGGCTGGTAACTGATAGCAAAGCGATTTGCCCCCACCGGTTGGCATTAAAACGAAGCTGTCATTGCCTTGAATGACATGATTGATAATTTCTGCTTGCAGAGGTCGGAAGCGATCATAGCCAAAATGTTCTTTCAAAAGATCCAGCATTTTCAATTACCTTAGGCTGGACAACTATAGCATGATTAAAAATGAAATTGCGGAACAGCTCTATGGTCTAATAGGCTAAAGTGCCGGTGGAAACACATCTATTCTGCTCTAGAATCACTTTTGTGCAGCGATTGCTATTCAGTGCGTTCAGTACAGGCTGATAATGTACTACCACAATGTTCAATCTCCTGTGTACATCGGTCTTTGTGTGATTGTGCAGGAGTACAGTTTTGTTGTTCCATGGTGTCGCAGTTAGGCAACATTGTGTTTTGAACACGCAATAATTCTGCGCGCAATCTCGCCGCTTCCGGAGTGTTTTGATCTCTTATTGATGCTAAGCTTGCAGCTAATTCTGCTTGCGTTGTGCGGCACCGTGTTACCTGCTGTCTGCATCTTTGCAGTAATGTGTCAGTAATACGACATTGTTCGAACAGTTCCTGGCATCGTGTCCGAAGCTGTTCACACATAACCTGCTCCTGGCTTCTTGTGTCTGCCTGCGCGGGTAAATTCCTATATTTTCCGATTACTGCCCCAATACTTATTCCCGCAATTGCGCCAACAACGATACTTTTATTTAGATTAGCCATAAAAAATGTTAGCTGATGACCTTACCATATTCCTGTTAAAAGTACAGCGGTTCTGTTGATTTCAATCTGGTAGACTAAAAGTGATAAATTCGTATTAGCTCTTAATTTGCAGTAAGGTGGGTATGTAACAAGAATCAATTTATGATCAATGAGACTAGTATTGATTGGCAGCGGTCAGCTTTGTTTTTCTTGATACACTTTACGCCACTATTACTAGTTTTTACTGGTATAAATGCGGTTGACATCATGGTCTGCATTGGCCTGTACTTCAGCCGGATGTTTTTTATTACAGCTGGCTATCATCGTTACTTTGCACACCGTAGCTATGCACTATCGCGCTTTTGGCAGTTTGTAATGGCTTTTGGTGGTGCCACTGCTGCACAGAAAGGACCTTTATGGTGGGCGTCTTACCATAGACATCATCATCACTATTCTGATCAGCTTGATGATATTCACTCTCCAATTCGTGGCTTTTGGTGGAGTCATATGGGCTGGATTGTTTGTCGTAAGTACGCCAAGCCGCGCTTTGATTTGATCAAAGATATGGCTAAGTATCCTGAATTGCGTTTTTTAGATAAACATTATTTGTTGCCACCGGTTTTATTAGCGCTTGTTTGTTTGGCTATCGGAGGCTGGAGCATGCTCATTGGGGGCTTTTTCTTATCTACGATTTTGCTTTATCATGGTACTTTCTCAATCAATTCTCTGGCTCATGTATTCGGACGGCGGCGCTTTGTGACCAAGGATAGCAGTCGCAATTCTTTTTTGTTGGCGCTTATTACTTGTGGTGAAGGCTGGCATAATAATCATCATTATTATCCGGCTAGTAGTCGTCAGGGCTTCTTTTGGTGGGAAATAGATGTCAGTTTTTATATACTCAGATTGCTGAGCTGGTTCGGTATTGCCTCAAAGTTAATGCTACCTGCAAAAGAATATCTCAAGAAGAACCGAGTCAAAGATGGGTGCTTTGATATTGGCTTGTTCCATGTGCATTGGGCTAAGGCGATGCGACTTCTGCCCCAAATGAAAATTGACAGCAAGCAGGCTTATTTAGAAGCTAGGACGAAGATTGAGCAGGAATGGGACAAGCTTAGTGGCTTAACGATGGAACAGCTCACTCGAATCATTCAACAAATACTGATTGCTCAGCAAACAAAGAGCAATTGAGTTAAGGATGAATAACGGTGCCGGCAAAGCTTTGATTTGCTAGATACTTGCTGAGATTCTCTAAGTTCTTGCCATTCATCACCACTACTTCCAAGCCCAATTTCTCAGCCTCGCGTGCTGCTACCGGGTCAAAAGGAGAGCTTAGGCCAGGATCCCATTCTTCTGGGATCAGTTTGCGGAACTCAGGCCAGGCGATACGCTCGATTCTTTTTGCAGCAGGGTTTTTTCGTGGATCTGAATCGTAAACAAAATCAATGTTAGATAAATTGATTAAAGTGGTTGCCTGCAAGTTACGCGCTAGTAATACAGCATCATAATCAGTACTACAGCCAGGACGCCATCCAGCAGCGACCAGTACGCTCTCATTCCACTGAATGTCTTCGTAGGGGTTTTTAATAATACGTGGGTGTGCTTCCTGATAGAAAATGGAGCGCAGAAGATGGGCATTGAGGCGAGTGCTGTGAATCCCTATCCAGTCTACGTCTTCACGAGTTAGCTCAGTTACTTCTTTGGCTGCTGCTTGGTAGTTGCGTGCTGTTCTTCCACCGCCACAAATAATGACAAAGCGATAGCCTTTACTAATATGATCTCGTACTAACTGTTTAAAATTGCTTAAAAAAACAGTATCAATATTCTCAGGCACGATAAGCGAGCCCCCGACCGATAAGACTATGAGCTTTGAATCATGCATCAAAATGAAATTAAGGCTGTAAAGGGTATAACAGGAAGTCTCCCCCCTGACAACTTGAAGTTTTTATTATATTTACTCTGGCAGGGCTAAGGAGCTTTTCCCTTGACGTACTATTTGGAAATGCTGCTCATAGAGACGAACAATGGTTGAGGGTGTTTGCTCAAGGTCATGAAAAGGATAGATAAAATCAATATCATTTTGGAATGGTATCTCGTCACTGCTGGTAATTGGTGGTTGCCCAGAAATATTCAATGATGTCTGGGCAAGTGGACCTGTGATTTTCAGAATAGCTTGTGCTTCAGGTGAGGCAGGAATACGGAAGCCGGCAATACGTTCCTCGTCTGTTTGTGAGTACAGGTGTGGTGATAGCTCAATGCTAGCCTGCAATGGTAATAAAAAGCTTATCTGGCCAGGACTATTAAGCTGAATAATATTGGCTTGCCAAGGAGTAATTTCAAACAATTGTGTGGCCGTAAGGTAATCAGGCAACAACAGCATCATCGTTTTTGTAATCGGTCTTTGTTTTAATTGAAATAGCTTCTCGATGGCATTGTGATTCTTCAGGGGTGCACACAGTCCGGCAACGGTATCAGTAGGGATAGCTAATATGTTGGCCCTTTTTATTAAGGTGATTTCGGTTGCTGAAAATTGTTGCATGGGCAGAGCTGATTACAATAACACTAGCATAATTTGCTAGCGCTCTCATTACAAAAAGAAGATTTTTTTGATTATCATGCAGGTGTGCCGAGTTTACTAATGGCAAGAATTAGATTTACACTGAGCCAAAACAATATTTATGGATGACAATACATTTCTTCAGATGGCAGTTGAACAGGCAGAAGAGTCCGTACGTAACGGTGGTTTTCCTGCCGGTGCTGTTGTAGTAAAAGATGGGCAGGTGATTGCCCGAGGAATAAGCATCGGCAATTTGCTCCATGATCCAACAGCTCATGCTGAAAGTGTGAGTGTGCGTGCTGCTTGCGCCAAGTTGCTAACAACTAATCTGCTCGGTGCAACTTTATATGCTTCGCTTGAACCTTGTCTTATGTGTTTTCACGCAGCAAACTGGGCACAGGTTGGTCGTATTGTGTATGGCTGTAGGAAATCAGTTGAATTTGTAAAGAAGGGCTATTACGAGGGGCAAAATAGCATTGCTGACCTCAATGCTGGCAATAGCCATAAGCTTGAATTGTGTTTTTTGCCAAGGTATGAAAACGACATGTTGGCGTTAGTGAAACAATGGGAAGATAGTCTCTCCTAAAGTCATGTGCTATACATAGCAGTGTAAAAAGCCTGCATGATCTCTCCAAAAGTCTTGGCGCGTGGTCAATTTTCCCCTAGTAATGTGCTAGTCACAATCAGCGATTCTAATCGAAAGGTAGATCCTGTAGTTGAATCACAGATCGACGCTCTGTGGCAGCAGAAGTCGTCGTTAGCTCAAGCCCAAGGCAAACATATTTATAATGGTATTTCATACCGTCTCAACACCCTGGAAGTGACCCCTGCTCAACTGAAAATTGACTTGGGAAAGTTTGATTACAAAACTCGTGAATGTTTGATTGAGGCCGAAGGATATTATCAGTTAGATGAAAGCTATTATCGTAAAGGTTGCCATACGTTGGGTACAGTTAAAACAAGCGATGATCAGTACTTATTAGTGGAAATATCTAGCAAATCAATGAATACTAATGCCATAGACTTTCTGGGAGGCATTGTGGAGGACAATATGAAATTAGAAAATGGGGATGATCTTTTTCAGTCTTTTCTTGTTGAACTTGAAGAAGAAGCATGTGTTACCATTGAAGATATCAGTGTGCTGTATTTGGCCCTAGTGTATCTAAGCGCAAATACCAATATAGGATTCTACTTTGAAGTTGAGCTGAAGCAGACTGCTGCTCAAGTGCTTGCGCGGTTTGAACACATGGGAAAAGATCAGGATGTTAAAGCATTGCGTGCATATTCAAAAAGCGAATATCATGCTTTGCTAAGCAAGCACACTATAAACAAACAATTTGTGCTTAATTATGTTTCAATTTAGCTAATAGAAGCGGGCTTTAGACGAAGGTGTTCCTATTTTGGACTGGAACTATCTTGCTGCTATGACTGCTGAGCAGTTCGGCTACTTTTTGCGAGGCAATGTTGAAATACCACTCTTCAAAGAGCGCCTTTCCATAGTGCACGAGATTTCTAGAGTGATGCTGGAAAGGTACTCTGGTAAAGTCAGTAACCTACTTGCTGCAAGCCGTTATGATGCCGTGGTTTTATTAGAGCTCATCTGCCAAAGCTTTCCTTCTTTTCAGGATTACTCCCCTTATAAAGGAAGTGTGGTGACCTTTCATAAGCGGGCGCAGGTATTTATTGGTGATGTTGATTATCTACTGCGCATGCAGAAAGGTGATGGCTTGAAACAGAGCGAGATGCTCACTGCATTTCCAGACTACCGTTTGCCCCAAATTCTACGCCATCTGGGTATACTAGAATATTCTTCAGAGCTTGCGCATAGAGTCGACTGCGAAGAAGAAATTTTACACCACTCTGAAATGGAAGTGGAAATTCGAGCTGCTACCATATGTGCGGTTGAGACACTGAGGACCACTTTACTAGAGCGGGGAGTACATGTTACCACAACACTCTTGAGTAGCTATTTGTGGCTGCTCAGTAAAACGCAGTCCGCTGATATGAAACCCCATCATCTCACGCGTACAACTGCTTACTAAGCTAAACTGATTGAGTTTTTTTCCATGAATAACCCGCCTTACGTCAAACAGATTTATGCCCATGCGTGTTCATTAGCGGTATTGCGTATGGTTTTAGCTAGGCAAGGAGTTATGGTGGACGAATCGGAATTAATTCAAAAGGTTGAAAATGACTATGGTAAGAGTTTTACGAATATTAGGAATACTAGCATTGCAAAGCTAGCAACAACCTATGGTCTTAAAACAACCATATATGCTCTAAAGTCAGCTAAGGGGAAAAAGGGTGGGGGCGCTTTGTTAGAATCTTTGTCCGTAGCCGATAAAGATATGTTGGCGGCAGCTCAACTAGGCTGTGAGATAGTATATGGTCGTCTGGCTGAAAAGGAAATCAAAACCTCTCTTGCGCAGGGGAAGCTCATTCAAACTTCAGTCAAATTGCAGTTTTTATACCCTACTCAAAAAGGATTCCATTCAATTCTTCTCTATGCGGTTGATCAAGAGAAAATAAAATATCATGATCCCTACTGTGGTGCTGCACTGGAAGTAAATATTGCCCAATTGCTAAAAGCCATGAGTAACACCGGCCCTGCAATTTTATACGGCTAAAGGAGTGAAACTATCTGCATTGTTTTCGATTGCGGGTACTGTGCCCAATCTTTTTTAAGAGATTAAGATTGCTCTCGATTAAGCGTTGTTTGTACAGCAAAGATCTTTTTTTCTTTTAACAATAAAATCGCAATGAGTGTCGTAATGAAAAGATAAATAACAAATGTAGAGCTAAACAAAGAGTGAAACTGTGTATTGCTGCCTAAGATTAAGCCGATAAAGAGGGGGGCGACAATACCACCTATGCTATAGAACGAATCACCGGAGCTATATGCTTCCGCCCGCAGTCTTTTAGGTACAGCTATATGCAGGTGCTTTTGAAAGTTGAGCACTATACAAAGATCGGCGATACCAATGAGCAGAAATGTGATCACCAAATCGATCTGGGTTTGGGCGGAGAGTAGTAAAAAGTATAAATGGCTAAATAGGGCTAAAGAAATGCCTGCTATCATTATTTTTCTGCCCCCAATGCGGTCTATCAGTTTGCCAATCTTATTAGAGAATAATAAATGTGGTAGGGATACTACTGTAAGTATAAGTGCTCCAGTAAGCGCGCTGTGGCCCAAGGCTGCGGTATAGATAGGTTCTGCAATCCACACTGCATATTCATAGGTGCCATAGACTAGGCAGTAGAGAATATAGACGATCAAAGGAAAACCAAACTTTTTCAGTGAATAAATCTCGCCTTTATAGATACGATCTTTTTTGATCAGTCTTAGACTGCTTTTGATTTTCTCCCAGGAAATAACTTGGGGATGTATTCTGATAAAATATCCGAATAATACGGTGCTTACGATTAAGCTGATCACTCCTATCCATACAATATCTATCAATAGTAAGAGCATGCCACCGAGTATGCTGCCCACTATCCAGCCAATAGCGCGACTTGATAAATAAGTCCCATTTATAGCAGCACTTTGGGACTTTTTTGTATGATCAAGAATAAGCTGCAAGCCTCCAGCACCAATGCAGGTAGAAGCAATTCCTAGCACTGTCATAAAAATGACCGCCGTGATCAGAGAAAGGCTTTGAAGCAGAACAAGACTTGCTAGGAAGAGCAGCAGTCCGATAGCAATAGTAAAGTTGCGACCAACTTTATCTGAAATGTCACTAATCGGTAAATTGAGCAATAAAGAGCCAATACCATATGCTGCTACTATCACTCCAGCTTGTTCAATCCCAAACAAATTTTCAAAGTGTTCAGGTAAAACATACCAAAGAATACCCTCAACAATGATAGATACCGTTAACAAAACGATCAGTTTCCAAGCAATAGCAGGCAAATTCGAGGTATGTCTGCGGTAACGAGAGAGCATGTGTGTTTGTTTTCTTTCTATTATAGCTTATATGAGCCGACTTTTTCAATTGACGGCTTGTGATCGAGCTAAGAAGTGGGATGTTTTTTCTGATACTACAGTTGTACTGTGATCAATTCACTTGGTACTTTAGAAAAATCACTGGTGCTGTCTTCTACTACAAATTTGTAGTCAATGCACTCTTTCCCTTCCATAGTAGTAACAAAATTATTCATTATATATCGCCTTACCTGAGTAGTTTTAGTATCCCAGTTCACCGTTTCGATTTTATAAAGAGAGAGGTTTTTGTCTTGGAGCACTTTGCCTGTCATGCTTTCCACATCCCATAGTGCTACCATAGTTGGAGATAGGTATGGTCCACCTGGTCCCCAGGTGCTTTCAGCGCATGAAGGCATATTGTTGGTATTTTTCGTGGTAATTAATATCTTTGTAAAATCTTTATTCCAAACACCATCAGGTAGAAACCTCCAGGTTTGTGTATTTATGTCATAAACAGCCCACTCGGTATTAAAGGCACCACATTCAGACTCCCCAACCTGTATTATACGGCTCACTAGCTGTTTGGTGGTTGGTGACCAGCTGGCTGCTAACGGAGAAGCGGTGCAGCCACCAGCTTGTACTGTAGGAATGAATTTCCAGTTTTGTTTAGGCAAGTTAAAGGTAATTTCATTTTCTTGATTGTTAGTCTTTACAAACAATCGCATATCCCATGAACAGGACTTCACCTTTGTTATACCGGGAGGAAGTGAATCAAAAATTGTGTCTTCCAAGATACTCCATAAATCTTTGCTGCAGTCAGTAATGTATGTTGTGGCAAGCATCTTTTTGTCTGGAGACTGTCTGGCATTAAGCAATATGTATCCTGGAACATCTCTAGCATCTTCTTCTGCAATGTCTAATGTCAGTAGCTCTTTTGGTAAATACTTGCCTAAGCGTTGTACCAATTGGTCATGCGTAATGCCTACTTCAGATGAATTAATGGGCTGAGCTTGGTAATTAGGCCAACTGTGATTGTTACTGTAAACACCAATGATGAGTAGAACGGCAACTGTCAGCAGGGCAAGATGTTTTTGCATGAGTAATGTACAAGTCTCTTTGAGTATACAGGAGGTGTCTTAAATTAAGGAAGCTGGGTGACTATTTGTAAGCTCCATTCTTTTTTCTTTTTACTTAAAGTTAAGCTGTCCACCAAGTAAACAATTTCCAAGCGTTCTTGTCTTTTATTGTAGTTTTGAAATTCTAAGGTGAAGTACTTCAGGATGTCAGAAACGGGGACATCAATCTGAATGAGAATCCCAGCTACACTTTTGGTGTATTGCTTAGCAATCATTTCATTATCAGTGAAGTATTGTCGTGTCAGCCGCTCAGACTGCCTGAGTCTTTTTACCACCGGTGCTAGTTCTTCAGTAAACGATATGTTCCCTTGTGCTCGTTCACAGAGCAGTTCTTCCCAATCATTTTTATAGTGTTGAAACTGTGCGCTATCAAATTCGATATATTCTGCTGCTTTTAATCCACGATATAATTTCATACGCATTGGCTTTAAGGTGATATTTACTTGCTATATCCTAACTGGTTCAGCAGTTTGTCATCGATGGTAACTCTATTGCTTGCTAGCGCCGCCTGTCTCGCTGTTCTTGCTCTTTCGCCAGGCAGGCGAATTGTCGTAACACCTTCACGTTTGCGCGATTTTTTAATAGTAGCAATGAGCTCAGTGCACTTTTGCTTAAAGCTATTGATATCAGTTAATAGCTCAGGATCGATTGCGATAATGGTACAGCCCCACTCTTGATCGAAAGTTTGATAGTCACAAAAAGCGGAATTGGCTAAAGGTCCAGCTAATACTTCCACCATGAGACTGAGGGAAGAGCCCTTAAAACTGCGGTCAAATGGCAACAGTGCTCCTGACATGGCGGCCTCAGGATCAAGCGTTGGGTGTCCATTCTTATCAATCGCGAAGTTTTCGGGAAGCTTTTCACCTTTAATTTTAGCTAAAATGAGACCGTAGAAAGTCATGGCCGACGTTGCCATATCAAACACAAAGGGCTCTTCTGTGGTTGGAAATGAAAAGCTAATCGGATTGGTGCCGAATAATGGATCAATACTGTCAAACGCAGTGGTTGCCCCAGGGGAGCGTGAGACCATCAAGCCAATTAAATCAGCTTTAGCTATTTGCTCAGTATAATAGCTTAATGCGCCATTGCTCGAAAAGAAGTTGTGGACAGCAACTAGGCCAAACCCATGAGCTTTCGCTTTCTGAATGGCTGCCTCTGTTCCTTTTTGACTTGCTAGCATCGACGGGTTTCGGTTGGCATTAATAACTTGTGAGAGTCTCGTATCTTTTTCAATCAGTATTTGTCCGTCCGGTTCTATGTCTTGCAGTGGTTCTGTCCCTGTAAGTTTAATAATTCCTTGGGTTACATATCCCGACATTTCAGCCCACAATAAACACTTGGCGACGACTGCTGCATCTTGGTCATTGAGATTTTTGGCCAATGTCTGTAGTACTTTTTGTTTTAGCTGATCGATGTCAATGAGCATATATCAATAGACTTTTTTTAAAACCTAGCATTGATAATCGTTGAACGTCAAAGGCGTTCATGTTTAAACAGCTTTTCTGAATTGCTGCCGCATGTTGCCTATGAAGATAGCATTCAGGTTAATTCTCAGATTAACTTAGCTATTCAAGACAGCAGGACTTTTGTGCGTGTTGCAGCTGAACCAAAAGTACCTGTGGTTCAAACTGTGGCTGTTTTTACAGACGATGCTGTGCAATCAAAGGGAAGAGCTGGTTGATGGTGTGGCGGTTTTTTGTAGCGATGTAACTACGCGACTGTGTTGAAAATACCTAATTGTGTATGTTTGTTCGGTGTCGATTTTGCCAAACTCTGTTTTCTCAATAGTAAATTCTTCATTGTTGATTGATATAACGAGATAATATTCTCTTAGTCTGAAGTTTTCTTCTCTAATAGACGTAACTTGTCCAATGATGCTCATTACCCTTTTTGAGAAAATATCCTTTAGTAACTGATAGGTTTTAGGAAGGTGAGGGTTCAGTCGTAAAAAAAATGTTGCTATCACGGAAAGTCCTAATATGTAACTATGTAGTCCGTACTCATCACCATAGTGATCTGCGATTTCCTGTAATGTTGCGCCGACAACAGCAATCTCTATACAGTTAAACACAAATGACCAGCCTAAAATGTATGTAAGCTTTGCTATGTCGGTGTCGGTAGCCTTAACAATTTCCACAAAATAAAGTTTAGCTGCAAAGAATTTATCTTAACTAGTAGGTGTGGTCTAGTTATTAATGGCTTTTGCGGCCTAGTCTGCATCTATGCGTCTGCTTACTTCTTCGACGGTCTCTTTTTTTACTCTTGGCTTTAGGTCTTCGAATAAAGTGGCGATATCCTCTCTACACCCAGCTCCTTCAGCCGCTGTATAAATTGCGTACGTCAGTATCTCAATCACACCCATTCCTAACTTTTCTGCTATGTCGATCACTAGCCGACTGTCAGGTACCAGCTGCCTTAACTGAGCAAAAGCAATGTCAGGATTAGTTTGTGTTAATAAAGATTTAAATTCGTCCGTTTCGAACGCTTTTAACCTAATATTCTGATCATCAGGTATCAGCGCGAGCACAATGTTTAAACGGTACTGCATTCTTAATACTTCCTCGATTAATTTAGGAATATGTTGTCCATGCTCAGTAATAAGAGCTACACACTTTGCTCTAGTGGCATCAGTGCTGAGTTTTCCTTTCCTGATTCGATGGTTTTTCTCTAAAACTAGCTCAACGATCTTTGCATCAAGAGATTTCGGGATAGCCATAATTATGTTGTTTAAAAGTAGATTTTAGCTCTTTTGTTGATGGTGTCAACTTTTGTGGTTTTTGTTCGCTCAATAGGCTAAACATCGGGCTGAAAAAGAGCTTGGTGATTTAAAACCGGCAAACAGAGGTGTTTTGAGCTGTTGCAGAAGGCATGTCATTAGAGAACCTCAGGGGTTTTTGGCTATTAGAAGAGGGGAGATAGAACTTACATCTACTCTACAAATGCTGCTGATTGCTGTGTATATAATTTCGCATATTCTCCTTTTTGGGCCATTAGTTCTTTGTGATTGCCGCTTTCAATGATTTTTCCTGTTGATAGAACAACGATACGATTGGCTTTTCTAATATTAGAAAATTTGTGAGAAATAATGAGTTGAGCTTGGTTGTTACTCCGCTCGAAAATAGCGTTAAATATCTCTTGCTCAGCTTTGCTGTCTACTGCTGATGTCGGTTCGTCCAAAATGAGTAAAGGGGCTGTGCGATAAAAACTGCGGGCGATGCTTAGTTTTTGCCACTGCCCTCCTGATAAGTTAATTCCATTTGGAAAGAACTTGCCCAACATGGTCTTATCTTTCTTTGGTAATCGCTCAATGTCTTGCCTGATCATTGCTTCTGTAATGCTCGTTTTGTAACGTTTTAAATCAAAACTATGAGCGTGGTCACCAATGGAAATATTTTCTTTAGCAGGGAGGAAGTATTTAGGCACGTCCTGTGACAAATTACTAATGACTGATCGCCACCATGTAGTGTCAATATCTTGTAAATTAACACCATTTATTAAAATTGTCCCACTACTCGGTTGATAGAACTTATTAATCAAGCGAGTAATTGTGGTTTTACCAGCACCATTTTGCCCAACTATTGCTAACTTCTCGCCGCTTTTAAGAGTAAAACTGATATTTCTCAGCACAGGTTGATCTGATTCCGGGTACTTAAATGACACATTTTTAAATTCTAATTCAAGAGATGCTACATTCACCTTTTTGCCTTGTCTCTGCATCTGTTCAGGCATATCTAAGAGATTGAATAAATCCTGAACATACAGATTGTTTTCACTAATCTGTAAATAAGCCATATAAAGGCGAAAACTATTATTATAAGCTTCATCTACCAGGCGATAATAGAGCTGGAATTGTCCAACCGTAATTTGTGTGCTTAACGTTAACCAAACATAATAAGCCTTGGGAATAAACTGTCCTAGAATATTGGCTATGGAACCTACTAAAATAGCCCTTGGACGGTGATAGGTTTGTATATCTTTGACACCACCTATAATCGTTCGCTGAGACTTCTGGATCTTGTTAAGGAAATAAGAAAACAGATTGTACGATTTCAGATTGAAGTATTGCGTTATATCCTGTGTCAAAGAGGTAAAGTATGATTGTTGTCGTCTTTCCAAAGCTAAGCTTTCATTTAACTCTCGCATTTTGCGAATAATTTTGATGTTGTATCGTACTTCAGGCAGAGAAACGATCACTATTAGCAAAACAATTAATGGGTTGCTTAAAAGTAGTGCGATTAATGCATAAAAAAATAGTACTGTTGTCTCAATTAATGTAGTAAAGAGATTTAGATTTTCTGCTAATTTCACTTTTCCAAAGGTGTGAATATTTGTCATGTAGTTCTGAAACTCGCTACTTTCAATAACATAAGTCGGGAGGCGGTCGAGCTTATGGACAATAATATTATCGGTGTAATTTAAGATGCGAGGTTTATGAACTTCATTTAGGTAGGTCAAGAAATGATTACAAACATTGGCCACCAACCAACGTATGACGAGAATGCCAAACCACCACCATGCTGAATAAACTATGTCTGGAGTAGGTGCTTGAATATAAGCAATAAATAAATCAATCAGCTGCGCTAATATAAATAATGCGCTTAGCCCAATTCCTGCATAAATAAAACTGGCTACAATAAGTGCGATTACGTAAAAGCTATTTGCTGCATAAGCCAGGCGTAGATTTCGCAGCAATAGATTAAACATTTTAGGACATGGTTTCTAGCAAGTTCTTCAACCTGCTTAACGAAACTATACTGAGAGTATTTCACTACTTCAATGCTTTAGTATCCGTACTATTATTTTTCGATTGTGGTGAAATAGCCTTGTGCGAAGATTAGGAAGAGGATACTACGATCGGAAAGGATGGGCCCTGTGATGGTCACTTCACTCTTAATCGCTCAAGAACTTGCAGGTTGCTTAAAATGTTTACTGGATCTACTCCTTCAGGGGAGATGATCACATTTAGAAAGTAATTCCCATTCTCCAATAGAGTGGTAAAAGTATTGCCGTAGCCATGTCGTTGCGCATATTCATCAGGGAAAAGATAGAACATACGGTTATGTATATTATACTCTGACACGTTCTTATTAATACTGCGCGGAGAAATACCAGGCTCTGCCCTTTGTTGTAAAATTAACTCAATGGTTGCGTTATTTCCTATGAGCTTAAGATGGTTTCGATCTAGGTCGTTACTAGTATTGATTGGCTTGTATGATCTAGGAAGAGATACTTCTATCTTGTAGTTTTCAAGAATGAGTTGATGGGATACCGGCCAATAAGCCCATGCATATAGTGCTGCTAGGGTGGCGAGTACGCCACTCAATATACAAAGTCTTTTTTTCATGTGCTGGTGATAGATGTTTTTTTACTAGTGTAACTATACCTCCGCTTTATAATTAGTACAGAAATATTAAAAACTGATGGAGGTGGGAGTAGTGGTTACAACCTGTACTCGATTCCGGCATACTTTAGCCATATCATCAAAAAACATATTAATAAGCAGTCAGGAGAAGAGATTCATCCTGAGGTATTAATGGCCAGGCCTATACTCTTTCTGTGAGCAGCGCTTATTAGAAGAACGGCAAAGGTAGAACTTACATTTGGTTAATAGAGAGACTTGAAGTCAGTTCTGTTTTAAGCATCTGAGTATTTTATGTTTGCTGTTGCGCTTTTTATATTACCTTTTCAAATAACCCTAACCTGGAATTATGCTTCTACTTAAAGTATAATAAAAAGAGTCAACAATTTTATGGATGCAGAAAATATTCGTGCAGGCAGAGAAAAATCTGATTCGGTAGTTACACATCCTCAAGTAGTAGCTAGACCTGAGTTAGGGGCTGCTGTGGCGCAAATACGTACCATGCTAAGCCCCTTAAATGGGCTTTCTGCGTTAGCGCCGACTATTCCAATGCTGGACTATGAAATAGATGACGATGATAACGACCCATATCGTTTGAGTGTTAAGTTTAAAAATGCGCCAGTTGGATTTAGCGTGCGAGGAGAACTTACTCGTGAGGAAGGTTTAGATAATGGCCAGCGCTTTATAGATAGGCAAAACAGTCTATATGGAAAACCTTTAGGTGGTACTGTTTCCCGTTTGCTAGAGTATGAAGTTAGACATCAAGATTACAATGCCGAAGATGTCATGACTACTACTGGCCACTTTCAGTATGCAGTAGTTGATAACAAACTATTATTAACCAACGCGGAGTATCAGTTTAAGCCTGACGAAAAAGATAAAAGTCCCGTGCTCGTAAAGGAGAACAGAGCTCATGATGATCATGGAAGACTCAAGGAGGTAGAGGTTTCACGTTGCGAGGCAACAAATATTTATGGTGATCTGAAAATACGTTCCTCTAAACTCACTATTAACTACGATCAAGCAGGTAAAATAATTGGTGGAACTATGAAATTAGATAAAGGCGATGAGGTTAATTGGAGTCTAGTAGACCAAAACAATATCCGTATTACTCGTCCTATGCGCTGGACAGGAGGACATTTAGATGCTCCAGCAAAAGAAATTACAGTGAGTTTTGATACAGATGCTTTATTACAACTTGCATCACCTAAGGCATTACTAACTGTACAAGATGTGGTTTTACCTGGCATGAAACAAGACTTTTTAGAGATTAATACTAAGTTGGATCGGGCCGTTGCGATCTATCCTAGTACTGACGACCATGCTCTTGAGGAAGATGATGGTCTTGCTGAGTAGGGCGGTAACTAAAATGGATACTTGCCAGTTACAATTCTGCTTCTGCTAAAAGCAGATAGCTTTTAATAATTGTATCCTGAAAATAGTGCAGACGGGAGTGAGGTTTTCAACCTTTACAGTATTCCGGTATCCTTTAGCCGTCGCGTTGTTCAGCATGGGAAAGTGCAGGTGGGCGAGGAGGTACTTCTGCATGTATTTGATAACCAAGAATTCAGGGCCTTTAGAAAGCGATGCTTATTAGAAAAGTAGATGCGATAGAACCTAAATCTTAGTCCTAGTAGATTACTTTCTAGCTCATCTGTGCCTTTTTATCCTTTTATTTTTTTGTGTTATAATTATAATTGAATTAAAAACAAACATGGAGATTCTATCTAGAATTAGAGGTGCAACTGGTAAAGATGCTGCTGCTTTGGATCAAGAGAAAAGTCCCCGAGGTGGTTTTTCTGAAGCTGTGGCCGATCAGTTGGCTGTTAAAATATGTACGCCTGGGAAAAGCCAGTTTCGAGGAGAAATTATTAAATCTCATAACCATTTAAAGGAAGTTGTGGATGAACTGAGGGCTAGAGAGCCTGTGAGAAGTGGTGTTTTAAGTATTCTTAAAAAAACTGCTCCTAAAAGTAATGATTTGATTGAAGCAGAAAGAGCGTATGCGACATTTGTTAGTGATGCTCAAGAAGCTTTGACTGATAGTTCACAAGCGGTAGAGGCCCAGAAGAAACTAAGAGTGGCGATAGCGAGAGATTTGGTCAGAAAAGTTATATCCATTAAGGACCGTCTGAAACAAAAAGGCAGTACTAATGGAAACCTTACTGCAGAGGTGCAAAATGCTTTGGTTATTGCTAGTCCTCATGATGGTTCAGAGATTGCTAAAGGCATTGTTTCACATACCTTCCTAGAGGATCTTTTTAGTCAGCTAAGAGTTTTGGTAGAAACGGGACTAATTGATGATTTACAAGATCAGGAATTTTTGCCGGTATCTGTGTCCACTCTCAGAGATCTGTATGAACGGATCAAGAATTCCCTTCTAGTAATGGGTCTTCCAGAAATGGATGATACAGTATTAAAATAATGGGAATTCTTTTCATCTAATCCCTTCTAAAGTTGGTGCGGTAGGCCTCGTTGGTTACACTCCGTTCATGATGTCTGTATCCTTTTGCCGTTCTGTTGTGAGGCATGGTGAGCGGCAGGTGGGGGAAGAGATTGTGTTGGAATATGTAAAGGGCAGATAGATTAGATACTTCTATCTGCTACACGTAATAGAGAAAGACTCTGGTAGAACCTTATCTTAATTAGAGTAACTAACAATCGTCTGGTTGATCAGTTATGTAGTCACAACGAGGTGTTTTTTTCATGAAGTCGATGTAGTTAAGCAGCATCATTGCCATATCGTACCGAATAACAGCTGTGTTTTGTTGGAAATTATTAGCTCCAATCATTTTCATTCTTTCAGCATGTTCCACAAATTGTCTGAAAGAATTATCTGTTACTCCTGCAACTCTACTTGAAAGTGGCTGCACTGCCTGACCATGACTAAAGTACATGGATGGGGCAAGTAATATTTTAAGAAATTCTCCTTTGGTCACATGTTGTTGGGGATAAAAGCGGTCTCCAATGCCATCAATGATACCTTCAGCATGTGCTTTTCCGATAACAAGCGACATTTCTGAGTTGTCTTTAGGAACGTCAATAAACTTAGTATTGGGAACAGGGCTGGTGAACCATTCTATGCAATTTGCTCCGAGAGCAATTTTGGTCATTTCAAAGCGAGACAGATTGCGCGTACTGCCAAACTTATTATTACCAATGCCTTTTACCACTCTTTCTGTAGGACGGTTGGTAAATACGAACCTAGTTAATCGCTCGAAAACAAAATCCATCATTATTCCTCCATCATCGGTGGTTGTGCTTTCATCGTCAAAGACCAATGGTGTACCTGTGCTAATTAAACACGGTAAAGCGTCACTTGCAGGTCGAACAAAATTAGGATCACTGGTTGAGGCGAGAACAAGATTACTATGCAAAAGAACCATTACTGAAAGTGTCAAAGTTGCTACAAGTTTTTTCATATAAGTGAGATTTCTGGGTGCAGATTAGCACATATTAATTCAAAATTCTTTTTCTCAAGACAGTTTTTCCCGATCCAGTTTTAAAGTACTGCTCAAGTTCTCTGGCTTGTTTTTCAGTTGGTAAAGCAATATAGCCAATTAGCTCTAAAGGCAAGAAACGTTTAGTAGAAATGACATACCCATTTTGATGTTGAGATAGTCTTCTGGTTAGAGAATTAGTCGATCCAGTATAGAAAAAAGATTTTCGCTTGTTCTCAAGAAAATATACATACCACATAGAAAAGATTAAGAACTAATCTAGTGTAGTAAATAAAAGATGAAAAACGTCTCGTGAACTATTTTTGATCATTACACATCCGTCTGCGACCATGGCATGCCTGCGCCCCGAGGGGGACTTCGGCAGCCTAACACTGCGCTGGCTCAGCTGCTCGCAAGATTGCTTAAATAAGCCTATGTATAAAAATAGACTTCAAAGAGTTGGCCTGCCTACACTAAAGTTTCGGCAAGCTGGCCTGCCAACCGAAGCTCGCAGAGCGCAGGTTGGTGGAGACGGGAGCAGAGGTTACAATCTCTACAGTATTCCGGCTTCCTTTAGCCGTTCAGTAAAATTACATAAGAATAACCAGGCTGGCGAAGAGATTGTTCTTGAGGTTGCTAATGCCAAGGCGCTTAGCTCTTTTCGAGATCAGTGCTTATTAGAAGACCGGAAAGGGTAGAACAATTGAGCAGATGTTGTTAAAAACTAGTTTATTCGTGACCAGTAACCTTTAAAATGCTTAACTTTATCCAGTCTATATGCTCAGTTTTCTTTAAAAAGCTTCTGATGAATTCTTGGTCATTCTGTGTGATCGGTACTGCTCCATGCTCTAAATCTAGCAGAACCCCTATTTTCTTTAGTTTAGTATGGTCTAAATCTGCATTAATGTAGTCATGAAGACAGTGAGAAATACTTTTTTGAGTAGGAAAAGACTCATTTTGTGTTGGTGCGCAAGCAAATATACCTATCCACTGGTCCCATTCCTGATTATGTTCCCAAGTCATCAAGCTTAAATAATAACTTTGCCTGTCATTAGTGTTTTCAGTTCCTACTAAATCACTGTTTTTACTTGCTAATAATAACCCAATACGTGGGATCCAATAAAATTGAAATTCAGTATTGTCTTTATTTGCAGAACTGCAAAATCCTGTACTCATTGTTTTAACACAGTTTTGTATCTCTTCGATTGAAGTTCGCCAAAAGTTTGTCCCTCCATAACGCAGGAAAGTGTTGGAGACTTCTTTTCCAAACTCATTGACTTGCAAATAACCGTTATACGCATTCCCGTCTGCAGTATTATTAATGAATGTAAGCTCAAGATTCATTAAAATATCACTATTTGCTGGTATTCCTATTTCAAATTGCTTTGAAATCTGAAACTGTTCAAACCAGCGTGTGTTGAGTTTCTGCCAATAGGAATAGTTTCCAAGGGCAATAACTAAAAATGGTAGCATTATGACTATAAGTTTTAGAGGCTGTTTACTTTTATTCAATAATTTCTCAGCTGTTATAAACCAAATGAAACAGCCTAATATAATAAACAAAGTAGTATGAGGAAACAAAACAGATGCCCAATAGCTCTCTTCTGCTGCTCTAAAAAGATGGGGAAATGGAAGCGCATTATAGATCCATTGAATACTTGCCTCGAACTCATCGTGGAACGCATTAGGATCGGGATAGAAAAAGTTAACCCATCCTAGAACCATGAATGGTAAGGCCAAAGCTAATTGGATGGATATCATGCTTAAAACAGACCGACTACCTAAATACCATGCCTTTTTTATTGAAGGTTTTTCTTCTAGTACTTCTAAGAAACGTTTCCGTGCGGGGGAACGATAGAATACTATAAAAAGAGGCAAGCCCAGAAAGATGGCTAATAATGAAAAAGTATAAATCCAGTCTGTGAGCATATTAAAAATCTATCTGTACGAAGCATACCATAAGTAATTCCTAAAAATGGTGGAGACGGGAGCAGAGGTTACAACCTCTACTCAATTCCTACTTCTTTTAGCCATAGTGTCATTCAACATGGGAAAATGCAGGTTGGAGAAGAGATTGTCCTAGAAGTGGCAGATAGTAAGGAACTACGCGCTTTCCGAGATCAGTGCTTATTAGATGAAGGGAAAGGGTAGAACCTGAAATTTTCAGTATAAATAAAAAAAGATCCTAGGATAAGTTTCCTAAGATCTTCTTAATCCGTTCTGTAATGGACTAGCGATTAGTATGGGTAGCTGCAGTAATGATTGCTCCACGATACTGTTCACGAGCACGACGTAGTAATGGTAGGTAATATCCCGCTACTTGATGTAAACAATCGACATCAGTTTGACGATTCAAGGCACCCAATATCCAAGGACGTTCACGTACAAATGGGGCACTGTTAAACTGCACATCTTCCAAATGACCAATAGCTGCGTCTGTCACATGCAACTTGTCTAAATTTTCCCAAACATTGGTAGTTGCAGCAGGAAATGAAGGTGTTGCTTCTGGTATAGAAAAAATCTCATGACAGTTACTGTCAGGCATCATACGAGGAAAATGTGGCACGCCACCTAAACTTCTATCGGCTCTCTCCAAAGAATCATATGATATTGCACCACCTATTGCTGGAGAAATATTTTTATATGCAAACTTGAGTGTAGCTCCGATGCCCCCCACAAACCCAACCACCAATGCAGCTCCTACTTTTATTCGATAATTGCGTCGCAATTTGGCATTTTTCCCCTCTATAGTGGCAGCATCTTCGTAAATAAGTTCCTCTGCTGAAAGATCGCTCATAATAGGTTTTTAAAATAAAAGACATGTTAAATTAAGGCATAATTATTAGATTGTCAAATGGTGGAGACGGGAGCAGAGGTTACAATCTTTACTCGATTCCCGCTTCCTTTAGCCATCGTGTAATTCGACATGGAAAAGTGCAGGTTGGAGAGGAGGTAATATTGGAAATCATTAATAGCACGGAATTACGATCCTTCCGAGATCTGTGTTTATTGGATGATGCCCAGGGATAGAACCTAAGTGAATTAACTCTATGTCGGAGGAATGACGCCAGCTAACTTATAGCGCACGCGAATTCTTTCGACAGCTTCATGAACAGAGGTATCATCTACTATCTTAATAACATTTTCAGTAGGAAAAAGTGCACGGTGTGTTTCAAACGCTTTCAGCTCGACCCGGACCCCATCCAGCCGTCTTCGAATATCTTCCAGATGATCACCTCTCTTTTTCATTCGCGCTTCCAAAAATTCTAAGTTTGGTGGTTCTAAGAATATTCTTGTTGCCTTGGGATATTGTCTTACAAATTGATCAGCAACCGGAGTATAAACTAGTGCAGTGGGAATTACCCCTTTATTTGCCACCTGCTCCACATCATCAAGGTTATAGCCATATCGCGAGCCAAATATTAAGTTACTCATAAATAATCTCCCTGATCGCAAAAGCTCATCGTATCCAGCAGGATCACGAAAATGATAATGTCTTCCATCTATCTCTCCAGTACGAGGTGATCTTTCAGTGGTTGAAAGCACTAAACCAATCGAGCCTGGGTATAGTTTCTCTAGTAGTTCTGCTAAATAGGTTTTGCCTGTACCAGATGGACCGCAAATCATTAAGGGGTCAGGAATATGCGTTAAAGACATAAGAAATCATCAACGGCCTCACTATTTCAGAATTCTGCTGGTCTGGCAATTACTATCTATTCAGCGCGGAGTTTAGAGATCACAAGATTTGCAGTGTCTCTGCATCCTCTAGCCGTTGGTGAGGTAAGGCGTACGAGTTACATTACCTTCAGTGTGCCTTTTGCTATTAAGAAAGCTCGAATTATGCAGGACTTTCAAGGTATCGTCCGGAGCATGGATCAGGTTTACTGTGAAGAGGATTCCATGGCTTTTAAATGATGCGTTGTGTTTTAGCTCTTTATTAGAGCAGAGCTGAGGTTAGATATGTCGTTCTTTGTTCCTTCAATCCCTAAACATTTCGGTTATCATATGAGTAGGTCTTATCATGAGAAGAAAGCAACAGTAGATGATTGTCATGCCATAACAATAAGTTTCTTAAAGCAGCATGGGTACCTAAAAGAACTTGCATGTCCAATATCTGGAAGTATCAGGTGGCTAAGAAAGGGGGAGGTAGTGGGTACTGTTGGGTTTTCTGTGAGTACTGCTGAGCTGGAAATCCAATTTAAATATGTACTTACTGAACATTCAACAGGTAAGGTGTCGCATAGGGACTATAGTGTCCAGCTGCATAGAGCACCTTGTAATTTGGGTGGCTACAGATACTACTTTGTTTGTTGGGACTGTCAGAGACATCTTACTGCTTTGTATATGTTTTCTAACAGGGACTTTTTATGTAGGCACTGTCTTAATCTTACATACAGCAGTAGGAATGTGAGCAAAAGATTTAGGTGGATGGATGCTTTATTTAGACATGATGAAATCAATGAAGCTATATATAAACTACGGACGAAGTTTTACAGAGGCATACCCACTCGCAGATACCAGGCATTGATGCAAAGAGATGGCAGATGTTTTGCGGATCTAAGAACATTTGTTGCTTCTCATAAGGCAATATCTCTCCCTCTGTAGTTATTACTGCCATTGAGTGCTAGGGAAACAACTTTCCTAACATGGCTCCTTGTCCTGCTTGTAAAACATGAGCAGCCGTCAAAGGTATCCAAAAGCACTCTAGTCTTGTAGGAGCTTGTTTCCCATCATGAAGCTCTGCACTTTGCCAACGGATAGGTAAAGGAGTGGTAGGATATGCTAAGAAGAAGTATCGTTCTTGAATCTCGTAACGGTAAGGAGTCATGTCATATTCAGCGATACCTAAAGGTTCCTTGATAATAAAGTTCTGCTCGCCTGTCTCTTCCTGTAACTCTCTCAATGCTGCTGCTTCAGGGGATTCATTCTCCTTGATGCTACCTGCTGGAACTTGAATACCAACTTCTTCAAAGGAATAGTCTATATGCCTAAACACCAGAAGCTTTTGCTGTTGGATGCAATAGATAACTACTTTTTGTTTTCTTACTTTCTCCATAGCGCATGATATTAATTAATTTCACCAGTCCATCCTCGGCTTGCATGTCTTGACATTGTTTAAATAATCATTTTAGATATATGACTGTCAATAATATTATATATGAATCAACCATCACTAGAAAAAGAACCATCGTTATCTACGAGTAGAAAAACACGATTAGCAGTTCTTGTGGCATTGGGACTTGGTGTTGCTTCTGTTGCTAGATACTATTCTTCAGATAGACCACATCACGCCCCTCATGCTAGATCGACTAGCACAACGGAAAGGTCTAGATCTGAGCAATTACAAGATAGATCAGAACAATTATCAGAAAATGCTACTTTATTGGCTGGGAAGATTGCAGCTATAGAGCACGTTATGCCTCAGCTTTACAGTCGGGTGAGATCTAATCTCCAAACCATGCCACAAGGAGCAGTGGCACATCTACCTGAAGACCTATTTTTATTGCCTTTTGCCCTAGCTCAATCAAACTCAAGAAATGCCGATCGAAACCTTGTTGCCCTGAGAGATCGTGATAGTGGACCAGTAGTAATAGAGGATCTGAGCTATTATATGTATGATTTGATGCCTGAAACTCAGGGAAGGGCTCACGCTCTTGCTAGCTATGATCCTATCGGTAATGTCATGCGAGTTCCATCTGACTTGGATATGAGTATTACCATTGAACAGTTAGCTATGTACCATGAACTTGTACATAAAGCTCAAACTGTAAGGCTTATTAGAGAGCAAGGTTTTACTAGTGGTGATGACTATATTGCTTATCAACAGCGCGTCAATACTGCATTAAGAGCAATGAATATCGATCCGCTCATGACAAGTCAGATTGATAAAGAAGTTGAAGCGTATGCAATGGAATTAGAAGTGGCCAATATTCTTTTACAGAATAGATTGAAGACAAGTCATGGCTCACTCTCTCAGGATGAGCTAGATAGAACATTAGGATTGCGTTCAACAACAGCACGAACCGATGTGCCATCAGTAAGGTTCAGTGATATGGCAAGAGCATATTTTGGTACTTTTAATGACAATGATCCAACTCAGATTTCTCCCGAGTTTGCTGTGCTTATTTGTCGTTTACATGCTGATATGGGATTGGCGCCTATCACAATACGTGAGGGTAGGGTGATACTACTTGATCGTAATATGCGAGTAGTAGACAGTAGACCTCTATAGTCACTTCAAAATATTGCCGGTAGGAATTGTTAGCCTAATTTATGAAAGCGCTTTGGTCTATAAACCACGGTAATCTCTCTTGATGCTGGTAAAGGCACTCCAGCATTGTTGCACAAGTTAGCCAATTCGATCTTATAAAACTTTTCGGGAGTTTCTGGCAGATTTTTCATGTGAATATAGATCCACCTTCCCTGATTTCTGTATTCACAACTTGCAATCTCGTATATCTCTCCCGAGTCTTTGGCTGTGACCTTAATATGTTTTTTACTATCACCTGTGAAGTGAATCTCTTCGTTGAACCGAATATCAATTATTTGTGGCGCTACGATTTCATGATAAAAAATCCTTGGTTGGTTATGGTTAGGAATGGCTTTTACCTCATACTGGTAATCTGTTTTTACATTTATGCTGTCGATAAAACATGAACTGTCTGTAATTGATACCTCCTGTGATTTATCTCTAGTCAAAGTCTCTAAGCTATAACTTTCAGGAAATTTAAGTATTTCATGGACATGTTCATGTACTACACCAGGTTGTTTGATGTATTTGAAGCTGTAGTGGTCATCTCGTAAGTTTGCTGCAGGTATTTGATAGTGAACGGTTACTAAAAACTTTTTACCAACTGCAAGCTGGTAGTGAATCGGTCTCGTGATAAATTCACCTTCTTCCCCAGTATCTAACTCTTTTCCATCACTCATCACTTGAACTTGCAATACCTCCTTCAATAAATACACGGTTATGACTCCTTGGTAAGTTCCAGAAATTGGATAGTCATATCCACCACCATGTTGAACCTCTATTGTTAATGTCACATTAGCCCCTGCCAGTTTTTTAGTCTCTTTATCAAATGTGAAAGAAACATCTCTGGAAATAGTTCTACGCAAGTAGCGATTGGTTTTTAAGCCAAGATAGTTGTTTTCAACTATAGCCAAGGCATCGCTATAGCTACCTGCTGTAAATGGAATTGCTAATCCTTTGGCAATGAGTTGCTTCTGAAGATGTCGATCAGCGGTAAACAATTGCAAATCTTTCGTCAAAATAGCCTCTTTTAAAAGAGCAGTACATCGTGGCCATTTCCAGACATGAATAATGAGGACCTTCATGATTCTCTTAAAAAGAGCTTTCAGGATCCATTTACGATTACTGCCCGCTTCAGCGTTGTGAAAATCCACATCTGAAACTAGCGTGCTTAACTGGTAAAACAAGTTTTTTGCAGTAAAAACTATATATCCCTCCTTGAGAGGGCCTATTACTTTCATGAATTGCTCTAACAAGGAATAATTGATTGCTACAACACTAAAAACCTGTGTTTTGGGGTAAATATCACAGTAACTTTCAATCATTCGTTTCGCTGATTTTTCAAAGTTGCCAAAAAGATTGGAATCCCGAAAAAACCAATGTTTCAGTTTTAAAAACTCTTGTACCTCTTTTGGTGGAGTTACTTGGGTATGCCCTCGAAGTTCATTGTGGTCATGTCGAAAGTGTAGCTTTACTTTTCTTTTCCCTAATTCAATATCTAGCAACTGTGTGATGAAGCCACCACTACCTCGGAGCTCATTGTTATTTTGAAAAACAACTAGAATATGCTCCGTTCTATTACTGAACCATGCTTTTAATAACGCCCAAATCAAAAATGTCATAAGGCAAATTCTTTTATATGTGTTAAGGCTTCGCATAACTTTTTCTGAGCATAGCCATTGTACAGTTGCATGTTCACGAAGACATGTGTTTGTGGCGGATGTTTTTTTGTTGCTTCCAAATAGAAACGCACAGCTGTTTTGTAGTTGCCCTGCTGTAAAGCCAGGTCTCCCAATTGCAAATACGCTTCAATGAAAGCGGGATTAGCCTTGATGGCGTTCCGATAGGCTAACTTTGCAGACCTCACCTTACTCATTTTTATGTAACATTCTCCTATACCAAGATAGGCTCGATTCAGTTCATCTTTGCTTGTATTTGGTACCTTTATGAACTTGGAATACCAGCGAAGAGCTTGTTTAAAGTTGCCCAGTGATTTATTTTCTCGGCCTAAATAAAAAAGTATTCTTGTTTGAGTCGGATCTCTCTTTATTGCTCCCTCTAAAATGCCAAGGTTTCTTGTGATGCTCTTTGAGAAATCTTCTTGGTCTTTATTATGAATAATAGGGTGCGACAATCTTACAAATTTCTTAATATCTTCTTTAGGAATATCTAGATACTCATGAATTGGCAAAGTGTATTGATACCCTAAATCAACTTTCCAGATACGTGGTAAATATGTGGTAAAGGCGGTTTTTTGATTGACGGTGGAATACACATAAGGCAAAAACACTCCCAATGTTTCAGGAGTAAGCTTTTCCAAGTCATCTTGTAATGCTCTTTTTTCTTCTGCGCTGATAATGTCATCAGCATCTACTACCATTACCCATGGGGTAACTACTTTGTTTAAGGCAAAATTACGTGCAGCAGCAAAATCATCGATCCATGTAAAATCATATACTTTTGCTCCAAAGTCTTGCGCAATTGTTTTTGTGGTGTCTGTGGATCCTGTGTCAACCACAACTATATCGCTGTATAGTCCAGCAAATGACTCGAGGCATACTGCGAGTCGCTTCTCCTCATTTTTAACAATCAGACATAACGTAACAATCATAAAAAGCTGGCATATTTGATCATCTCAAAATTATACCAGCTTTGTTTACTCTAGCCTAGTTTGTCTATGCATCTACTCCCATAGAGCCAGTATCAGAATCAGTGCTTGCATCTGAAGGTTCAGGAATTACAATGGTTCCTGCATCAGCACCCATAGAACCTCCATCTACCCCCATTGACCCTGCATCTGCTGAGCCAAAGCCAGCATCTGAAGTTGTTGGGATAGTAACAGGAGTTGCATCAGCGCCCATCGATCCAGCGTCCACTGCCATTGAACCAGCATCAGTGCCAGCATCAACAACCATAGGAGTACTATCAGTACTTACCATTGCATCACTGCCGTTTCCAGCATCAGGTGTTGCTACATCAGCCATTCTGTCGTCACTTGTACTACCTGCTGTGTCAGCACAACCAGCAACAGTACCACCTAACTTCATTGCAAGAAGAGCTGGTAAAACTAAATTTCCAATCTTGCCTCTAATCGATGCAGTTGGTTTAGCTTTAGGTCTATCCGTTCCCTGCCCCTGACGTGGAGAATTATTCATAAAGAATTAATAATTAACAATACAATTTTAACATAATTACTAGTATTTGTCATTATCAGCCTCCTGTTATGTTTTAGTAGGTCAGGTGGGTGAGTAGCGATATTGATCTAGTTCGCTTATACTCAGCTTAGTGCTAATGAAGATATAACTTTCACAGTTATGCTCGAACTAAATGATGGTGTTCAAACATTGCTAGCCCGTTATGTCGGTACCGATTTGTATGTTGATGGTAAACTGGATGTTTTACGTTTATGTGAAGATTTAAAAATTAAAGTGATCAACTATGAATTCTCTGATCAAAGAATAAGTGGTGCCATTGTTCGTACTCCTAATGAATGGCTAATTTATCTTAATGATAAAGATTCGCGACGAAGAAAGCGTTTCACGGTAGCTCATGAGATTGGTCATTATATTTCATTTGAAGCTGGGAGTTATTCTAAACCTTTTCTTGAGAATGGACAGTTGATTACTGATATGGGGATTCTTTGGAGGAAGCAGTCTGTACAAAATCTGGAAGCACAAAAGGCTGAAACTGAAGCTAATAAAATAGCGGCAGATATTCTCATGCCCAAAGAGGAAGTAAAAAGAAAGGTGGAAGCTAATTGCAATATTGAGGAAATGGCAGATTTTTTTGATGTTTCGGAGTCAGCAATTGTAGTTAGATTAGATAGCCTTGGTTATAGACTGATGGAAAGCATGTCAGATTCATTAGTGTGTAATTAATATGAGTGATCAGATTCCAAGTGGTAAAATGGTTGGAGATGCTAGCAGTGAGATTGCAATACCGGAAAAAGATGATTCATCATTTGCGAATCTATCTACTTTGCGAAATGAGCTCTTTGCTCCATTTGCAGGCTTACTGCTGCACTATCTGAACCTTACTAATTCAAATAAAGCTAGGGGGCAGCATTTATATGCTCATGACTTTAGAAAAGCTCATCCTTTTGGTTTTAAGGCCCTGTTTATCCTCGACGCCTTAGTAAGGTGTTTATTTTTGTTGATTCTGATTTCGGCGGTTATTCGTGGTTTGGGGTTAGAGAGCTTCTATGCGTCTATTTATCATGCCTTGATAGGTAGGTAAGTTTATATACCTAGAGAAAGATCGGCGCATATGGATTGCATTGTATTTGCCATATTTAAAGAAGTGGGTATTATTCTAGTGCTGTTCTAACTTTGTGCTTTATATTTGCGTGCTTTCAAAAGGGTATCCGTGTGATGAGGGGTCAACCTTCTGCCTACGGATGCCTCGCAAGAAGCTGAAGTTAGGACAGCCAGAAAGGTTGATCCCTTTTTGCGCTATATTTTCTAACTTCTTTTCTTTATGGCAGAAGTCACACGTATCACGATAGGGTTTATTCTTGGGTGGATTTTGGGAGTGGGGGCTCTTCTTACTGGTATTTCTCAGTTAGCTGTTTCCCCTGTACGAGGTGTGATTACGCTTCTTATTGCTGCCATCCTTATTCCACCAACAGCTAAATTTCTAAAAACAAAAAGCAAGGTAAGTCTTTCAGGGGGAGTAAAGGTTCTTGTTGTGATTATTCTGGCAGTAATTGCAAGTGCAGTGGATTCCAGTGGTTCCAGTAGTGCAACATCATCAACCTCAAATATAGTCCAACAATCACAATCTGTGGCAAAGAGTAACCAATCAGTAAATACTCCAGCTGTTGTGATTCCACCACGCGAGCCTTCATACCAGAAGATTTTTACCTTTAGCGGTAATGGAGCAAAGAAGTCAGAACCATTTACAATTACAGGATCGCGATTCAAAATTAAATATGACTGTAAGGGTGGTTTGTGTCAGGCCTTTTTAAAGAAAGCTGATGCTGAATGGGATATCAAGTTGGTAATGAACACAACTGAGAGCACAAAAGATGAAAGCGTGTTTTACGGTGCTGGGGAATATTATATAGATGCCAACACTATGGGCTCATATGTTATGACGGTTGAAGACTATAAATAATGTCCAATCCCTAAAGATTTCGGCTAATTAGAATTTGTGACATACTCCTCACAGGAATCTGTATTCTATGTCACAACAATCGAGAGAGGTTGAAGATATTACGTTGGTATTAGCTAGGCACCTGTTCCTACTAAAGGAAGACCCGAATGAAGCGTATTGGCTGGCTTTAGACGATGTGCCATATATGAGCATCTATACCTATACCCATGGGTTCGAAAATGCTCTTAAAGACTGTCTACGGTGGGGACTGTTTAATACTGTGAAGATATCTCTGTGGTCACGGGTTGATGATGACAACAATTATCAGATCGACAAAACTGTGAAATTCACTAGTAAACAAGTGTCAACACTATCTCGGCAGGACTCTCTCATACCTCAAGAATATAGAACTCAGTTCTCTGACGATAAAACTCGATCAGTAGAGATTTGCTGTAATACAAAACAATTAAAGGAATATATTGCAGCGTATGTAGCTGACTGGATTGATAACAAACTGTATAAAACGAAAATAAATATTTACAAAGCATCGAAACAGTTGGAGATTGTGAGTCTTACTATTTTAAAGCTATTGAAGCACTATGCACCGAACAATCTTCTCGTCGCAGCTGTTGGGAATGAGAAAGTAGACTTTTTTGCTACCATACTTTTCTTAGAGCAACGTGGATATGTTCGACTGCTCAATATCCAAGAAACTGAAAAGGGCGAGGGCTTGGATCGTGAAAGTGTTGTAAGTGTGCGTTTGGACATTGAACCTTCATTCCTTGAAGAATTTGGTACAGCAACAGGAGCATATCCAGAGGATTACCTGGATTATGTCATTAAACAAGAAGATATAGAAAACAAAAGAATCACGTATCATTATCCTGATACTCTCAAGTTTAAAGGAGCTGAGCACCAGTTTAACAAGGACTGTTTTCCCTATTGGCTTTTCTACTTAGCCTACAATACCCAGTCTTATGAAATAGATATCTCTGAGCTAGCAGAACGAGCTAAGAATAAAACCGATGATCTGGAGAAGGGGGTCAAGAACCTTAGGGATACCTTAAGAAAGAAATTTGGCTTTGATGAATTTGAGTCTTTCGTAAGTATCGAAGGGGGTAGGGTGAAGATAGACAAGACGAGATTCTACTTTAAGCCGAAAAAAGTCTAAGTAAGTCGGAATAAGTCTCATACCAGTCCTTATAAAAGCTTTGGTTCTCTTTAGAATGGATGGCGTATTTGGAATTTATGGAGACAATCAAGCTAAGCTCGCTATCAGAAATTTCATTTGAGGTCGTATATCCAGAGGAAAACCCTCGGTGGTATATGGAAGACATCACCAAAACCATGGCATATGTTGGTCTCTTTGATGGGCTTGATGTGAAGAAACTAACCAACTTTAATAAATCGGGTTAATCGGTTACACTCTGAGCAGATTAATCTCTCTCAATGAGCCTGCTAGATGAAGATCGATCCATGCGGAACGTTGCTATTTATGTGCGAGTTTCTACGCCAGAACAAAAAATAGATGGTTATGGTTTGGATGTTCAGAAGAAACGGTTGCTTGAATACATTGAGCAAAATAAGGGGTTGAAGCTGGTGACAAAAAAAGAGTGGTTCTTCCAAGATGTTCACACAGGTAGTGAATTGAATAGGGATGGATTAAATGAATTGCGAGAACTTGTTCGGTCGAAGAAAATAGACGCTGTGCTTGTTTGGAAAATAGATCGACTTTCAAGAAGCTTGAAGCATCTCATTAATCTGTTTGAGGAGATGCAGGAAAATGATGTGAGCTTTATATCTGTTCAGGAAAACATTGATTTTAAGGGGCCTATTGGCAAGCTTATCTTCCAAATATTTGGGGCTATAGCACAATTTGAACGAGAGCTAATTAAAGGGCGAACCAAGCTAGGGAAAATTGCTTCAGCCGAGTTAGGTAACTACACGGGAGCACATGTCCCTTTCGGTTACGAGGCGGTCAAGAATGCATCAGGAAAAGGTCGTCGATTGGTTATTATTGAGGAGGAACGAAAGTGGGTAGAACAAATGTTTAACTGGTATATATATGACACTTTTGGCTTAGGTGAAATAACAAACAAGTTAAATGAGCTCAAGGTACCCAAAGGAAAGGGGTCAAAAGAAAAGGACAGACATTCTCCATGGACGGAAAAGTATCTTCGCAATATTATTCATAATACCATTTATCGAGGTGAGTTTGTGGCTAACAAAAGAGATGAGGATGGTCACTTACTGCCTGAAGAAGAGTGGACTGTAGTTGATATTCCCCCATGTATTAGTGAATTTACTTTCCAACAAGCACAAGCATTATGTGCTCTGAAGAAAGAGGTAAATATGAAAAAGACTGATTACATGCTTAGTGGAAAGCTTAAGGATGTGACCTCAGAACCGCATAGATCGTTTGTCGGTGTACCTAGAACCAAAGGTGGCTATAGCTATAGAAGGAAGAAGTTCAATCAGCCGGGACAGGACTTTAACTGGGAGATACCCGCTAAGCCAGTTGAAGAGTTTGTCTGGAACAAGGTGAAGCAGGCTATGCAGGATCCCGAGGGGTTTATTAAGTTTTATTTATCCAGAGAGTTTGCTGATCCCACCAGAATCACCACTATCAATAACCAGCTATCACATTTGAGACAGCAGAAGATCAATACTGAACTTTCTTCCGCACGAATTGAGAAAGCCTATGAAAATGGTAGCTACAGTGAAGAGAAGATGAATGAAAAGTTGAGAGACATGGAGGATGAGCTGAACCACATTGATACCCAAATCACTGGATTAGAAGATCAGCTGACTCTTATTGGCTCTATTGATGTGGAGATTCAAAGTCTCAAGGAAGCATCAAAGGATGTGAAATATAGGCTTGATAGTCTAGATGATAAGCATAAGAAGATGCTCATTAGACTCTTCGTTGATCGCATTGAAATTACCCTAGTAAGGGACGGTAGGCACAAGAAAATGACGGCTCAAATATTCTTTCGGTTCAAACCTGACAAGTTTCCCAAAACGCTTGATGAGGTTAGTACCGTAGAACCGCTTATAGATCAAGCTGTAGAGCGTCAAAAGCCTAAAAATAATCGTGGTGGTGGAGATGGGAGTAGAGGTTACAACCTCTTCAGTATTCCTGCTTCTGTATGCAAAGTCGTCAAAGAACATAAAAATAACCAACAAGGTGAGGAGGTAATTTTGCAGATTATCAATGGCGAGGAGCTAAGCACTTTTAGAAAGCTTTGTGTATTAGATGAACGGAAAGGGTAGAACTCACAGGTTTTAGATATAGACCAATGATAGCTTTTCGATGTAGAATAATAAGAAATACAAAAAATATGAAAGAACTGCCGCCTAATATAGATCAGCTTTGTGAACGTTATGTTGGTGCATTGAGTGATCTTAATAAGAGTACAAAAGCTCGAGAAGCTCTCTTTCGTTTGCGAGGTTTTTTGACAAAGGCTCTTACAAGAGCTGAAAAAGACACGGTTTCTGCTAAAGCTGCAATTAACAAATGGAGTGCTGACACAGATGCTTTGCTAATACAATATTGCCCTACTGATAGTCCTCGCTCAGCTGATTACGATGAGGCTATGTCTACGGTAGATAATATCAGGGTACAAATGCTGCATATTATTGATCCCAATGAAAGAGCAGAGCCATCTTCACCAAACCTTACGGTTCCTACTACTTTGCTGGCTGATGAGGAGAAAAAGATGGTTGCCAAGTTGAAACTACCTCACAAAGCTGCAGAAAAGGTTGTAGAAATTATCGAAGATATAAAAAGAGGCAATAAAATGGGGTATGAAATTAAGTGGCTTGAAGGATATGATACAAGATTTAGAGTGAAATGGGGTAAATTAAGAATAGTGTTCGATATGAGAACAAAACCTGAAAAAGTAATTGATATTGCTTTCCGTAAAGAAGCTTACGAAACCTCTAGAAATTAGTTCTTTTCTCTACTTTAAGCCATTCCTGGAGTTGGTGGAGATGGGCGGAATCGAACCGCCGTATAAGAAGAACTAAGGTAACCCTCTACGTTTGTAGTTTATTTTGATTACGCTTCATGAATAAAAAATAAACAAAAAACTCAGGAAGCGTTTTTCCCTAAATATTCGCTACTGCGGGAAAAGAAGTAGCGAAGACTATCAAAAGGTTGCGATAATGACAGTCTGGATAGTCACATCCATGTCTTTACCGTCTCCCACAAAAAGGCAGGAGAGATTGCTTGTGAACTAAGCAGCGTACGCCATTACTGGTGAACCATACTCAGCGTCACGAGCAAGTGCTAAAGAGTTAGCAGTTGTTTGTCCCTCTACGGATCTGACGGGAGTAGAGAGATCCCGTAAACGCCAGTTACGCTAGTTACCTTCCTAGCAAAACCGATCATCCCCAAATTGGTAAAGAACAAAAATACCCTGTACCAGAAGTCGGTACAGGGTAAATTATATACAAAAATGAATTAAATTGCGAAGCGACTAGTAAATCTCGTAAGTTACAGAGACGTTTGCAATTACTTCCTGGCTGCCTGGTTGTAAAATAGGTCCTGTGCTTTGATCATCCATGCTGCCGCCACCTACCTTAACACCATCCATCGCTGCAGGGTTCATGCTTGTTACCTCACGATAGTAAGGATCTGGATATGGAGCATAGTTATAGGTGTCATCAGAAAAGCTTACAATGCGACCTAGTCCAACGCCAGCTTGGCGGGCAAGGGTTTGAGCCTTTTCACGTGCCTTGTCAAATGCCTTTGCTCTTGCTTGGCTTAACAAAGTTTCAGGTTCATCAATAGTAAAAATAATCTGTCCTGCTTGGTTGGCGCCGCTATCAGTTGCCTTTTGTACAATCTCACCTGCTTTATCAATCATGCGAATCTTAACCTCAAGTCCCTGTTCAAGACTGTAGCCAATAATGCGAGGATTGGCAGTATTATTGTAATCGTATTGAGGACTTAAATAATAAGTAGTGCTGCGAATATCTTTTTCTTCGATGCCTGCACCTTTAAGTACAGTGATAACTGCATTCATCTTAGTGGTATTATCCTTGGTTACCATTGCCACAGTAGAGCCACGACTAACTACAGAGAGGTCGATTTGAGCAATGTCTGGTTTCGCTTGTACCTTGCCTTCACCACTTACAATGATTGTGTTCTTGTAAAGTTCATGTTGATCACGATATGACTTTACAGAAGAGATTGCTACATTGATTGAAAGTAGCACCAAGAAAACGGCCAGCAATATACCAATTGTTCTGCCCAATGCTGTCTTAAAGAACTCCATGAAATAAAGTTAATTGCGTGAAATATTTTACTGCCAGCTCGCTAGCAAGGCAAATACTTTTCCTATTCTTCGTAAATCTTTTGCTGTGGAGTATTGGTCGGAAAATAGGCTTGCTTTACTTTGTGACCAGGAAAATCATGGGGATAGAGATAGTCTTTTGAGCCTTCTTTGGTTAGATGCTGAGGCACATTGAGTAGGGGATTGTTTTTGATATACTCAGTTGCTTTGCCCATTGCTCTGGTGACATCATTATTCTTTGGCGCTTGGGCGAGATATATACAAGCATGGGCTAGAAAAAACTTTCCTTCTGGATACCCTACATTGATAAAGGCCTGGAAAGCGGCATTAACGAAAGTCAAAGCTTGTGGATCTGCCATACCCACATCTTCTGAAGCCAAAATAAGCATGCGGCGAAAAATGAACTTTGGATCTTCACCCGCTTCTACCATTTTCCATAGCCAAATGAGGCTGGCGTCAATATCACTTCCTCGCAGACTTTTGATGAAGGCTGAAATGGTATTGTAGTGCTCATCGCTTTTTTTATCATAACGAAGCGTGTGCTTGTCGAGAAACTGTCGAATCGTGGCAATATTAGTTTGATATCTTTTGCTTTCGATGAGCAGTTGGAGAGAGGTGAGTAAACTGCGGGCGTCACCGGCAGCCACTTTTACTAAATAGTCTTTTACTTCTTGGGTGAGAATGCCTTTGCTTTGGTAACGTTCTTCTAAGGCTCGATCCAAAATTTTAAGTAATGCTGGATCCGTGAGTGATTTCAGCCGATAAACCGTGAGGCGTGACAGTAGTGCTGCATTGATTTCATAAGATGGATTTTCGGTCGTAGCACCGATTAAAATAATGTCCCCACTCTCTACAAATGGCAGCAAGGTGTCTTGCTGTGCTTTGTTAAAGCGGTGAATTTCATCAATGAAAATTACGGTTTGCTTGCCATAAGCCTTAAACCTTTCCTTGGCTTGTTCTGCATGTTTCCTTAGATCTTTTACTTTGGCATCAGTGGCATTGAGTTCCACAAAATTAGCGTCAAGCGTATTTGCCAAAATAGAGGCTAAGCTGGTTTTTCCAGTACCGGGCGGGCCATGCAAAATAAATGAATGTAATACACCTGCTTCAAGCAGTTTTGTTAAGCTACCCTCTGGACCAATGATGTGTTCTTGTCCATAAAAGTCGGCAAATTTCCGCGGACGTAATTGATGTGCTAAAGGGAGCATGATGATAGAGTTCCTAGTCTGTCTGTCATTGTACTTATTGACTAAAAGATTGGAAAGAAAGATTAAAAATTAGGAGTGCGGAAAGCGGAATTAGAGGGCAAGAGGCAAGAAGTAAGGGATAGGTTTGCCTGACAAGAAGTTGCATTTCCCTTTCTTCATTCTTCTTCTTAGTGTTCATTCCGAATTCCGATCTCCGAATTCCGAATTGCCCTCCATTATGCTATAACTTACGCGAACCCTATATTATTTATGCTTCGTTTGACCAGAAAAAGAGGATTGGGCATGGCTTTGATTGCTACTTTAGCTGTGTTTTTTGTGCCTTTTAGTGTTGAGGCAGCACGTGAAGAGCACCCGGTTGTGTCGGGTGTTCGTTATATAAGTGATACCAGTGCTTCAGGTGCTCCTATTCGGATTATTGTAGCTAACCCTGCGCAGGTACGTGTTCTCATGGAGGGGCCAGCAGGTACAAGCTGTACGCAGAATTATAACAATACCAATTTCACCAATCTTGATCAGGATGCAGACTTTATTGCTGCCATAAATGGACTTTTTATTGTTGATGGTAAGGCATCGGGAGATTATATCGGCAATAAGGTGTTCTTAGGGAATGCGACTAATCAATGGTATGTAGCTGTCAATCATCAGGGGCGAATTCAAATTGGTGCTGGGCAGCTTAGCACTGCCAATAAGGATAATTATAGTATGTTTATGCGCGGTGGCTATCGGATTGGTCAGCCTGAGAGCAAGCCATTTCGTGACATGACGGACAGTGATGTGGCTACGCGTTTTGCTTCAATCTATGCTTCTCATCCAGAAAATAGAACCAGTGCTATTGCTCGCACATTTCTGGGGATAAATGAGACTGGCAATGAATTATTGCTCATGACTGGCGGCGCTGGTGAAAATCGGAATAATGGTATAACTCCCATGGAAGCGGTGCGATATCTAAAGTCTCTAGGAGCGACTGAAGCCTTTGTACTTGACGGCGGCAGCTCTACCTTTATGCGTGTGCAGCAGCGCTTTAATATTCCCAATAGCAACTCTCTCCCATCTGGTGGTGGACTGGACTCATTAGTAGTCGTACGTTCAGGTGCACCTTTGACTGAGGCTCAGACACAGGCATTGCCAGTTTTGCAGTGTCGTTCTAATACGGCTGGAGCTAATCCTGCTAATGTTGGACCAACCACAGCGTCGACTACTGTTTCTGCAAACACTGGTGCTCCTGCTCCTATAACTACTGTACAACAAGGCACTGCGCCTGCTATTAGTCGTGCTGTGCCATTGGAAATTTCAATTAATGGTATTAGCAGTATTACTGGTGAACAAAATTATATTCTTACTTACTCGCGAATTCTCTTTAATTTCTTTGCTGGTTTAGCTGGCTTATTAGCTTTGCTGATGCTAATAGTTTCGGGGTTCCAAATTATGATTGGTGGTACAGAGCAAATTAGTAAAGCAAAAGAAAGAATTGCCGGTTCTATTGCTGGTCTTCTATTGCTGGCAAGTAGTGGATTTATTTTATACATGATTAATCCTTGTTTTTTCAGCTTCTCAGCCTCTTCGTCCTGTACGCCGCGTGGTGTTGTTGGACAGGAATATTCTCCACCTGTCGGCGGTGGGGCAAACTCAGGGACACAATCTAATCTCGTTCCAGCAACGCCTAATCGGCCTCGTACTCCTACCCAATATGCCAATGAAAAACTTAGTGAAGCACAGTCTCGTTGGTCTCAGTATGCTGCTGATTTTAACGGCATGCGTGACATTGCTTTTAGTGGTGCGCCTGCTGAAGTATTCTTAGGATTTGCTAGTAATGGTGGAATTACTGAATTAACACCAGGCTCATCATTTAGAGCGATGGGAATGTTTGGTACTGAGACAGGGCCAGGTACGGGATCTGCTCCAGTCGCTGGTGGTCCTGATCGCTGGTTCCCATTATCAAGTGATCCCTTGGTCGTGCAGTTCTTAGGACGCAATGCTACAACTGAGCCTGATGCTTGGAAAACAGCGATAAGAGATCAGATTGCTGTGGGGTATGTGAATATTAGAAATCATGGAATTGGGGCTATGAATGCACTGCCGGCAAATATTCGTACTACAAATTATGGTTCTTCTTGGTTTGTTGGTGTCTCTTTTATGGCCTGGAGTACTGGTGGTGGGTCTGCTGCTAGCATTATTGCTCCTTTTGCTGATCGGCTTGCTGCTGTGAGCGAAAATGAAAGATGGGGAACTTTTGTAAAATTAATGGCTGAAGCTGGCAGTAATGGTACAGTTCGGCCTGTGGCTACTAGTGATGGTCACTATGATACGCATAACAATCCTTTTTATAGCGTGGTTCGTACTTTACAAAAACTCGAATCAGGCTACTTGCTGGCTCAAAGAAATGGCGCTGATGTTTCCTTCTTTGCCTATCCTGCCGGAGTCGATCGGACTGCGGTACAGCAAACACTTACCAACCTGGGCTACTATGGTGTAGCAACACGCTGATTAGCTAATTAGTGGAAATTGTTTTGTCAGTGCCTCTACTTTTGCTTTTTCGCCAAATACCAATATGCCTAAGAAGTCGATTTCATTGAGCGCTTTGGCTTCTTGAGCAATTTTGACTTTTTCATCATTGCTGCTTTCGCGCATCTCTTTCGTGAAACAAGTGACTGTGAGCTTGTCTGCTTCTGCGGCCTTTTTTAGGGCGACAAGATCTGCTTTGTTGCTTGCAGATTTCATCATTATCGCATGCTGAATGTTCATGGGTATATGGACACCGTCGGTGGTGGTGGAATGGTCAATGTAGATCAGTTTCTTGCCCTCACGAGCACCTAGGCTAGCACTCAAATGTGCAGCAGCATTGAGCTTTGACCAGAGTGGAATGTCAGCTGTATCTAAAATAACTGCGTGCGCTGTTAAGGTCTTTTTAGATTTGCCAGTGGTGTTATGTGTTTGTCTCACATGCGGGAAGGTTACACACTCACGGATGTGTTTGCCGAGGAGAAAAGAGACAAAGCGCTCGCTTGTACCAAAGCCTGCCATTGGCGGCATCCCATATTCCATGGCCTCGACATACTTGGTATCCATAAATTGTGCTTCCTCGTTGCCTGCATCGCGTGCAGCCTGTTGCACTTCAAAACGTCCAAATTGATCAATCGGGTCGTTCAATTCGCTGAAAGCCTTTCCTAGCTCTGCACCTCCGGCAACTACCTGAAAACGTTGGGTGAGATGTGGTTTTTCTGGATCGCGTTTCGCTAGTGGTTCGAGCTCAACTGGAGGAAGGATTAAGAAGAAGGGGTGAGTAGTATTCACACGCGCTTTCTTCCAGAGTTTGTCCAAAAGTGTAGCCATACCCAATTCTGCTGAGGCTTCGGTAATTCCCTGCTTTTTTGCAAGTGTAACGAGTTCATTAATGTTCTTACTTTCTGTGTCGATTTCACCATGTGAAAAATAACGAACTGCATCAAAATAGGGGATTTTGGGCCAGCCACTCTCTAGTGCCCAATTGTTTTTTTTCGCTTCCTCTGGACTACACCAATCGCCCCAATTGATTTCATTGCCATGATAGTCTTTTTGAATCATGCTTCCCAAAAGCTCTTGTACGATTCTTTGATACACACGCTTTGTAAATTGCATTGCCCACTCATAATCTTTATAGGCGATATACCATTCAATTTGAGTATACTCTTGCAAGTGTTGTGGGCTTGAACCTTCATTGCGAAAAATCCGTCCAATTTCATATACAGCTTCAAATCCGCCGGCGATCAGCTTTTTGAGAGGTAGTTCCAGAGAAATGCGTAGAAACATTTCCTGATCTAGTTCATTATAAAAAGTCGTAAAGGGTTTTGCTTCAGCTCCGCCAGGCACCGCTTCGAAAACAGGGCACTCTACTTCCAAAAATCCCTCTTTAGCCATTTCTTCACGCCAAATCTGCCAGTACTTTGCTTTCATGCGCATAATATCCTTGCTCGATCGGCCCTGCTCATCTTTGTTATTCATTTTGAAATCCACTACGCGGTCGGCTAAACGTGAATCTTCCTCCAATTTTTCAGGGAGAGGACGCAGTGCCTTTGAAAGAATGGTGTAGTTGGTAACAAATATGCTGGGCTCACCAGTTTTTGATTTTTCTAAGTAGCCTGTTACTTGGATGAAGTCACCCTCATCAATGAGGGTTTTTAGGTCGTCGAAGTTAAGGCTGTTTTGAGCAGTTAAAAGGTCTAATTTGAACACGCACTGAAAACCTTGAGGCAAACTCTCATCTTCGATTTGCGCAAAGGCGATTTTGCCACTTAACCGTTTAGATTTTATACGACCGGCAAGAGTGATCTGGTGTGTTTGGTTGCCGATGAATGTGGTATTGTTTTCAAATAAATTTCGTGCAGCAAGCAGTGTGTAGTCCCGTTTGCTCTTCACTGGATACGGTTCAAAACCACGTTCTTTTAATTTTGTGAGTCTACTAATGCGCAGTTCTCTTTGTGATTCTAGGGAGGAATATGATTGTGGACCGTTAGAATTGGGGGAATTCATAATTATATTTCGAGCTGAAAAGCGCTGTCACTATACGGGAACTGGTAGTTGTTTAGCAATGTGGCACCTGCGCGCCCTAGGTGTTGACATGGCTTGTATGTTATCTTATAGTATGCATTCATCTGTGTGGAAAGTGGAGATGTGTTCATGAAGAGGTAAAACTATTTACCATGAAATGAAAAAAGTAACAGATATCTTTCACTCTTCGTACTAGATGATTGTAGGGCTTTATAGTAATTTTCTTTCGTCTATTAATAATTTTCATTAATAACAATTTTTATGCCAAAGTTTATGAAGCGTTTTGCCGGGATTGCGGTGCTCAGTATGATGCTGACTACTGTCCTCGTACCACATGCGTTTGCGCGTACTGCTAGTAGTGCTGTGTCAGAAATTGAAGATGCTGAAACTGCAGTGAAAGCATTGAAGAATAATGCTGATTACAATGCAAGCAATGATTTCGCTACCGATGATGATATTGAGAATTATTTTGAGGAGCTAACTTCCGTGACAGAGGATGTTGAGGCTGCAATTAAAACTACCAATCGTCCTATTACACAAGTGGACTTTGATAAGGTAGAAAGTGCTTATGATGACTTTGAAAGCGCAGTGAAAGCAGATTTGCGTCGTGTTGATCAGTATTTGAGCTCAGGTAGTGATCTGCAAGAAACTTTTGATGATGCGCGTGATTCATATGAAGATGATGATGCTTTGGATGATGCCAAAAAAGCTTTGGATGCTTTGAATCCTTCAGCAACTTCAACTACTACCACTTCAACTACTTCTGCAAAGGTGGAAAGTGCAGTTGAGGATATTGACAGTGCTTATGACGATGTAAAGGGGTTGCGCACTGATATCGCAGATATGGAAGATAGTACAGATGTTGATGGTGATTTAGAACAAGTATTTGATGATCTTGTTGCTGCTGCTGAAAATGTAATCGATGCACTGAAAACTCTTACAGGTACTTTCTCAAGTTCTGAATTTGAAGAGGTAAATGATAGTGTTCTTGCTTTTAACAAGGAAGTGCAAAAGCGCTTTGATCAATTTGATGATTTAACTGGTTCCGGTGCCGCTTTGGACGATATTCGTGATGACTACCTTGATCTAAGAAATGATTACCGTGATGGTGAGCGTGATGATATCAACGAGCAAATGGATCGCATTCGCAAGATTGTATTTGGCTCAGCTGGTGGTAGCAGTATTATAACTGCAACTGTTACTGAAATTGAGGATATTGAAAGCGATGTTGAAGGATGGGAGCAAGATGAAGCTGCTGGCGTTTTGACTGATGATGATTTGGGTGACTATTTTGATGAAATTATTCAATGGGTTGAAGATGCTACTGACGAGGTAAAGAAAAATTCTGGCACTATTACTCAGGCGGATTTCGATGAATTAGAAGAGGCTGTATCTAACCTAAAATCAACAGTAATTTCTGCTCGCAATGCGGTTCGTGATAATGAAGACAGCGCAGACTTTGAGGATGAGTATGATAATCAAAAGGACGATTTAGATGAAGCTATTGATGATCTTGAGACTGCTTTAGATGAAGTTGAGAAAAACATCGGCACAGTGACTCCTCCTACAACTGGCGGTAATACTACTTTCTCTGATGTTCCTGCTACTTCTGAATTCGCTCGCTATATTGCGGCGCTTGCATCTCGTAGTGTAGTTACTGGTTACTCTGATGGAACTTTCCACCCTAAACTTAATGTAACTCGCGCTGAGTTCTTGAAGATGGCTCTACGTGCGGCTAACAAGAATACTACTCAATACCAGAATGCGGCTAGTACATTCCAAGATGTAGTTATGGGACATAGCTTGCGTCCATATATTAACTACGCATCAGCGAATGGCATTGTAAATGGTATGACAGTAGGTGGCGTTAGATACTTTTACCCAGAACGTCCAATCTCTCGTGCTGAGGCTGTAATTATCTTGATGCGTATCAATATGATTTCACCTGCCGCTTCAGGTACTACCACTTTTACTGACGTACGTGATACTGAACAAGGTCGTTATATCAGCGTGGCTGCTAGCCGTGGTATTATCAATGGTTACAATGCAACCAGCTTCGGTCCAAATGACTTTTTGACTCGTGAGCAAGCTGCTAAGATCGTGGCAAGAATCGCGGGCTTTGTACAATAAGTAAATAGACGGTCGGTGTTTAGTGACAGACAAATGAAAAAGGGCTGCCTTCGCAAGGAGGGGGCCCTTTTTGAGAATTCAAAATTAAAAATTCAAGATGCAAAATGGGAAGAGCTGAGGAGAAAGGGGAGTCCTTCCTACCAATTCATGGTGAACGTAGCGAAGCGGAGTTGAACCATCTTGCTGTTTAGCGCCTGAAGCTGCAATACTGTGCATTGTAGGATTGGGCTTTAAACTGCAAGATGGTTCGGCAAGCTCACCATGAACCAAGGGAAAGATGAGTCTCTCTGCGCTCTGCTCCCTGAGCTGCCTGCGTATTTTGAATTTCTAATTCTCCACAATCTTCTTCATTTCAGCAATAAACTTTTCTTTGCTAAAACGTTTGGCATTTTCTTTGCAGGCTTCCTCCATGCCTAGTGATACTTCAGGTGTGAAAGCGTCAATCGCTTGGATAATGTCATCAATAGTGGGATTGGCCGGACAGAGATAGCCTGTTTTTAAGTGATCAATAGTCTCAAGTAAACCACCTTCTTTAACTCCAATCGTAGGAGTTCCTGCTACCATTGATTCGATTGGTGTCATACCAAAATCTTCATTGATTGGAATATAAATACTAGCTAGAGCGCCGGCTAAATAGTGCGATAATTCTTCATCAGAAATTAGGCCGACAAATTGGATATTGCTGAAACCTTGAGCTTGCTGTTTCAGCTTTCCTTCTAAGCTGCCGGTAGAAGCAATAATGAGTTTTTTATCTGGCCTTTGCTTAAACGCCTCGATTAAGAGATCTATGCGCTTCATGGGCTCAAGACGGGCCCAGCTGATGAAGTAATTCTCTGGCTTGCGTGGTAGCGGGTTCTTAGTTACCAAATTGCAAGGTGGATAAATGACAGGGACATCAATTCCGAAATAATCTTTTAAACGTTTCGCTACGGCTTGTGAATTAGCCACGATGATATCCATTTTATCCATGTTGCGCTTATAGCTGTTCTGGATAATTTTTATACCAATATGAAAGGCTGGTTGGATAATTTTAGGAAAGCGCTTGGCGTAATTATCTAGTTGATCATAAGCATATCGAGGGGGGGTGTGGCAGTAGAGAATTTTTTTCCCTTTCACATTAGAAACTGCTGAAATGGAGTTGCCTGAGAAAATAACCACGTCATATTGCTTCAAAAACCTCGTGCCGAAGCGAAATAATAAATTTTGATAAAAATGTCTAAAGCCAGGAGTTAAAAGCGGCTTGCCTAAACGGCGTACTCTCATATGGCTGAGATCAAATGTTTTTTCAGTGGAAAACCAGGTGACAATATCTGCATTGAGTTGTTCTGCTAAAAAAAGCACCAATCTGTCACCACCGCTTTTTGAAAGAAAGTAATCGTGAATAATAGCAATTTTCATAGTTTGTTGATTACATTTTGCATGCCAGCAATAAAGCGCTCTTGGCTAAACTTCTCAGCTTGTTTAATGCAAGCCTCTTTCATGGTTAGTGCTTGATCTGGTGTCATCTCTGTTACTGCCTGGATAATATGCTCAACATCGGTGGCCTCCAGTAGAATGCCACAACCTGGAGCGACAATTTCTTTAAAACCGCCTTCATTGCTAGCAATAACTGGTTTGCCTGCGGATAAAGACTCAGCTGCACCCATGCCAAAGTCTTCATCAAGTGATGTGTAGATAGTTGCGATGCAGTTGCCAAGCAGGTCCAAGAGTTCTTCCTCTGAAACCCAGCCTTTGATGCTGATATTATCAAAGCCACTGGCAATGCTTTGAATACGCTTTAACTCGGGGCCTCCTGAGGCAACGATCAGCTTTTTATCGGGCATTTGTGTAAAAGCTTTGACAATCAAATCCACGCGTTTTACTTCTTCTAATCGACTAAAGCAGAAGTAGTAATCTTTCTGCCCAATCCAAGAAAAACGAGTAAGATTACAAGGAGGATAAACAATAGTGCTGTCGTGATCGGTATACTGTTTCAAGCGTTTTTGGACATTGCTTGAATTGCTGATAATAGCATCCATGTAGGTTAAGAGATGCTCATAGTTCTTGCGATAGAGCCAGGCATAGAAACGATAGAGGGGGCGGATATAGCGAGGATATTGTTTGTGATAATAATGAAAGTCGCTGTAAATGTGGCGTGGAGGCGTGTGACAATAGAGAACTTTTTTGATGTGCTTAGGCAAATATGGTGCACTGTCTAGACTATTGCCAAAATAAATCACTACATCGTAATTTTTGAGATCTTTCGTGACTTTGCGAAAGGCGCGTCTTTGAAAAAAGTAACGTAGGAATGGTTGATTCATACGTTTGAAAATTGTTTTTACTCTTAAATGCGCCAGGTTGAAGCTTTCATTTAAGACATAACCCGTATAAACATCACTATCGAGCGCTTCAGCTAAAATCATTTCTAGCCGCTCCGCACCGCCCTTGCCCTGAAAATGGTCAACGACTAATGCTATTTTCATGAGAGCGGAAAATATTGTTAATGAATTTTTTCAGGCGGTACATAATACTTTCCTCTGGACAATAGCCTTTGTTTTCATTTTCACAGTGCTCGCAGCATACTAATTGGCGATGGCAACGATCATTCTTGCAGTTGATGTAGCGCGCTGTTTTGGTGTCGCAATATTCACAAACGGAAATAATATTGTCATTCGCTTTTACAGAGACACGTTTATCGAACACATAGCAGTGACCATCAAATCCATCTTTGTATTTTTGAATGTACTTGATAATACCGCCATGCAATTGACGGACTTTAAAGCCATGCTGGCGCAGGTAAGCTGAAGCCTTTTCGCATCGAATGCCTCCAGTGCAGTAGGTGATAATTTCTTTTTCTTTATATTTTTCTAACTCTTTTAATGATTCTTGGGGAAATTCACGGAAATTTTGGATGTTGAGCGTGACTGCATTTTCAAATTTGCCAATACGCGCTTCATATTCATTGCGTGCATCCACAATTACTACATCTTTTTTGCTCTTAATTACATTATGCATTTCATCAATCTCAATGTAGGGGGCGGCATTTTTCATGTCGACATTTTCTGGCGCTTGCAGAGTCACGATTTCTGGACGTATTTTAATGCTCAAGCGTGGAAAGGCTGGCTCATTATCGTCGCCAAGCTTAAATTCCATGTCGCTAAATTGAGGCATAGCATGCATTGCTGCCATATATTCATCTGTGGCTTCTTTTGTTCCTGATACTGTGCCATTAATCCCTTCGTGAGCAACAATGATGCGTCCTTTGAGGTTCAATCTGGTGCAAAGAGCCCTGTGCTCTTGCATAAATTGTTCAGGATTCTCAATTGGTGTGTATTTGTAATAAAGTAAAATAATCTGTGTCATAAATAAATTCATCTATTCCCTTGAGCCAAAATTGCGAATTCTGAACTGTGAATTTCGAACTCCAAATTTGTTCCCCCTTCTTTTACCATAAATTCTTCTTGGGGCGAAGGGTGTTAGTGTTAGGCAAATACTGTAATACAGAAACAATCACTTCCTTATGACGGCCTAAAACAATATTGCCGGAATAGTGTTGAGCGGCATGAATTGCTTGGCCCATTTTGATTTTTCTTGCTTCTTCATCACTTAAGTCATAGTACTCAAACTCAGGGCAAATTGTGCTGAAAGGTACAACTGGCGAGGTCTTTGTGACAGCATCTAATTCAATTGCATCTTTGAGATCACAGCTGTTAATGCTTGTTCGTACTAATTCAGTCACATATCCTCCGGTGTTTAGTCTTTTCCCGATGTCATGTGCCAGCGAACGGATATATGTTCCCGAGCTACAGTGCACATGTATAGTTATATTGGGGAAATCGTACCTTTCTAAGGTCAATTCAAAAATGCTAACCAGGCGTTCCGGGATAGTGATGCTTTGTCCCTCACGAGCATACTGATAAGCCTTTTTGCCTTGTATTTTTATGGCTGAATAAAGCGGCGGTGTTTGGTAAATATCACCGGAAAATTCTAGCAGCACGCGTTTTATGTCTTGTAGAGTTGGTTGCTTTTGAATTGTTTGTTCGGTGAGATCCCCTTCACAATCATAAGTTGTCGATATTGCTCCTAAGCGAAATGTGCAGCGATACTTTTTGTCGTGACCAATCACATATTCCAACAATTTCGTATCATTCCCTACGGCGACAATCATCAGACCGGATGCTAGTGGATCCAGGGTGCCAGCATGGCCAATACGTTTAATGCCTAGGGCTCTTCGCATCCGATAAATTACATCGTGAGATGATATACCAGAAGGTTTGTTGATTAAGAAAAACATGGGGATACATTGTGAGATGATATGTTTTTGATGCTCGACACATTTTTTAGTCTGCTTGGTGAAGGCGAGAGGACAATTCAAGATTCAAAATGCAAAGCGAGAACGAAGTGGGTGTGGAAGGAACGGATAAGGCATGAGGAGATCTCTCCACTGAAGTCAAGATGAAGGACGATGGGGCTTTATCTTTGCTCTTTGCTCCCCGCTCTTTGCTCCCCGCTCCCCGCTCCCCGCTCTCCGCTCCCCGCTCGCTTCTTTAATCACCTCCCTATCGCTCCACGGTATTGTTTGACCTTTTATCACCATACTCGTTTGATTGCCCATGCCAGAAATCGTAATTATATCATGATCTGTAGCGAGCTCCAGTGCTTTTTGAATTGCCTTTTTACGGTCTGGGATATTAAACACAGTCGCTTGTGTTTTTAAGGGAATACCCGCGTAAATCATTTGGCGTATGCTTTCTGGATCTTCAAAATAAGGCTCTTCGTCAGTGATAATGACAATGTCACACATTTCGCTAGCAATTCTGCCCAGAATCGGGCGCTTAGCTTGATCACGATCGCCACAAGCGCCAAATACGGCAATGAGCTTGCCGCTATCAACTGCGCGAGCGGCCTTAAATAATGCTTTGAATGCTTGGGGGGTCACAGCATAATCAATCAATACGGTCACATCTCTGCCAATTTCTACCCTTTCCATTCTACCCGCAACTCCTTGAAAGCTTTGCAAAGCTTCCAGTACTTGTGTTGGGGAGAGATTTAAATGTCGTGTAGCAGCTAAACAGGCAGCTGCGTTCAAAGCATTGTGTTCACCAAAAATATTCAACTTGAGGGGATAAGATTTTTGATCCGATATGATTGTTGCTTCAATGCCTGTAGTCGTGGTTCTCACATTTTGTACTTGAATATTTGTGTCAGCTTTACAACCAAAGGTGATGGCTGGTTTTTGACGATCCAGCAGTGGTGCTAAAAAGGGATCATCCCCGAAAACAACTAGCTGTTTTGCTTTCTTGAGTAATATCGCTTTAGCGCTTCTATACTTTTCCATGGTGCGATGATAGTCCAAGTGTTCATGACTGAGATTGGTTAGTACTGCTGTGTGGATTGGAATGCCGGCTAATCGTCCCTGGTCTAAAGCATGAGAAGATACTTCCAAGACCAAATGGGTTACGCAAGCCTTCTGCATTTTCTTGAGATAACTATTTAATTGGCCCGGCGACATAGATGTTTTGTGCGTTTCATTTACTTCATTGTAATCAGCCCAGGCAAAGTGTGTGGTTGTCAGCATGCCAGCATGAAGGCCGAGCTGCTTGAGTGCATGAAAAATCATTGCGCAGGTTGTGGTCTTACCATCAGTTCCAGTGACGCCAATCACAGTCATGCCTTTTGCGGGATAGCCGTACTTTTTTGCCAAATGCGCACCTTTGATACGGTGATACCAAAGACGGGGTAGAAAACGAGCGGGAATGATTCGTTTGATGAGAGAAAGCATACAAAGAATTCGTAATTAGTAATTAATAATCTGCAATTTTGCACTACGATAGCATGCTGTTATCATTAGGCAAATTGTGATTGAGATGATGGCTATTCATGGGGATATAGTAAGGCAATGTGTACTAACTAATAAGAGATTTGTAATTTCGCAAGCAGAACAGGAGCATATTCGTAAACTTGAGGAGCTACATCCACTTTTGCGTGTGGGCGATTTGCCTTTGCCTGCGATTCATCCCCTAGAGTTAATGCGTCACATGCAGAGCTTTGTGACAATAACCGCTTTGTACGAGGGAAGAAGTTGTATTTCAGGTGTTCCGCTAATAACTCGTTATCAGCTGGAAAGAGGCTATAAAGTTTGTACCCGTGAGGAGTTTTGGCAAGATAAGGTTGATAATCGAGTTTTTGGCAAAGAGTATGACTTTTCTCGCAGCTTTTTCTCTCAATGGTATGAGCTCAGCAGACAGGTTTATATGTTGCCGTTGGTACAAATCAATTGTGATAATAGTCCCTATGTTGATGCCTGCTCAAATTTGAAAGATTGCTATATGTGTTTTGGGGCAGGAGAGAGTCAGAATTGTTACTATTGTATTAAAAGTCGCTACCCCTTACGTAATCGCGACTGTGTGGATTGTGTTGGGGTACTTGATTGTGAAGCTTGTTATAGCTGTGTTGACTGTGAAAAGTGCTATGCATCTCAGTCATGCCAAGATTGTGTAGGAGCAGTGAACTGTTTTGGATGTCTAGATTTGGTCGGTTGTCAGGATTGTATTGGTTGTGTTGGTCTAAGGCAGCAAAAGTTTTGTGTATTCAACCAGCAATATACCGACCATGAGTATTACCGATTGAAGAAGCGACTAAAGCTAGATAATTATTATGCCCGTCTGCATGCCTTAGAGCAGTGTGAAAAGTTTATTGCAGATCAGAATCATAAAAAAGTACATATTAAGTTTTCGGAAGCCAGTTCAGGTCAATACGTAGTGCACTGTAAGAATGCCTATCAGTGTTTTTTAGCTACTCATTTAGAAGATTGTGGCTGGAGTACTGGTGCTAATGGCAAGGACGGTTGGCGAGCTGAATTGCTTGATGGAGAGCTGGCCTATAACTCCGTAGTCATTGCTGGTCGTTTGGGCTATGGCAATTCAATTAATACGGGAAGCGAGAATTTTTATAGTTATATGATTTTTAACTCAAATTCCTGTTTTGGTAGCATTATGCTGAAGAATAACTCCTATTGCATTTTGAACAAACAGTATTCCAAAGGTGAGTATTATGATTTGGTACCAAGAATTATTGCTCAAATGAAAGAAACGGGTGAATGGGGCGCATTTTTGCCACCACAGCTTTCACCGCATGCTTACAAAGATTCACAAGCTGCTTATTGGTTTGATACAGAAAAAGAGCCCAGGGTGACTATTGAAAGATCTCGTGATGTAGACATAGGGACTCTCCTAGCTGGCTCATTGCCTGAGGATAATAACTATTTTGCCACTGATATTCTACAAAAAACTATTCAATGTGAGGTTACAGGACAGCTTTACCGTTTTGATAAGCAGGAATTGGCTTTTTATCAGCAATATCATATTCCATTGCCTCGTATCCATTGGGAATATCGTTTGAAAAAGCTTTTGCAAAAGAATATTTGTTTTCCTTTAAGCGTCATTGAAAATGACAGTGAGCTTTAGTTTCACAAATTCATTAAATACTACCTTGATACCGTTAGGGTTTTTAAACCAATTGTTGCGATTGTAGTCAGCTCCCGTCTTGCAATTTGCTCTTTGCAAAAGCAGCGTGTCAGGGGTGTGTTTTTTGAATACACAAAAACTGCGTCGCTGTGAGTATGGTGAATTTATAATCGTGATGCTCTGGGGTTTAAGCTGCATTTTATCCATCAGATTAAGTGAGCTGCGGATATTGTCTGGAATTGTAATTGATGCACTTTCAGTCAAAATGTCATTAGCTGGAATGCCTGCATGTATCGCTAACTTGCGAAATGTGTCTGCTTCAGCCTCGCCAGTATCTTGATAAAAGGGATGCCCTCCACTAATCCAGATCTTTTTGCCCAGTTTTTTGTGGTACAGCTCTATTGCTTTCTCAATCCGCGCACTGGTTTTAGCGCCAAACACGAATAAAATGTCGCTTGGAATCAATCTTGTTTCTTCTTCGGCAAGATAATCATACATTGCATTGTATAGCTCAATGTTTTCGGTATGTACTGGCAGCAGGGTGAGCAATGCTTTGCCAATGCTATTTACCTGGTCAATATAGTTATTTTTTTCTAGGCTTTCTAGGGTGAGAGCGGAAGTGAAATAAGTGGTAGGCAGCTGGAAGTGCTCAAGCAGTTGGATTATTGTTCTAAAATCAGGGTAATGAATATCCTTTTTGCTGCCTTGTACGAGTCTCTGGCTTTCTTGGGAGATGATCTTTTTTAGTTCGGCTACAGTTGGTAAGCTAGTGAAGTCAGTGCGCATATTAGCTAGCTAAAAACTTAACTACCATTTGGGCGAGTTCTGTTTCTTTACCAGTAAAGCCATGGTCCGCACCCTCAATCAGTTGATATTCCATGCTGGCATTGGGAGAGGTGTGATGCTTTAAAATCTCCATGATATTGTTGACCTGTCCATAGCAAAATTCATCCTGATCCCCATACACCACTAGGCTTGGTTTGGTGATGGAAGAAAACTCTTGGAACAGGTGTTTTGTGCCGAGGCGTTTTTGACTGAGTACTTCATGATACGAAAAGCAGTTATAGCTGCCGTTTGGATCAATGGTATCAAGTAGAGACTGATAAGATATGATCAAGCCTTCTTTGACCAATTCCAGAATCAGGTCTCGTCCTCGGCCATTTTCTACAGCCATTTTGGCTTCATCTAAATAGGAATAGAATTTATCAGCTCCCCACTGATTGTAATAAATACCTACATCATCGCCACCACAAGCAAGAATATACTTGTGAATTGGATTTTGGGGTTTCAGGAAATTATAAATGCATATTTTATTCGCGCCAGTAGAGTAGCCGATCAAATTGATTTCAGTATAGCCACGACTTTGCAAAAAAGAAGTGACCGCTTCAATATCGGCAACTGCTTCTTCAATTTGTTCATACGCCATGCCATATTTTCGCGAACTTTCACTGCCTTCGGGTTTTGCTAAATCCACTTTTGTATAATAACCAGCACCACGATTGTTGAAAGGCAAATAAGCTGTTTGATGAGCATGTAACGCGCTCACAAATGCTTTGGTAAGACTTCGGTAACGCAAAATGCTAGAACCGCCATTTCCATGGAGCATAACTAATGCTTTTTTTGTTTTTTGCTCAGGTTCAAAAAATAGTCCAGGTAAGAGGAGATTGTCGGCAGTAGCTATATGTACAATTTCAGGTTTAAGCATGGAGGATAGTGCTTACTAGTGACTAGTGTACGAGATGATGATGAAAATGTGAATAATGATGTTGTTTGTGCTACTATGCGCCCTTAAGTAATATTGTGGTTCCATGAATCAATGTAAAGAGAAATGGCGAAACGATGGGGTAGTATTGGCATCTAGTTCAGCCGTAAGAGCAAGAGCTCTAGGGCAAGCATTAGATACTGATAATATTAAGACTATCAGTGTTCCGGACATTACTGAGCAAGACCAGTGGCGAGTTATCCATGAAACTCATGGTAATCAAGTCAATTATACGGGTAATATTGTTGAAGTTGCTGCTACTAAAGCAATGTGGGTTTATGAGCAGGCTGGCGTGAGAAACAGGTTAATTGTAGCTATGGATACGGTGCCGCTATTATTAGAACCTGTATCTTGGCAAGCAGGATTCACTGCAGCTCAAGTCAAATATTATCCTTACACTTTTAAGGTCTTTCATAAGCCTCGTACTAATGATAATGCCAAATTGCAATTGCGGGAGATATTCAAAAGCATGCTTGCTTGCTACAGTTTGAGAAAAATACTTCAAGGTATGCGATCCAGTCAGGCAAGTGTTCGCTACGATTTGTATCCCACTAAAGGAAATCGTCCATGGTTTGAAGGCCAATCAGAGTTGGATCGGTTGCGCTGTGAGTTTGAGTTGAGACAGAATTATCTAGCTTGTGCAGTGAGGGTTGCGACTGGATTAGCAATATATGTACCAGAACTGATGAGCGTTGTAACAACAACGGCTAGTTTTGATGTGAACTTTAATGCTATTGCTGATCTGGTTGATAACAATGTAAGTCCAGAAGAAGCTGTTGTTCAAATTGAAAAGTTGGTAGATACAGTTCTTACTATTCAACGTGACTATGGTGGTAAGCCTGAGTTAATTCCCGGAGCTCTTGACTATAGTAAGTTAGGGGCTAACAAAGATTTAGAGGCTGCTTTGCAATGGCAATTGGCTGATTCGTTTCGCTGTAGTTTGGATCAGGCGCAAGCTATTGCTATTGGAGCCCCTCGTCATACGTTGGAAGAATGCTTGAGTGCGGTTTCCTATCAAATTGCCCAACAAAGTTGTGCCCCGTTTCCAGAGGGTTTTATTGCTGGCAGGGTTTTTCGAGGGAGAGAAAGTTTGGTACGGTTTGTGGGAGAGGTAACGTTTGGTGCGGTAGCACAGTCACTAAAAACTCTCTATGAAAAATAGTCTACTCAAAATTGTTGTCACTGTGCCGGTGAGTCATGCAGATATAGTGAGGTCGGCGATCGGGGAGGCTGGAGGGGGCAAGCTCGGTGACTATTCGCATTGTACATTTTCAGTGCGTGGTGCCGGGCGTTTTCTGCCTTTATCGGGAGCGAATCCAACAATTGGAGAAGTAGGAAAACTGGAGGAGGTTGTTGAAGAGCGTATTGAGTTTGTTTGTGAACGCGCACAGGCAAAGGCTGTGATTGCGGCCATAAAAAAGGTTCATCCTTATGAAGAAGTTGCACTTGATATCATCCCTCTATTAGCCGAGGACGATTTGTAGTTAATCTACTACACTATGCAGAAATATTCTTTTTGCAAAACCCCCTTTAGCTACTCGCTTTTCTGTGTTTGTTTTTTCCACTCCAGACCAAGTCAAATTATGTAGTTGAGCAATGGCGTGAAGTACCTCTAATACATCAGCTATCTCTTCGCAAACAGCGGTCGGTGTTTTTGCTTTCAATAATTCTTGGCTTTCTTCTAAAAGCTTTTCGCCCAATGCATGAGCATAACTTGCGTCCTCAAGTATATCAAACTCTACTTGGCCTCCTTTGGCTTTGATGCTTTCTACTATGCCGTCGCGGACAAGTTTGTTGTAAATATGTTTCTGCATATGGTGATGTGTGTGATTGTGATTACCATATCATAAAGCAGCAAAAACAGAGCATTGACTTCCCTAGTGGCGTCTCGTAGTATCTTCCCGCATAGGCCTGTCGTTCAACGGTAGGACTACGGTCTCCAAAACCGTCAATGAAGGTTCGATTCCTTCCGGGCCTGCCAACGAGCACTTGTGCTCGTCTTCGTCTCATTCTTATCCTCCTTATCCTTCTCTCTTCGAAAAGGCTGCTTTTTAGTGCTCGAAGGATAAGGATAGGGTGTCGAATCAGAATAGATGAGCAAGAAGCTGATGCATGTGAACTGTTTCTGGTGTACTCCTCTGTGCAAAACTTTTAAAGTTGATCGATTCTATGCTATCTTCAGGCTGTCCCAAGTAAGTTTTTCTATGGAAGAGAGAGAATTGCGTGAATTTTGGCATAGTGTTTTACGCGCTTTACAGCCTGCCATTAAACGTGCTGAATTTTTGACTTGGTTTGGAAATACTAATGTTCATAGCTTTGAGAATGGAATACTTACCCTGGCTGTTCCCACCATTTTTTACCAGTCTTGGGTTAACAATAAATACTTGAATCTGATTACCGCCGAAGCAAAGAAGATTAATAGTGAGGTGCAGTCAGCAAAAATTATTGTGGATTCAACTCTGATGCGGCAGAAGAAAGATACAAATATTTCTGCGCTTGAGGCACCACAGCCAAAAGCATCGCCTGCATCAATGCCGTCCTCAGGGGGAAGTTATAAGTCTGATGTGCAAGAAGTTTCAGGTAATGGCAGTTCCATTAACCCTCGGTATACCCTGGAAAACTTTGTGGTTGGCCAAGAGAATCAGCTTGCCTATGCTGCAGCTAAGGCTGTAAGTAATGCCCCAGGTGCTGCCTATAATCCATTATTTATTTATGGTGGTGTAGGATTAGGAAAGACGCATTTATTACAATCAATTGGCAATGCGGTGTTGAAAAAATACCCCAAAAAGCGCGTTTATTACTCTACCTCGGAAGAGTTTACCAATGAATACATTGCGATGGTGCAGAAAAAGAAGGCCTCACAATTTAAAGAAAAGTATCGCAATTTAGATTTGCTGATTGTTGATGATGTCCAGTTTTGGGCTAGAGCAGAGCAAACCCAAATTGAATTCTTTCATACTTTTAATGCTTTGTATGAAGCTGGTAAGCAAATTGTGTTAAGCAGTGATCGTCCTCCCCGTGAAATCGCCAACTTAGAGCAACGTCTCCGTTCTCGCTTTGAAATGGGAATGCTGATTGATATTCAGCCACCGCTCTATGAAACAAAGCTGGCAATTTTATTGACTAAGTGCGAAGAAAAGGGACATCTACTTTCACAGGAAATTCTAGAATATATTGCTAATAATGCTGGTACTAATGTTCGTGAGCTGGTGGGTGTTTTGACCAGTTTATTGGCTTATATTGATTTACAAGGAAAGATGCCAAGTCTTGAAGACGTGGCTAATATTTTCGAGCGCTCAATGAAACCAGATAAGCCTTTGGTGGGGTCTCCTGCTCATATGGCTGCAGCACCATTAGGTCGCTCACTCAATGAGCAAGATGTATTGAATTTGACTGCTGAAGAATTTAACTTAGCACCTGCTGAATTGTTAAGTGATGTGCGCAAACGGGAAATTTTAGTACCACGCCAGCTGGCTATGTACTTCATGCGAGAAGATTTGCAGTTGTCCTATGAGCATATAGGCGAAATCTTTGGCGGCAAGAATCATACTACCGTGATGCATGCTTGCCAAAAGATCGCAGAACAAATCAAAAAAGATAAGCTTTTGGTGAAGCACTATAATGCGATTAAGAGAGCGCTGAGATAATTCAAGATTCAAAATTCAAGATGCAAAATGCAAAGACCACTCAGAGAAGAATGAGGGAGGAAAGTTTTTTCACTTCTCATTCCTATTCTTCATGGTGAGCTTGCCGAATCCATCTTGCAGTTTCCCCTCATTCCTCACTCCTTCCTCACATTTTGAATCTTGAATTTTGAATTCTTCCCTACTTCATCTTCAGCCATTTCCCATATTGTCTGGGCAGTAGCTCCTTTGCTTTTTCTGGTTCAGCCATGAGTTTTTCAGTGACTTTCTCGAGCAGGATGGTGTTCTGTGAACCTTTAATTAGCACTAAGTCGCCTTCACTAATTTTAGGTGTCACAAAGTTAATGAGCTCACTGCGATCTAAAAAGTGATGAAAGGCTGCTTGAGAACGTTTGTGCTCGGGTAGATGTTTAATTGCTTCAGCGTAGTTAGGGCCAAGCGTGATCACTAAAGTACAGACATTGCCCAATTGATCTAAAATTTCATTATGAGCTTGTGCGGTTAGTGCTCCGAGCTCGCGCATGTCGCCAACAATAGCCACTTTTCTTTTAGCTGGTAAATCGCGCAACACTTCAAGCGCAGCCTTCATTGCTGCAGGGGAAGAGTTATAGGAGCTGTCGATGAGTGTGCTGTTATTAATGCCTTTAATAAATGTAAACCGACCTGGTAATGGTTTTAGAGTAGCAAGTGCTGCTTGGATTTTTTCCCAAGGTAAATTGAATAATCTGCCCACCGCAATTGCTGGTAAAGCGTTATAAACTGCTGCTTTGCCAATAATATGCATCTGTACTGAGTGCGAGCCCCCTTCGGCCTCGACTTGAAATGTCATTTGGTCAGTGCTGTACTGAATATCACAACCGCAAATATCGGCTTTGGCATTTAAGCCAAAAGTAATAAGCCCTTTGTTTTTTCTCTGGCCTGCTTGGCTATGTGTTGGTGCATTATCATAATTAGCAATAATCGTGCCACCTGCTTTAGTGCCATGCGCCAATTTCCATTTCTCTTTAATTAAGTCATCAAACTGAGCAAAGTTTTCAGTGTGAGAAACTTCTACAGTAGTAATTACTGTGATATCAGGTGTGATCATGGCTAAAATGCCATCCATGTCTCCAGGCGCATCAATGCCACATTCAAGCACAAAGATATCAATTCGCTTGTCATGAATAAATGTTTTCCAAGTGATCACAATGACTCGCCAGATCCAACCAATGCTACTGTTTCCTCCCTTTTCTCCTAAAATTGCTAATGGTAAACCAAGTTCATTGTTAAGGCTGCCATAGTTAGATCGTACTCGATAAACACTACTGAGCACTTTTGTAATTGCTTCTTTGGTTGAGCTCTTGCCTACACTGCCGGTAATTGCCACAATTTTCGCTGTGGTATTAGTAATTCTTCTTTTTGCGCACCAGATAATATACTTTTGAATGAGCTTTTTCATAAATGACGCAAATAGCCTGAGGTTTCTCGGCGAGAGCATAGCATAATTGTTGCCCTTTTTGGTACTTGTGCTTATACAAGAGCTACTTAGCATACATTGTTTGTGTTAGAGTGTGGGCGAAAATTTTTTTATGAAAAGAATTCTTGCGATTGAATCATCCTGTGATGAAACTGCATGTGCGATTGTGGAAGAGGGAATTAAAGTGATTTCATCGGTAGTAGCTTCACAAATTCCTTTGCATCAGATTACTCACGGTGTTGTGCCTGAGGTGGCGGCGAGAGCACATGTTGCTCAAATATTGCCGGTAGTGCAGGAGGCTCTGCGTCAGGCAAATATGACAAAAGATGACATTGATGCTATTGCTGTTACACAAGGCCCCGGTTTGGTTGGCTCATTAATTGTTGGCGTTACCTGTGCTCAAGTTTTAGCAAAGCTGTGGCATAAACCTTTGCTGGCAGTGAATCATATTTCAGGCCACTTGTATGCTAACTTTTTAGGAAGAGAAAAGGCTCCTGAACTGCCCTTGTTGATTATTAGTGTTTCAGGAGGACATAATGATTTAGCCATTGTACATGAGCATGGTAAGTGTGAAATCCTTGGCCAGACGCAAGATGACTCAGCTGGGGAAGCTTTCGATAAAGTTGCTCGTATGCTAGGTCTTCCCTATCCCGGTGGTCCCGAAATTGAAAAGCTTGCTAGGTTGGGTAAGCCTGGTGTATTTCAGCTGCCAAGAGCTTGGTTGCAGCAAGTTCCTACTGGTGGCCGGCCACGGCACATTACCGATTTCAACTTTAGTTTTTCTGGTTTGAAAACTGCAGTGTATGTGCTTTTGCAAAAGCATGGGCCGCTGAGTGATGAAGAAAAGGCCTCTTTAGCTTATGAATTTCAGGAAGCTGTTTTTGATGTTATGGTGACCAAGCTTTTTGGTGCTTGGGAGGAGTTTAAAACCAAGACGGTGTTTATTTCAGGTGGGGTGTCAGCAAATCAGCGCTTCCGTGAAGCCGTAGTTGAAAAATTTAAAGATACTGGAGTTGAGGTCTTGTATCCAGTTAAACTAGGATTTTGTACCGACAATGCCGCTATGATTGCAAGTGCTGCTTACTTTGCACCTAATGAAGCAACTGGGACTTTAGAGCCCGATCCCAGTTTGTGGCTCTAAAGATAGTGTGAAATGAGACTTTTTATCTCTCTTTCTACCCCCTCCACTTTCGCTTCATTCTTGTTCCACATTTTGCATTTTGAATCTTGAATTTTTAATTCAAAATTGCCATTCCGCCTTTCTTTGGTTTAGAATGTATTCAGCCTGTATTTCTCCAGGCTCTGAAAATTAACTATTTTATATCATGAGTTGTATGAATGGTGCGTGTGGTTGTGGTAGCGGTGGTGATGACATGTATTCTGCTGTTCCAGCTAAGGTTGGCGAAGAAGCTCCTATGTTTGCTGCGGAAGCTTTAGTGGGAAAGGAATTCAAGCATGTATCAAGTGAGGATTATAGAGGTAAGTGGATCTTGTTATTCTTTTATCCAATGGATTTTACTTTTGTATGTCCTACTGAGCTTTTAGAGCTAAGTAAACGTCACAAAGAGTTTGAGGAGCTTAATTGCCAAATTATTGGCGTGAGTACTGATAGTGTTTACTCTCATCAAGCTTGGGCAAAAGAGATTGGTGAATTTAATTACCCTCTTTTGGCTGACATGACTAAGGAGATTGCTTTGCAGTATGGCGTTTTGGTAGAGGAAAAGGGCGTTGCTCTTCGCGGTGCATTCTTGATTGATCCAGATGGTGTTTTGCAATCTGCTGTGATTAATAACCTGCCAGTGGGCCGCAATATTGATGAATTGTTGCGTGTGACACGAGCTTTCCAAACTGGTGAATTGTGTCCAGTAGGATGGCAGAGTGGCGGAAAGACATTAGGAAAAGCGTAAGGAACAGTTAGTCTGAGGTGTGAGATAAAAAGTGTGAAGTTCTGATGAGCTTCGCACTTTTTATTTATCGATTACACCAATTTTGACTAAGTTTTTGTAATGCTCGGGATAGTTTTGATAGAGAAATTCTAAATATTTGCCCCGGGTGTTACTAATATGTATGCCGTGTTTTTGGGCGAATTCGACAATTCTCTTATTCGCTTGTTCGATTTCTGATTCTGATGCTAATTGTAACTCGATTTCAGCTATTTCATAATGCATTACAGTATTGGTTTTTAGCAAAGGGAAGGTCGCAGAATCAAGGTCGAGAATAAAACCGTCTTTTACATAAGTTGTTCGTGACACATTGATTATTGCTTTAGGTTGATAGCCATTATCTCGTAAGTCACTTTCTAAATCAGTCTTTGGGGTTAGCTCTAGGGCTTGGTAAATACTTGCATCTTCAGTTAACTCATTCATGCTGGCAGTAAAAGAGGAGCCATTATTGGGAGTGTTTGCTACTTTTAATTCAAACTTCCCATCTTTTTTCTTAAGGGTGAAGTTTTTTAATCCTAATTTCCATTCTGCATTGTCCCAAAATTCTACAACAAATGTTTTCTGTTTTTGTAAAATGGCATTCTTAAGCAATGCTTCTTTTGTTTGCTGCGAAAGCAAGCATTTGGCTTCTACTTCAATCATATTTGCTGTTTTTAGTGATATTGCCTCGACTATAGTACAGCGAAACAGCAATGGCAACTAGAGTGGTATTGCAAATCTTGATATATTGCTGAAGAAAAAACTTTTGCTATGGATATTTGGGTAGCACGTCATGGGCTGACACAGTTTAATGTTGATCACAAAGTAATGGGGCGACGTCATGATGAGCCTTTGCTTCCAAAGGGAATCGAACAGGCACATGTATTGGCTCAATCACTACTAGCACGTGACTTCCGCCGTGTGCTGTCGTCACCTTTAAAGCGCGCGCTGCAAACTACCGAAATTGTTGCTCAGCGCTTACAAATTCCTTGTCAGGTTTTATCTGGATTAATCGAGCGCGATAGTGGTGTTCTAGGTGGCAAAACTTGGGCAGAGATCGGGGAGTATACTAATGGACTCATTACGCGCGAGTTGTTGGAACGACAGCATGAGATAGATTTTAGTGCCTATGGTGGTCAGACGATTGAACAGGTGCGAGCACAACTTGAGGGAGTCTTCGCTCAGCTAAGAAATGATTTTGGGGGCGAAAAAGTATTGCTAGTAACGCATGGCGGTATTATTAGAGTTATGTATGCGATGGTAAAGCCTGGTGAAAGTTTTGTGTTAGCTAATGCCTCTGTGCATCAATTTACTATTTAGCGTTTATGCAAAGGAATGTAGTATTTTGCTTTGGGGTTTTTGATGGCTTACATGAAGGACATATTCATATGCTCCAAGAGGCTAGAAAATATGGTGATTATTTGGTTGTAGCAGTAACCCAAGATCAGGTCGTGGAGCAATTGAAGCAGCGCAAAACCCGTAATAATCTTGATGGACGAATAGCTGCTTTGAAAGATTTGGCTATTGCTGATGAGGTAGTTGCGGGCGACCCTGTTATTAAAAGCTGGCAGGTTTTGCAATCCTATCAACCTCAGGTTATTGCTTTAGGCTATGACCAAAGTCGCCTCAAAGAAGCATTGGAAGAAGCCAAGTCGCAGTTTTCATTTCCTACGAGAGTCGTAGTGCTTAGCTCGCATCGCCCAGATGAGCTACACTCTAGCTTGCTTTTTGATTCCCCTTAGCAAGTTTTCGCGATGCTTCGTACATTTGGATGAAATTATCCACTGTGACTTTCGCAATTAGTTCAGCAATTACATCTAAAGCGAGATCGTCAGCTTTTTTGAAACGGACACAAGCTTTGCCCATATCAAGTTTCTTGCCACTGCTTTGATAGGCATGTGTGAACCAATCGTAGAGTTCGTGGTTGCTATAAATGCACATGAGATGTAGGGCAAAATAGTTTTTTTGAGCTGCTAGCGAAGCTATAGCTAAAGGCTGCTTATTGTAAGTGTGAGGATATTTGCTGAACGGAATAATGTACGAGATCATTCCGTATTGCATTACCTCTTCATAGCCTTGGGGGAGATTTTTTAGAATGACTTTTCGCACCGTGCTCATAGTCTCTGCTCTTATAGGATCTAATTCAGCTAAGTACTCTGTTACTGTTTTTGCTTTACTCGCGGTCATGCAGTTGGTTAAACTAAGTCGATTTTATTATATACTGAGCTTGTATAGCAACGAATTTCTATCTGGATATAATTTTGTCATTAGGCTGAGATTGCTTTAATCTTATCAAGTCTACTTAAATCCTTTTCTATGATTGCTACTAACTTAGAGAAAGCTACTTTTGGAGCTGGATGCTTTTGGGGAGTAGAGGAGGTGTTTCGTAAAGTCCCTGGAGTGATAGAAACGGCAGTAGGATATGCTGGTGGTCACACTGTTAATCCCAGCTATGAACAAGTTTGTAATCACAATACTGGACATGCTGAAGTTGTTGAAATGCTTTTTGATCCTCAAAAAGTGTCATTTTCAGAGCTTCTAGACATTTTTTGGAGCAATCATAATCCCACAACATTAAATCGTCAGGGACCGGATTATGGTGAGCAATATCGCTCCGTAATCTTCTTTCATACTCCTGAACAGGAGAGAGTAGCTCGCTTGTCAAAGGATGCTCTTGCGCAGTCTGGTAAATGGAATAAGCCCATTGTTACAGCTATTGAACCGGCTAGCACTTTTTATCGTGCGGAAGAATATCATCAACAGTATCTTAACAAATTGGGGATAGATAATTGCCATATTTAGCAAGCACTTGTTTTATTTCGAGAGTGGGGGTATACCTTGTGAGTTCTTGTTTTAATGCTCTGGATATGGATGAGGCAATGAAAGAACGACTGGGGGAGTTGAGGGTTGGTGAGCAGCCTGAGGAGGAGAGACGGAGACCTCGCGTTACCGCCTTAATTGTTCGTGGAGATGAGGTGTTATTAATGTACCGTCATAAAGTCACTATAGGTGCTCCTTACTTGTCTACCATTGGTGGAGGGATTGAGCCTGGAGATAATCGTGGTGGTGAAAGTAATGTTGAACAGCAGGCACTGTTTCGTGAAGTGCTCGAAGAAACACACTTGCGTGTTCTACAGGCGAAACTGATGGGATCAGTGCAGGCTGATGGCAGACTTAATCATTTATTTCTAGTTTGGGTCGAAGATGGTGAGCCTCAACTGGGGGAGCAGGAAAATATGCGAAAAAGCGAAGTTAATTGCTATGAGCTTCGCTGGCATAAAATTGAAGATGTCATTAAGCATGCAAATCTAAAGCCTGACGAGCTGGCGGTTGTGGTGAGGGTAATACTGGCTACTTATTTAGCAAGCACTGATTTTGCTAAGGGACAACCAAAAAATAGTTAAGAGAAAACTTTGATTTCTAGAATTTTTGTAGTTATTCAGCTACTCTAGGGTTGATAAGCTTACTGTAATGGTTAAAAAGATAGCAGTGATTGGGGGAGGGGCTGCTGGTATGATGGTAGTAGCAACTTTGCTCGAAAGTAAGGTGGCTGCAGAGGTTCATTTGTTTGAAAAGAATACCTCTTTAGGGAAAAAAGTGATTATCAGTGGTGGTGGTAGATGTAATGTGACTACAGGTATTACTGATCTCAACGCACTTGAAAAGAAATATGTGCGAGGGATGAGTTTCTTTAAAGCAGCCTTGAGTAACTTTCCCCCTGCGAAAGTACAACAGTGGTTTGAAAATCATGATGTGCCACTAAAAACAGAAGAGGACTTTCGGGTGTTTCCTCGATCTGACCGTGGTACAGATATTGTAAATGCTTTCGTGAGAGTATTTGATCAATATCAGGCTCATATTCACTATGCTGAGCCTATACTCAATATGCAAAAGTTGGGCCAGCATTTTCAGTTAATAACAGCCAAGCAGGAATACAGTTTTGATTGTGTTGTGATTTGCTCTGGAGGCAATGCCTATCGTCATACTGGTTCGAGTGGTGATGGCTATGCATTTGCTCAAGCCTGTGGGCACACCATTACCGCTTTGGGGCCATCGCTGAATAGCTTTGAAGTCGCGGAAGAATGGCCTAAGCAATTAACGGGACTGAGTTTTCCTAGTGCTCGTTTGCAGGTGGTGAAAACAAAGGAATATATGGCGGTTGGTCCATTTTTATTTACTCACTTTGGCGTCTCAGGGCCAATGACATTTGCCTTTTCTGCTCAGGTAGCATTTGAGCCAATTGCTAAACAGACTCCTTTAGAGGTTAGTTTTGAGCCAAGATCTGACTTTAACTTTGAGCAGTGGTACCGTATTTTACAAGCTGAAATTGATCAGCGTGGTGCTAAGCAGATTCATTCCCTCTTAGATCAGGTTTTGCCCAAGCGTTTTGTTGAAGTCGTATTGCAGAAAGCTGATATTCCTCTGACTAAGCAGGCGGCAACTTTATCAAAAGATGAGAGAAAGCTGATATGTCATTTGTTGACAGGGCGGATGATATTTACGCTTACAGCTCGTCGTCCTGGAGATGAGTTTGTTACAGCGGGAGGTGTGGATACAGCCGAAATTGATCGTAAAACTTTAGAATCAAAGCTGTGCCCTGGTTTGTATTTCGCCGGTGAAGTATTAAATATTGATGGAATTACAGGAGGCTTTAATTTGCAGGTAGCTTGGGCGACAGGTAGATTGGTAGGAGAGAGTATTGTTAAGTGTCTTGCTCATGGAAAGAGTTAAACAATTATTGGCGTTTTTACAAGAAATCGAGAAGTTTAAAGTTTTAGAGCGTAAGACATTTACTTCTAATGTGGCTCGTCGTGAAAGTGATGCTGAACATTCATGGCACTTGGCTATGTTTGTCTGGCTTTTTAGTAGTGAATTTAAAAAAGAAGTAGACCTGCTTAAGGTATTAAAGTTAGCGTTAGTACATGATTTGGTTGAATTATATGCGGGTGATCCATTGCCTTTTGATCAATCTGCTTGTGTTGGCAAGGTGCAAAGAGAGGATGCGGCTAGTGCTCGTCTTTGTGCTCAATTGCCACCTGATCTGGGGACTGAGTTTCAAGGGCTTTATCTTGAATACAGAGATCTTCTCTCAGAAGAAGCACGCATTGTTAAAGCGTATGATAAGGTACAACCGATCTGGCAAAACTTTGTATCGGGTGGCAAAGCGTGGAAAGAGCTACATATTTCATTGGTAGATGTAAAGCAACTTGCTGAGCGCCATGTGCGGGACGAGGATGGTTCCTGGAGAGTGTATGAACAAATTATGAGGGAGGTACAAAGGCTACATTTGCTAGGGCCTGATGATACAGCTACTAAAGGTGGAGCCAGCGACATGGTTGGTTGAGCTTTTTCTAGCCTGGTAGAGGGTACCCCTCTTGCTTCAGGATGTACCATAAGGATCGTCCCGACAATGAACTGTGTTATTTGAATTTCCTACGGTGGAAGTACTTCCAGAGGCATCGCTAAGAGCTGATCCGGGGGGGATTTGTTCTTACACTTTCTACTCTGGATAACTATTACTTTGTCCCTGTCTTTATACTAAAAAGGCTACTTTTTAAGTATTGTCTATGGAGAATCATGCTTGCCAGATCGTATTCTTAAAGCACTATTTTATAGTGGTGATGATTATTAACTCTTTTTTATGCCAATAGTAACTATCAATTATCTAGCGGTGTTAGTGGCTGCAATTGCGGCCATGGTGATTGGTGCTTTGTGGTATTCACCTCTCATGTTCGCTAATCAATGGCTAAAACTTTTAGGTCTCAATGAAAAAACGATGAAGCAAATGGACAAATACGGCAATGCTGGCATGTTTTGTATGTTTGTTAGTACGCTATTAACTTCATTTGTGCTCGCACATTTTATTGATTTCTCTTTGGCTACTACCGCTTTAGCAGGGGCAATCACTGGCTTCTGGATTTGGTTAGGCTTCGTTGCCACCACTTTTGTTTCTATGCCTTTGTTTGAAGGCAAGCCTTGGGGAGTCTATTTGATCAATGTCGGATACTACTTGGTATCTTTTGTAGTGATGGGCATTATTTTGGCGCTTTGGTCATAGGCTAAATTTGCTTTTTGATTGGGTTTCGGTATTATCGGCTGCTAAATATATTCATGACTACAGCACTTCGTCTTGTTTCTAACCATTTTCCCAATACGCAGACAGGAAAGCATTTGCTTGGCGGTCATTTGAGGATGATGGCGAACTTGGGTAATATCATTATATTGTCTGCTGATAATGAAGATGAAAGGGCACTGAAATTGCTGGAAACGGTATTAGACTTAATTAAGGACATGAGAAAAAAACAAATGCGCATTTTGTATGCACAGCCAGATAAAGCACTAGCGCGTCAGCACGGCTTAATTGCGAGCAATGGTGTGCGAGTGAGGGATGCGGTTGACCGCTCTTTGACTTGGGCCATGAAAAATGACATTCAGTTTGAATCAATAACTCCTTACCCTGTTTCTCCTGTATATGAACAAGATCCTTGGTCGGCAGAAGATGTGATTGGTGATGTGTATCACGGTTGGCACAGAGCGGCATTTGGTTTGATGCGCGTGCGCGACCTACTACCAGAATCTAGATTGGTTCTGGTGGCTAATGGTTGGACGGGAAGCAATAATGGTATTAAGTGGTCCTTAGATTATAAGCAACAACCTGAGCAAAAGAGAATTGTCGCGGGAGCAATAAGAAATGGCGCAACTCATTTGTATCTTCCTCGCTCCAAATCAATCACTGCCACCACGGTTTTTGTTGGTGATCAACCTCCACTATCTACAACAAGAGGAATTGCTGCTCAATTTGACTGTTGGCTACCTGTTACACCTCATGTAGGAACTGACTGGCGTTAACGTGCTCATTAGTAATGTTTATTCATCATGGCTAGTTTACTTGCTTTAAGTTTCGATGGTGCTGTGCGTAGTCAGAGTCAATCATTTAGGGCTTTGGAGTCAGTGATTCAACAATTTAAGTCTGTTTTCCCAGAGGGCTTGGTCGATTATTATGATTTGCACCAGGAGGAATATACTCATGACTATAGTGAGCGCTTTTCTCATGCGGATGTTGTGCTTTTCATATGTTCATTTAGGAATCTGAGCATTAGTGCTGAGTTCCAAAATAGGCTTTTAGAATTAAAAAAACATGAGCTTCACTTGAAAGTTTCTCATGTTTTTTTGTTGCCGCTAAAAGTTGATGAGTTGAGCGCAGATGTTTCTGCTTTGGTACAGAATGTGTTTGCTTTGCCTGTAATTACAGTTACTAGTGTTTCAATCTTAACGGAAGAGTTTCTTGCGTTGGATAAGCAAACTTAGTCCAGCTGCTAGGACTACTGCTAACCATGCTATTGGTCCAGTACGACTGACCGCAACACCAGAAGATTGGCTAATGTCCTTGCCTTGCAAAGTGGTGGTTGCTGTTAAGCCTTTATCGTCAGTAACGGTTAGGTTTACGGTATAATTTCCCTCAGTTCTATATACATGCACTGGATTTGCTTCAGTGCTAGTGTTGCCATCGCCAAAGTTCCATAAATAACTCACAATTCTACCATCAGCATCTCGCGCCTCACTAAAAAAGTTCACGGTTAAAGGTGCCTTTCCGACTTGTACATTCGCTCTTACTGATACAGTTGGTGCTTGGTTTGGTGCGGCGGTAGGAGTTGGTGCTGGTGCGGCACTGGCGACTTTAATCGTTGCTTGAGCACGATAAGTTGTGGTGTTGTTAAATTTATCAGTTACGGCAATATCGACGGGGTATAAACCTGGAGTCTGAGGAGCAATGAATTGCCCACTGTAATTGCCTTCTTGACCTGCTACCGGTGCAAGGCTAATTGAGCGTTGGTCAGCGGTTGCTTTAATTGTAGTGAGATCTGGCTCTGTTACTACTGTAATGGTTACTCGCGCTGTGCCTTCTACTTCAAGAGGGTTGACGATAACGCTCTGTAAAACGGGAGGAGCTGTATCAATTCGCACCTGTACAGGATCTGAATCGACAGTTTGACCTTGAGTAGTGGTGATTTGTGCTTTAATGGTGTGTGTGCCATCAGTTAAGGTGTCGGTTGTATAAGAAAAGCGACCATTGCGATCACTGTTCACAGTGCTTAAGAGACGGTTAGCATCAAAAATGGACACTTGTGTGTCAGGTGTTGTTGTGCCAGAGATATCTAATTGACCCTTGTTGATTGTTTGATCATTGCTTGGTGTAACAATAATGGGCTTGGCTGCATTATTCGAGCCTGTATTGCCATTTTGATTCGTTGTGCCTGCGGTTACTGTCACTGAAATTTCTCCTTGCAAGGCAGCATTAGCTGAATCAGTGACTGTAATTGTTTGTGTTCCTGCAGTTAAAAGTGTTGCAGCAAGACTGAAAGTTTTTTGACCACGATCGCTTGTGGTAAATGTGTAGTTTGCTGGTAGTCGTGCTTGTACATCTGAAGAGGTGAAAGCAATTGTCCCAGTATAGGTATCAGCAGTGCTAATACTATTGTCTAGGGCTCGTACTGTAATTGAAAAGGCCTTATTAGCTTCCACTGTAATTGAGTCTGATTTGCCATCAATGGTCAACAAGAAAGAGGTGGCTGGACCGGCAGCAATTGTGGCCAGAAGTGGAGTCTGCCACACTAAAGCTGCTATGGTAAGCATTGCTATGCCTAGGAAAGAAAACTTGTGGGCACGTTTCTTTTCATGAAGTTGTGACTGCTGAAGTTCTTGACCAAAAATCATAAAAATTGGGTAAATAAGGCGTTTTTCTTTGGTTATCAGGTTATTTTACCAGATTTTTATGACTTGTGACAAGAGGCAAAGAGTTGTAGGAGAATTCAAGGATTAAACGCGCCACCCAGTAAAACTTGGTGAGGAGTGAG
>CAZEGN010000005.1:0-68806 GCA_964512325.1 uncultured Candidatus Peribacteria bacterium
CAACTGAGCTAACTGTCCATAAGTGCTTCGGGAGAACGAAGCGTGAGTAATATAATCAGCTTTTCCCAAAAATACAAGTTAACCTTGCATCATTCTTGCCATCTCGTCACGTTGGCGTTTCTGACGTACTTGAATAGCTAATGCTGGTACGGCGAAGAACAGCGTACTACCTAAAACTAAACTGGGAGGAACTATTCTGGTGAAAAGCATGAAGGCTAAGAAAAAACACTCAAAGTGAAAGAGTGGATGTTGCATATAGAAACCAAACCAATCATTTCCATGCTTCGTAATATATACTTGTAACTGACGACGTGAGTGTCTCAAAAAGAAACCGTACATTCCTTTTTGAAATGGATAAAGAAGTGGCACTCCACCAACCCAGACCATATCCAACAAAATATGACTAAATACGCCTACACTCAATAATACCAATACTTGGTACAAGGTGGTCATATGAAAAAGTGAGGCAACAATAAATAGCGGTGTAAATAATGCTAAATAAAACAATGGAGCATGCATATACGTCTGACGGTGGTTGACAGCGTCAGCTGTAAATTGCTTGTTCTTCATCTTCTTCTTTACCATGTAGTACAACAAATCACAGTCGGGAATGACTCCAGCAATGAAGCCGAGAGCATATAACCATTTGTTGTCGGTGACATTCCACTTATCCAGGAGATAAGCAGTAGTGGCAGCCGCGCTAACTACATGTGTAGGAAACATCATAGATTATATTTTTGCAGCAGTTCTACGCTACCAGAGGCTTATCCGATCGTCAAAGAATCTAAGCGAGGGAAGTTGCTATTTTCTTCAGCTGGAAGACCTAAATCTGTCAAACTAAAGGTCTGCCCTTTAGCTGTCCATTCTACTGCCTGACAACGCAGTAACATAGATTGTTCATTATTCTGTTCGGGGTTATAGAGTTTGTCCCCTACTAAAGGATGGCCAATGCTAGCACAGTGTACTCGGATTTGATGTCTTGCGCCTTGAAAGATCATGACATGTAGCCAGCTGTTGCCTTTGCTGTCAGTTGATAATACTTGATAGAAGGTTTCTGCAGTCCTCCACTCACTACGTTTTTGTTGGCTTATTTCTTTCTGAACCACCATTTTCTTCTTGTTTCGTGGATGGTGAGCAATGGGATATCGAATGATGTTTGAACTTTGGCTTGGTATTCCTTCAACATATGCTAGGTAATGCTTTTTTACTAATTGTTTATCTGTATCCTGAGTGAATTGAGCAAAAGCTTCTTGAGACACAGCAAAAAGCACTAAGCCAGATGTTTCATTATCAAGACGATATAATAATCCACCTTCATTGGAATGGAATCCTTGAATTTGGTTCTGATCAGGTACTGCTTGTAATACTAATTCAGTCAAACTTGGGCTGGTCATACCAGGGGTTGTTGGGAGACCTGTGGGCTTATAGACCTCAAGAATGCTGCTCTGTTTTGCACATATTATAGACATAGATACTTGCATTGATAGGCAGTTTTATAGTAACATATGATGATAGAGTCTCGAAAATCTTGCTTTCCTGTACTTTTTGTACTCTTAATCCCCCCTTTATCAAAACCCCCGTTTTGTGTGTTAGTGTCGTTAGTGGTCTGTTCGTGTTTGGTGCTTCAGTTTCATCTCATTCATTCGTTTCACAAGCTGCTCTCAGTACCCCGCAGGAAGTGAATACCTATGCTTTGCAATACTATAGTTCACAGGTTCAAACTGTGAGCAGTGAATTTGCTAAGCAATATCAATTGTTGCAAAAGAAACAGCAACAATTAGCTTTAGAAAAAGCTGCAGCTGAAAAGAAAGCAGCTAAAGCTCGTCAGGTTGCCGTGAGAAAACCTACTACTAACTCTAGTGGGACGGTGATCAAGACTACTGCTGCTACTTCACTGGCATATGCACCTCTCAAAGAAGGTTCGCATACATTTTATGCTGGTCAGTGTACTCGCTATGTTGCTAGTCAAAAGACTATCCCTTGGGGTGGTAATGCTGGCGAATGGTTAAATAATGCCAAGGCTGAAGGTTATGAAACAAGTTCAGCTCCAAAAGCTGGTGCTATCTTGGTAACTAATGAAAGTAGCTCAGGTCATGTGGCTATCGTCGAAGAAATCAAAGGTGATAAAATGATTGTCTCTGAAATGAACTACGCTGGTTGGGGTAAAGTAACTAAACGTGAGATTCCTCTAGACTCAAGCAAAATCAAAGGTTTCATTACCGATGCTAGAGTAGCTAGCTAATAATTAACTAACTTACTAAAAAGCAGCGATCCTTATAAAAGGAAGCTGCTTTTTTTCAAATTTCTATCTAATTCTTGTACTTATCCTAAAACTCATCCATCGAGCACAAAAAAGTTGCTTACCCTAGGAAAGGATAAGAATGAGGATAAGACGCATCGCACCTTGCGGTGCTCGCGTGGTGCTGTGGAGAGGACTTGAACCTCCACCCCCTTGCGAGGACCAGCCCCTCAAGCTGGCGTGTCTGCCATTCCACCACCACAGCATGAGAATTACGAATTACAAATGACTAATTACTAATTGAGGGAGTAATTGGTCTACCAGTTGAGAATCTTAACTGCAGTGTATTGTTGGCGGTGTCCCTTTTTGCGCATATATCTCTTGCGGCGAAGCTTCTTGAATACTAGTACCTTCTCACCCAAACCATGCTCTACAATTTCGCCCTTGATCTCTGCTTTAGGCGCAAGATCAAGCTTGTCACCATCAGCAATAGTAATAGCTGTTCCAAAAGAAATAGTATCACCTACATTTCCTTCTAACTTTTCAACTTCGATTACTTCACCTGGCATTACTTTTTCTTGTCTGCCAGAAACATGGATAACTGCGTACATAGGAAACCTTAATTAGCGCGCACAAGTTAGCACAAACAAATCTAATTAGCAATTGTTTGTCAGGTTGTACTGTTTAGATTATTACTTAAGCAGGTTAGAGGCAATTTTTGCTATCTCTGAGCGACGCACCGGCTCATTGGGATAGAAATTGTTATTAAGGCCAGATACAATGCCCTGTTCACGGGCGTAAGCAGCGTAAGGAGCCATATTGGCACGGGTTGTATCGCTGAAGTTACTGCTTTCAGCCCTATCTTGTATCATGAAATCTTCAATTTGATCTTGCAGCTGAAAAGCATTCATCAGAATTTGTAAACATTCAAAACGGGTAGCCGGTTTATCAGGATAAAAATAGGTACTGCGTGGAATAATGCCTTGTGCGGCTGCATCATAAATGTAAGTGGCTAAACTATGACTGCGCGGGACATCACGAAAGTTGCTTTCAATAGTTTTCGCTGTCATGCTAAGCTCCTTGCTTCGTGCTGACAGTAGAGCGATTTTTACTACTTCTGCACGGGTAATGTTGTTCTCTGGACCAAAACTGCCATTGCTATAGCCCTGCACAATTTCTCGCTGATAGAGATCGTAGATGTAATTTGCAGCCCAATAGGAAGCTGGCACATCAGAAAATGGGACCGTGCCAATTGTAATTATCTGGCGCACTGCTGCTTGATCTGCAGGATAAACTTCAATTGTGTAAGGACCGGGTGCTACTTGCAGTTCTGGTGGTGCAAAACAGGCAGCATTGGGTGGACAATAGGTGTGGAGTTTTTGGTTCCAAGTATCTAATACTTTTGTTTCATTGGCTGCTACTGTGATTGAGCGAAATTCTAAAGTACAGAGAGCCAAAGGATCTGAAATGGAAATTTGATTATTATTGCGATCAAACACTTTAAAGAAACGATGACATTGTCCAGCTTCATTAAAGGTTAAGGGGGCAGCAGTAGGATTGTGCACTTTAATTTCGATTGGCATGCCTACCACATAATTAGGCTGCAATTGTAGGTAGCTTGATGGGCTTAGGGCATAGGCATTGGCTGGAAATAGCAAGCTGAGCAATGCCGCCAAAGAAAAAAGTTTATGCATGCAATATTTTTACTGTTATTAACTGGTACGGCTCACAAAAAGAGCTGTTACTAGTTATTTGCGGAGCGTTCTAAATCGTATGCCTGTAGCGTACGATTCATCATCAGATTTAGGATGACCGAGAATTCCAGAAAGCAGGTGAGCGATGTGATTGTGAACATCTCTTGCCATTTTCGTAGCTGCTGCTTCAGATCTTTCTAAAGTACGTTCAGCTCGTTCAATTTCTGTCAGGAATACTGAGACAGATGTTGTTACGACACTGTCCCTCATCTGCACTTCTATCGGTGCTGTTGCTGTTTCTTTCCGCGCATGCTCAAGCAAGCTAGCTGCACTCAGTGGAGTTTTAGCTGTCATGGCTTCGTGGATTGAGCGTCTCATTAATATGATCAATCTCGCGACATCTTTTGTTTCTTCAGGTAGCAGACTAGCATGGAACTCAGCCACGAAATGTCCGTGAGGGGTAAGTGGAAACATAGAGTGTTTAGATTACTTTTTGCGTAAAACTGCCAAGAATGCTTCTTGGGGAATGGTGACTTGGCCTACCATTTTCATTCTTTTCTTTCCTTTTTTCTGTTTCTCCAGGAGCTTTCTTTTACGACTCACATCGCCACCATAGAGATAGCCGGTAACATCTTTTCGATACGCAGAAATAGTCTCGCGGGCAATGATTTTGCCGCCGATTGCTGCCTGCAAAGCAATCGGGAATTGTGCTTTGGGAATAATCTCTTTTAAACGTTCTAGCAAAGCGATTCCACGGTTATGGCCTTCGCTGCGTACAATGATGCTGGAGAAGGCGTCTACCTTTTCACCGGCCACCAAGATATCCATCTTTACCAAATCCTCTTCCTGATAACCTGTCATCGTATAGTTCATTGAGGCATAACCGGAAGTAATTGATTTCAGGTCGTCATAAAAATCGCTGACAATTGAGGCTAAAGGTGCGCTGAAGGTGATGTGAACACGAGTGGGGTCGAGGTATTGCATATTGCTCATGCTGCCACGGCTGTCTTGCACAAGCTTCATCACATTGCCTACATAGTCCTTGGGAGTTACCACTTCAAGGCTTACTACTGGCTCCTCTATTTTTGTAATCGTCGCTGGATCAGGGAAATCTGCTGGATTGTCAATCAACTGCACTTCGCTTCCGGTGGTGACGCGGTAAGATACGCTGGGTGAAGTGACAATGAGATTGAGATTGTATTCGCGCTCTAAACGCTCCTGCACAATGTCCATGTGTAGCAAACCGAGAAAGCCACAACGGAAGCCTAGTCCAAGCGCTTGTGATTTTTCTGGCTCAAATACCAGTGCCGCATCATTTAAACTCAGTTTACCTAAGGCGTCTCTGAGCAAATGGTAGTCATCCCCCTCAACACAGTAAATACCAGCGAATACCATAGGCTGCACGGTTTTGTAACCAGGCAAGGCTGATATTTCTGGTGCACTGATCACGGTGTCACCGACTCTGGTTTCACCTACTTCTTTTACACCGGTGACAATGTAACCGATTTCACCGTTCTGCAGAGCGGTAGTTGGCTCATAACGAGGCTTAAAGTAGCCGACTTCAGTCACGACGGTCTTTACTTTGGTATTGGCCATATAAATGGTGTCCCCTGTTTTTACGCTGCCACTGAATAAACGTACATAGGTAACGACACCTTTATACATGTCATACATAGAGTCGAAGATGAGCGCTTGTAAGCCATCATGATTAGAAGCCGTAGGTGCGGGTATGCGCTCTACAATTGCATCCAACACTTGCTCAACATTCTGACCAGTTTTGCCTGAAACAAAAATCATTTCTTCACGCTTGAGACCTAATACTTGCTCAATTTCCTGAGCGACCTTTTCGGGTTCAGCATGGGGCAAATCAATTTTATTGATAACTGGAATGATCTTTAAATTATGCTCCATTGCTAAATACACGTTGGCTAGCGTTTGCGCTTCAATGCCTTGGCTGGCGTCCACTACCAAAATGGCCCCCTCACAGGCTGCTAAACTACGGGAAACTTCATAGGCGAAATCTACATGCCCTGGAGTATCAATCAAGTTTAGCAAATGACCCTGCCAGTGCATGCGTACGGGTTGCAGTTTGATGGTAATTCCTCGCTCTTGCTCAATATCCATGGTATCTAGCATTTGTGTATGCTTCATTTCTCTTTTCTCCATGGTGCCGGTAATCTCAATAAAGCGATCAGCTAAAGTAGATTTGCCGTGATCGATATGTGCAATAATACAAAAGTTTCTAGTTTTCTCCAGCATTTGATTCAAGATATGGACTGAGCATGCCAAAGATAGCGATATGTTCTGGATAAGGCAACACGGGGGAATTTGGAATTAGTAATTCGGAATTAGTAATTGGAGAGGGAGAAGAAGGAGGAGAATTAGAATAAGAATTAGAATGAGAAGGAGGGAAGAGGAAGGACGTGAGGAGGTTTGATTGGGTGGAGGTAATCGTGCCGGCGAAGATGATGTGGTTCAGGTTGTAGCGGGCGGTGAATTCTTTGATACCAAGCGCTAGGGTGTAGGCAATGAGGGTTTCGTAGCGATCTTGGACACGAGAGTGAGGCAAGGCATGTGTTTCACAGATATTAAGCGGCTTGGCGATGGAGTGGCCCATTTCGGTTTCGATAGAAACGTTATTCTCTAAGCCAAAGCTGCTGAATGTGTAGGGTAGCGAGCCGAGATAAACCGTATCTTGACTGCGTAAAAACAGATGACAGCCTAATTCGAATAAAATGACTAGGGTGGGTGCCTCATGTACGGCAAATTGTATGCCTCCCACGATGCAATCTAAACGAGATTTCTTTTCAAGAATGATATCTTGATGTTTTGCCGGCAAGAAATGGGTACCAGGTCCTGTAATCACAAAATGTTTGCTGCGATAACGCTTTGCTAATGCCAGCAAGTGTTCAAGATCTAATGAAAATCGTTTCTGCTCGAAAGTCGTAATTGCACCTCCATGTAAGACAGCACCGAAATGCACTCCCTGATAGCTGTAGTCAATTGCGATAATGTTTCGGTCAGATGATGTTCTCATAGTGGTCGAGTGCTGTGATTTTTCCTGTTTTGCTAAATCTTAACGTAATTAAATCTGCCCTAAAATTGCTGTCCCAGAGATTTGCTTGCTCAATATAGGCATTCATGGCTTTGCTCAGCTGTCGTTGCTTTTGGTAACTGAAATGCTGATAAGGATCACTGCTATCTGTTCCGGCCTTTACTTCTACTGAAACTATTTGGTCACCTTGGGTCGCAATGAGATCAATTTCAGATCTCCCTGATCGCCAATTATTGTGTGTAATAGAATAGCCACAGGCAATGAGATAGTGAGCCGCACTGTCTTCGGCAATTTTGCCTAGAGACATCCTACTCAAGGCCACGAATGACACCTTGATGCTCTTTCATCAAGTAATCAAAAAGCAGTTTTTGCACGGTGTGCATATCATCGTCGGTGAGGGTACGATCTTGTGCTTGCAAAGTCACTTTAAAGGCTAAAGCTTTTTTAGCTTGGCCTAAGCTCTCGTCCTCAAACACATCAAATAGCTCTACATTTTCGATTAAAGGATGTGCAGCACTCATCTCCTCCACCATGACGCCAGATTGACTATCTTTGCTGACTATTACTGAGACATCAAAAAGCTTGCTGGGAAATTTAGCAATGGGCTTAAATGTATGCTGGGATTTGCCATACAGTTTTAAAATTTCCTCGAAATCAATTTCAGCGAAAGCAATGCGATTATGCGCCTTATATTGATCGCGAATAATTGCTGACAATTCGAAAATATAGCCAATGTCTTGGTTAGCAACGACAATGCTCGCAGCGCGGCCAGATTGCATGAACTGTTCTTCGGCTTTTGGTTGATACGGTTTGATGGCAGCTTTTATATGCAAGCCAGAGAAAAGGCTATCGACAATTTGTTTTACAGCGTAAAAGGGAGAGGAATTATTTTTATCACTGTAGAGAATGCCAACCTTTGCTCTTTCGTCAGGCAATTCGCCTTTTAGTCGAGGCAAATAAACTTTGCCGATTTCAAAAACCTTTACTTGATCAAATAAAGTGCTGTTTTTGCTTAAACCTTCTAGCATACCCGGCAAAAGATTGGTGCGTAGATGTGTATGCTCTTCTGAGAGAGAGTTGAGGAGCATGACATGCTCATGAATATAGCCAAAGCGTTGCAGTTCTTTGGGGCCATAAAATGAGTAATGGTAGACCTCATTGAGGTGGTAAGCTTGAGCTAAAAAGTACTTGATCTTTTGTTCTAGTGTCAGCCAGGTTTGAGCGGGAGGAAGGGTCAGTTTAATCGTGGGCAAACTGGGCTCGATTTTTTCATAGCCATATAAACGGGCAATTTCTTCAACAATGTCAGCTTCACTTGAAATGTCTTTAGTAGCGCGAAAGCTGGGCACGGTCAGTAGCAATGATGAGTCGGTTTGGTCTTCTATAGTAAAGCCTAGAGCCTGTAAGGTAGTTTTAATAAAGTCCAAAGCGATTGGGGCGCCAATTCTTTTGGTGATGCGCTCAGGGCTGATTACAAATTGCAAAGGACGTGGTGGATTGGGGAAAATATCAGTTACAGCAGAATTAATGCTGATTGTTGCATTTTCCTCTAACAAATGAAGAAAACGCTTGAGTGCTGTTTCAGGTAGATAAGGATCAAGTGATTTTTCATAGCGTTGAACAGCGTCAGTGCGCAGTGCCAGCTTCTGGGCGGTAGTACGTACTGATACTGGATCGAAGTTGGCTGCCTCCAGAATCACTTCTTTCGTCTCAGCGGTAATCGCGCTTGCTAATCCGCCCATCACTCCGGCTATCGCTAATATCTTTTCTTCATCACAAATAACCAGCATGCCATCATTGAGCGTTCTTTCAACTTCATCAAGTGTTACGATTTTTTCACCGGTTTTAGCAGGGCGAACAGTAATTGCTCCTTTTACTTTGGTTGCATCGAATGCGTGAAGCGGCTGACCAAGTTCGTGCAGAATATAATTAGTGAGATCAACCAATAAGCCATGACTATTGAGACCAATTCTACTCAAAAAATCAGCAATCCGTTTCGCATTATTGATGCTCTCCACTGTAAAACGCAGTGCCATGTAGCGGGGACAGAGTTTGCTGTCGGTCACAGTCACCTTCAGCTCACTGCTGCCGAAATCGCCCTCATAGACGGGAAGAGCCTTTAGCTCTCTTTGCCAAATAACGGCACATTCTCGTGCTAAACCATAATGTCCCCAGAGGTCGGGACGGTTAGTGAGAGACTTATTATCAATTTCAATGATCGTGTCATTTTTTCCTAATGCTTCGGCTAATGGCGTGCCAATTGCGCAATCTAATTCAGACATGTCAGCTACACCATCAACTTTATTAGGCAATCCCACTTCATCGGCTCCACAAATCATTCCGACGCTTTTTACACCGCGTAGTTCGGTTTCTTTTAATTCAATGAGATCACCTTCTCCATGCCATCGCACTTTGCTACCAGGCAAGGCGACAATGACTTTCATGCCTTCTTTAATATTGGATGCACCACATACTATTTGTACGCTCTCTTGACCAATATTGGTTTGGGTGACACGCAATTTGTCAGCATTGGGGTGGGAGGCGATCGATTGGATCTGACCAATTACCATATTTTCGAACTGCTGTGCTTGGTTTTCTACCCCGTCTAATTCTGCTGTGCGAATATTGAAGAGCCGAGAGAACTCTTGATCAGAAATGTCAGAGATGTGAGCAAACTGGTGTAACCAGTGACGAGAAATTTTCATAGAGAGAATTGAGCTAAGAATCGCAAATCGCCGCTTTGCATCAGACGAATATCATCAATTTTGTATTTCATCATCACCATGCGACTTAAGCCCATGCCAAAAGCCCAGCCATTGTACTTGCTTGTGTCAATTTTGCCATATTCCAGCACTTTTGGGTGAATCATGCCACAGGGAATAAGTTCAACCCAACCAGAGTGTTTACAGACACTACAACCAGAGCCTGCACAAATAGAGCATTCTGCATCAAGCTCAAAACCTGGTTCTACAAAAGGAAAGTAGCCAGGGCGTAGTCGCACTTTGATATCCCGGCCAAACATTTCGCGTAAAAGCAGTTTCATTACACCTAATAAATTGCTTACGGTAAGATTTTCATCAATCATCATCCCCTCTAGCTGATAGAAGGTATGCTCATGAGAGGCGTCTAAAGCTTCATTGCGAAATACTCTTCCTGGCACAATCGCCCGTAGCGGTGCGCCATATTCCTCCATGGCTCTTACTTGAACGGGTGAGGTGTGTGTACGCATCACCTGATCAGCACTGAGAAAAAATGTGTCCTGCATATCGCGTGCAGGATGACTGCTGGGAATATTGAGCGCTTCAAAATTGTAATAATCAAGCTCAGCTTCTGGTCCGCGCAGTACAGCGAAGCCTAGACTGCGAAATATTTCTATTAGCTCGTATTGTACTTGGGTAATAGGATGCAATGATCCTCCTAGTGGTTTGCTGGGGAAGGTGACATCGATTGCCTCTTTTTTTTCTTGCTCCGCAATTGCTGCAAACTTCAGTGCCTTTTCTCGATCGGCTTTAATTTGTACTAATGCTTCCCACCATAGCTTAAACTTTGGTCCCGCTACTTTTTTCTCTGCGGCTGATAGAGTCAGAAACTCAGCCTTTTGTTTGTCATAATCTAGCTTCTTTGCTTTAAAGGCGGCTTCCAATTCAGATATATTGCTACACTTTTTTACTGTGGCTTCAAATTCTTGGAGCCAGCTATCTAATTCAGCGTTCATATTAAGAAGATAAAGGTTTGCGGTGAAAAGCAAGCTCAATTAAAACCATAACTGCAATAATAATCAAGCCATCCCACCAAAAGAAAACCTGCAAGGCTTTGAGCAGCAGGAGCAAGCAAATACCAAAGCTTAAGAGTGCTCCCTGGCGTAAAGCAATGACCAAAAAGGCATAGAAGATTTCATTGCCTGAGAGGAAGCGGCGCAAGAAGAAAATCACCAAGGCAAGGGTGGCACTTAAGGCAATAAAAAGTGAAATAAAAAAGGCAATTAAAGCGCCCCACTCTACTCCGGGCTTACATACTCCATCGAGCAGAATTTCACAGGGAGCGAGACGATTGAGAACAAGCCACCAAGTGCTCCAGCCTAAGACTGCTGAAAAAAGCAAAACCCAGAGATTAAGCATGTGAAGAAGTTAATTGTGATAATAGTTGCGGAATGCGCGCAAAGTCTTCCAGTAGTGTGCTTTGTAAGGAGCCATTATATAAGGCAGCAGCGGGATGATAGAGCGGATAAATTACTTGTGGTTCATTGTTATATTGTACGCGCAGAGCCTTGCCGTGTACTTCGGAAATCCTTTTATTGGGAACGAAGTAGCCTAACGAATGGCGACCGAGCGTCACAATGATTACCGGCTTAATGAGTTTAATCTGATTATTCAAATAATTTAAGCAGCAGACACTTATTTCATCAGGCAATGGATCTCTATTCTCTGGCGGTCGGCATTTCACAACATTGGTGATAAAAATATCTTCACGACTCCAGCCAATAGATGCGAAACATTTATCAAGAAATTTGCCCGATGCGCCCACAAACGGTTTGCCTTGCTCATCTTCATTCTTGCCGGGTCCTTCACCTACAAATACTACCTTTGCTTCATGGTTACCATAGCCGGGGACCGCATTGGTCCGGTTTTCGCTTAAGCGACAAAGCTTACAGATTTTAATTTGAGCTGCTAAAAAGTCGAGAGCCTCCATGCAATCTGAAAAGTCAGAATTTTGACGCTAGGACACTAACATGAATGAGATTGCTTGTCGAAATAGACATTTCCGCTAACTACTTGTGTACTACTCTCGGTGACAGTTTGCTGCACAAAGTATGGGAACTGGGGTAAGTAATAGACAGAGAACTCCTCCACCTTTTCAGGACTCTGAAAACAGGCGGCATTGGCTGAAGAAATCCTAATTGGGGAATTGAGACCCAGTACCAGTTTTTTTTCTAAATCTTGTACGTAAATTTTAAAGACTTTATCGCCTGCTTGAGATTGTACTTGTAATACATCCACTGGCCCTTCATCTAACCAAGAAGTAAGCAGATTGTTATTTTTTACATATTCCGCACCTGTGGTGCCATCCGGTAACTTAAAAGTTACTTTCTGTGGGAACAGGATAGCAGCATAGTGCTCAATATTTTTTGCCAAATTGTCTTTCCACTGCTGTTTATCCCCTTCTGGAATTTCTAGCTCTAAGCGAGTCTGGGGCAGCGTTGTATTGAGATAAACAGTATAAGGGTAATTACCAATGCTTGTGATAATGTTCCACCAAGCTTCTCCGGTAGGTGCTGTGCTCCACAAGCTTTGCACTGTTTGCCATAAACCAGCATTTTGGGTATTACCATCAAGCATACGCATTTTGCTAGTGAAATTGTCCCCGGCAAAGGCGGCAATATCCGAACTCGACAGTGTCAAATCACGAAATACCCGTTTTGTGCTTACCGCATTATGATACTGATCAGTAAAGAATAGCTGATAGCTCATTTGAAATGGTTCCTGGGGGTGAATCTTTACCGATATATACCGAACGGTACTATTAAGAAAGGCTGGCATTAGCGCTAAGTTCGGTTGCTGCAAATTACTGCTCGCTAACCAGTTAAGACAAGTAATAGTGCAATAACCGGCACCCCACTTCTGCCCCCAGGCTGAAAGCTTGCTTTCTTTAACCCAAGGCATATCTGCTACAGTATTGATTTTAGCAACGGTAGTGATGGGATTGGCTGAAATTACTGCAATATTGTCAAACCAGCGTAGCTCAAACTCATGTTGGCCAATAGTCAGCTTATTATTGCGATTAGCAATTTTGGCCCAGGTTTCATTGAGGCTTGGTACTAGTGGCTGGTAAAAGTACAGCTCTGGTACGATTTGACCATTGCGATTTCTTAGTACCAGAGCAGATGAGCTTCCCCAAAAATCACATTCAAAAAGTGAACATGGTAACTTATTATTGAGCTCTGTAAAAATACCCAACTCAGGTAAAGCTTGAGTATCAATGTCCTCGACACGATGCCATTCCAGATAGCCCACAATATCTTGACTTGAAATCTTACTCATGAGAACAAGCGGCGTATAAAAGCGCAGAAAAAGAAAGAAGGCGGTAGCAAGTATGACTATGCTGCCGCCAATTCCAATCAGCCACCACCATATTTCACGAGAAATTTTAGCCATTGACGCCAAAACGTTTGAGATATTCCTTATGTGATAAAGAGACCCGGTTTTTTACTGGGTCAATGTCCATGACCACTACTTTGAGCATGTCACCCACTTTGCACACCTCAGCAATAGTACCAATGCGGCGATCAGATAGTTCTGAAATATGAACCATACCATCTTTACCTGGCGCCTTTTCCACCACTGCACCGATTTCTTTGCCGCTCATTCTGTCTTGAATGATTTTTACAACTTTGCCTTCAAATACATCGCCAATTTGGAACTTATAGGTAATGCGCTTAATCCATTCGACTGCAGCGGTCATGCCTTCTTCATTGTTTGATGAGATTAGTACCGTGCCATCATCTTCAATATCAATTTCCACGCCAGTAGCATCGATGATTTCATTAATTACTTTGCCACCAGTACCGATAACTTCGCGAATTTGTTCAGGATCAATCTTAATCTTGGTGACGCGTGGTGCATAACGTGACATTTCAGCGCGAGGTGTGTCTAAAGTCTTAAGCATTGAGTCCAAGATGAAAAGACGACCAGCTTTAGCCTGTGCTAAAGCTTGACGCATGATTTCAACCGTAATGCCCTGAACCTTAATATCCATTTGCAATGCCGTAATGCCCGTTGCAGTACCGGCAACTTTAAAGTCCATATCGCCACCAAAGTCTTCAAGGTCGCGAATATCGGTGAGTACTTTATAAGTACCGTCTGGTTCAGTCATTAAGCCCATAGCGACACCGGCAACCGGTGCTTTAATTGGCACACCAGCATCCATGAGCGAGAGTGTGCTACCACAAACTGAAGCCATTGAAGTTGAACCATTACTGCCTAAAATTTCAGTAACGACACGAATAGCGTATGGGAATTCCTCAATTGGAGGAATTACAGGCACTAATGCTTTTTCTGCTAAATAGCCATGGCCAATTTCACGACGACCGGGACCACGAGAAGGCCGTACATCACCTACGGAAAACGCTGGGAAATTGTAGTGATGCATGTAATGCTTGGTATAATCTGAGTCCATGTCATCAATCATTTGGCCAGATCCTTTTGATCCAATGGTGGTCATGGTCAACGCTTGTGTTTCACCGCGATTAAAAAGAGCAGAACCATGAGTGCGTGGTAGTAAACCTACTTTTGAAGATAGGGGGCGAATATCAGTAAGTCCCCGACCGTCAATACGACGATTGTTTTGAAGAATGCCCTTGCGCAAATGTTTCTTTAAAAAGGTCTCCACTACCTCAGAAATAAATTTAGGATCGAAACTAGCATCGATAGCGAGCACCTGCGTGCTCACTTTTTCTTTTAAGGCGTAAATTGCGCGATCAATTTCTTTGCTTAATTGATGAGCATAAATACTCTCCAGCTCACTTTCACTAATCATGTCTTTTACCACATCGTAAAGTTTACGCTGTGATGTGGTGCCCACTTGTTCTTCAGGAGAGCGAAGTGTATATGCGATCGGAGTTATCGTGCATTTAGCCAATAACTCATTTTGTAAATCAACAGTCTTTTTTATTTCATTATGTGCATACTCTAGTGCTTGTACCATGAGTTCTTCATCAACTTGTGCTGCTCCTGCTTCAACCATCATAATGCCTTCTTTTGTACCAGCTACGACTAAATCGAGGGTGCTTACTTCAAGTTGAGCATACGTTGGGTTGGTTACAAACTGGCCATCAATATAGCCCACGCGCACACCGCCCACGGGACCACTAAATGGTGCTCCGCTTAGAGACAGTGCAGCTGATGCCGCGATCAGGGCAACAATCGAGGGATCATTTTCGCTATCAGTAGAGAGTACAGTGCAAGTAACCTGTGTGTCATTGACGAAGCCTTTTGGAAACAAAGGGCGGATCGGACGATCAATCACCCGCGCTGCCAATACGGCTGCGTCAGAAGGTCTACCCTCACGTTTTACAAATCGGCTACCTTTAATTTTGCCCGCAGCATAGAAGCGCTCTTCGTAATCAACTATGAGTGGGAAAAAATCAATATCGCTTTTAGCGGTAGGTAGTACAGTTGCAGCGGCAAGAATGACGATATCACCATAGCGCACAAGTACAGAACCACTCGCTAATTTAGCTAACTCACCGGTTTCAATCTGGAGAGTGCGACCGGCCAATTCAGTGGAGACGATTTGTAAAGACATGAGAAAAAGTTATTTACGTAAGCCTGCTTCTTGAGTGAAAGCTTCATAGCCTTCAGCATCCACAGTTTTATAGTGAGCTAGTAGCTTACGGCGTTTACCCACCAACATAAGAAGACCTCGACGAGAGTGATTGTCCTTCTTATGTTTCTCTAAATGTTGAGTCAAGTCACTGATACGCTGAGTAATCAAGGCGATTTGTACCTTGATAGACCCTGTATCCTTGCCATGCGCAGCAAACTTAGAAATGACAGTTTTCTTTTTTGCTCGATTCATAGATAAAAGAGTAAATTAAAGAGCAGCATGAGAGTAACACACAAGGAAAAAAATGCAAAATAGAAGATAGGAGTGAGAGGAAGAGAGAATAATAATTCGGAATTCGGAGAGCGGGATTCGGAATGAAAGAGCAGAGATAGAAGAGAGGAGAAAGGAAATTAGACACACACCCAGGGCCACCTCTTGTTCATCCTGAGTGAAGCGAAGGATCCTGCCGCTTTCCGCTTTCCGTTCTCCCTGAACCTCTATCTTTGCATAGGGCTTACCCCGCCAGGATCCCTCCACGGGGAAGTCGGGATGAAAAAAGAAAGTGAGCTGTCTTGGATTTTTACTTCAAATAGTAGTCTGCTAAAAATGCGAGGCTGTTATTAATGACATGAAAAACTATTCCTGGCAGCAGAGAGTTAGATCGAAGCCTGACCAGTGCTAGCATACTGCCTAGAAAAATAAGCGGCAAGATAGATTGAGGCTGAAAGTGCATGATGGCAAAGAGTAGGCCATTAAGGAGAATAGCTAGTGTGGGATATGTGTCGGTGGGCAGACAGATTAGTCCCCAGCCGCGAAAAATGTATTCCTCAATTATGGGTGCGACTATCACGGCGACAATGAAAGCAACCAGTAAACCGATACCATCGCCCAAGGGGGCTAGTAAAGACTCTTGTTCAGCAAAGCCTGGCAGTGCTACGCCAAACTGGCTTTTAATGAAACTAAAGCTTAAGGCAAAGGCGAAATAGCTGACGAATATAAAAAGGACATACCCAATCGTCTTAATCAAACCGGGACTGTGAAAAAAGATTTGTTGGCGCTCTACTGGAAAACGTCGAATAAACCAGAAATAGACTAGGCAAAACAGAATAAGTGTCTGGAGACCATAGCCAATCGTGAATTGCAACCAGTTAGGTAATGTATTGGTGAAGGGAAATAGCAAATAGTCTATGCTTGAAAAGAGCAGCAAGGCGCTCACCAGCATGAGACAAAAAGAAAAAAAGTTTTTACCAAAGAAGAAGGCGCGTGGTTTCATTGTGATGTTTAAGCATAATATCTCGATGTGGAATGGTAGCTAGCTCTGGCACCATTTCGGGCCACTCAATAAAGACTCTGTCCTCTGGCCGTAAATCTTTTAGGGAAAGAATATCTTCAATATTGCCGCTGAAACGATAAAGGTCGAGGTGATAGAGTTTTGTGTTTTGGGCAGTAGTATATTCACGAATATAGGTGAAGGTGGGACTAACTATTGGTCTTGTTACACCAAGATATTCCCCTACTTTTTTGACAAAAGTGGTTTTGCCAGCACCCAGTTCTCCATGTAAAAAGATGATTTGGTGATCGAGAATCTGAGGAATATGCAAAAGAAAGTCTTGCGGATTGTGAATAAGTAATTCTGGCATAATTGCCGCTAATGCAGGAACAATATAATATTAGGGAGACTCCTACGCAAAAATGTCTCAATTACATCCTGACAAAAAGGTCTATTTACATATTACTAGTGTCAAAAAAAAACCTAGTGTTACAGCTAAGGTAAAGGCTGCCTCGGTGCAAGCTGTGCGTCAAGTAAAACCAGTAATGACATCATTAGTCACCAAAGCGAAGACACTCTTTTCACAGCGTAAGCACTTTGAAGCTGTACGTCCTGAAAACAAAGCGAGTTTCTCTTCAAATTCACTGTGGCGTGCATTGCAAAAAAGCGGACGCGAACTGCGACGCAATCCCTTTCGTACTTTGGCTACAATTTTTATTATGTCGCTAGTTCTAACGACTATTGGCACAGCTATTTTGGTTAGCTTTATTACTGAGCAAGCTATAAAAATCGTTAATGAAAAACTAGATATTAGCATTGAGGTGCAGGCTTCCGCCCCACTTGATCAAGTGCAAGCATTGGTGCGTGAAATGCAAATCCTGCCTTCAATTCGTAATATTACTTATATTAGTAAGGAGGATGCTTTAGCTGGTTTTCGTACTGACCATCCTGAGTTGACTGGCTTTTTAGATACCTATGATATTTCTAATCCTCTGCCTGCTACCTTGCGCATTAATGTAAATGATCCCAAGAATTATCAGCAGGTCATTAATTTTCTCGATCGGGCCGAATATAGTACGCTTATTGATCTCAATAAGGCTCGAGCCAACTTTAGTGAGCGCGGTCGGATCGAACAGCTGATTTCCATCACTGATACGGTAAAGTACTTTTTGTATTTCTTCATTTCTCTTTTTGTGGGGATTGGGATTTTAATTATTGTAGCTACTGTACAACTCACATTGCAGCAACGTCGTCGTGAGCTTTCAATTATGCAAGTGGTTGGTGCAAGCTTTAAGCGGATTTTGAGTCCTTTTATTTGGGAAACCATTGCACTTAGTGTAATTAGCACGATTTGTGCGTTTCTCGTGTTAAGTGCCATTAGTGCTAAGCTCACGCCATTTGCTATTCAATATTTTGATTCAGAAACAGTAAATATTAGTCGTTATTTGCAAATTAATCTCCTGCCCTTTGCTTTGATCTTACTGGGCAGTGCGATTGCGATTTCTTTAGTAGTGACGCTGTTAACAGTGTGGCGTAGTCTTAGAACCCAAAAACTGTTTTAGCATTGCTATATACTTGGGCAGCTAGCTCTTCTACGGAAGTATTGCGCAAGGCTGCAATGTGTTTGTATGTTTCTATGATAAACGCTGGCTCTGCTCTTTGGCCTCGATGTTTGCCTGGCGCTAAAAATGGGGAATCGGTTTCGATCAAAAGCGCTTGTGCAGGAATCAGCGCTGCTGCTTTTTGGAGTGCGTTGGCATTGGCAAAAGTCACAATGCCGCTGAGAGAAATAAAGCCTTTTCGCTCAGCAATCCAGTGCACATCATGCTCACTGCCGGTGAAGCAGTGCATAATAAACTGTAGATCGGGGTAATCGCCAATAATTCTTTCGGCATCATTGAAGGCATCGCGAATATGAAAAACAACAGGTAAGTGATAAGTAAGTGCCAGTTCAATTTGAGCACGCATGACTTTCTCTTGGGCAAGAGGACTATGGCTGTTTTTAAAGTAATCGAGTCCTGTTTCACCAATAGCGGCTACCTGAGGTAATGACAGATGCTCTTTGATCCAGGCAATGGTGTGAGGTGTCCACTCTTCAATGTGATGGGGGTGTATGCCCAATGTAATTTTCTGGTCAGTGAAAAGTGGCAATTGCTCAATGAGCCGTTGATTGGAAATATGATCGTTACCAACCAGCACTACATGTTTAACACCAGCTTCCTTTGCTCTACTGAGCACGAGCTCGCGATCAGTATCAAATTCTGCCAAGTGTAGATGACAATGTGTGTCGACGAAATTCATGACCATTCAAATAAGAAAGCGATCTAACCAATTGCTATAGGCGCGCATATAAAGCACATTGCTTACATAATACTTCTCTTTTTCTTGGGCTTGGATCAGTACATGAAATTCATAGCGTCCACGTTCTTCGAGTTCAATGCTGAGCAGCACCTTCTTTCCCTTTTGCTGATAGTTAAAACGAAAAGGACGTTGGTATTGCTCTTGGATAGTTAGCTGTTTGAAAGACTCAAGAATATTGCCGCGTAGGGTAAGAGGCTTGTTTATTTTAAAATACAGCTTTTTGGTATTGATTTGTAAAAAGCGTCGCGCGAAGTTTTGGGTAAAATAAAATGTCTTATCTTTTGCTTCAATCACCCCAATGCCAACACAATTGAAAGCGGTGTTGAGAATATTAGCCCGATGACCGGGACTTTTCATTAAGGCATTTTCCGCTTCTTCGGTTACATTTTCATAGCCGCGCATTTTGGCCAGGTTCTCTCCGAATGTAGCATCGGTGATGCCGGCGCCACGAATTCTGTCTCCAGGGTCACGGTTTTGAGGATCAACATGAGCAAAAAAGTCTTGCTCAGCCATTTGATTGGAATGTGCTCGTGCTACAAGCCTCAAGTCATTTTGCATGACTAAAGATTTCAACTTGTGCAATTTTCGATCTGCATTTAACAGGCGCAACATTAACCATTCTTTGCTCTCAAGACTGTCAGGTCTGAATAGCCGATTAAGACGGTAAAGCAATTCGTCTTTCCACATAATTAAGCATCAAGGTTAGCTTGCTCCTCTGCTAACGCTAATGCTTCAATAATATCTCCAATATCCCCTTCCATTCTCTGGGTAATGCCTGACCAGCTTTGCTGAATACGGTGATCGGTAATTCTATCCTGCGGGAAATTGTAGGTGCGAATTTTTTCACTACGATCTCCTGTGCCAATTTGAGAGCGACGCATATTGGTACGCTCATTATTGAGTCGTTCAATTTCTTGCGCCAATAAACGTGAGCGCAGTACCTTCAATGCCTTCGCCTTGTTCTTCTGTTGTGATTTCTCATCCTGACAGCTTACTACCGTATTAGTGGGAATGTGGGTAATACGCACCGCTGAATCAGTTGTGTTAACACTCTGTCCGCCATGACCGCCGGCGCGAAAAACATCAATGCGCAAATCTTCATTGCGAATCTCCACATCAGCTTCTTCGGCTTCTGGTAGCACTGAAACCGTGGCAGTAGAGGTGTGAATACGCCCCGCACCTTCAGTGGTAGGCACACGCTGCACGCGATGAACACCACTTTCATGGCGCAGTTTGCCATATGCACCTTGTCCTTTGATCAGCACAGACGCTTCTTTTACGCCGCCGGATTCGCTATGGCTCATGTGCATTAGTTCCGCTTTCCAACCATGTGCCTCACCATACTTGGTGTACATGCGTAACAAGTCAGAACCAAAAAGAGCGGCCTCATCGCCACCAGTGCCGGCGCGAATTTCTAAAATGATATTTTTGTCATCATTAGGATCTTTCGGAATGAGTAGCCTTTTTAGGTCAGCTTCTAATCGTACTTGCTCATCTTTTAGTGATCGCAACTCTTCTTCAGCCATTTCTACCATGGCATCATCATTCTTATCATTAGCAAGCGCAGCAGTCTCAGCTTGTTGCTTATGGTTGTTTTCAAGTTGAGTTGCAACTTCAAGCGTAGCCGCTAGTTCAGCATGTCTCCGTGCTACTAAACCATGCTTTTTTCTATCCTTGAAGATCTCAGGATCAGCCAGCTGCGCCTCAAGATCAGCAAACTCCTGACGTAGAGCCGCAATCTTTTCTAGCATACTGATTGATTATTTTTTCTTCGCTGCTTTCTTTGCTGGAGCTTTAGTCTTTGGCTTTTCTGAAGCAGAGCTTAACTCTTCTTCAGCGGTTGGATCTTGTACTTTCTCTTGTTTTGCTTTTGCAGCAGCTTCACGTTGGCGGAATTTGTCTACGCGACCAGCATTGTCAAGAATCTTTTGCTTGCCTGTATAAAAAGGATGACAAGCTGAACATACTTCAGTATTAAGTTCAGCAAGAGTAGAACCTACGTCATAAGTGGCGCCACAAACACATTTCGCAGTTACCTTTGAGTGATACTCAGGATGGATGCCTGTTTTCATAAAAACATTAAACAAATAATGAACGGATGTACTTTAGTGAGATGTGAGCTGTTTGTCAAAAGCGGAATTCGGAAAGCGGAGTGCGGAATTAAAAAAAACGAGATCTGAAAGGTAGAGAGGCGTAACTTGAGGAAACAGCCATTCATCTTCTTCTCTCTGTCATCCTGGGCATAAGCCAGCCCTCATTCCTCTTTTTCATCTTGAGCTTGCCGAAAGATCTTGCCGGATGCAGTTGAACGCTCCATGAACCGCTATCGTTGCCTAGAGCTTACATCTGCAGGATCCCTCCACGGAAGTCGGGATGACGAAAAAGAAGGGAGGAAGGAGGGTGAAAGAGAAGAGATGTGATAGGGCAGCAGGATTGAAAAGAGGGGATTTTTTCGCTTTTTATTCAATTTGTGTGCTGTGTGCTATTTGAGAGTGTCTAATTGCATCTATTCCTACTAGAGTCTCTTTTGCTAAAAACTCTAGCATGGCGCTGCCGCCGAGTGAGAGAAAGCTGATTTCTGTCAGTTCAGAAAATGATTGCAAGGCGGTGAGTGTATCGCCTCCTCCTATAATGCTTTTGGCATGGCTCTGTGTAATGGCTTGAAGTATGGCGTGATTGCCTTTGTTAAAAGTGTTTACTTCATACTTCCCCATTGGCCCTGCCCACACGACAGTTTTGCTTTTAGCAATATACGAGCTGAAAAGCTCTATTGTTTTAGGACCAATATCAAGTCTAGCCTGATTGTCAGATGCATAATCCAATGGCAAAACAATTTTGTGAGCATGGGCGTCTTTGAGCAAGGTTGCACATGTTTCAACCATGCTTTCCTCTATCAAGGAATTTTTGACACTCTCCCCTCTTGCCGCTGCAAAGGTGTTGGCGCTAGCTCCACCAATGAGGACATAATCAACGATGGGTAATAAGTGGACTAGCGTGGCAATTTTATCTGAAACTTTTTTCCCACCAATAATGAGACAGGTTGGCCTTGCCGGGTGGTGTAAAATGCTACTGAGATTGTCAATTTCTCGGGTGAAAGCAGGGCCAGCAAAGCTGGGCAGTACTTTGGGTAAGCCTGTTATGGAAGCATGGCTGCGGTGGCTTACTGAAAAAGCGTCGTTTACATAGATGTCTCCCCAAGTTGCTAAGACTTTTACAAAGTCGGGAGTATTGTTTTCTTCACCTGGCCAAAAGCGTAGATTTTCTAAGAGCGTCACCGACTGTTGTGGGTGTTTGTCATTAAAGGTTACTAACTGAATATCTACTCCTAATAATTCTTGCAGTTCAGGCAGCAAAGGCTGGAATGATTGTTGCTGCTCGAACTGGCCTTGAGGTTGGCCGAGATGGGCTAGCAAAACTAGCTGACACTGTTTCTCGAGCAGAAACTTAATTGTTGCCTTGTGATTGAGAATTCTTCTGGTGTCGAGGATTTTCCCTCGAGCTGTCACAGGCACATTAAAGTCCACTCTTAATAAAACTCTTTTGTTGGTAGGGAAATTACTGGTGAGCTGTGGCAAAGAAGACTTATTCATGCTCCGCTAGTTTTTGGCCCACAAAGTTTGCCAAATCTACCAGTCTTTGGGTGTATCCCCATTCATTATCATACCAGGCTACAATACTAACCAGATGTTTGCCGATGACATCAGTGAATTGAGCATCAATAGTGGCAGAGTGTGTATCGCCTTTAAAATCAGAAGACACTAAAGGCTCATAGCTTACTGCAATATACTTTTTCATTTCATGGCGACTAGCACGCTCAAAGAGATGGTTGATTTGCTCCTTTGTGGTCGCTTTTTCAAGTGTTGCCACGAGATAAAGCAGCGACACTGTACTGGTTGGTACACGTAAAGCAATGCCGTCAATTTTTCCTTTAAGCGCAGGAATAACATCGGTTGTTGCTAGCGCTGCGCCAGTAGTGGTTGGTACAATATTATCAGCTGCTGCTCGAGCGCGACGCAAATCATGGGGATGGGAATTGTCTAGCAAGTTCTGATCGCTGGTATATGCGTGTGTGGTGCTCATATGAGCACTTTCAATGCCATACGCTTGATGGAGAATATGTACTATAGGTGTCAAGCAGTTGGTTGTACAAGAAGCATTGGCAATGACATGTTGTGTGTCAGGATTGTACTGGTCTTCATTGACCCCCATCACAAAAGTGCCGTCTACCCCTTTTCCGGGAGCAGAAATAATCACTTTTTTCACTCCACCCTGCAAATGTTTGGCAGCATTTTCTTTGTCAGTAAAAGCTCCTGAGCATTCAATGACCAGGTCCACTTTCGCTTCCTCCCAGGGAATTAAGGCGGGATCCATGACTTTATAAACGGCAATTTTATTGCCGTCGACTGTAATGCTGTGCTCGTCATGACTAACATCGCTAGCAAAGAGACCATAATTGGAGTCGTGTTTTAAAAGAAAAGCATGTGATTCCGGATTTGAGCCTGAATTAATGGCAACAACTTGAAGCAAAGGATGATTAGTCAGACTGCGCATGAGTAGTCTGCCAATTCTGCCAAATCCGTTAATTCCTACGCGAATCGCTTTCATATGTGTGTTTATATCAGTTAATTATAGCAGAATTGAAGAGAATGCGGAACTGCAAATGATCATAATAAGGGCTTCCCTTTTCTTCGGCGTATGCGAGGGGCAAGTTTTGGACTTTTAACTTAATCTTTTCGCTTTCTTGAGGTCTGTTCCTTGACTTTGTTGTTTGGTGTCTGTAGTCTAGTTGTGCTTTATAAACCAGTGGTTAGCTGGATTGTTCCAACCTCAGCATGCAAGTATTGGCTTAATGCTGCTAGGAATAAAGTGATAGCTAACTGCATTAACCCTAAGGTTCTATGTCAATCTCTATGCAAGACCTGCTAACGGCAGGTGTTCACTTTGGTCATCGCACACAAAGATGGAATCCTAAAATGAAATCATATCTCTATGGTAAGAGAAATGGTATTCATATTTTTGATTTGGAGCAGACTGCTCATGCGCTTAATAATGCATTGCAGTTTCTTTATAATCAGGCTTCAATTGGTAAAACTATTTTGTTTGTGAGCACTAAGAATCAAACCGTTGAGATTCTTCCTGCTGCCGCAAATGAGGCACATGTTCCTTACTTGGCTAATCGTTGGCCAGGAGGCTTTTTGACCAACTTTTCTACCATTAAAAAGCGTATTCAGTATTTGATTTCTTTGGAGGAAAATGCGGAAAGTGGTGAATTAACCAAGAAATATACAAAGAAAGAGGCACTGATGTTTAAGCGTACTATTAGCAAATTAAATGAGGTGCTTATTGGTGTGAAAACTTTGAAGAACTTGCCGGATGTTGTGTTTGTAGCTGACGCTGTTCGTGATCGTCTTGCTATTACTGAAGCTAAGAAAATGAAGATTCCAGTAGTAGCTATTTGTGATTCTAATTCTGACCCTGATGGAATTGATTATGTTATTCCTGGCAATGATGATGCTTTGGGCTCTTTGAAGCTCATTATCACTGCTGCTAGTGAGGCAATTCAGGAGGGGCGTAAGGCGTATCGTCCTGCTGGCAATGAGGAGGCACAAAAGAGACCGTCAACTGCAAAGAATGCTAAGCCTATTGATCAGCTGGAAATTTCCGCTGATGTGATGGCTGAAAAAGATGAGGCTGAGAAACCAGCTGCTAAGAAAAAGGCTGCACCAAAAAGCAAAAAATAGTTTGGTGTCGTAATTTTTTACTTTACTACAACTTTTATGGCTATTACTTCACAACAAGTTAATGAACTTCGACAAAAAACTGGGCTGGGCATGATGGATTGCAAAAAGGCATTAGAAGAAAGTAACGGCGATCAAGAAAAAGCGATTGAGATTTTGCGCAAAAAAGGCATTGCTAAGGCCGGAGAAAAGGCTTCACGTACAGCAGCAATGGGACTCGTGGTGTCATATATTCATTCTAATAACACGGTTGGTACTTTAGTAGAGATTAATTGCGAGACTGACTTTGTGGCACGTACAGAAAACTTCCAAAATTTTTGTCGTGACATTGCTATGCATGTGGCAGCGGCGAATCCACTTTATCTGACTCCAGATGAAGTGCCTGCGTCTTTGCTTGAAAAAGAGGCTGAGATTTATGCTGAGCAAATGAAGAATGAAAATAAGCCGGCTGAGATTATTAAGAAGATTGTAGATGCTAAGCTTGAGAAGTTTAAAAATGAGTCTGCACTGATTATGCAGCCTTTCGTTAAGAATCCTGAAATCACAATCAATGATTACGTTAAAGAAATGATTGGTAAAACTGGTGAAAATATTCAAATCCGCCGCTTTGCTCGTTTTTCTTTAAACGCTTAATCATGAATAAACCTTTTCAAATTGTAGGATTGAGTACTTTAGCACTAGTATTGAGCAGTTGTAGTCAAACAGCTGCTCCTGGGGCTTCTTATTATAATACTCAGACCCCTACCCCTACTGTGACTGCTAGTGCATTAATGACACCTACATCTATTATGACCCCAACAGCTTCGCCTGCCGCTATCCCTGTGACTAATCCTCAAGTAACAATGGAAACATCCATGGGGACAATTGAGTTTACGCTATTTATGGATAAGGCTCCAAAAACAGCTGAGAACTTTGCTACTTTGGCTAAGTCTGGTTTTTATGATGGGGTTTTGTTTCACCGTGTGATTCCTAATTTTATGGCGCAAAGCGGTGATCCTCTAACCAAGGATAATGATCCTTATAATGATGGTACTGGTGGACCAGGCTACACATTTGATGATGAAATTTCAGCCGAGCTTAAAAATGAGCGCGGTATGGTTGCAATGGCTAATCGTGGACCTAATACGAATGGTAGTCAGTTTTTCATTAATGTTGTTGATAATCACTTTTTAGATGGCAAATATTCTGTATTTGCCCAAGTGACAAAGGGCATGGAAATTGTTGATGCTATTACTAAGGTGGCTACCAATACTACTGATCCTCGTTTAAAAGATAGACCATTGAAGGCTATTAAGATCAACAAGGTGACAGTAAAGTAGGGAGTGGAAATTATCGCTGATAGATTATAAAGTAGAGATTGAGGAAATACTAAAATAATACATTTATGCATACTGCAATCAGTCAGGCAAAAAATGAGATTCAGGCAGCAGTCGATCATTTGAAGCATGCTTTTAGCCAAATCCAAGCTGGCCGTGCTTCCACTGCTTTAGTGGAGGATTTGATGGTGGAAAGTTATGGCAGCATGATGTCTTTAAAAAGTGTGGCAACCATTAATACACCTGACGCTAGTACTATTGTCATTCAGCCTTGGGATAAGAGTTTGGTGAGTGCAATTGAAAAGACTATTCAGACCTCGCCTTTAGGATTAAATCCTCAGGTTAACGGCTTATCGCTTTTGATTCCTATTCCTAAGCCCACTGAAGAAAAACGAAAAAGTTTAGTAAAGACCCTGAAACAAATTACTGAAGACAGTAAGGTTACCTTGCGCAATATCCGCCATGAAGCTTTGGCGAAACTAAAACAAGAAAAAGAGGATGGGGTTTTGCCTGAAGATCAATTCTTCGGTTTAGAAAAAGATTTGCAGAAAGTTATTGATGATAGCAATAAGATGTTAGATGATTTAGCTGATAAAAAGTCACAAGAAATAATGACTATTTAGTCAGTTCATGTGCAGGCGCATATTCTTTTACTTTAATACCCATGTTTGAAACTATACTTGGTTGGCTGATTAATATTGTGAGCTTTCTTTTTATACTGGGCATACTCGTTTTGGTGCATGAGTTTGGCCACTTTTGGGTAGCAAAACGCTGTGGTGTTAAAGTGGAAGAATTTGCCTTTGGCTTGCCACCGAGAATCTGGGCTAAGAAAAAGGGTGATACGGAATATGCACTGAATGCTATTCCTTTTGGCGGCTATGTGAAAATGCTGGGACAGGATGATTTTGATCCCAATGCCAGTGTCTCTGTCCAAACTAAAGAGCATTTTGAGGCGAAAACTTGGTGGCAAAAGTCGCTCATTCTGTGTGCTGGTGTATTTATGAATGTGGTGCTTGCTGTGGTACTGCTCAGTATTGGCTACATGATTGGTATGAAGCCAATTATTCCCGAATCCCCTCTTTTTGACAGCTCATTGCAGCGTAATGGTGTGGTGATTCATGACATTCATGAAAATTCATTGGGTCAACAATTGGGTATTCCACTTAATGGTCAATTGCAAAAAATTGATGATGTTCCTGTAAGCTCTACGGCACAATTACATGATACAATTGCCGACAAGAGAACTAAGGGGTTTAGCCTTACTATTAATAATCAGATATTTAATATTCCTGCTCTCAAAGAGGGAGAGTTAATTGGAATGGGATATGGTGATGATTTGGTGGTGAGAAATGTAAAATTGCCACCACACTTAGCTGTATATTATGGCAGTATTGATGCTGTTTTGGTCTTAAAAGAGACATTTGTGAGCTTTGGCCAACTGATTACAAGACTATTTACGCAGTTTGAGGTGAGTCAAGATGTTACTGGTCCAATTGGTATCTTCAAGATTACAGCAGAAGTAACTAAAAACGGCTTTGTACCATATTTGCAGCTCATCGCTTTGCTTTCATTGAGTTTGGCGGCAGTAAATATTATTCCTTTCCCCGCTCTAGATGGTGGACGTTTGCTTTTTGTATGGTTGGAGGCAATTTTCCCCAAGAAGTGGAATAAATTGATTGAGGGCAAAGTACATTTGGTGGGTATGATTTTTCTGCTGCTTTTCATGCTGGCAATTACCTACAAGGATATTGTGAAGCTCTTTGTGTAATTATTTAAATTCGGTTAAAGAAAGTCGTTACCGTATTGACCTTGTTGGCAAAAGAACTTTATAAGGAAGATGCATTCAATCTTGCTATGCCAAAAAAGGCTTGGACAGATATTATTACCACGGTTCATGATAAGAACTCGTATTGTCGCAAGTTGCTTTATCAAATTTATCACAATGAAGATGAATTTGTTGAGCGTCGTTTTTACGAACTAGCTTTTGCTTTATACGCACGTTTCTTTCAAGAACAGCTAGAGCCTCAATTGCTAGCGGAGTACTTTGCTGCTTTACAGGAAATCGTTACTGAGTATGCTGTTTTGGAGCATACACCTGAAATACAAACTGTTATTAATCTAGGCTTACAGCTCAAATCATTCCAGAATTATACTGAGGACAACTTTCAGTTGACTAACATTTTGCTGCAAATCAACTATCACGTCACTCTTTGGCAAAATAAAAATCATATCTGCAAATACTGTGGCCATAAACTTGATTTGCTAACGCAGCCGGTTAAGAACCAGTAAAAAAAAGAGGGAAATTCGGAATTCGGAGAGCGGATAGATTTAAGCTCACTATGCGGAATGGGAGGAAGAAGTATAAGAGATAAGAGAGATGTAAACGTGCAGGATGAGCATGGATGCCTGTTCCTTTTCCCCTCCTTCCCTTTTTTCATCCCGACTTCCGTGGAGGCCTGCCGGGGCAAGCCTTTATGCTACGATAGCGGTTCAGGGAGCGTTCAACTGCATCCGGCAAGATCCTTCCACTTCGCTTCGCTCCGGTCAGGATGACGAAGAGAGAAGAAAATGAACAGATGTTCCCTTTCGCTACGCCCTTCTTCTCCGCTTTTCATTCCGCATTCCGCTCTCCGAGTTTCAAATTCCACAGTATTGCTTCTGAGTTTAATTTTGAATTATTTCTCCTTTTCCCTATACTTCTTGTGTCGCTAATATTCTCACATGGAGACCACTAAAAAACGTCATGAGCTGTATTTTATTGTTTTGCTTATCTTGGCTGTAGCGTATGTGTGCTATTTGATTTATTTGCCTTTTTTGTATGACTTTTTAATTGCGGCTTCGGCAGCTGCAATTATGAAACCGCTTTATAATTATCTGCAGAAGAAAACAAATGAGAATAACAACTTAAGTGCTGCGCTTTGTACTATTATTCTGACTCTCATTATTTTAGGACCAACTGCGTTGTTGGTCAGCTCAATTACCAGCGAGGCATTTGCAACCGCTAGCTTTATTCATGGTCAAATTCAATCGGGTAATGTTGAAAAGCTTTTCCAAATTCAGCAGTACCCCTGGCTACAGGATACTTTTAATTACATCAGTCAATATATTGATATCAATAGCTTGGACTTAAAAGGCCCGATTGCTGATCAAGTAAGCAGAATGTCTTATTGGATCTATCAACAAGGCACCGAGCTTCTTGCTAGCATTTCATTGCTACTGGTGCACCTCTTCTTTATTTTATTAGCGTTTTTCTTTTTTATACGTGATAGTCGGCGCATCTTGCGGATTGTAAGTCGTGTAAGTCCGATCTCACCTGAAAATGAAGCGATTATTGTGCACAAGTTTACTGATGTGAGCAGGGCTATTTTTAGAGGCGCTTTTTTGACCGCAATTCTGCAGGGCTCATTGGTAGGCTTAGGTTTTGCCGTGCTTGGAATTACAGGGCCTGTGTTTTGGGCGTTTATCAGTTCATTTTTTGCGCTAATGCCTTTAGGTACGGTGGTTGTGTGGCTGCCGGCCAGTATCATATTGTTTGTCACTGGTTCTTATTGGCAAGCAATTGCATTGTTTGTCTGGGGAACGTTAATTGTGGGCAGCATTGATAACTTGCTGCGTCCCTATTTAATGGGTAACCGTACACATTTGCCTGCAATTGTAATTTTCTTCGCAGTATTGGGTGGTATCAATCAGTTTGGCACTATGGGTATAGTCATTGGTCCTATGATTACTCTTTTCTTCCTCACTCTTTTAGAGATGTATGGCGTGAAGATTAAGTCTGGAGAAAACCCAAAAAAGAACGCCGATGGCTTGGTGTAATACCATATTCTTTTAATGCCTGAATGTGCTGTGTAGTAGCATAACCTTTATGCTTAGCAAAACCATATTGGGGGTATTTTTGATCCAGATCGAGCATCAGATGGTCACGTGTTACTTTGGCTAAAATAGAGGCAGCGGCAATGCTTTGACTAATACCATCGCCTCCGATAATCGCTTTTTGTGGAATACCAGCATAAGAAATGTTTACGGCATCAAGCAATAAGAAGTCAGGCGTAAGTGTAAGCTTCTTTACTGCTTGTGCCATTGCTCTCTTGGTGGCCTGCAAAATATTAATTTTTTCAATTACGGCAACGCTTGCGTGCATGATGCTATAAGCGAGGGCATGCTCTACGATAAGCTGATAACAGTACTCGCGTTCTTTTTGACTAAGCTTTTTGGAATCTTGAATGCGTTCAGAATAAAAGTCTTGCGGCAATATCACTGCTGCTACGGTTACTGGTCCTGCTAATGGTCCCCGGCCTACTTCATCAATGCCTGCGATATGCCGGAATCCGGCCTGCCAAAGTTTTTTTTCTTCTTGGAGCAACATGAACAATTAATGTGAAGTGAGTGGTTAAGAAAACCCAGTGACCTTAGTAGTGGTATTTTTGGTTTTTGAAGATTTTGGTTGCACGATAAAGCTGTTCAAGCAAGACAACATACGCTAGCTCATGCGGCAAAGTAAGGCTAGAGAGACTGAGCGGTATAAAATGAGACGGCAATTGGTCATGAGCCCAGCCGAAGGGGCCGGCAATCAGAAAGTGTATATTTTCACCAAACTCTAAAGCTGGTTTGAGCACTGTACTCAATTGCTCTGAGGTATATTGCTTCCCTCTCTCTGTTAGTACAAATACATACTTTTCGCTGGCGAATTTAGCGCTGAACAATGCGGTGTCTGCTTTAACATCATCGCTGCCTTTTAAAGTCCTTACTTCGGTAGTAATCTGATTTTTGCTGAGCAAATTAAGGTAGTGCTGTTCAGCGAGTTGCATACTAGCCTCTTTGATTTTGCCTAGGCGAATAATGGTAAACATATATCAAAATCAATTCTAAGAAGAGATTATTTGTCGAGTAGACGGCTCATATTCACTTCTATTTTGCTGGAGACTTTGTTTGCTTGATCATAGGCTGTTTGAGCTGAGAGCAGATTTTTGCCTACTTTTTCGAAGCATTCTTGCCAGGTTAGCAGTGATTCCCGCACTTTGCCTAGTTGGACTAGCATTTCTTTCGTTTTCTTTTCAATCTTTAAGGCATTCAGACCATGCACTACTGTTTGGAGGTAGGCAAAAAAAGTAAGTGGTGATACGAGCATTACCTTACGATCAAAGGCATAGCGCACAATATCTGCCTGCAAAAGCTTTTCCATCACTCCTTCTGCGGGGACATACATAAAAGCAAACTCGCTGGTCTTTTCTCCTACTAATACATATTGGGCGGTTTCGTCGATGCGCAGCTTTACATCGCGCAGAAATTCTTTTTCGCGGCTATCATCGCCAAAGTTTTCTAAGGGAAACTTTGCATCAATCGGAATAATGAGGTCATGCATTCTAATCACTGCGTCCACAATGGTGCCATTCGCAAAACGATGCTGAAGTGTATAGGCATCCATAGGGAGCACTTCCCGCAGCTGCTCACCCAGCATCATCTCACCAACAATGCCCCTCCGCTTAGGATTCTTAAAGATAAGCTCGAGCTCTCTAATCTGCTCCGTCATACCTAATACTTGACGTTGAGTGCTCTCGATGCTGGCCAGTTTGGCACTGACCTCACTGACTAGGCCCTGATTGTTTTTAATTTGATCTTGAGCAAAAGAAACAGTAGTACGTACATCTTGGCCAATGTTGCGATCGAGGCTATGCAATCGATAAAGGAGATAGCCTAGTAGTGCCAAAATAACCACAAAGTAAATAAATTCCATTTGCAAAAACAAAGACAGCACTAGCATATACTGAAAAGCAAAAATGGACTACTCACCAAAACAATTCGGAATTCGGAGAGCGGAGTGCGGAATGGAAAGGCAGAGACAGGAAAAGAGAGGGATAGTTTAAAGGGGGCAGCTCATCACCATCTTCTCTCTTTGTCATCTTGAGCTTGCCGAAAGATCTTGCCGTTTGCCGCCCAACGCTCCATGAACCGCTATCGTTGCACAGAGCTTATCCCGGCAGGATCCCTCCACGGAAGTCGGGATGGCAAAAGGAAGAAGGAGAACAGGAAAAAGAAAGGAACGGGCCTCTCAGCTCTCTCAATGTCCCTTATACTTCTTCACCACATTCTCAATTCTTCATTACATCACAACACATCCTTTTCCATGTAAAGTCCTAAAACATCGAGGAGTTATTAAAATCTGGTATTATTAGTAGATCGCAAAAATAAAAACAAAAAAACATATGTCGGCACCTTCTCCCAAACAAAGTCCTATTTCGCTTGCTAGCCTTGAGTGCGCAATGACTTTGACTATTCCTACTTTTTCACAAGGCAATATTGTGGGGTATCATATTGATTCTTATTGCAATTTTCTGGAGGAGAGCTATTTGGTAGAACGCAAAGAGTATGACTTGGCTGGCAATTTGCTGTGGCAAGTGAAACGTGAGCTTGCACTTTACAATGAGAGCGAAGTGCTGCCCCAGTCAAGCACTATTGTTTATCAGGATGGCACGATGGTAATCTCAACCCGTGATTATGCTGACAGCTTACAACCAATTGAAGAGCGCCTTTATATTGATGGCGTTCAGCAGATGTGTAAGCAGTATAGCTACGCTGATGGCAAACTCATTGCTACTGATCAGACTATTTTTACCGTGCAGGGCACATTTTCACGTCGTCAATGTGACCAATTGATTACACGTGATGGCAATACGTATTCTAAACGGCAATTGCTTGATGCTGAAGGAAAAGTTGTGACTGATTATCCCGAAGTGGCTTCTGAAGAGTTGGTCAGTACTGGCGTAGCGATTGATATTTAGTTCTTCTCTGTAAAAGAGTAGAGATAGCACTGCACGCCGCCGTTATAGAGTTTGCGACGCTTTGCTTGCTTGCCAAATACTTTTTCGATAGCAGCAAAGGCAGTTAAAATGTGCCAGTTGCTTTTCATGTGTTCTTCATACAAGGCTCCTAGCTTGCGATAGATAGTCTCTACCTCTTTTTCTTCTCCCATGCGTAAGCCATAAGGAGGATTGGAAATGAGGGTGAATTCAGAGACAGGGATTTTAAATTCTGACTCAAGGAGAATATCCTGGACAGAAAAACTGATAGTATCTAACCCCATTGTTGCTGCAGCCTGTTTAGCGAGCGCTAGAACAGTGTCGTCTTTATCAGAACCGAAGATTAGCAAAGGCGGAGACTTTTTTCTGGTGAGAGCCTCAGCTCGGACCTTTTTTAGAAGATCGAGATTGGGCCAGGACCATTGCTCGAAGGCGAAAGTGCGCTTGAGTCCAGGGGCAATTTGATTGGCAATCATGGCAGCTTCAATGAGCAAAGTACCGCTGCCACAAAAGGGGTCATAAAGCGCCTTACTTGGTTCCCATTCACTGAGGTAAATAATGCCAGCTGCTAGTGTTTCTTTAAGTGGTGCCTCGCCCGCTTCAGGTCGGTACCCACGTTTATGGAGGCCCATGCCCGATGTATTGAGCAGCACTCGCACTTCGTTATTCCTAATCCAGACATGAATTTCAACCGCAGCGCCAGTTTCCGCAAATTCTTCTATTTGATACGTAGCCTGCAGTTTTTTCACTACTGCTTTTTTTACAATGCTTTGGCAGGCAGGAGTGCTCGATAGTTGTGACTTATAGCTTTTTACAGCAACTGGAAAAGCACTGTCTTGCTCTAAGTAATTGCTCCATGACAAAGCAAATACTCCTTCAAAGAGCTCTTCGAAACTTTTTGCCTCAAATACAGCTAACTCCAAAAAGACCTTATCGGCAGTGCGTAGCCATAGGTTAGCAGTACTCATGGCCTCTTCGTCCCCCGTGAACTCTACATAACCATCCCCCACTGCTTCGTACCAAAGGCCAAGTGACTTGATTTCTTTCCGAAGCACAGCTTCAAGTCCGAAAGTTGTAGTGGCTAAAAAGTTCATAGAATATGTTTTGTGCTCTAATGTGCTTACATTTCCAAGTCAATTCCCACCGGGCAATGATCAGAGCCTAGAACATCTTTTAAAATGAAGCCATCTTTTACTCGTTCTTTTAGCTCTTCGCTGACTAAGAAGTAGTCAATTCTCCAACCTACATTGCGTTTTCTTGCTCCAGTCTTCATGTCCCACCAGGTATAACATTGAGGCTCATCAGGATGGAAAAGACGGAATGTATCCCAATAGCCTTTTTCAACTAGCTGATCAATCCAGTCACGCTCAATGCGCATAAAACCTGACGTATTTACATTTTCTTTGGGACGTGCCAAATCAATTTCTTGATGAGCAGTGTTCACATCGCCACAAATGATCACGCCTTTGCCCTTTTTCCGCATCCCCTCAACTAGGTAAAGAAATGCCTTGTAGAATTCAAGTTTATAATTTAATCGTTCAATGCCACGGCCACCGTTGGGGAAGTAAACATTAAACAGGAAAAACTGTTCATACTCCGTCATGACAATGCGCCCTTCAGCGTCCAGAATCTGGTAACCGAAGAATGACTTTGATGAAAGCGGTTTGTGTTTGCTAAAAGTAGCGACACCGCTATATCCCTTTTGCTCAGCCGAATTCCAAAAAGTCTCGTAACCAGCGGGATGGGTTAGACTAGCAGGTAGTTGCTCTACGTGTGCTTTGGTTTCTTGCAGACATAATACATCGGGCTGCACTTGCTGTAGCCATTCATGAAAGCCTTTCTTTTCGACTGCACGGATGCCATTTACATTCCAGGAGATTAATTTAAGCATGAGGGGGAGTGGAAATTGTGAATTACAAATTACAAATTACGAATTTGAGGAGGCAGTGACAGTAATTTATCATTTATAATCTATAATTTCACCTTACCATCCGCCGCCACCACCACCTCCACCACCTCCGCCTGAGGAGCCGCTTCCGCTTGAGCCTGATGAGGAAGGGCTTGAAGACATGGTTGAAGTCATATTGCTGGAAAAAGATGAGAGTGCACTGGTGAAAGCGTCACTGCTATTGATAGTGGCAATCGGCATTGCTCCTCCCCAATAAATAGAGGCCTGGTTCGTGTCAGTATTAGCGTAGATCTTTTTAGCAGCAGTAACCCACTTTTTCACTAGCCCAAAGATGACTGCAAAAGGTAGCATCTGCTCAAAAAGGAAGCTTTTTTCTAGGAACATCTGCCTGTGCTTTTCGGCGGTATTCATAAAGAGACAGAAACCTTTCAGGTGGCGTTTTAATTCATACCCTTTGGTAGTAAGTTTAGCCATAAACTGTGAAAAGATCAGAAGAATAACAAAGCAGCTAAAAATGACCAGTCCTTGCTCTGCGGTATCAATCAGACCAATTACCACTAACAAAACTTCTAGAAATATACCGCCTGTGGCTGTCAGTGCTAGCTTCAAAGTCATTTGCATGCCTTCAGCTGTAAATATACCTTTCTCTTTTAATGCGTCTTTGGTGCCGACAATGATATCTGGAATTGAGGTATAAAATCTATCCTTTAGTGAAGATAATGTTGCTGTACTACCTGATAATGGTGTGTCAGTATCAAATATGCCCTTGATAATCAGCTGCTCTCTTGCGGTAAGTGTTTGGTCATTTTTCTGAAAAACAAAAGTACAATCAACCATTTTATCATCATGGCTCAGCACAATATCTTTAATTTGTATTACTTTTCTTGCTGCCAAATCCATGATCGCTGCGGAGATAAATTTGTTGCTGAACTTGGCATTGTGATAAATCATGGCAAGCTCCAATACATCATATCCGGCTGGTGGTGCATATTCAGGGACAATTGCTTTCTTGAGATTGATATCTTTGCCCACGCGGTACCATAAAGAGAAACAGAAGAGGAGAACAACTAAAGGCAGCAGATAAATTGTCCATTGCTGATATTGATTCCATAGGCTTAGCGGTAGTGCAGTCATAATTCCTTTCGGGAAAGTGGTCGAAAGGGTAATCCCTTCACCAACCCTCATCATGCCTAGGGCTTGTACCTTTAGTGTCTGATCGTCTAACCAATGCATGCTTACATTTTCTTGGCGCTTCTCTCCAAATTGGCCAAAGTAGTAATAAGTGTTGCTGTTGGATTGATTGATTCCGAGTGGAAACTGAATAGTAGCCTCAAATGCATCGGTTTCAATATCCCAAAAGTTACCATTTAAGTTCCAATACAGTTCATCAAAAGATGCATTACGTGTGCGCACGGCGTTTTGTACTGTGTATTTGATTTTATATTGTTGCTCGTTTTGTACTGTGCGGTTAGGGTTGCCAATTTTCCATGTTATAGAATCGGGGTTGTTAATAACAGTAAAGGGATGATACTTGCCGGAGAAGTCAGTAATACTGTGTAAGGTGATTGGTGTTTGAATGCGACGCCAAAATGTTTCCTGATAAAAAGTAGGAAGAACGCGGTAGATGCCATGCTTGTCAGGCAAGTTGCCACAGTCAGCCACAATCCATTCGGTGATAGTAACTGAAGTATCAGGGTTAACAACGATTTCAGTTTTAAAGTCTTTAATGTACCAGTCATCGATATCCTCAAGTTCACGTGCTTGTGCTATATCAATGGGGCTGATCAGAAACAATAAGCTAATACAAATTAACAGGATTTTTTTCATAAAAGAGCAAGGTCATGTCGATACTAGCATTGATAAAAAGTCTTGTGCTAGTACAGTAATAATGTTTTGCTAAAATTGGCTTTCTTATTTGTATGAATGTACTCAAAACAAGTCGTCCCCGCTTTTGGATATACCTGCTTGGTCCCTACTCGATTGGTATCTTAGCAGCGCTGCCGCGGGCAATTGACGGTGTGACAGAGCTGCTTTTGGCAATCATGTTTGTGTACTTTCTTTTTCCTGCTAATTTGCTGCTTTATGGTATCAACGATATTTTTGATTATGAAACTGATCGTCTTAATGCGAAAAAGGAATACTATGAAAGCGTAGTAGATCCGAAAGAGCATAAACGACTATGGCTATGGATAGGGCTCACCAACATTCCCTTTCTCTTAGTAATGCTATGGACAAATCATTTAGCCTTAGCATCTTTTATTAGTTTTCTTTTGCTCGGTGTATTCTACTCAGCTCAGCCCATTCGGGCTAAAACCAAGCCCGGTTTAGACAGCTTCTTTAATATTCTTTACATTTTCCCCGCTTTTGTGGGCTTTACTCTTGCCGGTGGGCATAGTTTCTCATGGCCATTAGTTCTGGCTGCTTTTTTATGGGCAATGGCTATGCATGCCTACTCTGCCATACCGGATATTGAAAGTGATCGGCAAGCATATATGAACACCATTGCTACCTTTCTGGGCAAGAATGGGACATTGACGCTGTGTACGCTTTTTTATGTGACAAGCAGTATCATTGCTGCCCAATATCTGGGTACAATGATGTATATCTTGGGCTTGGTCTACTTATGGATGATGCGCAAGACATTTCAAGCGCAAACGTCTGGGACAATTTTGCACTTGTACAGTGTTTTCCCAAAACTCAATCTGATAAGCGGCTTTGTGATTTTCTGGACAGTGTTTTACTTGCATCTCTATCGCTAAGCAGTAGCCAAGGGCTCAGGCGATGTAATTCCCATAATACGCTTATATACAAGCTCAGCACTGATCAGACAGATTGGCATGCCAATACCAGGGTTTGTGCCTGCTCCCACATAGTAAAGATTCGAAACTTTCTTGCTGATATTATTGGGTCTAAAGCAAGCAGTTTGTTTGAGCGTGTGAGCCAGACCAAGTGCACTTCCCTTAAAACTATTATAGCGCTCAATGAAGTCTTGCACGCAGAATAGTTTTTGATACTCAATCCGTTCAAGCAAGTCAGGCACACCCCATTCTTGAGCTAGGGTTTCTAAAATGCTCTGTGCTTTTTGAGTAAGCTCGCTTTCGGAATATTGTAAGCCTGGAGCAATGGGCACTAAAACAAAAAGATTTTCATTACCTGCTGGGGCGACACTAGGGTCGGTTTTGCTGGGGGCACAGACATAGAATGAAGGATCTGTCGGCCAGACATGTTGCTCAAAAATTTCGCCAAAGTTCTTTTTCCAATCAGCTGAGAAGATGAGATTGTGATGGGTTGCCTGCGGGATAGTTCCTTTTACCCCTAAATACATAATTAAGGCGGATGGCGACATGCCCCTGGTTTGCCAATACTTGTCAGTGAAGCTGCGATATTCAGGGTCTAACAATTGCTGCTCCGTGTGAACCATATCGGCGTTAGAAATCACTAGATCGGCAGCAAACTCACCAGCTTTAGTGAGCACTCCTGTTGCCTTACCATCAGTAACTATGATTTTCTCTACAGCAGCATTAAGCTTGAACTGGACACCTAGTTCTTCAGCAATACTTACCAAGGCTTTGATAATTTCATAAATCCCCCCCTGTGGGTAAAATACACCCATATTAAAATCAATATGGTTCATGATGTTATACAGCGCTGGTGTGTGGTAGGGAGAGCTGCCTAAAAACACTAACTGATACTCCATGATCTTTTGCATGGCATCAGTCTTAAAATAAGATTCTACATACCTATGCATTGATTTAAGCATGGGCAACTTTCTCCCAAACTTCATGGTCTGCCAAGTGAAAAGATCGCGCCACGAGTCGTAATTCTTGTACATAAAAAGCTTGGTAGCGAGCTCATACTGGTAAGCCGACACTTCCAGGTACTCTGCTAGCTTTTTGCCAGCTCCTGCTTCTAGCTTTTCAACGATCGGCAGGTCTTTGCTCAAGTCCGAGAAAAAGTCCTGTTGGCTCTTGCCTCGAAAAAAGATGCGATATGATGGCGAAAGTTTTATCAAATCAAGATAGTCTGTCACTTTTTTGCCAACGCTAGCAAAAAAATGTTCGAAAATATCAGGCATTAAGTACCATGACGGTCCCATATCAAAGCGATAGCCTTGTGCTTCGAAGATACTGGCTCTTCCGCCCAAACATTCATTTTTTTCTAATACCTGTACTTCGTATCCAGCTTTGGCAAGCAAACAGGCTGTTGCTAAACCACCAATACCACTACCGATGATGAGAGCTTTCATATTTTTCCTAGTAAATAAGCTTTGCGAACTTCGGGCGGGAAATGTTCAATTGCATAGCGTAGCATGGTGCGAGGCATGTTTTGATAATGCTTTTGCATGAAATCAACTAAGGCCTGTCGGTCTCTTTTGCCCACTTCACGCAATAGCCAACCACAGGCTTTTTGAATCAAGTCTTGTTTGTCATCAAGCATAAGCTCAGTCAATCTAAACGTGTCTTGAAAATCTTGTTCCGCAACGAAAGCGTGGGTTGCAATAATGGCGATGCGCCTTTCCCACAATGAAGGGGATTTCGCCAGCCGATAGAGCCTTTCACGGTCTCGCTGGATTAAGTGTGCGCCCACGATTTTGTGAGCCGAGCTATCAACTAGGTCCCAATTATTAATCCAGGCCGTGTTTTGCAGGTAGAGTTCATAAATGTGTTGTCTCGTTACCTCATCTCCCTGCTTGAACTGATCAACTAAAATGAAAAGAGCCACTAAACGTTCTTCGTGCCATTTATTATGGAGTAGCGCTAAGACTTCTTTTTCAGGAAGGTGCCGATATTGTTTGGCGACTTTTCTTTGCGCAGGTACCGGTATGCCCAGAAACTTATCACCAGCGCCATACTGTCCTTTTGCTGTTTTAAAAAATCGCTCAGCAAATTCTCCTCGCTCTGGATTGGCTAGTGCATGTAACTCTTTACGAAGTGCAGCTAGAGACATATTTATGCTTTTGAAAAGGTACTTTGTTGCTTGCGGGCCTGCCATAGCAATTGCAGCTTTTCCCATTTTGAAGTTCTTGCCCTGCCGAGAAAAATATTTCTTGCTTGCTGTTCAATCTTGGTCAAAATGGCTTCATAGAGTTTGCTTGCTACTCGAACAGCCAATTGGCCCTTAGGTGCAAGCATCATAATCCCCTCATCTGCACTACGATATAACTGGCGCGCGCGAGCGATTTGGAATTGCATAAACTGGTCAAAGGCCGGCGTAAAGTTCTCATTGCTAATGTCTTTACTGGTCAGTCCAAATTCACGCAGTTCGGTTTGCGGCATGTAGACACGCCGGCGCTCAATATAATCTTCTTTAATGTCCCGTAAAAAGTTGGTCAATTGCATGGCGTAGCCTAAGTCAGCGGCAAACCCCAGTGCTTTTTTGTCATTAAAACCAATGACATGGGTGAGCATAAGGCCAACTACGGCAGCCGAACCATACATATACTGTTCAAGCTCGGCGTAGGTGTCATAGGTGCTTTTTGTTAAGTCTTGCTTCATTGCTGCAAAAAAAGCAACACTATATTCCCAAGGAATAGCATATTGATGAAAGATATAGCTACTGGCATAGAGCACAGGTTCTGCTTCGCTTTTTTCAAGATAGGCTTGTTCCCACTTTTTCTCCCATAGTGTGAGCTTTTGCGCAGCAAGTTTGGCATCAGTATTTGTATCAACGATATTGTCCGGTATACGAAAAAATGCATAGAGAACATGTACTGCTTTTTGAATTTGTTTAGGGAAGAGTTTATTAGCAAAATAATAGCTTGTACCATGCTGAGCATTAATTTGTTTTGCTACCTTAATCCCCTTTCTGATTAATTTTTGATTCCACATTAAGAGTGACGGTTACGCAAATATGCACTCAGTTGTTGCAGTTGGTCTTTCAGCTCACTAGCAAATTCAGTATTAGCTAGTACAGTTTCTGCTTCATTAAAAAACTGATTCATTTTTGCCTGGCCAGATTCGAAAGCGCCCGTATCAGTGAACAGTTTCTCAATTGCAGGTCTGTCCTCTTCGGTAAGAGGCTTGCCCCAAAGTGCACACAGAGCCTCCTTTTGCTCAAGGTTGCCTTTATCTAAGATATGTTGCGTGAAAAAAGTATGCTGTCGATCGCGAAGATCAGTGAACACGCTTTTGCCACTGGTAGTGCTGGGCGTCATCAAATCAAGCAAATCATCTTGTACTTGAAAGGCTAAACCTAAGCTTTTGCCAAATTCCTGAAAGGAACTTTTGGTGGCAGCGTTTGCATCTGCCAACTCAGCACCAATTAACATAGGACGAATAAATGTGTAGCTGGCGGTTTTTAAGTACATTTTTTCCAAAATAAACGACTCGCTGACTTGTGAGCGTGTCATAATTTCCACATCGATCATTTGGCCAATAACGACTTCATCTACCATGGCTTGAAATGTTCGGCGTGCGCTAGCTGGAATATCAGTCCCATTCATCAGTTCAAACACCCATGATAGGACTAAATCGCCGAGCAAAAGTGCTTGCGAGTAGCCAATATGATCAACATTGCAAATTCGCTCTTCAGCTTGCAATCTTTGAGCAATGTAGCGATGCACAGTAGTAACCCCGCGGCGTGCATTGGCCTCATCAATAATATCATCATGAATAAGACAAAAAAGATGAAATAGCTCTAAAGCAATAGCGCAACGCCATACAGTATCTGTCTGTTGTTGGGCAGTGAGGTACATGAGGTAAGGGCGGATGCGTTTGCCACCACTGGCCGTGAGTTTTTCAATATACTTCAACCACTCCAGAATGTGGCCATCCTGAGTATACTGGTTATAGGTATGTGTTTTTTCTTTTACCCAAGTTTGCAATTTTGGCTCAAAAATAGCGGCAAATTCAATAAGAGTCATAACAGGTTTGATCGCTGCCATGCTACTGAAGCAAGCAAAAAATGGCAATCAATTAGGCTTGAAAAGACCAGCGTAAATAGTGGATTTTATCCCCTTTTAGGCGATGTTTTCGTTCAAACGCAGTTTCAATTTGTAGTTCAGGAGCGAGATTGGGAGCACTGTGGATATCATCATTCGTAGTGTGAATGATAAATCCAGGGTGTTGCAATACCTCTTTAGTATAAGCAAATAAACCGGCATTGTCTGTCTTGAGATTTATGCAGCCACTAGGAAGCAATACTGCATGATAAAGATTTTGAAAGCGCAGCGAGACTAAGCGACGCTTAGCATCCGCACGTCTTGGAAAGGGGTCGGGAAACGTGAGCCAGATTTCAGCAATGCTACTTAGAGCAAACTGTTCTAACAGCTTTTCGATAGAAAGCCTCATAAATAGCACATTAGTGAGACCCAATGCCAAAGCTTTTTGGGCGCCGTACCATAACCGATCTGCTTTTTTATCAATGCCAATGAAGTTTTTGTCTGGATACATCTGAGCCAGAGCAATAGTATATTCGCCTTTGCCGCATCCCAGTTCTAAAACAAGTGGATTGATGTCAGAGAAATAGCTCTGACTGTGTGGAATGGGATCATGAATGATATTGGTTAGCACTTTTGCTTCAGCTAGACGAAGGTGTTTTTTGCGAGACACGGCGGATTAATTAAAACTGTGAAATATGCAAATTGAGTAAGGATGACTAGCTGGGCTTTCAAAGTCGGATGAAAAACTGTATACTAGCCCACTAAAAATACATTTGTGCTGGGTGCATTTCAATCTGATTATGTAGACATTGCTAGTGATCCTGAACAGTATTTGCATACTATCCAAGCAGTGCTCGAAGAACGTTTGCCAGAATCTAGAGCTACAATTATTGCGTTTGTGACTTCCCTACGCGAACGCGTGGAAAGAATCGGTTCATTGCAGCATGAACTGGCCTTTCTTGATGATATAGATAGAGACCTGGCGCATAGCATTAATCGGTCGCCGCAAACCTTGGCCTTTTTATTAGAGCTAGCTGCATTTTTGCATAGAGAGCTAGTTACTGCTAATCCTGTATATCAAACTTATCGAGTGCGTCTGTCAGATGTACCTCGTCCCCAAGAATTTAATATTGGTATCCAATTGGATGATCACCGTCGAGACCATAATGGTTATGGACTGCTAGATTACTTATTCACATTACACCGCACCCATCCACAGCTGAGCTGGGCTGTCGGTAAAATTATTGAAAGTGCTTCATGGTTAGAACGAGTATACTTCGGTGGAGTACGGCAGTTTGTAAGTGACGCTCTCGCATATAATCTGCCACCAAGTATTATTAGTCGCATTTTGCTGCACTGTAATGGGGCCAGTGCTCAGGATACACGTCTGCCAAGGCTCGTACAAACAGTTGGTAGCCGTATAGAAAAATATCCAAACGCTATTGAGTATGGCCTGCTCGCTTATTGCTTTCGAGATCTCTTATTTTTGTTAGAGGGTGTTGCCGAGGGTGACTTAACTTGGTGGTGTGAATATTGTGAGACGAAAACCGACACAACTCCTGAAGCAATTGAGTGTGTGTTTGCCAGTGGCTTGCAAGCTTTACATGCCAATAAAGCGGCACAATTGAGGAGAATCGTTGCATTGACCCCCTTTTCTACTCCTCTAGCAGAGGCGGAACAAGTAAGTAGTGCGATTTCTTTTGTTTTGTCTCGCATCCATGAGCGTGAATCTGCTAAACTTAGTGAGTCAGAGGAGGTGGAAGTTGGAGTTGCTCATGCTAGACTATGTGCAAGCACTCAAGGGGTTATGGAAGGTATTAGGGGCGAATTTATGCATAGAGGCAGTGAGTACTATCAAGCATACTGTGATACTCTTTTAGACAAGCCTATAAAAAAGGATGATCCGCGCGCCACGATGGTATATAATTACGTCTCTTTTATCAGGGCTTTGGTGAACGATAACACGCAGGGCTCTTCAATTGATAGCATCGCTCCATGTTGGCTTTCTGACTTATCTCCACGGCTGCAAGACTTATTAAGGATGGTCATAGCACATGGCAAGATACCGCGGTTAGTAAACCTGCCTCTCCGTTTGGCACTTGCACAGGTAGTATTGCCTACAGCCGATATGCAAACACAAGTAGTGGCAGCACTGGCTGATATGGTCAAACAAGAGACATTGCTTAGTTTATTAGCCCAAAAGAAGGATAACGATTCGGACGTCGCAATTACAGCTGAGCCTGATCTGGGGACAAGGATAGATGAAGCTCTTGCCATGCTGAAGCCGGTAGTCGCTGAAAACTGCCGAGAATTGCAGAATACTACTAAAACGAACCGAGTGGCAATTGCGGGGATATTGCAGAAGCAGCATCGTCATGTGACAGAAAGAGATGTTGGTACACTGCTAGCCAGAGTTCGAGCTGATAAAACTGACCTAGTGGGTCTTTTGCCTGTAGGCGCAAAAATTCATTTCGCAAAAGCTATTCCAGAAGAAGTTATTAGTGTGTTGAGAGAGAGTCTCGGCCTCGACACAACATCTTTCTCGCTGCAACATGCTGGTACTACGCTAATCCTGCCTCCATCCTCTCGGATAGAATTAAATCTTCTCATCACCTACTTAGGCCAAATTGGTCTTTTTTATGGCGAATTGCCTAATATTCAGATCACTATTTGTGGACGTTGGGATGAAGAAAGAGCAAGTATGGTTGGCGCATCAACTTTTCTTGCTACCGATAAATGTCCCGCTTACAAGAGCGGTGCATTTTCTACGAAAGCACACAATAAGCTGACTGGTGCTCGTATTATGGCATATGACGATTGTGGTAAAATCGAAGGTTTGCCATATGATCATCCCAGTTATGTGGGGCGCACCGACATGCTTGGTCGGGTGAGTGCTTTAGATATACAGCATTATCAAGTAGTAGGAACAATCAGTAGCCATAATCTTTTTGGTGGATATTTTGCAGATCTTTATAAGAATTACAAAGCGGGCTATGACAGAATTGTCGATAAACATGGTTTAAAAAAGACTATAGGCATGTCGAACTGGGTATATGACACCGAAGACCAAGCAGGTGACACATTAGCAAAGCATGAGACTATGATAGCAAGCCTCACAGACGCTTGGCTAAAGGCGAGCACGGAAAAGCACTTGGGTGTGATTGGAGATATTCGTGCTTTGATCAAGGAGGCAATGCAACAAATCAGAGCGCAGAGAGATGATATTATTGCACAGTCTCCAGAGGAATTTGCTCAACTAGCCATGATTTGATAGCTTTAACACCTTTATAATTTTCTTATGTGTGGAAATCATAAACATTTGGGAATAGCAGAGGTATATCAAGTACCAGAGAAAGACAATGATCGTAGTGATACTATCGGAGTGCTGGATGGTGGCCCAGATATTGTTAGCAATGTTCTTGTTGGTATGGATGCGATGGCTACGAATGGATTGGCCTTAGTAGCTGGGGTCAGAGAAGAGGTAATAGATGTTTTAGCGGAGGAACCTACTTCTCCCGCGATGGAGGAAGATAAAACTGCTCCTCAGGCACCAGCAGCAGTTATTGTAGCAGATGTACGTACTGAGGTATTAGAAACAGTAAAGCCACAGGAATCATTAGCTAGTGGTAAATCCGCTTCCTCAGCTGGACGATTGGCAGGTTTTACGAATGCTGCTCCTGGCACTAATGGTCCAACAACATTCCGGTCTTCTGTGATTTCAAGACCCTCTCCAGATGTGCCCCGATCTCCTGTGAACTCTGGAGCACCAGTTACTCCCCGTTTTTCACCTCAGAATATTGACTCTCCTGTTGAGCAATCTAATGCACCATCATTAGAACAAGTACTAGCAGCCGTTCTTAGCGAAGAGACACAAGCAAACAAACTAGCAGCACAGCCCAAACTGGACTGGCGTGGCAGAGCGCTTATTCGTCTTGCTCGTGCCTTAAACATTCAACATTTCCCATTAGACGCAAATCAGGCTATTAGTAAAACAAAGCAGATAAGAGCAGCTCTTGATCGCAAAGGAATTGCTCAAACTGAGTGGCCGATATTCTTACGCGATAAGAAATAAAAAAAGTCGTAAGCGCTCTTTACAAGTAGCACAAATTCGCTACACTACGAGCGCATATTCCCCTGTAGCTCAATGGTAGAGCAACCGGCTGTTAACCGGTAGGTTATTGGTTCGAGTCCAATCGGGGGAGCCAAGCTTGACTCTTCGCACATTCAATCATTGCATCGAATGGCTTTTTGACTTCGTACTGCAGTTTCTTGCCCTTGAGTGTCATGTTCGAAAGTACAAATCTAATAAGTTGCTGTTTTTGTTCCACTTTCGAATTTTTAAAGAGCTCTGATGCTTTTGATGCCAGAGAAAGCAAATAAGTAACAGTAAAAGTAAACTTCTCGTCCGCTTCTGTGTGTTGACCTAGGATGCTATCGATTTCATGCTGCCTCTCCTTGAGCTCTAACGCTTTTTTGTCATGAACCTCTCTAGTAATACTCCCTTGCAGACAAAGATCTAGGAGCCGGTTGAGTTGTTGTTGTAGATCGTCATACTCTTTTCTCAAAGCTTTTATTGCCTCTTCATGATATGCATGCTTTGCAGCGCTTCCTGATTGTAAGGTTGCGACTAAATCCTCACGAACATTATCAGGAATGAACATAGAATCGAATACATCGGCGACCTGTTGTAATAAATCTTCCTCACGCATGCGCACTGCCCCACATTTACCCTTGTATTGATTGCACATAGCGTAAACATGCTTTCCTTCCTTCTTGCTATCAAACGTCACTAAACATCCACAATAAGCACAATGCACAAGTCCTCTAAGCACGAAGGGTTTTCTTACAATATTACTTTGCTGATGCTTCTTTCCTGTTTTGACTCGCTGACATTGGATGAAAAGCTCTTCAGAAATGAGTGGTTGATAACAGTGACGATAAATCTTACCTTTGAGCCGCATCATCCCATAATAAAAGGGATTGTTGAGGATATTATCAATTTGACTGGCAGTAATCGCTCTACCTGTCCTCGTATTCGTTAAACCATCCTGAGCCATTATTTCCCTAAGCGTTCTTAGTGAATAGTTTCCAGTTACGTATAGCTCAAAAATCCTGCGTACCAACGGTGCACGGAATTCATCGACATAAATGTGGCTTTTATTGTCAGCTGTCCGCGTATTCAAATATCCTAGAGGTGCTTGTCCTGACAATTCGCCTTTACGTATCTTTTCATCAATGCTTCGTCTGACATTATCACTTATAGCAAGAACATAGTGTTGTGCACCAATGACTGCGTAATTCCACATCATAATGTCATGTGACCGTGCATTTTCATCGAGAGCAATATTCTCTCTGAGAAAATGCAGGTGTACTTTGCCAAGTTTTCGAAGCCCATCAAGCAAACCAGTTTCTTTGAAGCTTCTTTGTACCCGATCTACAGCGTCAGCAATAAGTACAATCGGTTCCTTTTGTGCCTCTATGAAATGAATCATGTTCATGAACTCTTTTCTATCGCCAACCGTTGAAGATTCAACAATCTTAAACACTTTGATGACCATAAACCCCTTCCTATTAGCGTGTTCTTCAAGTCTGTGAACCTGCGCATCAATGGAATGACCTTCTTCCTGTTCTTTAGTTGATACACGAGCCAAAATTACTGCTTTCATGGAAGGATGGTTAATGATTCATTCTAAAGTTGACTGTAGTACTTCTTACGGAAATCATCCAGTAGAAGGGCACTAAACTGTTCTAGCTGCTCATCGACAACCTTAGTGGGGTAAAAGTATCTGTTCATGGGCACAGTGAGCTCTGACACGGATTTATTTAATCGTGCCCAAGCTCGACTTCCCTTTGTACCAGTTAATCCCATCATTCGACGAGCTTCATCTATGCTATGTTTGTGGATTAGCCACATCAGCATAAAAGCAGATAGGAATTTTTGTGCTGTCATTGTGCTATTAGCATGCCGTAACTTTTCACAAACCTTTATGGGGTCTTCTGTTGCACCGATAACATAATTTGGTAACCGCTTCGTAATGTCATGCCAGAAGCCAGTGAGTAATATTCTTGCTAGCTCGGTAGAGTACAACCTTTGTAGTGTTAAATTAGTGCTGTTTAACTTGTGTTTTTGCAGCATCTGCCGGATCTTCGTACGGTTATTCAATCTCAACTCTAATCGTAGTACGGATCGGCCAATTTCTTTTTCTAAAATGTCGAGTAAAGAAAATTGCATGAGGTTTTCTTTTTCAACAGCTCTTTTTTCACTGGTTTGAGCCTGTTTGAGGTCTGCAACTTTATCGTAAATAACAAACTCATGGGAGTTAGCGTGATACCGCAATAATGAGCCATCATTTCGATATTCCTTTTGACTCTTATCCAATCGCCCCTTCTCGCTATATTTATCAATTTCAGAAAGTACCATGCTGCAGCTTGTATGCTCTTCAAGTACACAGTTTTTGGAGTAGTGGATCGCAGAAACGTCTGCCTTTAGCAGGTCACTTTTGCTAGCTTGCACTCCCATCATTTCTAGTACTTCAATAAGCTTGTTCGCTATTAGTGGCAACTCTTTGTCGCTTAGCTCATCAAAGTTATTGCCATACAGAAGTTTGGGAAGCGAGCATTCAATGCGTAGCGTTATTTTTGCTCCACGTCGTGTCAGTGTAAGCTTCGGCTTGTATCGCTTCGCTAGATAATCGGCTTTAGTAGCATTCTGTACAACACTTTCTTTCCCAGGGTTAAAGTTAGCAAGAAGAGATCCTGCGTGGGGAGTAAATAGTTGTGGCCAGACAATAGTAAAATGGCCGCCTTTAAGGGTAATTGCTATCGTATCTATCATCTGTTTGAGTCATTACTTCTTTTAGTTTTTCAAAAACAGCTTGTTCAACTTGTTTAGAAAAGACTGCGTTGATTGGATGGAATATATGGAAAGATTGATTACCTCTTTTGCGAGTAGGGTATGTTAGGCGATAACCCGTGCCATTCAATTTACTATGGATGGCAATACCGCCGATGTATAAAGACTTATTGATGATACAACTAGCAAAACCGATGATGCCCTCATGTGGCTTTGTGAGTTGAATCTGTATTTCCGAGATCATGACTTTGTTCAAGGTTAATTTCATGGAGCAGGTTAAAAAAGCCACTCAGATCTTGCTGAGCCTGAACTACTTCCTCATCAGTGAGTGATGTGGTATATAGTTGTCTAATTTTGAGTTGCAGGTCTGTACCGAGCATGGCGTCTTTAACTACGCCAATTACACCAGAGAATAGGGATGCAAATCATATTTCCTACCATAATCTTTTTGGATCCTGCCTGTAGTAAAGAAGAGCTTACTTGTGAGCTTTGTTCGTGTCGGAAAATCTTACTTTGGACTCTCTACCCTTTTGAGGATGATTTCTTCTTCGCCAGCGCTAGAATATCTTCTCTGGTTAGTGTTGGTAGGTGATTTTTATAAATATCTTGTTTGCGAACAATTGGGAGCATTTGTACTGATCCCTTGTCATTGGACTGAGGGAAAAAGATCATCTTTATATTGTCCACGAATCCCATGTCCGAAAGAATATTTGATATCTTTTTATCGCCAATACCAGCATTTTGCCTTAATTCATCTACAGCAACTACTTGATTTGGTCTGGCCCAAAGGTACTCAAAGAATTTATGATTGGTAGAATCTAAACTTAGTGTATGCCATTCAATATTATTAAGCATGATCAAACGTCTTTGAGGATGGTAGTCCAAATGGTAGACAATGTCTGCATCATATTCTTTTTCTGCTATCTCTTTGCGAACGCTAAGAGCAAACTTTTCTTCTAACTGAATTATGATTGTTTCAAGTTTCTCTAGCTTGTCTTTGTGGCCTATTACAAGGTTGCTTAATTTTTCAGGGTAATTGCCCATCGAGATTGCAGTCATCTTTGCTAAGAACAATGAAGCAGCTTCACGTCCGCTGCCTAATTCATTCATTAACAAAGTAATTACTGTTCCACGCCAATCAAGTAAGATTTTCTCTGCTTGCTGTATGAAGTTGTCGACAGCAGGTTGCCCCTTTGGTGCTGTCTTTTTGTATTCTTCTTGGATCCAAATAACGTATTCAGCTCCTTGATAGTAAAGTTGGTTAAGGCGCGTGACGAGAGTTTCTAATTTGTTTGGATCAAGCAGCATATAATTGAACAAATAAAATGGCTACATTTACCATGTCTCAGCGAATAATTCTGCCTGCTTCAGAATGTTGTCGGTAGCTAGTTTCTCTTCATCAGGAGGATATCCATATTTTCTCAATGTTCGTTTTACAAGAACCCGTAACTTTGCCTGGACACTTTCTTTGAGCGTCCAGTCAATTGAGGTGTTGGATTTTACTTTTTCGACCAGTATTCTTGCTAATTCACGTAAAGTGGAATCGCCTAAAACATCACGCGCACTACCATTGGCTATCAGTGCATCATAGAAGGCTACTTCATTTTCTGAGAGCCCGAGGTCATGTCCTCGATTGCCTGATTGCCGCAATTCTTGTGCGAGGTTAATTAATTCTTCAATAACTTGTACCGCTGTTAGTAAGTTGTTTTGATATCGTTTAATAGCGTTTCCAAGCATCTCTGAAAACTTTTTGCTCTCAATGAAGTTCTTCCTTTCTTTCATTTTGATCTCATCTCCTAGAATCTTTTTTAGTAGCTCCATTGCAAGATTCTTTCTTTCCATCCCTTGGATTTCAGCCAGGAAATCATCTGAAAGAATAGAAATATCAGGTTTTTTAATTCCAGCAGCATCAAAAATATCAATAACACCGTCCGATGCTACAGCCTTATCAACTATCTGTCGGATAGCACTTTCAATTGCTGTATCACTTTTTCCGCCATTTGAGGGTTCAAACTTAGTTAAGCGAGCTTTTACTGCTTGAAAGAATCCTACATGGTCTTTGATTGCCATAGCATTTTCATCTGGTACAGATAAGGCAAAGGCTTTGGCGAGCATGACTACTTCTTTTGCAAAGCGATTCTTGCCGTTCTCTAATCCCAAGATAAATTCTTGAGCTTCAAGAATAAGGGTGCATTTCGTTTTCGTATCAGCAGTGAAATACTTTTCGTAATCAAACCCAGTGAACATCTGATCAACAACTTCATACTTTTCAAGCAAGGTCGCGACTGCCTCTGCTTGGTTGAAAGTAGGTTCACCTTGACCTCCACTGGCCGTATAGGTAGCTAGAGCTTTTTTAAGATCTGAAGCAATACCAATATAATCAACAATTAAACCACCTGGCTTATCTTTAAAAACACGATTCACACGTGCAATTGCCTGCATCAAGTTATGCCCTTGCATTGGTTTGTCTATGTACATGGTGTGAAGACATGGTAGATCAAACCCTGTTAGCCACATGTCCCTCACTATGACTAATTGTAGGGGATCATGAGCATTTTTGAAGCGGTCGCCAAGCTCTCGACGTTCTTGTTTCGTTGTATGGTGTACTTGCCATTTTGTATCATCACTCGAAGTTGCTGTCATTACTACTTTTATTGCACCTGTTTTTTTATCTGTACTATGCCATTCCGGCTTTAGTTTAATGATTTCCTCATAAAGCTCTACTGCGATACGGCGACTCATTGTTACAATCATTGCTTTACCATCAAACACTTCCTGACGTTGTTTGAAATGGTCTACAATATCTTTCGCAATCACCTTGATACGATCCTTATGTCCTACGATTGCTTCAACCTGAGCCCATTTCGCTTTTGCTTGTTCTTTCGCAGTTGATTCCTCTCCTTCCGTAATTGCTTCCACTTCAGCATCCAACTGCGCGGCTTCTTCCTCTTTTAAGTGAACTTTAGCTAAACGTGACTCGTAGTAAATTCTTACTGTTGCTCCATCAGTTACAGCTTGCTCAATGTCATAAATATCAATGTAGTTACCAAACACAGCTGGAGTAGAGACATCTTCTTTTTCAATTGGGGTGCCAGTGAATCCAATAAATGACGCTTGCGGAAGGGCATCTCGGAGATATTTTGCAAACCCATATTTGGTTTGAGCATTACCGTCTTTTATATGAGTTTTAGCGCCAAATCCATATTGGCTGCGATGTGCTTCATCGGCAACTACAACTATATTTTTGCGATCAGAAAGCAAGTCAAAGTTCTCTTCATTCCCTTCCGGCGAAAATTTCTGGATGGTTGTAAAGATAATACCTCCACCAGCAGTTCGTAATAATTCTTTCAAATGATCACGATTCTTAGCCTGGACAGGCTCTTGGCGCAATAACTGTCTACACGATGAGAACGTGTCAAACAACTGGTCATCTAGATCATTTCGATCAGTAATAACTACAATAGTTGGGTTATTTAGTGCCAATACAATTTTGCCAGCATAAAAAACCATTGATAACGACTTACCACTTCCTTGTGTATGCCATATTACCCCGGCTTTTTGATCACCGAATTTCTCTCGATCTGCTGTATCAAGTGAGAATGGTATAGCTCCGCTTGCACGTAAGGTTTCATGTACTGCTTTATTTACTGCATGATACTGATGGTATGCTGCTAATTTTTTTATCGTCTCAATTCTGGTTACCCCAGTAACTGCATCGAAATGCTCTACTTTTTCAAATACCGTAAACTGTTTGATTAAATCAAGTAGGACAGCTGGTCTCAACATACCCCTTAGCAGCGTTTCCAATTGGGGAATCGTGGTTGCATCTTCTTTGGCGCCATCAACAGTTTTCCATGCCAAAAAGCGTGACAGTGATGATGAAAGGGTGCCTGCCCTAGCATCGTGATAGTCAGAGGCTACCAAAGTACTGTTGTAGATGAATAGATTAGGGATAGCTTGTAGATAGTTCTGTAGCTGTGTGAATGCCTTTTCAACTGTTGCGTTCTCATCAATGGGATTCTTAAGCTCAATCACTACCAATGGCAAGCCATTTACGAAGAGCACAATATCAGGCCGCTTTGTGCTATTGCCTTGCGTTACGGTAAATTGATTACATACAAGGAACTCATTTTGTTCAGGATTGTTGAAATTGATCAAGTAGACCGTATTACCTTTCACGTCGCCATTCTGATAGCTTTCAACTTCTATGCCTTCAGTGAGCATACGATGGAAAGCTTCGTTGTCGTCAATGAGACTAGCGTGAGAAAGGTTCATTACGATTTTGATAGCCTGTTGTCGTGTTTCTTCAGGAATCTTGGCATTGATTTTATCGATGGCCTGGATCAAGCGATTCTTCAATACTACTTCAGTCAGATTTTCACGATCTGCTTCTTGTTTTTCAGGCGTAAGGTACGTGTATCCCTGGGCTACTAAGGTTTCTATTGCGAGTTTTTCGATATCCGATTCGTAAATATGGGCCATAGATAAGTGCTATTAAAACTGTATTCTTAATTCTCCTCGCATGAGACGCGGTAGTACTAAATCACGTAAAGCAGTGAGTGTTTGGATTTGAGAAACATTGTCTTTTATCTTATTAAAAATAGGTTCACACACTTCTCCAAACTTATTCATCAGAATCTCGGAAAAGAATATTTCATAGTTTCGTAAAAGATTGATTTGTACTCTCTGTCTACCTGAGGTTCCTGTCATTGACTTGATAGCAAAATCACGGAAGTTTTCGCTTCGAGCTAAGCAATAAACAAAATAAGGATTAGAACTGGCTTTAGCTCTCATAACTATGAATTCAGTGGACCCCCTAGCTTGAGTGTTACCTCTTAGATCAAATACAAATCCTGTTTTACCGTTTTCAAGACATGGCGTGATTTTTGCCATTAATGTATCATTCACTCTAAAACTAGATGCTGATGAAACTGTTCTTACTATACCGTCACTTATTTCCATTGTTTGATTTGAAAGGCATTTCATGTCAAAAAATAGACATTCTATTTTAGAATCTATCTTTTCTCTTGGATTAAACTCCACTAAATTATCAACCCTATCCTTACCGGACTCTGTATTTACAGGAAACCATTCCTTGAAAAGAGTCTGAGCTATTGCCTCTAAAGTTTTGCTTTGCGCTTGTAGTAGGTCGATTTTGTTATCTAGTGATGTAAGGACGGCTGCAATACGACGTTGCTCATCAAGAGGAGGGAAAGAGACAATAATCTGGTCAAATGTCTCTCGTGTAATGGTATCAAAAACTGAGCCATGCACATTCTTTTTGATTTGCTGTAAACTGAATTTGAATAGATAGTATAAAAAATCTGTGTCACTCTTTGATGTTGACTTGATGCCATAGCAAGATTGATTAAATGCCATGGGTACTTTTAGCTGTGCAAGTGCACCAACTGTACCTCGTGCTGAAAGTATAAGGTCCCCCTTCTCCAATAGTTTTGTCGAACTCTTTTCTAAGCCTAAATCGGTGATAGTTTTTTCAGTTTTTTCTACCCAACGATTATCATCATTAAAATCAGCCACTGATAACCATGGAATCCCGCCATTCCAGTATTCAGGTCGTCTTGTCTGAGGAGTACCACCACCTATAATTTCAGCTACTGCTCCCAATGTTGTTTCCTCCCAAACATTTCTGCTTTCCCTCAACAAATGTTGAATTAAATCATCCAAGTCTTTGATATGAGCAAAGTCCTTTTCTTTCTCCGATGGTACAATCGCTCTTACTTTCCCATTAGCAGAAATTACGTATTCAACATCTGCTACAGCGGTCATCCCAATTTTAGTGAATCTTTTAAAAAGCTTTTTTACACCCCTTTTGAAAGTTTCCCAGAAAAATTGATCAACATCATCTAGCAAATGTGCTGCAATCCAATATCCGATTGGGAATGCAATTGCTAGAGCTAGCTCAGTAGCCGAAAATCTTCTGGTAGTCGTCATCTCTAAGTTAATGCCTGGAAAACATTTTTCAATTTCCTTTATCTTAGAGGTATGTTCCTCGCTTATACTTACAGGAAGGCTCTGACTACAATGGTGTAATGTTGATGATGGCTCCATGATTACTTCTTCAACTTCTTTACTATTTTTGGTAATTTTTTGTCCTCAGATTTTAATTTGCGTTCAAGCTTTTTTGTATCTTCCTCTGGAAGTAACTCTTCTGGACGAATACCACTCTTCGCAAGCATGTCACGCATATTTTTATTGTTTTTTACATGTTCTGAGGTAATGGGTGATTCGCCAGTAAGAGTTTGATCTTTTTTAATGTTAAAGCTCGTAATCTCATTTGCTAAATCCTTGGCTTTGATGGTAACCGCTGGTAAAAAATCTGCTAGTGGGCGGCTGTCTGGGACTGAGAGCTTAACCTTCATCTTTTGTGTCGTGTATCCACCGAATAAAGCAGAGTCTCCCTTGCTTCTAATTCGCGCAAAGCCTTGACCATCGATGCCTCGTTCGAACAAAACGCCGGAAAGTGTTTTCTCAGAAATAGATAGTTTTTCTCTGGCATGTAAACGTTCCCAGTCTTTTAGTCGTTGTTCTACTATTTCTTGCTTGCGAGTCTGAATAGCAAAATAAGTCATTGCAAAAGCGATCTCATCTTTTCTAGGATCACCATTTTGGGCGATAAGATAGCAAGCATAACGAGTAAGCATAATGTCAGAAACTGATTTGCTGGCTTCTTTAGGCATTGCGATCGTTTTCGTGACGTCACGAAAATGATCAGCAGTGTTCTGTTTCGCATTGTCACAAGCTATTTTTGCTTTGTTGATAGCATTCTCAAAGTTTTCCCAGCGTCCATACCCAAGCAGTTTTTGTAATTCTCGGGCATACCAAAACTCCACTCCATCGTTCTCATGAGCGCAATCTTCAAAGCTTTTATGTAGCTTAACAATCAACTGTTTTTCCATACTATAAAGAGGTTAAATTTTGAATCCAATATTGTTCAACTGTTTTTTTATTTCAGCATCGATTACTCCTTGTTTTTCAATCTGATACGTCAATGTGTCAGTAAGCTCTTTCATTTTTTCTTCAAATGGCACACTGTCTTGTGCTTTATCAGGTATACCAACATATCGGCCAGGAGTTAAAACGAAATTATGTTTCTGCAATTCTTCAATCGTCGCGGATTTACAGAAACCTTTGATATTCTCAAATGAACCATCTTTTTTGCGCCATTCCTGATAAGTACTAGCAATCCTAGTTAGATCATTATCACTGAATGCTCTATGAGTCCTATCTTCCATATATCCCAATTCGCTTGCATTAATAAAAAGCACCTCGCCAGTACGTTTACGATCGCCATTCCCCATACGTTTACGTGAAATAAACCACAGACAAGCAGGAATCCCGGTGTTATAGAAAAGCTGTGTGGGCAATGCAACAATACAGTCTACTAGGTCTGCTTCCACTATTCTTTGGCGAATCTGGCCTTCCCCAGAGGTATTTGATGAAAGAGAGCCATTGGCTAATACTAACCCCATAATTCCATGAGGAGAAAGATGATAGATCATATGCTGCATCCAAGCGAAGTTGGCATTATTGGCTGGTGGTAAACCAAATTGCCATCGAGCATCATTACGAAGAATATCTTGGCCCCAGTCAGACTGATTAAATGGAGGATTAGCAATAATATAATCAGCTTTCAAATCGGGGTGCGAGTCTTTCAAAAAGGATCCCTCACTGTTCCATTTGACCTGCGAACCATCCAGGCCTCGAATGGCCAAATTCATGCGACTAAGACGATATGTCGTCTGATTACTCTCCTGTCCGTAAATAGAGATGTCATCTAATCGACCTGAGTGCTCCAGTACAAACTTTTCACTCATTACAAACATACCGCCTGATCCACAACAAGGATCATACACACGTCCCCTGTATGGTTCGATCATATTCACTAACAACTTTACGATGGCCTTAGGCGTATAAAACTGCCCACCCTTTTTACCTTCAGCATTAGCAAACTCCCCAAGGAAGTACTCATAAACACGTCCCAGTATATCTTTTGACTTTGCTACTTCATCTCCAAGTGCCGTATTCGTAATGAGATCAATAATGCCACCTAAGGCGACTTTGTCTAAATTTGGTTTTGCGTAGACCTTTGGCAAAATACCTTTCAGCGTTGGATTCTCTTTCTCAATGCTTTCCATCGCCTCATCTAGATCGGTACCAATAGTAGGTAACTTAGCCCTAGAATGAATATATGACCATCGAGCGATTGCAGGTACCCAAAAGACGTTTTCAGCTTTATATTCCTCTGCATCTTCAGGATCAGCCCCCTCATAATCAGCATCACCTTGCAACAATTTGCTATGTAGCTCCTCAAAAGAATCAGAAATATACTTAAGGAAAACCAGTCCGAGCACGATATGCTTATACTCAGCAGCATCGATATTTTTGCGTAACTTGTCTGCTGATTTGAATAATTGCTTCTCAAAAGCTTCGTTATTTTTTTCTTTCTTATTCATTCACTACATTCTTAATGTGTACCACGCATGAAGATTACGATTCTCTACCACTACTTTCAATAGGTGAGCGCTATCTAAAGAGAACAGTAAAAAGTTGTTTGTCCGTAGAAAGTACATATTTAGCTGAGGCTAGCACTCTAGTTTTGCTGTAGAGACAAAATACTAATTTCCTCGTACAACTTGATTCCCCATTGTAAAAAGGTAGTTCGAAGTGTGTATTCGAGGGGGAGCCAATTGATCATTTCAGGACTTTGAAGGTCTTTTTATGTAAGGCTAGTATTATAGGACAAATAATAGATATGCTACTTTAGTAGTGTAATAATATTACGAAAATGTTTTCTGAAGATGATCAGATTCAGTTTGATACAGACATCGTCTACCATATATCTGCTGGCGGATATCTATTTTGTAAGCAAGAGAATAAAGTATTTGTCGCACTAATCAAAGATCATGATGGCAAAATTGTCATACCTAAGGGACATCTAAAAAAAGATGAGACTACAGAAAAAGCTGCCTTAAGGGAGATTAAGGAGGAACTAGGTATTACTGAGTCCCCAACCTTAAATTGTTATATTGATAAGATTGAATACAGCTTCTCTATGCCGGATGATAAACGTGAGCACAAAAAACAGCTTTATATTTATGCTTTTACAGTGCCAGTTATGTGCAAAATTCAGCCACAAACTGTCGAAGGGATTACAGAGGCAAAATGGGTGGAAGTCACAGAAGCTTTAAACAAAGTAAGCTTTAATCGCAATTTATTAGAGAAAGCTATTCAGGTAATAAATCTGTAAAGTCTTTTACAATTGTGATTGTCCTTAAATCTTCAAAAAATTGTCCACTATCAAGAGATATGGCTAGTTTTTCAACCAGAAGGTAAATGCTATGTCTGTCAGCTTCCTCAAATAACAGTACATTTCTCACTCCTAAGATACGAGCTAATAATCTGACAAACAGCTCATTATCCAGATTAAGATGAAGCTGATTGTATTTATCTATTACAGGCGATACAAATTCTTCCCAGAAAATTCGTTTTAACTGTGACTGTGTCGTATTTTCATTGTCTACAAGCCTACTTTTTTCAAAAAAGCGTTTATTATATTTAGCAATAAACGTTCCTGATTGTGCGTAAATATACCAGAGATAGCAGGCCACCTCGCCAGCAAGCGAATTTAACCCACTATATTCTAGATCAAAAAACAAATCCGGCGAAAAAGAAAGATTAAAATCATGGAGGTCACCGTGACTGATAACTGACACGAACTGCTTTTGTGCCTGAAAGCTCTCAAGAGCCTTCTTTACAATTTTAGGCATCAAAGCTGAACAGTTTGGCATAACCTTCTTACAATCGTCGTATAGAAGCTCTAGTTGTTGACCATAGAAATCTTTTAACCTCCCATTGAATAGTCTTCCTTCAAACAAATCATGATTCGCGAAGGTTATTCTGTTAATAACGGCAGCAGATGAAGAGATCGCCAACCAGTAGTTTTGCCAAAACGTTTTAAACTTTTCGAGTCTAATATCTAATGGCACGTTTTTATTATAAACGAAATTGTGAAGCAAACTTTTTCCCGTATAAATTTCATCTTTATATTCCCAAATCATTATATCTTCCCCTAGACTGTAGGCTCGTTTATAAAAAACGATATTTGCCGTAGAGAAAGGAAGCTGATGGCTTTCAGTGAGTGCGTATTCTTGATTAAAGTTGCTATTTGCTTTGTATTTAAAAAAGTACTTAAAAGAATTAATTTCGCATACACCGTAGCCACCTCGTGCGGTAGATTCGAAATGGATAATATCGACATTAGACACTGCTGTTTCTGCCTGAAAGGCAATTATGCTAGATAAGTGTGAATAATTCATTGAAGACAGCTAAGACGTCATCTATATCACTATTGATTACCTTATATTCACCAGGTTTAGGACAAACAATAAACGTCGGCTTATTATCTTTTGTAATCTTATCGCTTAATAAAGCACTCTCGATATGAACTTTATGCAGTGTTTCTGTCTTATAACTATTTACTGCATAAAAGCGCTCAATGGCCTGCAAAATATAGTCACAATATAAAGAATCTTTTCCTATACTTTCTAATCTCAATAACAATTTAGTAGCTAAATACATTCCTACCCATACAGCCTCGCCATGCCGCATATGCAATTCTGATTCGAGAATATTTGCAAATGTATGCCCAAAAGATAGTTTTTTATGAATTCCGTTTGAATCATATGGGTCTTGTTGAACAGCCAGTGCTTTAATTTTAAGCGACTCTTCAATAACTTGCGCCCATGCCTCTTTATGTTGGTTTGCCTTTAACAATTCTTCTAAGGCATCTATCTTACTTTTTATTACAGTTAATTCTGTAGTGCTAAATAAATAGTGTTTAAAGACCTCAGCTACGGCTAATAATATCTCTTTTGGATCTGTCTTAATAAGATCTTGATCACAAATAGTAAGTACTGGAGAAAAAAAGCTTCCAACAACATTCTTTTTATGGCCGACATTGACGGCTACTTTACCGATAATCGCGTCTACTTGGCTCATGAGCGTTGTCCCGACTTGAACAAAAGCTAAGCCGCGCATATATACAGAAGCAATAAAACCACCGACATCCCCTACGAAACCTCCACCGATAGCAATTAAAACAGTATTCCTTGTAATTCCATGATCAGCAAGGTCAGCAAAGATGCTGGTTGCGTATTCTAAGCTTTTAAAATAACGATCCGGGAAAAGCTTAATAATACACATCTTTTTAGTTGGCTGTGATTTTTTTAAATCATCTAGAACCTTCTTTAACTTAATTTGCAAAACATTCGTATCAATTAATATTACTATTTGAGAGTAACTAGCTGTTACGCTTATGAGCTCTTGCAATGTAATATCTGATCCAATTACCACTTGCTGATCAATGTAGGGTAACTGAATATTGAAACTTTTAGTCATGATTCTTTTTAGAAACTAAATACTTGGAATCAATAACAAGATAATCAATGTGACCGAGCGCGACATGTCGTATTGCATCTTTTGGCGTCTCAACAATAGGCTCATTATTGTCGTTAAAAGACGTATTAATCAAAAGTGGATAGCCTGATTTTTCTTCGAATATCTTTATCAGCTGGTGAAGATCTCTATTATCATTATTATTTAGTGTTTGAATGCGACAGCTTTTATCAACATGAGTAATACCAGGTACTATGCCAATAAACGCGTCTTTAATCTTAGTTACAAAAAGCATGAAACGGTTATCTACTTTAGCTGAATGGAAGTAAGTATCTACACACTCTTCGGGTACGAGAGCCGCAAATGGCCGAAAGCTTTCTCTATGTTTTACACGCGAATTAAGTTGTTGTTGCATATCAGCAATCAACGGATTTGCTAAAATGCTTCGTGCTCCTAGTGCTCTAGGTCCAATTTCAGAAGCGCCAGAAAACCAACCCACAATTGAACCAGAATGTAATAATTCAGCAACCTTCAGCTGTAAATCAGCCTTATTTTCATAATTCTTTATATCAAACTCGGTCTTTTTCACTTCATAAGGCAGTGCAAAGTGCGTCTGTCTTTTGAAAAGTACATCTTCTATTTCCTCAGTAGTATACTCAGCACCCAAATATGCATTAGGTAAGTGCTCACGAATAATCATCCCTTTTTCAGCCAAAAAAGCTAGCACATTCCCAATACATTGACCGGTATCACAAGGAAAAGGCGGGATGAATAATTTATCAACAATATTATTGTCTAATAGCTTCTGATTAGTGACCGCATTAAGAGCAACTCCTCCGCCTAAACAGACATTCCGTGTATGATATTTATTTGTTAGAATCCCGACTAATTTACTTATGGCCTTTTCGGTATGGAACTGAATGAAAGATGCTGCATCAGCAGCCTTGTCTTTCTGATAAAGTACATTTTCCAAGTTAGTTAACTGGTTGTTTCTTACGAAGTCAATAGCTGCATAATCATATTTACCTTCTAACTTTGAAGCTACAGCACCATTTTCATCAATATCAAAAAGCGTGATATTTTCTCCATAAAATTTACCATATGGGGCTAATCCCATGGTCTTGCCAGCACAAGTAGCATCCCAACCAATAAAGTTAGTAAAGCTCTCGTATGCTCTACCTATGCCTTTATAAATAGATCTCTCGGGATCATTTCCGCCAACTTTTTTAAGGCTATTACCTTGAGCATGATAATAACTTTCAGTGTCAGTTGTATTACCTAGACCATCCATAATCACTATTACAGCCTCATCAAATTCTGAAAAACAGTAACTACCCCAAGCATGAGAGAGATGATGGTCTATACTAAAAAATTTCTCTTTTGGTATACCTAAACTCTCCAGTTGTCCCTGAAAACCGTTATCTATTGCTTTATGATAACTACTAAAAACAATTGCATCCAGATCATTTATAGTAATTCTTAAGCTTTTCAAACAGTAAAATAGGCTATAAAGAAAGCCAGAAGAATGTTTTACTCGATTTAAACGTTCTTCTGATATAGCGACCATTTTATTTCCATGGATGATACAACACCCTCCATCGTGACCTGTATTTATTCCTACTACAGTTAAAGGGGATTTATTTTTAAGCGTTACCATTCATTGAGTTTAAATATGATTTCACCCATTGTAAGAAATTTTTCGCTGCCTGCCTAGAAGATAGTAATGCTGCGCCATTGTTATTTGCGTCACGATAAGAAAGAACAGTTGGCGGAGTATCAGCCGCAAAAAGTTTATAAAAGCTTGTATAAACATTATGATACCCTTCAACTTCAACCTGTTTAAGCCAACAAAACATTTTCATTATTGTATGCAGATGTTTTATAACAGCAAGTAATACTTCATTTGTAGTTTCATCTTCTAATTCTTCTTCAACAAGCAAAGCATATTCCTTAAGCATATTTGAGGAGCGAGCATATTCGAGAAACTCCACCTCATTTAGCCTAGGTATTACCTTTTCAGCTTCATCATTTATTTTCCATATGATAGGGAATGCGGCACAACCTAGTTTATAATGCACATAAGCTAGCTTTCCAGCATCTTCTATCTGTTTAACACCAGGCTTAGTTGAATAAACACATGTCCCTACTTTAATGCCATGAATAAATCTAGCTTTAGCTTTTAAAACGCTTTTGACTTTTTCAGGATCATTGTTAGTAACAATGTACAAATCAATGTCGCTGTTCGAATCCATATCCTCTCTCCCCCCACTACCGGCAATAGCTATTAGCTCAACAGGAACTAGGCTTGCAATAGTATTTATTGCTTCTTCAATAGCCATTTTATGTTTAGATGAGAGCATAAGATCTTCAACTGAAGAATATCGAACCCCTGAATTGGGCTTCGTGCGCATTTGTACAGCAACAGCAGCATGCAAGTCAGCTGGAGTTCCATCGTTATTGATCACTTTAAGGTCACATGCATAATCACTTAATGCAGGTAAGGCTTTTTGAGCATTCTTTCTACCTACTAAAGCTATAGCATGTTCAGGTTCTATGGCAAACCGTTCTGTTAAACGTTGTGTTACTGCTACGGGCGAACTATCTACCCTAACAGCAGTAAATTTATTCCCATAGTATTGGGCCCAAGCTTCAATTAAAGCCTGACCATGAAAACTTTCAAGGCTAAATAAGCGTTCATAATAATGAGCTCTACAAAATTGTTCGAAGCTTTCTACTAAGGCAGCAAAAAAGGTAGGGTCATTAGGACTTTTTCCAGCTTGCTGCGCAAAGAAGTTTAGCTTTAATCTTAAGAATCCCCACTGATCACGTAGGATTTTCGCATATGTCCCTTTTCCCGTCTCACTGTTTCCTGTAACGCCAACAACTGATTGCACTGTAGGATTTAGCTTCTTAAATGCTTTCGGATGAATTAAACCATTGAGGAGTTCTCTTAATTCACGCTGAACATCTCTTATTGATTTACGATTAACTTTAATAGAGTTATATAACCCTTTTTCTTTTTGTTCTGCTAAGCCATCATAAAGTCTAAATTGATAATTTGTATATATTTCAGCTTGAGCATCATCTTTAAAGCCTGCTCTAGCCATGGTCAGTTCTACAGAAGACTCTTTATTTCCACCATGTTCTAATAAAACCTCAGCTTCTGGGTAAAGTCCTAGCTTTATTCCTCTTCTATCACAAAACTCATTAGCAACAGCAGCCCCCTCTACAGTACTTCCCAATTGCATCCTAGTAGCTAAAGTCGCAGCTATTACACTTTGAAACATATGACTTCCCCTATCAGCCAATACCACTGGAGCTCGAGAGTTTCTCATATATTCCTCTCTAGCTAGCAGCGAAGCAAACATAAGTTCCAGCCACTCATTATGATTACCTCTTGCGAACCACCAATCAAAATCTCCTGGCACTTTCTTCCAGCCAGCATCAAAAGTAGCTAACTTAGGAACTGTATGCACGGTTTGAGTTGAACCAGCGGCAAGCAGATCCATTTGCGTTGTCTTACCAACATTATCAACACCGTTTAGAGTAATTATCTTAGGCATTTGGAAGAAGATTAAGCTCCACAAAAGCTATATCCTCTCCTAGAAGAATCCGTTTAATTAATCCCTTCACATACTCAGGTACTAAGTTAATGCCTTCTAATTGATCTAATGTAACGCGTCTTGGATCATATACATTATCGCCATCAGCGCGTTCAGCTTCAGGACCTGCAATCTTATCTCCAGTGCCTTCTTTCAATTTACCTACAAAATAGTAATCGTGCTGCAAGACTCCGTTAACCATACTTCTCACTTCTAAAACCAAGCGAGCATCTTCAACTTTAATATTTAGCTCTTCTCCCACTTCTCTGTGCATGGCAACCTCTGAAGTTTCACCTTCTTCGAGGCCTCCCCCAGGAGTAACCCAGTATTCAGCTCCCTTTTTCACTCGCCTAATTAGGATTACGCTATCTTCTGATAAAACTATACCGCGTGCAGATGCTCTTTCTGAAAGCATAGTAGATATTTAGGTCGTAGACAGAATAGAACAATGTGTTGTATTGATCAATGTGTGTTATTTGATAAAGTGCATTCGTAATAAGCTGCATATATGGCAATAATAGACATCTTGGCATTTAGACATGGTGAAACTGATGGTAATGCCTCTGGTGTACTTCAAGGATGCAGCATGAATCTTGATCTGAATGCTAAAGGAAATTTACAAGCTGAAGAGTTAGGTGAAAAATTAAACACTATTTGTAGTGATTACCAAGGAATTCATGTTGTGACTTCAGATCTTGTTAGAGCTGCCAACACAATGAGAATTGCACATTCGAAACTCTCAAGCGGCGTAAGAGCAAAAATACGAAGCTATGAGATATCAACGGCGTTACGTGAAAGAAACTTTGGAAGTCTTGAAGGATTAAGTACGAAGATTTTCGCCCAACATAAAGGCTATATTCGATATAAAGAATTAGATACACCAACAGAAAGACAGAGATTCTCTATTGCTGAGGATGTGGAAAATGACCTTGCTGTGATTACACGCGTGCGCAACCTAGTTGGTAAAATTATTACTCAGCAAGCCTCTAATACAGATAGAGAGCTACTAATTTTGAGTACACATGGAAATACTCTAAGGACACTACTAATTGCAGTGTTGCATCAGTTAGAACACAGATCACTAGCAAACTGCGAACATGTACGGTTTTCTCTCAAGGAGTGGGAAGATATGTTTGTTGCAGCTTAATTAAAACCATCTCATAGAAAGCTTTATAGCGAAGTCTCACTTTTCTTAAAATAATTCTGGATAGCGAGCAATCTGGGGAGCCAACGATTATGCAGAAGCCAATAAGCCATTTTTGCGATATTCACCTATACATCTAAGTTAGGTATATTTATAGTGCAGAAAACATTTGCTATGAAACTTTTCCTTTCCTCAGGTGACATTCCAAACAATCTTAGAGACGTCTTCCTTAACCTTGTAGGCAAGCAAGCTACAGATATTAAGTTTGCTTTGATTGAAAATGCTGCTGATCCATATACAGATGACACGAAAGGTTGGATGTTCGAGACAAGAAAGAATTTCGAATCTTTAGGTATGCAGATGACTCTTGTGGATCTCCGGCTGTATAAAGATGATCCCGAAAATTTGTATACCGTGTTGAAAAATGTTGATGTGGTATGGATAGGAGGTGGAAACACCTATTACATGAGATTTTTGATGAAAGTCAGTGGCTTCGATACGATAATTAATAAGTTACTAGCTAAGGGCATTGTTTATGGGGGAGGAAGTGCAGGAGCCATTCTTCCTTGTCCAGTACTTGATAAGTTTGATATCGTTGATGATCAGAATGCAGCTCCAGAAGTAATTAAACAAGGGCTAGGATTGATTGACTTTATTATTGTTCCACATTGGGGTGATCCAGAGTATCAAGAGCGACTACAAGAAATAAAAAGTTATTACGATCATAAGACGAGCTATCAGGTGGCAACTATTACTGATAGTCAGTCAATAATCGTAGATGATAGAAACTGGACGGTATACCCCTAGCAGCACTAATTCGTGCAAAAAATTCGCAACTAAACAGAAGCGGTTGGTATTTACCCCACAATAATTATTACTGGTGTTTTGTGTGCTTTATTTAGTATAGTGTTTTAATAAATTGTTTAACAGTTAGAAGTTTCTTTGAGCTAAAAAGCTATCTTCACATTGTTTCCACGTACATCTAAGCTCTCCTATTTTCCAAGTATTATCTTCTTTAGAAAACTTTGTAGTAGTTGCTTGCCATTTGTCTTGCACTTCTGTTCCATTTTTCAGATAGCGAATGATAAAATCAACCCCCCTATTAGATATATCTCCGTCTTTTTTGATTGATTCTTTACGACCTAAATTCTGTAATCTGACCTGACCATCAACATTGTCCATAAAATGCTTTAACTCACTTTCAAAGAATACTGGCTCAGTGATAAGTACTTTGTCTAATTGAGTCCGAGCGCTATCAAAGTCTTTCAAATTCAACTTTCTAAAAAACTCTTGCAAAGGTACTGACGCTTCATCCCATATTCGGTTTTGCTCATCCTCATAGGAAGGATTTGGAATTAATAGTGTTGAATTATTTATTTGCCCAATGTTATTATTGCCATTTATCACAGCAGCATTACTTATTTGATTAATCTGTGCACCACTAACGTTTATTGATGTTTCACTTTTTACATCACTATAATTCAAACCATTACCAAATATATTAGTAAATAGATATACAAATCCAATGACCAATAAACCAACTATACCGTGCTTCCTTACATTTGTTCCGAACCACGCAGATAAACTCATAATACTATTTCAAGTGACTATCTTATGGAGATCATAGCTATGCAATAATTGTCAATCAACATTTAGCGCATGGTCAAGATGATCTTTTATTATGTATTAATAATGTGTTTCTAACAAAGAGCTCGCAGCTTCTTTAAGTCTTCTTGGTAAAATCCAGTAGAACAAGTTCGCAAGCTGACCAAGAGGGGGAGCCATGAACCACTCGTGGTAGCTCGGGTTCACGGCTGAAGCCTATTTTTACTAGTGGGCTTTGTTTAATAATGGAAGTGGTTCATGTCCTACACCTGAGCGAAGTGAATGGTTTAGGGCAAGCACATGGACAAATGACACTTTGGCTTCAGTTGGTTTTGCTCATCTGTAAAATGTCATCGTTTTTTTGATAAAAACTTCATTTTTACTTGGGTAGAATAAGAAACATATTAAGAGATAAATATGTTCTATTTTGTGTATGTGTTACTCAGTGAGAAAGACCAGAAGTTCTATATTGGATTCACCCGGGATGTTGATAGAAGATTGCGAGAGCATAATTCTGGCAAGAGTATCTCTACTGCGAAGCGAATGCCACTGAGACTTGTTTATTATGAAGCTCACACCTCAAAAATCGATGCATTAAGGAGAGAAGGCTATTTTAAGACGACTAAGGGGAAGGCAATGTTGAAAGTAACATTGAAGGAGTTTTTTAAGATGAGGAACGACCTAATCAACCGTGATTGTACATAAAGCATCAATAGGTACTCCGCAAGTAACACTCCTCACAATAAACAGTTTCTGGTCTCTCAGGCGAGAAGGTTGTTTCTATTGACCGTTTACACTTCATACAATCTCGTGTCCATAATTTTCTAGGATTTTTTCTACTATTACGAGCTGCATGGCGACAGTCAGGACAGTTTCTTGGGATAGGTAGTTTCAGCTGTCTATAGAAAGATAACTCTGGTTTTACAATGCGATAGTTCTTAGTACAGTTGCTACAAGCTAGCATCTGAGCGCAAACGTCATCAGGAACATTCTCGATCAACTCAGGTACTTGATAGGTTTGTGGCTGATATTCCTTGTGATCTTTTTCTTTCCATTGCCATCCTTTTTGCAGTACTTCTTCTCTACTCAACGGATAATACTCAGATGCCACAGTTTCATTGTAAGCGAAGGGTGAGAGTGTTACCGGGAAAAATTCGCCCCACTCACCAGTTTGACGCATGTGTTCAATAATACGGGGTACCAATTCCTCATACTGTTCCTTTGAGTATTGTTTGTTAAGAATGCAGTATTCTTTATGCCTTAGGCCTACACAGCCAAAACAATTGGAACAATTATTAAAGCATTCTTGGCAGTATAGAAGATCATGACAATACCAAGATAAGTTCGTAAATAAACAGTTCTTACCTGTATAGCTTATACATTCATAGGAAAGCTGGGAGTCATTACCGCCTACAATTGTGCAGTCCATTGAATCACGCATCTCGAAGCAGTCAGAGATGTTCATAGTGTCTTCCAAACTATTGATGCTAAAACAATGCTGAGCGTTTTTACTGGATTGCATATAATCTCCTGAACAGTTTTCAACATTAAAACCATGATAGTACTTCTGCGGTGTCTTCTTTCTGAGAAGCGTCATTTGTTCTTGAATAAAGGCAATTGCCGATGGTGAGAGATTGCGCAGTTTCTTTACTTTCTCTGAATACTCTTCTTGAGAATACTGTTGATTGAATATGCAGTATTGTTGATTCGATAGGTTCATACAACCAAAGCAGTTTTTGCAGCTAATACAGTTTTCTAAAAAGGCTGAATCATTACAGTTTTGGCATGAAGTGAGATAGATCGAATTATAGCAGCGATCCACATCTACACATTCATAACAGAGCTCGGAGTGATATGTATAGGAAGTATCCACGCAATTCTTGCAGCTATTTACAAACCTTCCATAATAGCAGTCTTCAGAATATTCTCCCCAACCTAGAATCATGTAACAATTTTTACAATCAGCTAAAAAGTTATTGTAGCTAGAGTTCTCATTCTTTCCTACTACTAGACTAATCTTTGGAACAGCTAGAAGTAAGTCTTGTAATTGTGAGAAGAATGAGCGAGAGAAATCATAGTCTCTAGCGTAACTTAAAGGATCCCAGCCATCTCCCCACCATTCAGTTTGATCATAAACTTTATATGGCTTATCAGGAGAATAAATAGAAAGAATTTCTTTTCCAGTTAAATCACATTTACGATTGTAAAGTTTTCGTTCATTTCTAAATGTTAAACGCCGCTGTTCTCTGCATGCAGAGCAAAGTTTTGCTTCCGGAAGAGATTGTGTAATGCCACCAACCACAGGAGCTACTTTTTTATAGAATTCTGCTTCGTTATACGTAGTGATGAAGTTGCTCTGACACTGCAGACACTTTTTCTCAAAGGACATATAACTTGCTCTTAATTGAACCCAATATAGCAAAATCTCTATGATTCAAAAATTGTGTACTTCAAAGTTTGTAAGCAACCAAGGGTGGGGGCAAGTTATTATATAGAAGCCCAGAGTTCCTTAGCTGATTTACTATTCTGAAGCAATTTCCTCTGCCCGTTATAGGAGAATTCAAGGATTAAACGCGCCACCCAGTAAAACTTGGTGAGGAGTGAGG
>CAZEGN010000006.1:0-65707 GCA_964512325.1 uncultured Candidatus Peribacteria bacterium
TCGTGGTATTGCCATCGCACCGCATGGTCATACTTCAAACACTGAGCGTGTAGTACTTCGTGCTAATCGTGATGGCACCTACAGCGTAATCGCACCAGGCGCAACAACAGCTGGTCCATTGCAAGGCGTTGATGTGGCACTCCTCACTAATCGCAACCTAGGAGATATCGTAACTACCCTAGCGCAACGTGTACAAACTAATAATGCTCCTGCAGCAAACACTCAGAACGTAGTAGCAGCAACAGGATCAAGTACCGACACCAGACCTACTGAAGCAGTAGCTCCTCAAGTAGCTGCACGTGCCACTCCAAGAGAAGCAGCAGTCGCAGCCGCAAGAGTTGAGGCTCCTGCAGCAAGAGCAGACAATGTGGATGCTCGTTGGGATAGAAGCCACTTTACTCCAGATCGTTTAGTAAATGCTGAGACTACTACACGTGTCGCAGCAGCACTAAGTCGAGGTCTTAACACCTTCTATGATGGCGGCAGATTCCGTGCCACTGCTGACGCTAATCGACCTGGCGTAATTACTCTCCATTATCGAGGTGGAGATAATCAAGACCACAGCATTAGCTTCATGGTTGCCAATAATACTACTGACAACAATTCAGCTGCAGTACGCGATGATTATGATGTCATTGCAATTGATAGCCAAAACGTCGACTCTCTTTTCACTCGTACTCGTGGCGTTCAAGGTACCATTGCCCACGTTATCGCTGATGCAATTGGAACAGGTTTCCGATATGACCCTACCCAAAGAGCTCGTTTGGAAGAAACATTAGCTCATGAGCTGGATAATAATACTACTGCTCAAGCTGATGCTCCTCGCCCTACCGCTACTGAACCTCAAAGAGCAGTCAGACCAGCACCAACTGCGCCAGCACGAGATGAACCACCAGTAGATACACGCGGTTTAGATAGCGACGATACTGCAGAGGATATTGCACCAAGCGATGATCAAGATACAGATACTACACCAACAGCAGTAGCTCCACGTAATCCTGCCGAAGCGCGCACACTAGCAAGTCGCGCCCAGCCTTTAGGAGAAAACGAGAATATTACCGCATTAGCTGATCCTGCTTTAGATGCGATTGATGGAGGCCTAACTTTCACTGCTCTAGAAGGCAGCGATGCTGAGGTGATAAGAGGAACTTCACGTACTGTTATTCGTTTAACACGAGCAACACTTGACGGTCACCCTGTCTACTTTGCAGAAACAGCGCCGGGCTCAACTGGTACAGGCAACTTCACCGCACATCCAATTGCCCGCATGCCGCTGGCTGACGCATTAAGAGAATTAAACCGCGTCGCTACCGAAGGCCAACCTGCGCCACAAGCACAAGTAGCAAATGCACCTGCTGAACCTACAGTACGTACAGGGACAACCGCTACAGATCCTGAAGCTCCAAGCTCTGAAGTACAAAACTTTGCGAATGACAACGCATTACGTACAGTAGTAAGAAACATAGTTGAGGATATCAATCGACAAGTAGCGACTGTTCGATCTCATCCGGGAAGTGAACGCGGCAGCTTAGTAATCGAGGATGCAAGTGACCGTAACAGATTTGTGATAGCTCATATTGACGGCTACGATGCTGAAAGCAGACCTGTTGGTCATATTGTTGGTGCTATGGGCGTCGAAATTGCACATACACGAACACCCCAGCCAATGGATGAAATTGCAGAGGCAGCACAACGAGCATTGCATCCCAACGCACAAGTTGCTGGAATAAGTATTAGCCGCCATGTAACAGCTGCTGCTATACATGTGACACCAATGACCGTAACAACTGTCAATGTGATTGGTGCTCCTGATCAAGGCCGCGAAGAAGGGGTTCGTGATGAAGAAATAGCTCCTGTTGCTAACCCAGTAGCTACACTGAATCGACTATTACACGCAGAATTCAATAATCGCCAGGTTGGTGATGCCTTACATGAACAAGGTCGCTACTTCCTAGGCTTTATCAAAGTTGGACGCACTGAAGAACAAAGGCGTTTAGTCGAACATTTCAATAATGGTTCATTTGAGATTCAGCAAGCAGCAGAGAGTATTGCTGAACAGATTCGCATTCTGCATGAAATTCCAGGCTATGCTCGCGTACGGGTTCGCAGTCCACAACAAGTAATTGAAAAACTTGCAACTAACTTAGCCCGTGGAGGTGATATTACTGTGTCAGAATTAGTAGACGATTTGGGTATACCAACTGATGACCAAGACTTGCGAGATCACCCTCAAGTCCAAAGCATAGTACGATCTGTACACCGCATCTGTACAATTGCTGCAGGCTTAACTCTTCCTCGTGGTAGTACAGAGGCACTTCGTACTCAACTGGTAAATCAAGCAGAGCGCGTGGAAACTACACGTAATCCAGTAGCCGCTTATAATGATGTTCGCGGTGAAGGTCAACCAGCATTGGATGCCTTGATTAATTACATCTCTGACCTCAACCGTAATGATCGCGTTCAAACAGCTCGCGGATCAACTGTAGATCGAGATATTATTGTTCGCCTTGGTATAACTGGCACGAGTGCTACTGAGGACAATTTACGAACTTGGCTCAATGAACGATTAAGCAGTGCCCACTCACCGGTAGCGGCATTAGCTGAGCTTAATCGTCTCCGCGAGTCAGGTGAAAATTATATTCGCGCTCAAGAAAATATGGTGCGCGAACACATTCGCCTTCGTGATGAAGCAATAAGAGAATTAACGCGTTTACGTGGTTTAAGCGGAAATCATCAAGCTGAAATTCGATCAAAAGAGCAGTACATTGCAGCAGAAAACACTTATATCTCTGTACATCAACGTGAATTTGCTGACCACAGAGTATCAAGCGCAATTGTTTTTAATCGCAATCTGGAACAAACACTGAATGCAGATCAATTACTCGCGGTTCGCATCGGCCTAGTAAGAGAATATGGTTTGCTTCAGAGAGATGTTACTGCCGATGCACCTACAGCCGCAGTTGCTAACCCGAATACTGCTCCGCAATCTTTACCGGCGACTGTAACACCTGAAATGCGTACAGCAGCTAGTGCTGTCATTCCCAATATTACTTTACCGGACAATCTTGACAGCATGACTCATGCTGATTTGCTGAGAGCGCGGACCAATGCAGCACGTGAAATTCGTGAACATGTCTATCGTTACCAACCCGCAACTCAAGCTGAAATACAGCTGATCGAGCGTATGGATGCTGCTTTACTGCGTCAGACAGTTGCTCAAAGAACTGCTGAAGCTATTGCTGCACATCTAAATAACTCACAGCGTTTCCGTGAAAGCAACATCACCGTGTCAGCCTCTGAAATTGAACGTTCACTGCTAGGTGTTGGAGTTGGTGGCGGCTTACTCTTCAACCAAACTGGTCTTGATGCCGGTATGGTTGGTATTGGCATGAGCGTACGTCCTATACGTATTACAACAAGAGGTGGTCGCGGCTATATCGAAATCGCTCGTATTGAAGCAGGAGTTGGTTTAACATCAACCGGTACTGTTGCCCCAGGATTAAGTGTTCGCCCTATTCACTGGGAAGTAAGAGTTGGCGGAGAAGGTCAAACTACTATTGAAACTGGAGTTGTTGCTGCATTTACACCTGAATTTGGTGGCGTAAGCGCCGGTATATATGCTGGTGTTCGCCATTATCTTGGTCATGGAGTAGACTTTAGCGCCCAAGTAGGAGCCGGGGCTGTCATTGGCTTTGCTGGTGGTGCCACTCCCTATGTCGGTGCCATGTTAGGCTTTGAGCGAAATACACCAGCTCATTTTGAAGAAGCACGTCGTAATCTTTTAGTAGCAATGCGTCTACATGATGTGAACGATACTCAACAACCAAGCATTGCAGAAAAACGTGAGCGCATACTAGCACTCATTCCTTCACTTGAAACAGATCTTAATGGTGCAATGAATGACGCACTCGTGGAGTCTCTTTATGCAATGCTTCAACGCTCAGTGAACTCTAACTCGCATATTGAGAGCGGTCCTAATAGCCCAATAGCCATATCTGGAGGAGGATTAATATTCGGTGCTATCGTTAATGAGAGAGGTGTAATGGCAGGTCTCGGTTTCTTCATCAAATTACGTATTGGCGCATCTCTAGAATACCAGTTCGTGCCAGGTAGCCGCGAAGCTCGCTTTGCCCTAATTCATAATCGAAATGAAGAAATGATTCGCCGTTTGCAGGCAAACACTCGCACGCTCAATGCGCCAAATGGTGATACACAAAGAACCACTACTCTCCAAGTAGATCTGACATCTCCAACAGTAGGTGTAGATCGAAGTGGTGAAATCAGACCAGTAATACATACGGACCGAACTGAAACAAGAGGGGCTGTTCGTGTAGATACTCCAGGACAACTTGATCAGACCATTAATACTTTCTTACGAACAGTTGCCGGCGTTGAAGTACAGGACAACCATATTCGGGTGGCTCAGCCTCGTTCCAATATTCAATATCGTTTCGTTAGCTTGGTACCAGGAATCCGTATTAGTGCTAGTGCTAATAACCGCAGCGCTGAATTCACTCGCGCAGAGAATGCGACCTCGTTTAATATTGTACGTCGACTGATTACAAGCGGTCCAAGTACAACAGCCTCCGGTCGTAGCAATGTTGAAGTAGTCATGTTTGTTCCTCGTAGTGCCACACCACTTGAAATTGATACGATGCTCACTAATGCCACTTTAGGCCGTACAAACTATGTATCAGTTGATGTAAATCCAGGTAACACTAGTGAAGCACTCTATTTCGACATGCAGCCTTCAGTTGTAGCCACCCGTGCGGCAGCTAACGGCGCTAACCCAGCACCGGCTCAGCCAGCAACAGCTCCTGCTAATGAACCGGCTGTCAACCGTGAGGAAATCGAACGTTTAGTTGGAGCGGCCGTAGATAATGACTCAAATCCCCATGATCGCCAACTGCTTGATCGTGTATTTACCGCATTCACAACTAATGATCGCGCTCCTGGCAGCTTAATGAATCGTTTCCGTGCTCATGCTAATAACGTGCGTGCACACTATACTAGCGTAAGTCGTGGTGTGAGAACTTTTGATGGTGAAGGCTACCGTGCAGAGATGCAAGCCTTTATTGAGCAACAGCTGCCAAGCATTATTGGCAACGAGCGCTTTAGTGAAAACATGAACTGGGCCTCAATTACCAACGCTCTCATTGCAGCTGCAAATGTAGCAGAGATTTCTAGCTTACCACCAGAGGAGCAAAGTCGTCAGGTTCATCGCCGAATTAGATCGGTTAGAAACGATCCTCAACCATTGGTTAGAGGTGAACGGCGCGGACTAAGTGCTCAAGAAGTAACAGGTGCTCACTTAGACATGGACAGATTGGCGCTCACGATTCCAGCTGAGGTACGTACTGGACCAGATGCTGAAGGCACACCAATTCCTACAGGTCGTGTCATACGTGTTCAATCAACTGTAAGTCGTGAGAATCACAATACTGTATTCCGTGAGGCTATTAGCTCAGAACGTGAATCATTCAAAACAGTGACTCGTATTGAGCATGCAATGAATGAAACAACAACTCCAGCTCAAAGAGCATTCCGTCAGCATATGTTCGCTTCAATGATTGATCTAGCATATGTACGCATCAATGTAGCGAACTTATTTGCTCGCACCTTATCAACTGAAGAAAGAGCTAGCTTGAATCGAGCATACAGCAATCTTAATCCAACTGATCGTGACATTTTAGGTCGCTATGTGAGACGAGGTCATTTAAGCACTAACCAAGAGGCTCGAGCACGAGAAATTATGGCAAACATTCCTGATGCAGATCGTACAATGTTTACCAACATGGCGACCGCATTAAATACGATCAGTGAACAAGTTCGTGCTGCAGCAATTCGTGGTGATGAAAATGTAATGATAACTAACAATAACGTCAGCATTCCTGTTCATATTACCGCAAGTATCGCCTACTCAATCCACGCTGGTGGCAGCAATCACGAAGCTCGAATTGGTAATTGTGGAAACGTACTTGTCGACGCAGGATTGCGTTTATCTGGACCAGGTGAAACTCCAGTCACTCCAGCAACTGCAGCAATTGCCTACGGCCGTGACGCAATTGCTCTCAACAACGAGGTTCAAGCAACTCGCATCCCTGGTTGGGATTTGATTATCGGCTTAGCCGCAGGCTATCAACAAAGTGCAGAACCTACAGTCCCAGGTGATCACCCTAATGGCCGTGATCCAGGCATTCCACGTCGCAACATTCCTGATCAAAATCATCCAAATGCTCGGGATCCTGGTATTCCACAACGAAATTAATTGACACAAATGAAAAATATTTGTAATATAATGAGAAATTTATAAAGCTATGAAAAAGCTACTACTTCGAGGAATAACCCTCAGCTCCGTGGGAGCAATAGTTATTACATTACTGTTACCAACAACACCAAACCTTACTAGCTTTGCGGCTGCCGGTGATTGGAAACCAGACACTACCTATGGAAGCACCTTTGATCGAGGCACCACCGGTTTTCCTCATGCCACAGGTATTAGTCGAGGCACGGATGCTCAAGTTCGACCTGACAATCAAGGCGAATCGACTCAAGAGTTACGAATCAATAGAGCAGCTTTAGATAGTGGTAGTGTATTTACTTGTGACATGAGCAATCCAAATAACCATTTGGACGAAGTAGATAATCTCCATTATTTCCCAGACGGTCTTCCTTATACATCTTTCAATAATTACCGCAATGAGTTTACTAATGACTCAGCAAATCCACCGCTAAACTTTTTCGGTAGCAATAGCAGTAATGCAACTATCGCTGGCGAAGTAGAGCGTAATTATTTGGGTGGCGCAGTATTTCATCCTACACCACAAATAATTAATGGTACTAATGGTGCCAAAGATTTAATCAATCTTACCGATAGCAACTTAGGTACTGGTGATGATTTATATATCATGGCATATGTACATAATAATGGTGCTACTGCCTTAAATCCTACGCTCGTTAATCCTCGTGCATCACTTACTGCTCCAGATGGCAGCACAGTGAACTTAAGCACTATGGCACAAAATACCCGCATGCACTTTTCAATCCCAACACGTGCATTACCAAATGGCGGAAAACAAGTAGATCTTGTCAATCGATTGAGATAAGAAAATGCCTATGCATTAGACTTGCAGAACTATGTTAACCCTTGTTACGGATTTAACAGCACAATTGGTCAACAGATTTCAGATTTAACAAGAATCAGAAACTCATCCAGTGAACCACTCACCTTCTCAATTAGCAGTGCCTATATTAGGAATCCTTTTATTACAGACGAATCTAATCCTAATTATCAGGTTGAATTCCCTGGCAATGCATTGACACAACTAATTGATCCAGCACTCAGCCAATCATATGTTGGCAATCAAAGTAATATTGCTACACTAACTGAGAATCAGGGCGCCCGAATTAGTAGTGGACGCAGCTCTGACCCAAACAGAAGAGATGATGCAAGACAAAGATTTGATCTCACTGATAACATTGATTGTTCTGAAGGCGGATTGAACGACAGCAATACCGAATGTAACGCCTTCGCACCACCAATATTGGTAACTCAAGATGGAGTCAGCGAATTTGACGGTGCTTGGTATGGTTCTACAGAATTCTTTAGATATGTAGGTTTAAACATCAATGCTGTCCCAGCTGAGCCCGAGCTTTCTGTAAGCAAATCAGTACGTCCAAGCACAGCTAGTCCAAGTGCATTTACTTCAAACGGTCCTACCTCTACCAGTTTAACTGGAGCTGGCAATGGCACACTTGAATACATGATCACACTGCAAAACACAGGTAATGTTGATTTGGATAACATCAATTTAGTTGATGTATTGCCACCAGAGTTGGCCCCTGTTGGAACATCATCAGAGATTGCAGGCCAGATTTCTATCTGTTCCGATTTAGCAACAGCGATCAATGTATCTGCCCCTTGTACAATAGTTAGGCTTGCTAGTATTGCTCTGACTGACTCAAATCGAATTGTATTGGATTCTGAAGATTTGGGTATTAGCGCTACTCGCCCACTCGCTCGTGACCCAGAATTTATTACAACAGGAACTGGCAGTGAAGGTGAAGTATTACGCATTCGTTTCTTCATGACTGCACAATGTGTAGCCGATGATGACGACACCGCAATCAATTACGCTATCGTCAGTGCTGAATCTAACACTGTAGCAGCAACGATTACCACTCGTTCTGGCTTTACTGCCCACAGCGGTGGCTTAAATGTATCGTCTGAGCAATGGACCACTTATTTCCCTGGACACAGTTTAAATACTAGCGATGGCAGCAATCCAGCTACCAACGATACGACGGTTACATTAGCTCCATGTTCTACTCCTGATGAGCCTCGAATCAAAATTGGTAAATATGTAAGACGCGTTTCTCCAAACGAGGAAACTAGCGAACCAGTATTTGGTACTGGTGCTATTAGTACGACGATTACTGGTACCAGTGATGGTAGCGTTGAATATGCTGTGCTCGTCGAAAATATTGGTACTGGGGCAATTAATGAAATTTACTTTGGTGACTATTTACCAACTGACCAAGCATTCGTCCCAGGCAGTATTAGAGTCGAGTATTGTCTTAATAATCAACAAGCACGGGAAGGAAACGTTTGTACTGGAGGAGGGTCTAGTGTTAGTGATAGCGCTTATAACGCTACTACCAATATCCTCGCCCTTAATACCATCAACTTAGCTGACCTCAACGAAGGAGAAGTACTCCGCATACGTTGGAGAATGAGCAGCGTATGTACTCCAGTCGGAACAACGCCACCGACCGCTCAAAACTATGCTCTGATATACGCAACTGTCGGACAGGATGGCGTAGAGACATTCCTCTTCCCTGACATCATGCGCACAGCAACAACTCCTTACAACATCAGTGATAGCGCCTATAGCGTTGCCGTTGATCTTAATCCGGCTACTGTTGGAGGAGATATTACTCCATTTGCTACTAACACAACCCGAGTCACATTAAACAACTGTGACACGCCGCCACCTAGCGTTGAAAAATCAGTTTCAACAACTGCGCGTGGTAATGGTACTACACCAACAACCTTCATGACCAATGATAGTACTGCAACTGCAGTAGACTTTGGTCAGCAAGCTGGTGCCTATACAGTGCACTATCGCGTGGAAGTAACAAATGAAAGTGAAGAAGCAACTCTAGAAAATGTACTCCTTCAGGATCGCTTCTATTATCGCAATGGTTCAACGGTAAGTGCCCCAAATATTGTGCAGCCAGTTGGTGCGCTGCTTGATACGAGAGTTGTTAACAGTGATAACACTGAGACATACCAGCCAAGCGTGCGACGTGTTATTTACACAAGTAGAGGCTCAGATAATGTAGTGACCTTTACTATTCCAAGCTTATTGCCAGGTGAAACACTTGCTTTCTACTATGATATTGTCATCGACCCAGGTACACGCTCAACTACACAGTACCATCGCAATGAAGTACAAGTGTGTTATGACGAAAACGGTCCTAATGACGATGAGGATTGTAATGGGGACAGTGATCGTGTCTTCAATCAAGACATTCCTAGAACTCAAAATCCTCTAGCACTGACTATTATCAAAACAGTTAATGGCCAAGATGCTAACAACGACAATACTGCTGTTACAGTAAATAATGGTGCTACGCTTACCTATGTAGTAACGGTAACCGCACCAAGCACCAATAGTGCTACGGTTACTGGCATTGTCTTGAGTGATAATGTGACCGGCTTACCTAATATCAGCAATGTACGTTCAATTAGCTTAACCACACCAACTGGTACTTGTGCTACTCCATGTGCACTTACCAGCATGAGTGAATTAGCAGCTCGCAGCTTCGATCTTGCTGCAGGTCAAACTGCAACTCTCACTTACACCGCTACTGGTATAAACGGTACCACCACATTAAGTGCCCGCAATCGCAATACAGCTACTGCTACTCCTGATGAAGACAATGATCGTAATCCTGCACCAGTAAACGATCCTGCAACTGTATTTGTGCGTCCTGCCCCAGAAGATGAAGAAGAGCCACGCACCAACTTCCGCATTAACAAAGAGGCTAATCCTACGATTACTCGCCATGGTGATGAGGTAACTTATACGATTACCGTTGAGCCTCGTGGTAGCAATGATGAAATTGATGACCTAACACTGTTAATCACTGATGACATCAATGATGATGGTACATTGCAACGTGGCGGCGTGACTTTCACCTACATCCGTAATAGCACTCGTATTCGCACTGATGGTGCTGATTGTGAGGGCGAAATGGATGATGAGGATGGTATTCGCTGCGAAAATGTAAGTGCCGATGAAGAAATTCGCATTACCTATCGCGTCCGCGTCAGCGCGCCAAATCTCAACCCAAGTGATATTGTGGTTGTAGACAACACCGCACGCTTACGCTCAGACACTCCAGGTGTGCGCATCCGTGATGAGGACGATGCTGAAGTACAAGTAATTGCTTCACCAAGTCCTGATTTGCCACCACCACCAGAACAATTATTACGTATCACTAAGAATGTGAACCAGATTGAAGTACGCCGTGGTGAAACCGTGACCTATACCATTCAAGTACAGAATCCTAATGGCCAAGATGTGACAAGAACACTTGTGGATACGATTGGTCTCAATGGCGGTACTGTTCCTGGTCAAAACGGTGGTCGTGTCCGCTTCGTAGAAGGAACATTGCACATTGTCGGTGCGCAGTTTAGCGGCTCAATTTCAAATCCAACAGGTATGGTCTTAATCATTCCTGCCTATGGAACAGCCACTATCACCTACAATGCTACCGGTGAGCCAGAACGCAATCAGCGCGTTATTTCACTAGCACCAAACACTGCTACTCTGAATACAGGTGAATATGCTACAGCTTTCGTTAGACTACCTGAATCTGGTCCAGCTGCAATCGCAGTAACCGCAATCAGTAGTTTAATTGCCAGCGGTACCTACTTCATCAGCAGACGCAAAAAGAAGTAGTGATAGATTGTTAGACCAAAGCAAAGGGCTCCTCTAAAGCAGTATTCTGCAAAGAGAGCCCTTTTTTGAAATCAAAATTCTCCCCCTAATTCCGCTCTCCGAATTCCGAATTCCGAATTAGTATGCTATTTTGCTTCAGCTTTTAATTGTTTTTATGGCTGCCAAAAGTCCTGTCCAAATCATGACCTCCATTGCCTATGTAAATGGCGCACCTCATGTTGGTTATGCATTCGAGCTAGTACAAGCTGATGTATATGCGCGTTACTTTCGTATGCGCGGTCATGAAGTATATTTCCTGACAGGAACAGATGAACATGGTAGCAAAATTTTCAAGAGCGCTAAAGATCAAGGACTTGAGCCACAAGCGCTAGTAGATGAAAATACTGAAAAGTTCCGCGTGCTCGGTCAGCATTTAAAAATTACCAATGATGACTTCATCCGAACCACCGATCGTATTCGTCATTGGCCAGCAGTGATTAAATTATGGAATCTCTTAAAAGAAAAAGGATTATTAGAAAAAAGAACGTACCAGGGCCTATATTGCATGGGCTGTGAATCTTTTAAAACAGAAAAAGACTTAATCAATGGCACCTGCCCCGATCACCCTACTACTCCAATTCAATCCGTTGCTGAAGAAAACTATTTCTTTTTGCTGAGCAAACTGACTCCCGAAATTAAAGCATTGCTTGAAAAAAAGATTTTGACTATTTTGCCAGCACATCGTGCCACAGAAATTCTTTCTCTCATGAAAGATGGCTTACATGATGTCAGCTTCTCTCGGCCAAAAGAGGTACTGCCTTGGGGTATTCCCGTGCCAGGAGATGAATCACAAGTAATGTATGTATGGTGTGATGCGTTAACCAATTACATCTCTGCTCCCGGCTATGCTGATCGTACAGAAAAGTACCAAAAGCATTGGGAAAACCAAGAAGCGCGCAGAATTCATTTCATCGGCAAAGATATTTTGCGGTTCCATGCTGCGATTTGGCCTGGCATGCTTTTAGCAGCTAAGGCACCCTTACCCACTGATATTTTTGTACACGGCTATATTTCTGCAAATGGCCAAAGAATGAGCAAGTCATCTGGCAATGTTGTTGACCCCGAGGCGTATATTGCCGAATTTGGTGCCGACCCTCTGCGCTACTATTTAACTAGAGAAATCCCCGCTTCAGAAGATGGTGACTTTACGAGAGAACGATTTCTGGAGCTGTACAATGGCGAGCTTGCAAACAATCTCGGCAATCTGGTTCAGCGTGTAGTAGCAATGGCACTCAAAAACGAAATCGCTGTGGACAGTACGGCTGCCGTGCTAAGCAATGTCGCTGAATTTAGCACAGAACTTGATCAGCATCTCGCTAAATTTGAAATCCACCAAGCAATGCAAGCCCTAATGAAGCATTACAAATCCTTCAATCAATGGATTGATGAAAAGAAACCTTGGGAATTAGCAAAAACAGACAAATCAGCGCTGACTCAAACACTAAGCGAAATGCTAAACACTATTCGCGCCATGACCCCATACCTAGCAATTTTTCTCCCCGAAACCGCACAAAGAATTTATGCCAAGCTAGGCTTAGACGAGTCAGGAAACGGTGAAATAAAACCAGCCGTCACCGAAGGCCTGTTTATGCGAAAAGAATAAATAGTATAAGGGAAAGAGAAGCTGTGAAAGTGGGAAAAGGAAGATAACAATTCGCAGTTCGCAATTCGCAATTCGGAATGAAAAGACAGACCCCGAGAGAAGGAGAAAAGGAAGATGGCTCAACGGAACATGTATGCATTTTCTTCTCTCTCCGTCATCTTGAGCTTGCCGAAAGATCTTGCCGTTTGCCGCCTCACGCTCAATGAACCGCTATCGTTGTCTAGAGCTTACCACGGCAGGATTCCTCCACGGCAGTCGTGATGAAAAAGAGGGAAGGAGGAGAAAAAAAGAAGGAGGAGAAAAAAAGGCGAAAAAGGGACGCGAATGGCTCACTTATCCTTTTATACCATCCCTCTAAGCCAATTTGAGCTGTGTTTTGAATTTTAAATTGCTCAGCTGTATAATAAAGAGATTACTCAAAGTTTACATGGAAATAGTAAGGGTTGCTGATAGAGCGAGACCATCAGAACACGGCCCACAGACAGAGAGAGCGGCTATTGCATCCATTCTCCGCAAGGTAGATTTACCGCAGCATATGATGCAGACGATTGATGAGGCCTTAAGTGATATTGCAAAGAGAAATGGGGCGGAAAGCACAATTAGCCGCATTTTATTTGAGAGCGCACCGGCACCGCGACAGGACATCATTAACTTTATTGGTAATAAGTTGCTCCTAGCCTTTGAGCAAAAAATCACCCTTTTTGAGCAAGAACATTTCTTGCACTGCAACCGAGCAGGTTTACTGCCAACAGAATTGCTGCAATTTGCACGCTTAGCATCGTCATTTAATCCCGCGCTCGCCAATCATTACCAAGCAGGATTCATGCGCCTCTACACAAAAATCATGGCAACCGCTACTGATGAAGAATTGCGTCAAAATGAAATGAATACCACCCTCTCGGCTAATTGGAGCAGCTACATCGCTATTGTAAAACGTGACTTGCTGAATCCCCTTTTTACCGCCATTGCTAACAAAACGCTTTCACCAGAACTTGAAAGCGCTTTTAAAGAGGCCATGCCAACTCTCCAGCGTTTCGATAAACAAAAACAGCACACAGGCATAACACTGCTTCAGCCAGAAAACATCCTCGGCACTGATCCACGGACAGACATGTCCACCCATCCCGCCGGCATTAAAGAGGCCCACGACCGCACCAAAGCCCTAGAAACCCTAAAAAGTTACTTTTCTCCTTCCTCTCTCTTATCCTAATTCCGCTCTCCGCTTTCCTAATTCCGAATTCTGAGCAGTGTTCTTCTCGCACTCATTCCTTCTTTGTTGTCCTTCACTTCAACTCCCAGCTCAAGCAATTGATCTCGCAAAAGATCAGACAAAGCAAAATCTTTATTAATACGAGCCTGTTTACGTGCCTCTAATAATGCTGCAGCCTCAACCGGTAAAGTTGTTAAGTCTATTTTGACAGCAAATAATTCGAAGAAAAAAGCAAAGAGACTTTGCGCATGTTCCTTTTCAACTACAGAAATCCCCCCTTTATCTAAGGCGCTATTCAAAATCGCAATATACTGAAAGAAAGCTGCCAAAGCATCTGGGGTGTTTAGATCATCATCTAAAGCTTGATAAAAGTGAGCACTATACTTCTCCAATTCCTCCCGAATACCAGCGATACTTTCATTAACTGATGCCAAGTGCAAACGTTGGTATGCCTGATCAATACGCTCCCAGCTACGATATGCAGCCTCCAATGCTTGAAAACTAAAGTCTAACTTGGAGCGATAATGTGAAGACAAAACCAGCCATTTAAACATCTGCGCAGCCTCAGTGATGGTTCCTAAAAAACCTAATTCCACCCATTTGAGGTGGAGACTTTCCAGGGTGTAAAAATTCCCTTTAGATTTAGACATTTTTTGGCCATCTACGAGCAAATGCCTTTTGTGAAACCAAAAGTTTACAAACTTTTTATGCGTAACGCCTTCAGTCTGAGCAATTTCACACTCATGATGAGGGAAAATATTATCTTCACCACCAGTATGAATATCCAATTCGTCACCCAGGTATTCCCGACTCATCGCACTACACTCGATATGCCAACCAGGATATCCCCTACCCCAGGGGCTATCCCATTGCATCACATGATGCGGCTGATCGGTTTTCCATAATGCAAAGTCAGCGGGATGCCGCTTGTGACTATTCACCTCTACCCGAGCACCAGCCAGCAAATCTTCGACCTTATTGCCTGAGAGCTCGCCATAATGTGGGAATTTCTCAACCGCAAAGTAGACCCCATCTGCTGCCTGATATGCAAGGCCATTAGTTAACAAAGCTTCTATCATCGTAATCATACCCGCAATATGTTCTGTTGCCTTTGGTTCAAAATCAGGCTTCGTTAGGCCAACCTTTTCACAGTCCCGTTGGAAAGCGTCAGTATAGAACCTTGCTATTTCCCAGGGGTCTTTTTTTTGCTCTTTCGATGCTTTCAGCATTTTGTCCTCGCCGCTATCGGCATCATCAACCAAATGACCGACATCAGTAATATTGCGAACATGAACAACTTTATAACCATAAGCGAGACGCAAATAGCGCTTCAGAAAGTCACTAGAAATGTAATTTGAAAAGTTGCCAATATGACCAAAGTTATACACCGTCAGCCCACAGGTATATAATTTAACTTCATTATCATGTAAGGGATGAAACTCCCTTTTTTGTTGGGTCAGAGTATCGTATAAAAATAAAGCCATAGGGAAAATTAGCAACGCTATACTAGTTGATTTATTCTTAAAAAACCATATAGTAGCGTCCCATCCCTATCTAGTGCGAGATGTGGTATAATGAAATGACTAAGTATCACTAGCATATTTATGACTGATGCTCCAAGAGAACCCGGTGACAGAACATCCACTCCCATCCTCGCTCCAAATATGAGAGAGCAGGTAAAAAAAGTCCTCAAAGATAAACTATTAGGAAATGTGGAAGTGCAATTAGGTAATTTGGAACGTATCGCTTCGGTGGTAAGAACAGTGCGTACTAATTACCGATCCGATATCACAGCTTGTAAAGAAGCAATGCTTCGTTTTGCTGAGCTTAGCAAGAATGAGAACATTGTGACGACTACTGAGTTTGAAAACTTTGGAAGCGACCTACTTAGTATCAACCAATTAAATGAACTGCTGGATGATCATAGTGACTTCATCATCAGATATCCTTGGCTCTTGGTGTTATTAATGGACCAAGAAGACACCCACGGTCATGTTTGATCATCCTCTCTATGACTAGCAGAATACCGCATCGTGCAGAAACTCTACCGCCTCTTCTCGGTCCCAGCCCGGCTGAAGTAAGAGATGCTATTCGTAATTCGCTTTCATCACCTCCAGCCCTACCAGATGAAAGTCCACTGACAGTACAACTCAGACGATTAGAGACCAGCGTACAACGTTATGATCAGCTTTCGATGACAGAGAGTTTAGCCACTCTTCAGGCGACACTCATTCAAGATGGACAAAGAAGACTAGCGCTGGTGCCCAAGGGATCAAATATTGTCACCATTATTTGTAATGCAGACATTAAAGATCTCAATGACAATTTATTAGGGATGGAAGAAACCGACTCTTTTATTAAAGACCGGCAACACATCATTGCGGAGACATTAAGGAATTATGGAGTAATCCACGCCGACAATCATATTGCTAGTCGCCACCGTAACGACACGTTTTTCCTTGATGCAACCCAATGCAAAGAGGCATTAAGACCAGCGTCTTCATTGACTGAATCCAGCATTCCTCCACCACTGACCATTAGCCAATTTCCACCTCGTACGGAAGGCAAAGTTACCGTCCTTGATGCTGTAATCAAATCAATTGAAAAAAACATTCAGGAGTCGCTGTTGAGGCATGTGCAAGCAAAACTAGCTGTTATTGAGAAAAGATTATTAGCTCAAGGTGTGGACCAAGAAAGTTGGAGCACGCGAAATGAACAAGACAGTTTGAACGTAACACAGCTCAAGAAGACTCGAGGCTATATTCTCCGCTGGCTCAAGGATGAAAAATATAAAACAGTTATTCTCAGCTTTGGTATTTCTGAAGCAATACAAACTGCTCCCAATACATCGGTCGCCATGCAAGAGCGGCTCATCGCTGATACAGAAACTCTAGCCGGAGCAAAAATGCGAGAGGCCCGCACATTAGATGCAAGAAAGCATGGTGTATCGGAACACCGTGAAAGGAAAGGATCGGAGTTTGATTTAGCGGCAATGGTAGTAGACATGCTGTATGCCCAAGAGCAAATTGAGGACATTGATGATGAAGTTCGTAAGCTTTACTTTGAACCAATATTTTCCGCGCAAGTCACTAAATGGAAACTAAAAAAACACATAGTCACCGCTATTAGAAAAAAAAGACTAGAACAGCTTGTTCCTGATGAAGCAGTGCGAACAATTATTATGGGTTTTTATAATAAACTAAATCGCTTTGATGTTATTCGGCCTTGGCCAGATGTGCATGCCTGGGGCGAACATATTGCTGAATTGCAAAAAGCATTAGATAGCAACGATCTAGAGATCACAAGAAAAGCTGTTTTGACTCATTACAAGCCAACTGAGGACATGACAGAAATGGAGTTTCACGCTCGTGCCTGCCGCCATAAAAGAGGCTATTACTTGTGTTTTGATGATATAGGCATGGGCAATAAAAACATGGAAAGCTTTCAAAATACATTTTGGAATATTTTAGAGAAACTAGCAGTACAAAGCATTGAACTGCCCAGAAACTACTTTGAGCTTAAAGACTACTTGGCAGCAAACCCTGCGATCTGTGAACAAATAAAAGCAATTGTAAAAGCAGAAATGATTAAAAGTGGTGCTGATGTAACTACTGAGTATTATCGAAAAATTGCGCTTATTCGCACTGCTCTAAAACACTTTTACCAAGCAATAGGAGTTGCCGAGCCAATTATCACCTCTAGTCATCGCGGCGATGAATACTTTGCCTTTATTCCACTCCCAGAAACGCCAGGCTGGGATATTGGCAAGCCAGTACATAAAAGCAAAGATGCGTTCCTGCGATTATTGGCAAATATTCAAAAGCAAGTTGGTATGCGTTGTGCAGTAGCCTATAAGGATCTTGATGCCGGTAGACAGTCTAGTGATATCGACGACTTTGATCCATTATTATGTGAACACCAAGCCTGCTTAACAACCCTTGAACAAGGCATAGAACATGTCAAAGAATGGGAAGCTCTGCAAGCATTGACTGAAACTGATACTGCATCTGGCTATGGCTTCGCTGCAGTACAAGGCAACAACCACGCTATTTCCACCATTCTTTTTGCTCATGATGAAATTGTCGTAGCCAAGCAAATTGCGATATCATCACTGATGCAAGATGCTGCTCACGTAAGACCTGAGCTTCCACTTGCCCAAAAAGTAATGACTTTGCTCAAAGGCAAAAAAATTGATGATATACGTTCAACACCTTAGCTACGTTTTCCTGATTATTCTCTTAGACCAGCTAAGCAAGCAGTTCGTTATCACCAACCGACTGCCCTTTTTGTTAAATTCTGGCATTGCCTTTAGCATCCCATTTTCCAATATAATAGCCTTAACAACAGCGATTATAGTGATACTTGGGCTATATTACTTTTTCTTTAAGAAAGCCATTCCGTCAAAACTAATGCTGATTGCTCTAAGTTTAGTAATTGGTGGTGCTTTGGGGAATGTCATTGACCGTATCTTGATTGGCGCAGTAATAGATTTTATCTCAATTGGCCCCTTTCCCAGTTTCAACCTAGCAGACAGTGCTGTCACAGTAGGAATGATACTGATCATCTTTCAAATTAGCACTGAAGAAAAAAAGACAATGCAAAATCCCAAATAACACTCTCCTCTAAGCCCCTCAGTTTAGTTGCGTGATCAGATCTGAGAAACCAGACAAAATGGCGCAAGAGTCACCTATTTGTTCGTTCCTCTTTCCTTTCCTCACTTTCTCTTCTTCCTCTTCTTTTTTCATCCTGCACCTTCTCCTCCTCAAGTCTACCAAAAGAAAGTAACCATCTCTTAGAAGACATTCCTTTTATATGAGCCTAGGCCCGCTTTCATTCCTCTTTTTCATCCTGGGCCTGCCCTGAGCCTGTCGAAGGGCAGGATCTTGCCGTTTGCCGTCCAACGCTCCATGAACCGCTATCGTTGCATATGGCCTACCAATGCAGGATCCCTCCACGGAAGTCGGGATGAAAAAAGGGATCAGGACCAGCTCAAGATGATAAAGAGAGAAGCGGATGGATATATGTCTCATAAGCAAAATCGCCCGAAGTCCATTTTCTCTTTAAGCTCTGAGCTGTCTTTGGTCTTTGGTCTTTGGTCTTTGATCTTTGCTCTCTTACACTCTCCACTTTCCTCTCCCCACTCTGCGCATTCCTCCTCTTTGAATCTTAATTCTCTCCCTCCCCCTTGCGATTCCCCCCCAAACTCCCTATACTCCGCCATGTGAATACTTATTTAACTTTATATTCCTGTGCTCCGCATTCGTCTTTCTCGTGTTGGACGTCCTAACCAACCTCGTTATCGTGTCGTCGTAACTGAGCATACTAGCCCAGCTAAAAGCAGCTATGTCGAAGTTTTAGGCAACTATCTGCCAACCGAGACTCCAAAGAAATTAGTTTTAGATCTTGATCGTTATAACTACTGGGTAAAGCAAGGTGCTAAGCCAACTGAGACTGTAGCAGACCTCGTTAAACGTGTATCTTAATACATTTTTCTATGTCTACCGAAGAAAAAGTGCCTTCGGATCTAGCTTTCCTCGAGTATATTCTCAAGGCAATTGTAGACTTTCCTGATGACGTAAAAGTCACTCGCACCATTGATCAATTGGGTGTACTGCTCACAGTAGTGGTAAACGCGCGAGATATGGGAACCATTATTGGAAAGAATGGAAAAACAGCCAATGCATTACGTGTACTTTTGCGTGTGATTGGTGCTAAAGAGAATGCACATGTAAACATGAAAATTATTGACACAGAAAAAAAGACTGAGGTTGCCATCAACCTTGATAATGAAAAAGTTTAACCAATTCCTCTTATGTGGCATTATCTTGTACAAGCGGGAAACTCTGGTCTGGGACAAATCAACCTTCCCACTGTAGACCTATCTGTTTCTGACAGCGGTTACTCTGTTTTAGAATTAATCAACAAAGGCATTGCTTTCGTTATTCTGCTGGCAGGTTTCCTTTCGATTATATTTATGCTGTGGGGAGGCATTCGTTTTATTATATCAGGCGGCAAGGAAGATAAAGTAAAAAGCGCTATGCATAGCATCCGTTACGCCCTGATTGGTTTAGTGGTAACCATTCTTTCAATTACTATTATCAATCTAGTGGGCCGTATCTTCAACTTGCAGCTTGTTAATTATTTAAGTTTTGACGGCATTATCGCTACCATCAACAATCTTTTCACTAACGGCTCTCTCTAAAACGGCCTATGCTTATCCCCTACTTGGTTTCAGTGCTCACGCCAACACCAGCAGATAGCCCATCAATAAACACAGGGACAACAGATGGTCTTGGTCAAAGCCTTTCTTCCGTGCCAGGAATAGAAGCGCGCACTCTCGATATTTACGTCGTCATTAATGAACTAATAGCATACGCTATTATATTAGCCGGCTTCTTAGCGATAGTGTATCTGCTGTGGGGAGGCATTCAATTTATCATATCAGGCGGCAAGGAAGATAAAGTAAAAAATGCGACCGCAACTATTCGCAATGCAATTATTGGCCTAATCATAACCATACTATCAGTTAGTGTAATTAACTTTGTCAGTGGTGTTTTCAATTTGGACCTGGTCCATTATGTAAATTTTGCGCATATCCTAGATATCATCAACAATCACCTTAATTTTCGTTTCGCTTAAACCATGGCTGATCTTTACTCTTTTGACATCGTGTCTGAATATAATCTGCAAGAGCTAGACAATGCTCTCGACCAGGCACGACGTGAATTTAGTACTCGTTTTGATTTCAAAGGAGTACCGGTCGAAATAGAGAAAGAAAAAGAAGAACTAAAGATCATTACTGCCGATGAGTTTAAATTAAATTCTGTACTGGAAGTATTGCAACAAAAACTGATCAAAAGAGGCATATCACAAAGAGTGTTAGATCTTAGTAAAAAAGTAGAGCCAGCCCATAATGCACAGGTGCGAAAGCTAATTCCATTAAAGAAAGGCCTAAAACAAGAAATTGCAAAAAAAATCACAGCCTTGCTCAGAGACACTTTTCCTAAAACAAAAACGCAAATCATGGGTGAAAGTATTCGCGTTAGCTCAAAAGACAAAGATGAATTGCAAGCAATCATAAATTTCTTACGCACCAAGGAAACCGTGCTTGATACCGCCTTACAATTCAGCAATTATCGTTAATTAACTTCATTAGTTTATGAAAAAGATCGCTGGTTTGCTTATTAGTAGCACAATTTTGCTCAGTGCCTGTGGAGCAGGTAGTACTGTGCCAACACCCACTACAAGTCCAACCCCCTTAATCACCAGCTCAAGCACGCTCTCGAGCACACCTATTGCCACTCCCCCCCCCAGCGGACAAACCAGCTTGAATTGCCTTCAAGGAAATTGGAGCAGTGACAGTTCCGCTCTTACTACATATATGAGAAATACCCTCCCCGACATGTCACCAACAGTAACTAATGGTAGTATGGAAATTAGCTTTAGTGGCAATAACTTTACCCAAGGATCTTCGTCTCTCACCGTAGCAGCAAGTCGACCTGAGATGAACATGGTTATCACTATGTCAGGCACAGTAAGTGGAACTTTAACCCACACTGCACCAGGTCAAGTAACTTTCCGTAGTACTGGCACTGGTGGCATGCGAGCAGACTCGATTACAGTTAATGGCCAACCATTTATTGACGCACCAATTGAGTTTGGTGACTTATTAATGGGACAGCAAACCCAAGGCAGCTACCAGTGTAATGGCAACAATTTAACCCTAATGCTTTCCTTAGGTGACGGACGCACAGCTACTATGATGTATACCAGAAGATAAGAGCTGTTCCAAATTACAATAGGAAAAGGGCGCAAAGCAGTCTTACCACTTTGGCCCTTTTTTGTTTCTTTTTTCGATTTTCATCACATTTGACATCTCGCCCTAGCATTGCTATCTTGATCGCGTCGTAGATAGTTGGCAAGCCGAACCTAAATTCGGTCAATAAGTCCCGCTGAGACATCAAAACTAGCAACTTCTCCCCCTGCTCCTTTATGGACAGGGTATATGCAAAGCTTTGTGTCATCTACGATACAAAGTTTCTTTTTTATTTACCCTTACTATTATGGCTATCTCCAAAGCGAAAAAAGTGGAAACACTAGCCAAGCTGAGCGATCGCAGCAAGCGTAGCGCAGCAGCAGTTTTCGTCAGTTTCAAGGGGATGACTGTAGAGGACACGGTAAAACTCCGTAAGTTTTTTGTTACAAACGGCATAGACTATCAAGTTGCAAAAAAAACTCTGATGCGCCTTATGGCACAAGAGAGTGGTATTGCAGATTTTGATGAGGCTAAGCTTGAGGGTGCTGTTGGTGTAGCTTTTGGTTACACAGATGAGGTATCTCTAGCTAAAGCAATTAAAGGCCAAACCAAACAATTTGAGGCACTTAAAATTGTCGCTGGTATTGTAGACAAAAAAATGGTGGATGGTGCTGTAATCAACACTCTCGCAAGCTTGCCTGGTCGTGAAGAACTTTTGGCAAAACTTGTGGGCACAATGCTCTCACCTTTACGTGGATTTGTCGGATCTTTACAGAGTCCAATTTCAGGTTTCGTTCGCACAATGAAGGCATATTCTGAAAAGAAAACTGCTTAATTGCTTTTTATAAATCATTATTAATTTTATTCATATGTCAGAAGTAGATACTTCAAAATTAAGTGCTGATGCACAAAAGATTCTCGAATTAGTTGAGAAACTTTCAATTGTTGAATTAGCAGACTTGGTTAAGGTAATGGAGGAAAAATTTGGTGTTAGCGCTGCCGCTCCAATGATGATGGCTGCTATGCCAGGTGCTGGTGCCGCTGCTGGCGCTGCTGGTGGAGAGGAAAAAAGCACGGTTGACGTGATGTTGACTAATGCTGGTGGACAAAAAATCAATGTAATTAAGGTAATCCGTGAAATTACAGGCTTAGGTCTTGCTGAAGCTAAAGCTTTAGTAGATAGCGCACCAAAAGCTGTTAAAGAAGGCGTAAAACCTGAAGAGGGTGAAGACATGAAAAAGAAATTAGAGGCTGTAGGTGCTAGTGTTGAATTGAAATAAGTTTTCGGTCCTACTAAAAAAGCTAAGGCTCAAACCAGCCTTAGCTTTTTTAGTAATGATTAATAATGCAGCTCAATTGCTAATATTTATTGATATTGTATAATAACAGTATTAGTACATTTTATGGGGACAAAAAAAGATAGAGCGCACAGCCATCCTGCACACGTAATACAGGTCAGCACTCATAAAAAAGTTATCGACCAGTTAGCGACAGCTATGGGCGAACATTTGCAAGTGAATATGGCAACAATTCGTGCCAGCATACAGCAAGCATGTATTGCGCCAGCAGGCACTCCACTTAGAACCAAACCGCAAATACAACGCGCACTAGTACAGGCAGTAATTAGAACATTGGCGCATACTGAAACAGACAAGCCCGAAGAAACCACAGAATTCAGCAAGCTACCAGCAGGAATACAAGCATTAGTTGATGAGGTGAAACACAAGCTGCATTTGCCGTATCATAACGCCATGCAGGGATTACTTGACCCTAATTTAGGTATTGGTGATGCTACTCAACTGGAAGCCCTTGATAGGCTACGAGTTACAAACTGGCAACAGCTCACCCAAGAAGTAGCACAAGATCCTATTATTTTGACAGCGAAACGCTATTTAGGGGGAGACATTCTGGCCTCAACTTACTTAGTAAGACCAATGCCGCGCTGGGTTTATCAAGTCCTAGCAGAATATCATGACATTCACCTGCTCTTTCAACAATATGAAACCCATTCTTCTGCACACTACACAGTAGCCAGAAGAGATACCGTCAAGACACAATTCACACGCCGCATGAGTGAAGTGGCGCGTAGGCTGACCTCAATTATGCAAACACCATCTTTGAAAGATCCACAAAATGCAGAACAGGCCATCAGAAACACTTTAGAACAACTAAAAAACATGTTATTGGCTGAACTACAGGCTCAAGGCATCAGTTTAGATGAGAAAGTGGCAATCGTCGATTTTCGTAGTAAAAGAAAAGCAGAAGATTGTATTAGTAGGACCAAAGCCACACTTGAAAGTGATTTCCCTGCAAGAACAAAAGAGTTTTTAGATAGCATGCAAGCTATTGTTGATGAAATTGAGACGCATTATTTGAAACTAACCAATACTTATAAAAAGCTGGCAAACCTACCTGATGAACAAGAAAAAGTGTTAGCCACACTCATCGAACAGGTCTATAAAGAGGAGCAAGCAGCAAGAAGAGAGATAAAAGCGTCTGTAAGACGAATACAAGCTCCCTTTAAAAAAGCCGGTTTCCATACGCGCGCCTTCCAACCAGGCAGAGCAGCTAATGATGGCTAGTGATCAAAACAATCAAAGGAGCACACTTGTTTCAACATGCTCCTCGTTGATCACACTAGCACATTCAGCTCTACTTCTGCGTTCTCTTTCTGGCATTATGATCTAATACCATTTTTCGAATGCGGATATTTTGTGGTGTTACTTCTACCAACTCATCATCACTAATATATTCCAGCGCTTGCTCTAAGCCCATAATACGGTGTGGGGTCAAGATTACATTTTCATCATTGCCCGATGCACGCATATTGGTAAGCTTCTTTTCACGACAAGCATTTACCTCCATATCCATTGGTTTCGCATTTCTGCCAATTACCATGCCCGCATATACCTCAACATTAGGCCCTATAAACAAATCTCCACGTTCCTGAATAGCAAAAAGCGCATATGGTGTAGTCTTGCCTGTTTCAAAAGCAATCAATGAGCCATGTGGTAATGATACGATATCTCCCGCATATGGACGGTAACCAAGAAGAATAGTGTTCAAAATACCCTGTCCCTTGGTATCGGTAATAAATTCACTGCGGAAACCGATAAAACCACGGGTAGGAATAGTAAATGTCATAATCATGCGCTCGCCCTCAGTTTGCATGTCAGTCATTTCTGCCTTACGTTTGCCCATTTTCTCAATAACCGTACCTGAAAAGTCTTTTGGCACCTCACAAGTAACCTCTTCATATGGCTCTAGTCTTTCACCATTTTCTTCTTTAAAAATCACTTCAGGTTTAGAAACTTGTAGTTCATAGCCTTCACGACGCATGGTTTCAAGCAAAATAGACAGGTGCAATTCACCTCTTCCAGAAACTACCCATTGATCAGCAGAATTAGTATCTTCCACGCGCAAAGCCATATCTGTCATCAGCTCACGATAGAGACGCTCACGAATTTGACGAGTGGTCACAAAATCTCCTTCTTTGCCCGCAAAAGGGCTAGTGTTCACTGAGAACATCATTTTAACCGTAGGCTCTTCTACCTTGATTACCGGTAATGCCTCAGGCTGATCCTTATCTGCGATAGTATCTCCAATTTTTAGCCCCTCAAGACCTGCAATCACGACAATATCTCCAGCATCAGCAGCTTCAACCGTTTTCATGCTCAAACCTTGATACATCAGAACCTCGGCAATGCGCGCTTTACCAGTAGTACCATCTCTACGAAGATGCATCACATCCTGATTACGCTTTACTTGCCCACGATAAAGCTTACAAATGCCTAGTTGACCTTTAAAATTGTCGTATTTAAGGGCAAAGACCAAAGCTTGTAAGGGCGCAGAACTATCTCTACCGCCTTCTGGCAGTACTTTGAGAATCGTATCTAATACCGGCAAAATATCGGTCATTGTTTCAAGCTTGGGCTCAAACCCAGCCTTACCCAAAGCACCAGCCGCATAAACGATTGGGAAATCAGCTTGCTCATCAGTAGCACCCAGCTCTATAAACAGATCAAAAGTTTTATTTATGACCCAATCAATACGAACATCTTTTTTATCAATTTTATTAATCACCACAATCACTTTATGACCCAGCTCCAATGACTTTTTTAGCACAAAACGAGTTTGTGGCATTGGCCCTTCCTTGGCATCCACAAGCAGCAGAGCACCATCAACCATACGCAAAGTTCGTTCTACTTCACCACCAAAGTCCGCATGCCCTGGCGTATCCACCAAGTTGATTTTTACGCCTTGATAGTCAAAGGCTGCATTCTTAGCAAAAATAGTGATGCCTCGCTCTCTTTCCAAGTCATTGGAATCCATAATCTGTTTCTGCTCCTCACCTTCTTTTTCTTTCAAAGAATGTGTCTGACGCAAAAGCGCATCAACTAAAGTTGTTTTTCCATGATCCACATGGGCGATTACTGCAATATTGCGTAATGAAGACATACAAAGATTATCGAAAGAAAATAAAGCGCAGTAAACCTAAACGATTTGCCGCTGTTTGTAAATTTAGCACATGTGTTGACTTTTTTCAAAAGTAAAGCAGAACAATAAAAAAGACTGGAAATTTGGCAAGAAGTGTCGGCATAGTGCTTGCGTAGGATTTAGAATGCATTTTCCGGTTTTGATAATCAAAATGCTTGAACGTTTGTTTATTTTTATCACAGCAAGTGTTAATACTTTGTTGGCATTGATAATTGCTGTGTATATATTCGCTCAAATTTCACACTGGGTGCAGCTGCTGGGACATACAACACCATTACCTATTTTTGTTGCTGTTAGCTCATTTTTGGAAGAGGTTGTGCCGCCTATTATTCTGGCCCCAATTTTAGTAATTGCGGGCTCCATTGCTCATAGCCAAGGATTCTCGCTTCTATTCATTCTCTGGCTCAGCGTACTAAGTGCTTTAAGCAAAACGTTAGGATGTTGGCTTTTATACTATTTGGGTTCATTCGCCGAAAATGTCCTAGTTCACAAGTGGGGCTCATTTTTTGGAATTGATGCTCAAAAGATAGAGACTTTCGGCAAACGCTTCCAAAAAAAACACAGCGATATTATTCTGCTTGCCTTTTTACGAGCCATTCCTATTTTGCCAAGTGCCCCCATTTCAATTGCCTGTGGTGTCATCAAGCTTAATATGCCGGTTTACCTGATCGCAACTTTTATCGGCAGCTTGCCCAAAGTATTCCTTCCGCTTTATGCAGGATTCGCGGGTATTAAAGTCTTTCACAGCATCTCTGACCACATTCGTGGCATTGGCGCCTATATTACCATTGCAATAGTGCTTATCCTGATTATCTACCTTATTTGGCGTTATTGGAGAGTGAAAAAGAAATAAAGAATGATTAGGGAAGTGCAAGGGAGAGAAAAGAATGAAGAAAAAGGAATAAGGAAAGGGTAATGAATTTGAAATATGAAAAACAGCTCAGAATGCAGAGGCTAGATTGAAAAGCAATTAGAACGACTCTTGTTCATTTTTTTCGTTTTCCCTCCTTTCCTTTTTTATCCCTTTTCTCTTTCTTCATCCCGACTTTCCCTTTTCCCTAGTCGCTTTTCCGTCATCTCGATTGGAGCGGAGCGAAATAGAGGGATCCTGCCGGGGTAAGGCATATGCAACGATAGAGGTTCATTGAGCGTGAGGCGGCAAACGGCAAGATCCTTCCCATTCGACAGTGCTCAGGACAGGCCCATTCGACCATACTCAGGGCAGGCCACTACGCTTCACTCCGGTCAGGATGACGAAAAGAGAAAAGGTTACCACATGTTTCTGTGAACAACCTCTCTCTGTTTTTGCCTTTCCACTCCGCATTCCGAATTACGAATTCCTAATTGCGAATTGTTATCCTCCTTTTTTGTCCTCCTGCCCCCGTTGAAGGACAGGATCCTTCAACGGGGACCGGTTTTTCTCAATCTAGAATTTTTCTTCGATATTTACTTTTGAAAGCATCTTTCGTAGAATGGCGCTGCTTTTGGCTTCATCGTCTAACGGTTAGGACGTCGCCTTCTCAAGGCGAAAATCGGGGTTCGATTCCCCGTGGGGCTACCACGAGCACGCAGTGCGAGTCTACGTCTGCATCTTCGTCTTACCTCATCCCTTATCACTTGAGCTTATTTAGCGTGCTCGAAGACGGAGGACAAGACGAAGACGAAGGAAAGGAAGAAAGATAAGGACAAGGGTAAGGTGGTGAATTGCTGATATTTAGGACAATTTGGTTACGATGGCAGTAGTGAAATCAAGCTGAACCATGTCACCAGAAGTTAATTGAGTGATATCAGGCAAACTCACAATATAAGGAATTCCCAACTCGCGACAAAGAATACTGATATGAGACATTAATCCTCCCTGTTCAGACAAAAAAGCTTTCGCTGAGCGGTATTGTAATATATTTTCTACCGACAAAGAGCTCGCTACCAGTATACCGCCTGTCTTGACCGGATCACCCAGCTTCATCACCTCTCCTTGCAATACCTTAGATGGACTTAATGAAGCGACTTGGCCCTGCCAAGAACGTGCGAGTTGTAACGAATTTGTATCTAGATCAAGAGTAATCATTTGATATAAGGAAACGTGTTCAGTGATATTAGGTATCACCAATAAAGCGGGCTTGACCTTATAATTTGCATATTTACAGGCATAGCTCATCAATACTGTATGACTAATACTGGTATAGTTTTCGACTACGATTGCTTGTACAAAACCGATCAAGTTAAGCAATTCTATTGTTAGCATTTTACAAACCGCAATTGCATTACTTGGAAAAGAGTGCATTTGCTCTGCAAAACAAACAATGCCAGTTATCAGATGAGCACCATTGGGCACTAAAACATTTACTTTAGGCGGCATGGATGTCCTTCTAGCCATGACCAATAAACGCCAAGCACACTGAACCTCAGTAATGGATAACAAGTGGTAGCTATCTGGTGCGGCAACACTACCAATTGCTTCTGAGCGAATCGCCAGTTCTTGACCGGCCAACAAAGCAAGTATTTCTTTCAAACTATAACAATACAAGTCTTTCTGATATGGCAAATACCGTTGAGCAGCTTTTAAAAACAGCTCCTTATAATGTTGCAACATCAATATGTACTTTTTACGCTCCTGCTGCCACCATATACACTCAGCTAGTAAAGAAAGTTTATCGTCAATACTCCTACCAGGTGTTTGCTGGCCAACGTTCCGTCTTTCACCGAGCTGTTTTTTTCGCCAACAAAAGTCTTCATCTACAAGCTGCTTTGTCTGCGCATAATTATTAGCAAGCCAAAAGTACTTTTGGCGGTGGGAAGAGATATTCTCAGTGGAAAGCAATTCTTGCTCTTCAACTTGGTAAAATAACGGTCTCTGAAAATGCAATTGCTCAGATAGCAAACCAATATTACAACCATACTGTTCTTGTAATAACGCCCACCCTCCATAATTAGCCAATTCAATTACCATTGTCGGCAACCAAAAGTCTCTGATCGTGTCATAAAATTGCTCACCAAAGCGCATCAGTTCAGACTGCGGGAGTGATGCCAACTGATCAAAAGCAGGCTGAGCAAAGAACTCCTCTAGCTTAGCAAAACTGCATTCACAGTTAGCAAACCACTGATTAGAATCACCAGCTTTCAAAATATGCTCTTGAAAAAGTGTTAATCCGCTAGTTTCTATGGCGACACGATCCCCCACTACCAACATTTCCTCCTGATTAATGAGTAGCGCTAATGGTGGCCAAGGTAATGGAGCATAGGTCGGCAGGTCATAGCTCAGCACTTCAAAGTAGTCAGCAATGAAAAAGTACCGCCCGGGCAATATTCCCCAGCGGAAAAGCGTATCAGTCGCTAATAATTGTTTTATGAACTGCAATGTCATTAAACAACTTATTTGCTAGTAGCATACTGTGACGCCACTAGCTCTGCAAATGAAGCAATGATGGATTTAATGAAAACTAAAGAATTTGAACTAACTTATGAGAGCTTAAGTGGCCCCTGATAATAGTTATGGCACTAGGAGAAACATGAAAATAGTCCGCAAGAACCACAATAAGCAAACTATTAGCCTTTCCTTCCGTTCGCGGAGCAGCAATACTCACCACCAAGGTACCATCATCACCCACACTCAAAATGCTCGTTTTGCGGTGAGGATGAGCTTTTACCACAACCGCAATTTGTTTCATAGCATAGCCGCTAAAAACTGGATAACAATATCGCGCACTAATTGCAGTCCGATAAAAACAATAATAGGTGAAAAATCTATTCCTCCATTCCGTAGCGAAGGCATCAATTTATAAACAACCAAAAAGAGTGGTTGGGTAACATCCACAATCACTCTTGTAAACCAATTTACCCTCGCATTTGGAAACCAGCTCAAAATGACACGTATCAACACACACATTGAAAGTATTTTCTCAAAATAATCTACAAAACTGATGAGAAAAACAATAATTTGAGCCATCATTATTTCACTTGGCGACGCAAGAAAGTAGGAACTTCATAGTCATCCGCAGGCTGCGCTGCAGGCTGATTTGAGGCTGGAGACTGCATTACTTTTGGTGAAACTGGATTACTCTTGGGCATAAAACCAGCTTGTTGCTTAGCAACACCTGCAACTGGAGAAACATGTGTCTGTTTTCCAAAAAAGTTATTATGCTTTGAAATGGCATTTTTATAAGGATCAGATATTGATGAACGACGTGCAACCGTTGGCTGAGCAGGCATATTGGTCGTGATTTCGCTTGGGTCAAAACCGGTAGCAATCACAGTTACCTTCATCTCACCAGACATGCGATCATCAATCACCATACCGAAGATGATATTAGCATCTTCAGCAGCTGACTCCGCTACCACCTTCGCAGCTTCGTCCACCTCAAACATGCTCAAATCAGTACCACCGGTAATATTGATCAATAATCCCTTCGCTCCAGCGATCGATAGATCTAACAAAGGACTATCAATAGCAGCCTTAGCAGCTTCAAGAGCGCGATTTTCACCAGTTCCATAACCAATACCCATCAATGCAGAACCAGAATTTTTCATTACTGAACGAACATCAGCAAAATCCACATTAATCGTACCATGCATATTAATGAGATCTGAGATACTCTGCACAGCTTGTCGTAAAACATCATCAACAATCTCAAAAGCATCCATGATTGATGTTTTTCGATCAATCAAAGCCAACAAACGATCATTAGGTACAGTAATCAAACTGTCGACATTTGCTTTTAATTCAGCATAGGCAGCCTCTGCGACTTGAGCGCGGCGTTGTCCCTCAAAACTAAAAGGTTTAGTCACCACACCAATTGTCAAAGCACCGCTATCGCGAGCAATTTGGGCAATTACTGGTGCAGCACCACTACCAGTTCCACCACCTAAACCACAGGTAACAAACACCATATCAGCGCCAGTAAGAACCTCTTTCAAATCAGTATTTTGTTCCTCAGCAGCCTTTTTCCCCACCTCTGGATTCGCGCCAGCACCCAATCCCTTAGTGGTTTGTACACCAATATGCACCTTTGCTTCAGCAGGTGAAGATTCTAGATCTTGAGCATCAGTATTTACAGCAATAAACTTCACTCCCTCTAAACGAGACTTGATCATTGTCTTAAGCACATTTCCTCCTCCTCCTCCAACACCTACAACAAATATCTTTGCTTGAGATGCTGTATTAGCTGACTTCTTAGAATCCATAAAGAGTTATTAATAAATCTTTTTAAGTGTTTAGTTAGTAGCACCCACCGCCCGAAGCATTACTATAATACAAAAAGTAAAATCTAGCAACATTAGCCTACAAAGCTTCTAAACCAATCTTTCACTGCCGTCAAAACCGATCCCTTACTGAGTTTGACCTGAGGCTCATTATGCATACCCCACAGCAACAAACCAATTACGGTAGCATAAGCAGGATCATCAATATTATCGACCACACCTTCAACTTCAACCGGATAGCCCACCTGAACAGGCAAATTAAGCATTTGCTTAGCCACCTCTACACATCCATGCATTCGAACACCGCCCCCAGTTAAAACCACCCCAGCAGGCAACAAGCCATCACGATTAATTTTGCGGAACTCTTTACCGACCAAATCAAAAATTTCTTGCATTCTAGCCTCAATAATCTGAGCTAGTAATTGGCGAGACACTTGTTGAGTATCAACATGACTCAACATAGAAAGATCCAACATCTCATTGCCCCGGACCTCATCTGCCAAACAAGTCCCATACTCTAATTTTACTTTTTCAGCAGTATCCACTGAAGTTCGTAAGCCAATAGCAATATCATTAGTAACATGCCCCGCTCCGACACTTAACATCGCTGTATGCAAAAGCGCACCCTCTTCATATACTGCAATATTCACTGAGCCACCACCAATATCCACCACAGCCACGCCCAACTCTTTTTCACGGCGAGACAATACAGCCTCAGAAGCAGCTAACATAGAAGGCACAAAGTCATCAACATCAATACCAGCTTGATGAATGCACTTCATAATATTACGCATAGCAGCCTGAGGAGCTGTCATAATCATCGCATCCACCTCTAAACGAATTCCCGTCATACCAACCGGATCCTTAATGCCAACCTGATCATCTACAGTAAACGCTTTGGGAATAACTTTAACAATTTTTTGTGTCTGTGGAATAGAGACAGCTTGAGCGGCCTCTAACACTCGCTGAATATCGTCAGCATGAATCTCACTATCTTGTCGACCAATCGAAATAAATCCTCTACTAGTAATAGTATTCATTCCCACTCCACCCAGGTTTACGATTGCATGATCAACTGGACTTCCCGCCATTCTTTCAGCATCGCTCACCGCCTGAGCAATGGAATTAATCGTTTCTTCAATATCAATAATCTGGCCTTTTCTGATTCCATGACTAGGCGTATCTCCTACCCCCACAACTTGGGGAACCTTAGATTCGCCACCAACCAAACCAATAACGACTCTAATTCTCGTGCTACCGATATCGATGGCTGTGACAACGCGCTCTTTTGCCATGAGCAAAGGATAAAATATATATAACAAAGCAGGACCCAAACACGGCTTTAGTATATGTGATTATTATCAATAGTCAATTAAACTACGGCGCTCATAGGTCGCTAACAATGGTGTATAAGCAGGAAAGTTTTCTAATACTATTTTCATCGCCTGAAGCATCTTGGTTTCGTCCGCTTTCTCTTCATGATCAAACCCCCATATATGGAGCATCCCATGTACCACCAAAAACACCTGCTCATCGCTCACCGCATGTTGAAAATAATCAGCCAATTTTCGCATCACACCTCGAGCCAAATAAATCACCCCCAACTTTACCCCAAATTGATCTATTCCATAGTCTAATGAAATTACATCGGTCACCCTATCTAGGGTACGATGTTCAAGATTTAACTGTTTCATCCTTTTATCACTAACAACATGCACCTCTAATAATGCCTGCGAAAAACCACCACACAACAAAGAAACCTCATGCCAAGCAGCCCTTAAAACTGCCTGCACATGAGGCTCAAACTCCTTACGAGGAACAAATGCCACTTCACACTCAACTAAAGAACTTGCTTTAGATGTCAACTTTCTTTTACTGCTCACTACTTTCAGCTAATTTTTCAGTGCGGTACATAGCTCTGATCTTTTGTTGGCGCTTACTAGGCTTACGCACATGATACTTTCGAGCACGCATCCGGTTGATCACACCTTCCTTCATTACTAAACGGCGAAAACGTCCAAGCATTTTCTCCACTGATTCATTATTTTGTCTTAAAACATATGTCATACGAGCACCTCCTTTCAATAATTTTTAAAAATTCGCCACTATAATCTACTGGCAAGTAAGCATTTTGGCAAGAAAAATTCATCAGAAGTGTAAAATATGAAACTCTTGAGAAGAGAGTAGGACAAAGTACAAAGCACAAAGTCAAACAGAATTTCGTCTTTGTTCATTGAATATTTCAGCAAAATAAGTTTTCGTGAAACTTCGCACTTCACCCTTTGCATTTCTCACTAATTTTTGTACCTTACTAAAGGTGGTATTTTCTTAGAATTTTTCATGGCATTTGTCCATCTTCATGTTCATAGCCACTTCAGCTTGCTCAATGCACTTGGCTCACCGTATGCAATCATTGGAAGAGCAAAAGAGCTTCATATGGAGGCTATTGCTCTTACTGACAGTGGTGTCATGTACGGCAATGTCGATATTTACCAAGCAGCCAAAAGCTACAATATCAAGACACTATTAGGAGCAGAACTATATCTAGCAAAAAAATCTCGATTCGATCGCGCCGAAGAAGAAAAAAATCCTTATCAGCTGGTCTTACTCGCAGAAACCAATGAAGGATACCAAAATTTGATGAAACTCGTGACCCATGGACAACTAGAGGGCTTATTCGAGAAACCACTCATTGATTGGGATATTCTTCACGAATTATCTACTGGCCTGATTGCCTTGAGTGGCGATACTAGTGGAGAACTAGCACAGACATTATTGCACAAAGGTGTGGAGGAAGGCATAAAAGTCGCCCAAAAGTATCGGGACCTGTTTGGAGCAGACAATTTTTTTATTGAACTTAATCGCCATGGTTTAGAAATCGAAAAAAAAGTTGACCCCATGCTGATTGAAGTAGCAACAAGAACAGGAATAAAAATTGTAGCCACCAACAACTCTCACTACCCAAGCACTACTGACCGAGAAGCTCATGACGCTTTAATTTGTGTCAAAAACCAAAAGCTCATCAGCGACCCAAACCGTCCCCGCTTTGATGGCAACTATTCAATCTTAAGCGAAGAGGAAATGCGAGAGCTATTTAAAGATATTCCTCAAGCTTGCGATATTACAAATGATATCGCCGCTCGGTGTAATGTGGAGTTATTACTGGGAAAAAGCCTCCTTCCTCCATTTGACTGTCCAATGGGTTTAAGCGTTCCAGAATACCTCAGAGAGCTTTGCATTGAAGGTGCAAAAAAACGGTACGGAGAGCCTTTACATGAAGATATCATTAAACAGCTAGATTACGAGCTAGGCATTATTAATAAAACCGGGTTCCCCTCCTATTTTCTCATTGTATGGGATTTTATTAATTGGGCAAAGACTAATGGAGTAGCAGTCGGACCTGGTCGTGGTTCTGCCGCGGGAGCAATGGTAACCTACACACTTGGAATTACAGACATCGATCCAAAGGAGCATGGATTAGTTTTTGAGCGGTTTCTTAATCCTGAACGTGTTTCGCCTCCTGATATAGATATCGATTTTGCCGATGACTCAAGAGAACGCGTAATTAACTATGTTGTCGAAAAATATGGCCGCGATAGTGTTGCTCAAATCATCACATTTGGAACAATGGGTGCAAAAGCTGCCATTCGTGATGTCGGTCGGGTTTTAGGCTGTGGCTACAAAGATGTCGATGGTCTTGCCAAGCTCATTCCGATGAAACCAGGCACAAAAATGAAAGATGCCCTAGAGCAGGAGCCAATGCTAAAAGAAACTCTAGAAAAAAATCCTACCCACAAACAAATTTGGGATCTAGCGTTAAAGCTGGAAGGAGTGGTACGTCACGCCTCAACTCATGCTTCAGCTGTAGTAATTTCTGCCGGACCATTAGTGCAATACACACCCGTACAAAGAAACACCGCTGGCAAAGACGAAGGCATAGTAACTCAGTACTCAATGAAGCCCTTAGAGGCGTTGGGATTACTTAAAATGGACTTTTTGGGTCTCAAAAACTTAACCGTATTAGCAGATACCGCGGAAATAATCAGAAACCATTATCACACTGATTTGGACTGGCAACACTTAGACATACATGATGAAAGCAGTTATCAACTGCTAAGCCAAGGGAAAACCACCGGTGTTTTTCAGCTCGAGTCCGAAGGCATGAAGCATTATCTGAAAGAATTAAAACCTACCAACTTTGAAGACATTATCGCGATGATTTCGCTTTATCGCCCTGGTCCTTTAGAAGCAATTCCTGATTTTATTGCTGCTAAAAATGGCAAAAAAGAAGTGACGTATCTCGATCCTGAACTGCAGCCTATTCTAGAAAAGACTTATGGGGTTATCGTGTACCAAGAGCAAGTGCTCGAAATCGCCCGCCAGTTTGCAGGTTTCAGTTACGGCGAAGCTGATATTCTCCGTCGTGCTGTAGGTAAAAAGATCAAAGAGTTGCTGATGGAACAACGCCAAAAGTTTATTGATAAAGCTGCAGCCAGAGGAAAGGCAACAGAGACCGCAGAAAAAATATGGGACTTTATTGAGCCTTTTGCCCGTTATGGCTTTAATAAATCACATGCTGCTTGCTATGCAATGATTGCGTATCAAACTGCATATTTAAAAAGCTATTACCCAGCAGCCTTTATGGCAGCTTTAATGACCAGTGATCGTGGCAATACCGATAGAATCGTCATCGAAATCGCAGAATCTATTGTGCTTGGTATTACTATTCATCCCCCATCAATTAATCATTCTGAGGTCAGCTTTACAGTAGAGAACGAAAAAGATATTCGTTTCGCCTTGGGAGCAATTAAAAACCTTGGCGATGCACCTTCAAGTCATATTGTCGAAGTAAGAAAAGCCGGCGGCCCCTTTACCTCACTCCAAAACTTCTTAGACAGAATTGATCCCACATTACTCAATCGTAAAAGCATCGAAGCCCTGATCAAAGCCAATGCATTTGCCGACGTGGCTCCAGCTGATCAAATGATGTTTAATTTAGAAAACCTAATGAATTATATTGGGCGATTGCGCAAACTACGTGACACACCTGTGGATTCTCTTTTTGGCGACTTAGTGGAATTAAATGCTCCTCCTCCATTCGTGCTTGAGAAAATGCCAGCACCCACGCCACCACAAGAGGTGCTGCATTGGGAAAAAGAAGCCCTTGGTTTCTACCTTTCTGGGCATCCCCTTGATCACATTAAAGACTTGCTGGCAAAAGATACACCACGTTTAGATCAACTCAGCCTCAACCATGAAGGGAAAAAGGTCAAAATTAGCGGTATGATTATGAAGTCAAAGCGCATTCTCACCAAAAGCGGCAGCGCCATGTGTTTTATTGATTTAGAAAACCCCTTTGGCAAAATTGAGGGTGTTATTTTTGCCAAAGCAATGGAAGCCTGCCAAGAAAATATGCATGAAGACAACCTTGTTACTGCTACAGGCACCATCAGCTTTCGCGATCGGCGCGGCGGCGGACAAAGTGATACAGCTAAATTGCTTATTGATAGTATTGAGCCGCTAGTGATTGCAGATAAAATTCACAAACAAGCAACTAAAACAGCAACCTTTACTGTTAGCGTTCCCGCGACAATCACCAGTGAGCAACTCAATAGCTTAAAACAAATCCTTCAAGCTTTTCCGGGCCTACACCCAGTACAATTAGAGCTCACCTCCCCCTTGCATAAATCAACAATTATTCACCTGCCCGATCACATCGATCCGGGAACAGAATTTCAAACAGCTTTACAGACTTTCTATGCGAAAATCTCATAATCGAAACGCCTCAACCTATCTAGCAATTGGCACTGCAGTTTTTATTGTAACAATTACGGTTTTTCTCTTACCTGCCTTACGTACTCCTTTTCAGACCGTAGGAGCAGTTTTTGCGCCAGTCACTCGGCTATTATATCGAACCAAAATTGCCAGCAGTAACTTTTGGCAATTTTTAATTCATAATATCGATAGCGAAAATATAACGTTACGAAGGGAAAATGAGCAATTACAGTCACAGATTGCTGAATTAGGACTAGTGGCAGAAGAAAATAGCAGCCTACGATCGCAGCTAAATATTCAACAAAAAACAGAACGAAGTCTAGCTTTAGCACACGTGATTGGTGAAAGACCAGGAAGCTTTTCACGCTTTTTAGTACTCGACATCGGTAAAAATGATAATCTGCGCCCAGGTTTACCAGTGATTATCAACAACGCATTAGTAGGGAAAATTGAAAAAGTATATGACAATTCAGCCGAGATGAGTCTACTGACTGACCCGAACAGCACATACTATAGCTATCTCGCCAGTTCAAAGACCAAAGGTCTGATTAAAGGAACTATAGGCTTAGGCATGTTGCATCTCACACAAATCCCAAAAAACACCAAGATTACTCCTAGCGAAAATATTTTTACTACAGGTCAGGAATTAGAAAATTTCAACAATATTCTCATCGGAACGGTAAGCGAAGTTATTAGTAATGATCAAGATACCTATCTTACCCTGCTTGTGAAGCCAACGATTGAAACTCAAAATTTAGACACCGTTTTTGTCATCATCAACTAACGCCGATTATAAGTACCGACCAGCAAAGCTGTAGCCAAAACATGGCCCTGCATTGCTTTTTCAACTTCCTGCCTCGTAGCACCCTCAGCTAAAGGCAACATGATATCTAGAGCATATAAAGTGAAAATATAGCGATGTTCTTTATCTGGCGGACAAGGACCGGTGTAACAAGGTGCACCACGAGTATTATTGCCTTGTAAACCTTCATCAATCTTAGCACCCACCGCCAATCGGGTAGTGGTTGGTGGCAAGTTAAACACAACCCAGTGATCAAAGTTGCCATCTGCTCTTAAACTCTTAGGCACATCAGGATCATGCATGACCAAAGCTAGGCTCTGTGCCCCCACTGGAACAGCAGAAAATTCTAACAGTGGATTTATATTATCACCATCGCAAGTATACATCGATGGAATTGCTTGATTCATATGGAAAGCAGGACTAGTAATTTTCATAAACAGCAATAGTAAATCTAACTTTATGATATACTACTTTCGCTTAAATTTCATATGCGAAGTTTGTTGCTCAGAATACTCATCATCAGTATCTCAGGTTTGATAGCACTAACCTGGTTTCCTTACAGTCTGATACCTCTATGGATTATGTTGCTTACAACCCACTTTTTCAGCATGCGCGAAGGAGCGATTAGCCTTGCTGGCTTTAGCTTAATTGGACTGTTATTTAACCTTGCTTTTCCTTTCTTTTTTTTGCTATGGGCCTGTTTTATAATGAGCATTTTTATCAAGATGCTTTCGCCTAATGGGAAAATGACTATTGTTCAATTTGTATTTTTATGTTTGTTAACCAGTGTTATTGCCCAATTCATCTTTTACCGAACCCCCTTTACCATAGGGTTTATGACCACATTTCGGCACTTGCTTTTTATCATCGTTCTGATTCTACCGGCGAAAGTGCTCGGTGAAGCTTATCAACGTTACTTTAATGCATTAGGAAGAAATTATGAGTAAACGCTGGCGTATATTCGATAAATACTTTGATGACCATTATTCATCTTCTTCAAGCCTGCCGGACACTGATGCGTGGCAGGATGTTTTATACCAACCACAAGACAAATTGCTGCCCGACAGTAGTGAAGGCTTTCAAACTTCATTTCGCATTTTAAAGTGGGTAATCATTGTTACTGTCATTGCTTTAGTAGCCAGACTTAGCTACTTACAATTAGTAATTGGTCCTGACTTATTTGCTCGTGGTGAACAGAATTATCTGCGTATTTATGTGACTCGCGCATTACGAGGCATAATTTACGATCGTGATCGTAAGCAATTAGTTGAAAATACTCCACATGACAATGCCGCAATTATTCCCGCTGACCTACCACAAGATGAGGCAGAAAGACAAAAAGTATTTTCCATGCTCAGCCAACTTCTAGCCATCCCGATCGAAGAAATTAGCGCAATCACTGAAAAGTACCGTTTTTTATACACACCGGTCGTGCTCAAAAGCAATATTGATCACGAGACAAAATTAAAAATACTCAGCACATTCACCGACCGCACCTCTGGTGTTTTTGTAGCTGAAGATTTTTCTCGTCACTACCTCGAAAGCAGTAGTGGCCTAGCTCATAGTTTAGGTTATTTAGCAAAAATTAATGAAGAGGAGTGGAGTGCAGAGCCAGATGTTTACACTATTGATACGACGGTTGGCAAAAGCGGAATTGAAAAAGCTTATGAAAAGTATTTGCGTGGCCACAATGGTGCAGAAAAGATTATTGTAAATGCAAAACATACAAAAGTGGATACCCTATATACATCCGAGCCGGAAAATGGCTGTGACATTATTACCACTATTGATAGTGACTTAAATCAACAGGCATATTTTTTACTGAAAGACATGATCGCCAGAAAACAGGCTACTGGCGGTACTGTAATCATGATGAATCCACAAAATGGACAGGTGCTCAGTCTAGTAAGCCTACCAGACTTTGACCCCAATCTTTTCATGGATGGAATTAAAGGCAAAGCAGAGGCTACTGAATATGAACGCCTAATTACAAGTAAAGATACTCCTTTTCTCAATCGCGCCATTAGCGGAACCTACCCTCCAGGATCTACTTTCAAAATTGTAACTGCCAGTGGCGTATTAGAAAATCGCATTGTGTCTAGGGAAGATAAACTTAATTCGCCAGGAACAATTAGTGTACCAAATCAGTTTAATCCTCAGGAACATTTTATTTATAAAGACTGGAAGCTAAGTGGACACGGCCTCCTTAATATCATTCAAGCAATTGCAGCCTCTAGTGACACCTTTTTTTACCAAGTAACTGGCGGCTTTGAAAATATTAAAGGGCTAGGTGTAAATGGTCTTAGTGCAATGGCTAGACAATTTGGTCTAGGAAAAGCTTTAGGCATTGATTTACCTGGTGAACAAGCTGGTATTGTACCAACACCAGAATGGAAAAGGGCATTTAACAACACCAACTGGCTTACCGGTGATACATATAACTATGCCATTGGACAGGGCTACCTCCTCACTACGCCACTACAAGTTGCCGGCTATACTAATGTGATAGCTAGCCATGGTAAATTGTTTCAACCCTATTTGGTCAAATCAATCACCAATTGCGCAAACTCATCTGAAAGAGAGCCTAAGATACTCAATGAGAACTTTATCTCAGCAGAAACTTTAGCCACCGTCAAAGAGGGTATGAGAGAAGTGGTATATAGCGAAATAGGAACAGCAAAATCACTGCGTACTTTGCCTTTCGAAGTAGCAGGTAAGACAGGCACAGCGCAATATAACAACAATCAAAATATTCACGCCTGGTTTTCTGCCTTTGCACCATATGAAAACCCAGAAGTTTCAATTACAGTTTTAGTTGAAGGTGGAGGTCAAGGAAGCGAAAGTGCTGTACCGATTGCGAAAGCGCTTTTACAGTCATGGGGAAATAAGTACAGATAAAGTGTTTGACAAGTACGATTTCCGCCAATAAAGTTCAACCAGTGTTTTAAGTAATATTTATGCCAATTGAAGCCTTAATTTACGCAATAGTTGGCTTGGTTTCTGGTGCATTGGTCACTTTTATCTTCAATCATCTTGCTCGTAAAAATAAAGTATCCAAACTAGAAGCTAAAGCTAATGAAATTTTACAAAGCGCTCAAGAAGAAGAGCGTCAAATCTTAAAGGAAGCTGAACAGCAGAGCAAACGATTGCTGGACAGCATTCAACGTGAGGAAAGTGAAAGAAAGAAGCGTTTACAAGAAAGCGAACAAAAACATCAACAGCGCGAAAAAGAAATTGAAAAAAAACTAGCTGATTTGCACAAAAATGAAAAAGAACTGGCACAAGAACTAGAAAAATTGCGCCATGAAGAAGAGTTGTTAACGCAAAAGCGACGTGACGCTGAGGATCTTTTACAAAAAACTTCTTCCCTCTCTCCTGCCGAAGCGAAAGAAATCTTGTTACGCAAAGTAGAACAAGAGCACCAAGCTGATTTAGTAGCTCACATCGAAAAAATGGTCAGTGATGCTAAAACTAATGCCGCAGAGCAAGTCAAAAACATATTAGCTGAAGCAATGCAACGCTATTACGGCGAAAGCATTGCTGAATCGACCATAACCACTGTACCTTTGCCAAACGATGAAATGAAGGGAAGAATTATTGGTCGTGAAGGAAGAAACATTAACGCTTTTGAGAAGCTAAGTGGTGTGGATCTCATTGTGGATGAAACGCCAGGCGCTGTTATTCTTTCTGGTTTTGATCTTGTCCGTAGATACATAGCCAAGTTAGCGCTTGAGAGACTCGTGGCAGACGGTAGAATTCACCCCACAAAAATTGAAGAAACTATTCAAAAAGCAAAAGAAGACGTGGCGAAGATGATTAAAGAATTTGGCGAAAAAGTCGTATATGAATTAGGTATAACAGGCCTCCCAACCGAAATCGTAAAACTATTAGGACGTTTGCGCTTTCGTACTGCCTACGGACAAAATGTTCTCAAACACTCTGTTGAAGTAGCTAAATTAGCAGCTTTAATCGCTACTGAATTGGGTGCTAATGTTGATATCGCCAAAAGAGCTGGATTATTGCATGACATTGGCAAAGCACTTGACCAGGAAATCGAGGGGAATCACTGTGAAATCGGACAGGAAATTTGCCGCAAATATCACGTTTCAGAAAATATCGTTCAAGCAATTGTATCTCATCATGGTGATGTGCCCTTTAACTCAATTGAGGGCATTATAGTCTATATTGCCAATACATTATCTCATCAACGCCAAGGCGCACAGCGGGATAGTCTCGAACAACACATTCAGCGCATGACCAATTTAGAACAAACCGCACTTGCACATGAAGGCGTAGACCAGGCATTCGCAATTCAAGCTGGCAAAGAGCTCCGCATTATCGTCAATCCACAAATGATTAATGATACCGAGGCCTATAAATTAGCCCATGAATTAGCGAAAGAAGTGGAAAAAACTAGTGGGTTTACAGGAGAAATTAAGGTAAATGTAGTTCGCGAAACAAGAATCATTGAATACGCGAGATAAGAGAGGAGAACAATTCGGAATTCGCAGGTCGCATGGATTCGACAAGCTCACCACAGGATTCGGAATTGAAGGAGGAGGAAGGTTGAGATGAAAAAGAGGGAGCGCGAAGGTACCTTTCATTAAGTCTTGCTGCCATTGCTCTCCTCCTGCGCCTTCTGTTTTCCACTTTTTCCGCCTTCATTTCCGAATTCTTCTCACTCACCTACTTTTCTGGTATAGTGCGCCAAGCAGTAATGAATTTCACTTGGACTCATTTAGTAGTGCGTGGACTAAATTTATTGTAAAACTCAAAAAACGAATTTCCTTCTATCGCTTTCAAAGACAGCAAGAGCGCATGCCTACTTTTAAGGATCTTTTTCAATTCTTACAATCAGGCAGCAAAAGGTGGCGTCTTAGCCTTTCTCGGAAAATTGCTTTCATTGTAATAGTAAGCGTGCTGCTTTCAACGGGACAATTGAACTTTATGAATTTGGTCACTCAAGCGGATTATTCAATTGACTCAGAGTACATTGATTTTGAAGGTATCTATCTTGACAAGCCAATGAGCTCTCAGGGAGAAATCGAAACAGAAACAATTGATTATATTGTGCAACCAGGAGACACAATCGAAAAACTGACAGAGCGTTTTCAAATCAGTGCGTCTACTATTACTAATGCGAACAATTTAAAACGAGACGCTACTCTTGAAGTAGGACAAAAGCTTAAGATTTTGCCAGTGACGGGCTTATTACATACAGTTGCCAAAGGCGATAGTATCGCCAAAATAGCCGGTATATACCAAGTACCAGCAGACTTAATCACCTACCAAAATAATATTAGTAGTGACAAAGAGCTGAAAGTGGGCGATGTGTTAATTATTCCAAACGGCGCTCCTCCAGCTGTCAGCACAAAATCAACAACCTCAAATAATAGAACAAGCACAAGCAAAAATGGTGGTGTGGGATCCGTACCTTCAGGAAAAGCGAGAGAAACAGGAGGAACCTTTACTTGGCCAGCAACATGCAAGATTATCACGAGAGGCTTTAACCCAGCTATTCCACACTGGGGTGTTGACTGTGCAAATAATCAAGGCACACCTATATACGCAGCAGGTGCCGGTACAGTCATTAAAGCATCCGTTGGAACATGGGGTGGCGGCTATGGAAACCATGTCATCATCGACAATGGTAACGGCATTAAAACTATATATGCTCATTTGTACAAAGTCGGCGTAGCAGTTGGTGACCGAGTTGAACGTGGTCAAGGAATAGGTCTTATGGGTACAACCGGGAACTCTACCGGACCACACTTGCACTTTGAGGTATTAGTCAATGGCAAAAAGACTAATCCAATGAATTATTTATAAGCAGATTTACTTATCAAGAGATTCATTTATACTCTATCTGTAAGTCTACTTTTATGAATAGCTTTAGTGAAAAAGTTGTCTCCGTCGCTCGTTTGGCTAAACTAGCACTGACTGTGGATGAAATTAATCGTTTTGGACCACAGCTAGACTCAATTATCCAATATATCGATACATTACAAGAGTTGGATACAACCAAAGTAATGCCGACGAGGCAAGTTACCGGCTTAAGCAATGTTACTCGCCCTGATGCAGTACTTACCAGCTTATTACCCGATCAATTATTGGACTGTAGTCCCCTTCCCCAAGAGAGCCACCATTTAGTAGTCCCTTCAGTTTTTGCCTAATTTATGTCTACTTCAAACCTCACCATTATCACTGCCCACCAGCTAATCACCAGTGGCAAAATTTCCCCGACTGAACTAGTAGAGGGATGTATTAAGCAAATCAAAAACACTGATCGGAATATCAACGCAACCATCACTCTTTTAGAACAACAGGCGTTACTACAGGCGAAAGAAACAGAACAACGTTTAGCTGATGGCGAAAGCTTAGGCGTGCTTGATGGTATCCCTCTCAGTTTAAAAGACGTTGTCTGTACTAAAGGCATACGTACTACTGCCTGCTCTCACATTCTGGAAAACTTCGTTCCACCCTATGATGCTACCGTTACTACCAGGCTCAAAAATAAAGGAGCCGTTATCATTAGCAAAGTAAATACAGATGAGTTTACTTGCGGCGGCTCTAGTGAAACTTCAGCTTTTGGGGTTACAAAAAATCCGTGGGATTTGACTAAAGTAGCCGGTGGCTCTTCTGGAGGATCTGCAGCTAGTGTAACCGCTGGACACTGTCTAGGCTCTATTGGCACCGATACAGGAGGATCAATTCGTTTGCCTGCAGCATTTTGTAATGTCACGGGGCTAAAAGTAACTTATGGTCGAGTTTCTCGTTTTGGGGTTATTTCCATGGCATCATCATTAGATAGTATTGGCCCGCTTGCACGTTCCGCCGAAGATTGTGCGCATATATTAGAGCATATTGCTGGTCACGATGTGCGTGACAGTACCACTCCGCAAACACCAGTACTAAACTATAGCCAAGAAGTTAAGAAGCCATTAGAAAAGTATCGTATTGGAATTCCTCAAGAGTACTTTGCGGAAGGACTCTCTAGTGAAACGAAAGCAGCAGTAGAAAAGGCTGCTCAGCAGTTTGAGGCACTAGGGTGCACTTTGGTGCCTATTTCTTTGCCTCATACTCGTTATGGCGTAGCTGTCTATTATGTACTAGCTCCGGCAGAAGTCAGTTCCAATATGTCTCGGTATGACGGCATTAGATTTGGTCCTGGGCCCAAAGAAACCGCCAGCTCACTTGAGGATTATTACTTGAAAGCGAGAGAAGAGGGATTTGGTGATGAAATGAAGCGTCGGATAACCATCGGTAGTCATGTCCTCTCATCAGGCTATTACGATGCATACTATCGTAAAGCACAACAAGTAAGAACATTAATCAGTCAAGACTTTTCTCAAGCCTTTGAGAATGTAGATCTTATTTTAAGTCCAGTGTGTCCTTTCAATGCCTTCGAGATTGGTAGCAAAACTGCTGATCCACTACAAATGTACTTAGCTGACTCATTGCTAACCCCATCTGCACTGGCAGGTATTCCAGGTTTATCCCTACCCTGCGGCTTTGACAGCACGGACCTGCCTATTGGATTACAGTTACTAGCACCGGCATTCCACGAAGCAAGAGTGCTTCATGCCGGATACCATTATCAGCAGCATACGAATTTCCATCTTGAGTCCCCTTCTCTCACCAAATAATATTTTCCTGCTATGGCACAATATGAAGTCGTAATCGGTCTTGAGACCCATGTCCAAATGAATACAAAGACAAAGCTTTTTTGTAATTGTGACAATAACTCATTTGGTAAACAGGCAAATACTAATGTCTGTGAGTTGTGCATGGGCTTTCCAGGCACATTACCCATGCCTAATGAAGCGGCCATCAAAAAGGGTATTGCTGCTGGTTTGGCCTTAAACTGTACAATTCCCCAATTTTGCAAATTTGATCGAAAACATTATTTTTATCCCGATTTGCCTAAAGGATACCAAATTACTCAATATGATGAACCCATAGCAGTAGAGGGCTATATTGAGGTTGAAGTAAGTGGAGTAAAAAAGAAAATCGGCATTGAACGAATGCATCTGGAGGAAGATGCCGGCAAATTAGTACATACTGGCATGGGCACCATGGTTGATTACAACCGTGCTGGCACGCCTCTGATGGAAATTGTTTCTCGCCCAGATATTCGTAGCAAAGAAGAAGCAAGCTGTTATGCAAAAACCATACAACAGATAATGCGCTTTATTGGTGTATCTGACGCTGATATGGAAAAAGGCATGATGCGCTTTGATCTCAATATTTCTTTGCGCCCAATGGGTAGTGAGGTGTTTGGCAAAAAGGTAGAAGTCAAAAATTTAAATTCGTTTAAAGGTTTAGAAAAAGCGATTGTTTTTGAAATTGACCGCCAAAGCAAATTGCTTGATCAAAATCAACCAGTTGCTCAAGAAACTCGCGGCTGGGATGCTGATAAAGAAATCACCGAAAGTCAACGTTCAAAAGAAGTGGCAGCTGATTATCGTTACTTTCCAGAGCCAGATATTCCCCCTTTTCATATTACAGCAGAAGAAATAGAAGCCCAAAGATCTCTTTTACCTGAGCTACCACAAGCAAAATTGGAAAGATACCATAACGTATTTGGACTCGATCGAGATCAGGCCCGTATCATTAGCGAAAACTTTGACTACAGTCGTTTTTTTGAACAGATGTTAAGCTTCACCAATGCTCATGCTACTGCAAGCAACTTTTTCACTACAGATGTTTTAGGCTATCTCAATCAAAGCAATAGTTTATTTGCAGACTTAAAAGTAAAACCGCAACAGCTCGCCCATTTAGCTACTCTAGTAAACCAAAATGTCATCTCAAGCAAAATGGCAAAAGAGGTTCTCAAGTTAATGCTAGAAAGTGGAAAAGATCCAGACCAAATTATTGAGGAACAGGGGTTTAAACAAGTTAGTGATCAAGGTACCCTAGAAGCGGTGTGTAAAGCAGCTATAGTTGCTTTACCAAACGCTGTCACTGATATTAAAAATGGTAATAGTAAAGCAATAGGTGCATTAGTGGGGTATGTCATGAAAGAAACAAAGGGCCAAGCAAATCCAGGCAAGGTAAATCAAATTTTACTGCAATTAATTAATCATTAATAACTTTATATGACAGATACAGCTCTTATCATTCAATATATTCTTTCTGCATTAGGAGGCATTGCGTTGGTACTGCTGATTGTCATTTTTATTCAATTAATACGTATTTTGCAGGTAGCAAGCAAAATGATCAACAAAGCGGAACAAACGGTAGAAAATGTTGAACATTTTGTGGCGACACCGGTAAAAATCGGTTTACAGATTGCAGAGCAAGTACAGCATGTGATTGGTGCATTTCAACAAAAGTTTACTAAGCATTCACAGCACGATACTCCTAAAGAATAACTATGAACAAAAGAGATAAATTTATTGTAGGTACCATTGTAGGCGGAGCGGTGGGATCAATTCTGGCAGTGATGTTTGCTCCCAAAAGCGGCAAGGAAACACGTCAACAAATCGTAAATTCTTCACAAAAGCTTTACGACAAAGGCAGCAAATTAAGTGAAAATTTAAAAGCTAGCGCACAGACTTTGTGGGAACGCCTGAAGAAGAAAGATCCCGATAAATCTGCTTAAAGCGATCAAACCAATCAGTATCTGCAGCCTGCAATGCCTGAAGTACAGTATCACATGTTTCTGGATATTCATTTTGTGCCTCTGCCAGAAAGTTTTCTAATTCATGCTTCGTTGAAGGCAAAGCCAAGTCTCCTGAGAAATAGAGACTTTCAGCAACAGATAGATAATCCTTATTAAGCAGCGCCGCTTCTCCAAATCCTCGCGCTATTGCCCTCATTGTGGATATATGCCGCATAAACAATCTCATTTCAAAAAACTGTTGTTGGCTTGCATATGAGTCCATATACTTTAAACCATCAGATAAATATTGTTGTAGTAGCTGTTTGAGAAAGGAAATAAAATCTCTATGGCTAAGCAACTGAACATGCAAGGTTATCATTCTCTCTCCTTGAGGAACTGACATCACGCTAAAGTCATAAGGTGACAAAGACTGAAGAACTTCAATACAATGATTGATATTGCTGGTTGTTTGTTTTTGTAGCCACACAACAATATTCCCCCGCTCTGTTTTAATTTGTTCCACCTCAGTCGCAGTTAAATTATGAAAGTCTTGTGCGCGACGCAAAGTATCGTCGACCCAATGATAGAGCGATATCCGGCTAGGATCACAGGCCTCAGAACGCTGACAAACTTGAATACGCTCCAACATGAAATACAAAAGACTACCAATAAGGTATGCATCCCGCATAGAGGGGAGATTATCAGCAAGCTGTCCTTCGCTTTGACGCTTTTGTGCTGCCAGTAGTCGTGCAACCTGGATGGAATGAGCAACTGCACGAGGGCGAACTATACCTTCTTCCCGATGAGGTTTAACACTTGCAAGCATGCAAATAGTAAATCCTTCTATTATACCTCTTTCTATTGCCACTATTCAAGCATTAGCGCTTTAACAAGAGATCCAGCATCGCTGGAGGTGAAAAAAGCAAACTCATTATCCACAAAAACAGCATATACCAGAGCATATATAAATGCTGATCTTGTTCAGTTTCAAGAAAAACCGGTGTCACAAAAAGCAAGGTCAAATACCACCCCTGCAATTCACCAACGATGACCAATAACATCATCTGAGTTAAAAACATCCCAAATAACCACCAGCGTTTACGAATAATAAAGTACAGACCGAAGGCTACTGTTAAAGCAAAAACCAAAATCTGCATACTGCCCCAGGCATGAAAGAATGTAGTGATATGAATTGGGTTTGTAACTCTAGGGATCAATTGATGCGCAACTTTACTAATCATAAGCAGATTAAGAGCAATCATGACATATGCGACCAGCAGCTGCTTCGAAAAAACAAGTTTTTTCTTATATATCTCCCACCATTGTTTTACAAACACAGGCCAGAAAAAAATAGCCTGTAGTTTTAGAAAGAAACTTGTGACCAATAACAGCAGCCTGTTCTCATCTTTTTTGCAAAACAGGGCAAGCAATAAAGGCAGAGCTACCACTGACTCATATTGGCCGTGAAAGGCCCACCAAGTGCTCATAATATAAAAAAGCCCAATAAAAATCGCTCGCAAAAACTTTTCTGCTTTGCCCCTAAATAAAAAGTAATACAAAAGCAGGGTATTAAGATGGGCAATTAAAATGAAAACAAAAACTAATAAGTTCGCAGCAATAGCGAAAGGCATAATATTCCCAAAAGTTAAAAAACCAAGAGGCAAAAAGAAAAGCACACATCCTAATGGGTAAAGGTAGACAATATTAGGCCACTCATATGCGTATGAAGGACCTATCTGCTGAAAGTCAAACATCAAAGTATCATATATATGTATACCGCGAGCGAGAAATTCATAGGCAAAACGCAGATGGCGAGCATGGTCATTATATTTGGGAAAACCCAAAGAGCCGGTGGGATATTGATGCCAAAGCATTAATAGTCCGCAGACAATTAAACTAAAAGCAAGGAATGCCACCACCACCAAGGACTTTTTGGATATAATACGAGCTCTTAAAAACACAAAGAAGAATAAAGCAGCGAGATCATAACCCAGTTTATGCGAGTGTACTATGCAAACTCTTTGCGCTCAGGCAACTTTCTTGGCTAATAACAAACCATCTCCAATTGGCAAAACATCGTAAATAAAGTTACTATCCGCATTTAATGATGCCTTAAAAGAATTCATATCTTCTGCCCGATCAATAGCATTATCAGCTACAATGTAGCCCCCAACGGGCAGAAAGTGTTTTAAGATTGCAAAATAAAAAGCATATCGTTTACGATCACAATCGAAAAAAACCAGATCCACCTTAGCCGAAAGCCTCTTCAAGTATTGGTCAAAAGCCAACTTTTCCATCTGAATATGCTCAGCCAAACCAGCCTTTTCAAAATTAAGTTGAGCTGAATCATGCTTCAATTTAGATACCTCCACGGTAATCAGCCTCCCATGACCATTCACTTTCAGAGCACTGGCCCAATGTAAAGCAGAAATACCAAATGAGGTGCCACACTCTAAAACAATCTCAGGTCGCAAATAACGCGCTAGTCGATACAAGAACTGGCCCGTTTCTCTTTCAATTGGCCAAGCTCGAATATAAGTAAACCGATCAGCCTTGGTCAATGCATTGTCCTGATTTGCCTTTTGCTGTTCCTCATACGCATATATATCAGCAATAACATTAGCCACACGTGCAGAAATATTTTCATAAGCAGCCAACTGCTCCACAGCTAGACCAAATCGATCAAGAGCTAGTTTGATACCGTCATCACTTAAAAAGTCAGACATAAATAAACTTTTTATCAAAAAATACCAAATTTATTATTGCTCAAAGAATAAGTTTCTGCTACTTTGTGCATCGCAAAAGAACAATTCGGGCCGATAGCTCATTTGGTAGAGCGCCTCGTTTGCACCGAGGAGGTGAAGGGTTCGAATCCCTTTCGGTCCACCAGCCTGCGCTCGGAGAGCTTCGGCTGGCGGGGCCAGCACTGAAGTCTTACTTATACAAGTAAGCTTTTTCGAAGTTAGTGCTCTCCGCTGAGTGAGCGCAGTGCTAGGCTGCCGGCAGTGTCCTCCGAAGGCTTTGCGTAGGAGGGAGTCGCGACAGCGCGCAGGCATGCCATGATGCGCGAGAATGCTTTGTTGTAAGAAGAATGTGTATTGTCCAGTGGTGAGAACATGGGGTACTCGGCGAGCTTCGGCTGATGGGGCCACCTACATCGAAGCTTCAGCATAGATGTAGCCCAGCACTGAAGTTTTACATTGCATGTAAGGTCAATATCGAAAAGTGCGACGGTTGGCTATAATTGCTTTATAGTATTCTTTTATAAAATCCAAACAACTAGTATATTCGGTCTAGCTAACTAAATTAGACATGGCAGTAGAAATTATTTTTGAGGCACATGGGACAACCTTTGATAATGAGAAGCATATATCCTCAGGTCATTTTGATATAGAGCTCTCACCTTTAGGCGTGAGTCAATCAAAAGGATTAGGTGAAAGATACAAAGGTCAGCACTTTGATGTCATTTTCTGTTCTGATTTATTGCGCTCTTATAAAACTGCACAACTAGCCTTCAGTAATAAATTCACAATCATTCAAGACAAGCGCTTACGTGAATGCGACTATGGTGATATGACTCAGCATGCTAGTGATGAGGTGGATGCAGAAAAGGTATTACGAATTCATAATCCTTTTCCTCATGGTGAAAGTTATCAACACACAACAGAACGAATGCACAACTTTCTCAAAGATTTAGCTAAAAACTATGATGGCAAAAAGGTAATGATTATTGGTCATCGTGCCACGCAATATGGTCTTGAATATTGGATTAATAAGGTGCCGCTTGAAGTAATTATTCCTGCTCAATGGAAATGGCAACCAGGATGGAAATATGTCCTTGAAAAAATTTAAACAAAAAAGAACCATATGTACTAATAAGATATGGTTCTTTTAAAACTTCAAACAATTACTTGTTAAATTTGTTCCACTCTTTTTTAAGACGCTTGGTTAAATCGTCAATCATATCTTTGGTCCATTCCTTGCCCTCGCTATAAAGAGCAATAACCTCATCAACAATTGCTTGATACTTTTTCTCGGTTAATTTTACTTTGCTATCTAACTGTTCAATTGCTGCTAATACCTGAGCCTTCAGCTCAGCATAATGTTTTTCCAATTGATCTTCAGCATTTTCAAAGGTGCTGTACACTTTTTCTTGAATTTCAGATGATTTCTCCTGAATATTCTTTTTTAAAGTAGTTGCTTGCTTGGCAAGGTCTTTTCGCATTTGTTTACCTGATTTAGGGGCGAATAAAAGACCGGCAATGGCACCAATTGCTGCTGCAAAAGCTGCTCCAAATACCTTTTTACCAGCATTACTGCAATGATCACAATTATCATGTCGAGACATAAAACAGAATTAAGTACTGTTACAGTATACCCAGTTTCATCTCAATGCCCAAATAACCTCTATTGCCAAAGCAATAAGAAATTACAAATTACGAGTTACTAATTACGCACAGCAGTCCCCCCCCGACATTTGTAATTTGTAATTAGTAATTAGTAATTTCAAATCCCATCCATATACCAACTTCAGCCAAAGCAAAGAATATTGGAAAATATTTTGGGTGCATGTCCTAATAAAACACCCCTCTTTACCCTTGAGAGTGACTGGCATATTAGAATAATATAACCACAAGATGTTGTGTTATTCTAAAAGTGCAACACAACATATAGAAATAACCTTTTTCATATGCCCCAAATCACCCAACTCAAAAAAAGAGACAATAGCATTGTCCCTTTTGATATCAAGAAAATCTCGCAAGCAATCTTTAAGGCTGCCGAAGCGGTAGGGGGCAATGACATGAATGAGGCAAACAGATTAGCTCAAATTGTAGAGAAAGAGCTAAACGAAAAATTCAAACCTTCATCTATCCCTTCGGTAGAAGAAGTGCAAGACCTGGTAGAGAAAGTACTGATTGAGTCAGGACATGCAAAAACAGCCAAGGCTTATATTCTTTATCGTGAACACCGTCGCCATGCCCGCGAAGAACAAATGAGCGTAATGAATGGCTTTACCACAAAGTTGCCATTTAGCATGAATGCTATTCGTGTTATCGCAAAGCGTTATTTAGTCCGAGACAACAAGGGAGAAATTTGTGAATCACCAGAAGGCATGTTTCGACGCGTTGCTAACTCATTGGCAAAAATTGAAAAAAACTATGGCAAAACTGAAAAGCAAGCCCTCGCAGTGGAATCAGAATTTTACGACATTTTAGAATCTTTTGAATTTACACCGGCCGGCAGAACACTTGCTAATGCTGGTGCACCAACACCCCTCATTTCAAACTGCATCGTGTTGCATATGGAAGACAGCATGGATGGTATTTTCAAAACACTGAGAGATGCTGCTCTACTACAAAAAGCAGGGTCAGGATTAGGCTTTCCTTTTCATCTGCTCCGTCCAGCTGGTGCATTCTGTGTAAAATCACGCGGTTCGGCTGGCGGACCCGTATCTTTCTTACATGTATACAATGAAGCTTTTGGCGTAATTAAGCAGCAAGGTCGACATGGGGCCAATATGGCAGTCATGCGAGTTGATCATCCAGATATTCTTGAGTTCATTCATTGTAAAGCAGTAGAGGGAAAGATTAAGAATTTCAATATCTCAGTAGGCATGACTGATGAATTCATGGAGGCAGTAAGAACACAAAGCAAAGAGCCTTGGATGTGTCAATTCAATGGTCAAAAAATGAAGCCTCGTCGCATTTACCGCAACAAGGATATGGTCATCGAGAAAATTGAGGAAGAAACAATGACAGCAACAGAGTTATTGCATGAAATTGTAAGTGCAGCCTGGCATAACGGTGAACCAGGTGTGGTATTCCTTGATGCTGTCAACAAAACAAACCCTGTACCAAAATTGGGAAGTATTGAAGCCTGCAATCCTTGTGGGGAACAATTCCTGCATGCCAATGATGTATGTAATCTTGGTTCAATCAACCTAGAAAAGTTCGTAGTGAATGGGAAAATAGCAATTGAACGCTTAAAAGAAGTGACAAAAATTTCAATTCGTTTATTAGAGAATGTTATTGATCTAACAGACTTCCCTGTAGAAGATGTAAACAAGACCTTCCGCGGCAATCGTCGTATCGGACTTGGCATTATGGGTTTTGCAGATATGCTCTATCAACTAGGCGTTGCTTATAACTCAGAAGAAGGTGTACGTACCGGTGAATTAGTGATGAGCACAATTCAACAAGCAGCTCATGAAATGTCTGAAGAACTAGCTAACGAGCGCGGTGTGTTCCCCAATTACGACCTAAGCATTTACAAAGATCAAGGTCTCAAACAACGCAATGCTGCGCTGACCACTATTGCACCTACCGGCTCAATTTCAATGATTTACGATGTTTCAAGCGGAGTAGAACCTTATTTTGCGCTTTCTTACTTCAAAGAAAACATCATGGGCGGAGATTCTCTTTATTATGGCAACCGCCATTTAGAAAAAGTGTTAAAAGAACGCGGTTTATACTCTCAAGAGTTAATGAAGAAAATTTCTGAAAATGGTAGCATTCAGGGTATCGAAGAAATCCCTGAAGACATCCGTCGTGTTTTCGTAACAGCAATGGACATTTCCGCTGAAGATCATATTCGCATGCAAGCAGCTTTCCAGAAACATATCGACAATAGTATCTCAAAGACCATTAACTTCCCCAATTCAGCAACCAAGGAAGATGTGATGAAAGGCTACTTGCTCGCTTGGGAGTTAGGTTGTAAGGGGTGTACTGTGTATCGCAGCGGTAGTCGTGAACTAGAAATTCTCAGTGTAAGCAGCAAGAAGCAAAATGACAAAAAGGAGGAAAAAGAAAGCACCATTAATCTTGAAGTTCAACCTTTAACCAATATTGAAAGCCTATCTAAAGCAGAATTGATGAAAGTAGGTATTTGTCCTGAATGCAAAGGCAAGCTTGTCAAAGAGGAAGGGTGCGCTAAATGCCACAATTGCGCTTTCTCCGTTTGTGCGCTCTAACACAATCGAGCCTTAGACACAAAAGCCGCGTTGCCTTTTCTCTATCCGCAACGCGGCTTTTATAATTATCATTTATAAAGCTTGCCACGAGCATATAAATTTACTATATTGACCTACAATACTACACAAAAATTCACCAATGCACTTCCCCCAAAATGAACTCTTAGAATTCAAAAAAGCTATTACCGAAGCCACAACCGTACTATTGATTGAACCAGCTGGTATCGATGGCGATTCAATCGGATGTCACCTTGCATGGAAACATGCATTGGAACAAATAGGCAAAAAAACAATACACTTTTCTGTTTCTCAACTCCCCCGCAAAAACACTTTTCTTCCACGCAGCACGGAACTTACTAATGATCTCCCAGATCTCCATACGGTAGATGTCACCATTATGTGCGACCAGGGAGATGCCATGCATGGTCTAAAAGAACGCTTTGAGGAGGTTCTGGCCAAGACGACCGTGATTAACATTGATCATCACTTCTCAAATAAAGGCATTGGCCACATTAATATTGTACTGCCAGAAGCCACCTGTGCCACTCAAGTATCGTATCATCTCATGAGAGAATTAGGCATCAATATTACCGCGGATATCGCTACCTGCTTGCTCAATGGCGTCTATACTGACACAGGCAGTTTTCAACACAGCAACACAACACCAGAAATTCTAGAATTATCTTCACAACTGTTAAAGCGAGGCGCTAACTTTAAAAGCATAGTACACAGCAACTTTCATTCGATGCCAATCAGCAAACTCAAAATTTGGGGACGCGTACTCGAGCGCATTCATCTCTCTGAGAAGCAAGTCACCGTATCGGGAGTTAACCAACAAGATTTTGCTGAAACCAACAGTGGTCCCGATGCATTAGAGGGAGTGGTAGATTTTATGACAGGTATTCCTGAGAGCAAGTTCAGCATTTTGCTTTCTGAACGCAAAGATGTAGTAAAAGGATCGCTCAGAACTTTACGTGACGATATCGATTTATCCGCTTTAGCCCAACTGATGAATGGCGGTGGGCACCGTAAAGCATCTGGCTTTTCACTTCCTGCTAGCTTAAAAATTGAGGGTACAGATATACGTGTTGTACCTAATCCAGTATAATTATGGATCAGATCCCCATAGTCGACAATTCATGTATTGGCTGTAATATTTGTGCCAATATCGCCAGCAAAACCTTTGCTATGCAAGAAACAGCTGACGGCTTAAAATCTGTGGTTACTAATCCCCATGGTGATAGTCGAGAAAAAATTCAAGAAAGCATAGACATTTGTCCAGTCATGGCTATTCATTGGCAAGAGATCAGTGAGCAAATAGGAAAAGATTTGCGCAATTAGGTAGAGGTTTGTAGAGTACCAAATGTATTCTTTAACGTTGTTATGGAAATTATTGCACTGACTGACAAAGCAGCTCTTCATTTTAAAAGCGCCTTATCGAAAAGCAACTTCACCAATCCCCATTTGCGCATCGACCTTATTCCAGGTGGATGTGCCGGGCTTAAATATGCCTTAGGTATTACCGACCAGCCTGACACAGAGGATATGGTTATTGAAAGCAATGGCATTAATGTGGTAATTGACCCCAATCAATTGGGCCTACTACAGGGCATGGTCATTGACATTGAAGATGGCTTAGAAGGAGCCAACTTGAAAATCAAAAACCCCAACTTTTCACATAGTTGTGGCTGTGGAAAATCAGTGAGCTAAGAATTAACATATATTCATATGAATATCTCTTTTTCTTCTAAATCCAATACTATTGTTATTCCCCTTTTTCATGGTGAAAAGCAATGGCACAAAACAGGAAGCAAAAACGTTGATGCATTTATTGAGGCTCGTTTGAAAGCAAAAGATTTCGAAGGAAAAGCGCATGAAATTCTGGTCACTTTCATCGATAGCGCCCAACCAATTACATTATTACTGGTGGGTCTAGGAAAAAAGTCTGAATGTCAAACCGAGACTATTCGTGAAACTGGCGGACATATTTGTAAGCGTTTACGCAGCATCAAACGAATTGACGCTCAAATTAACAGTGATTTAGAAGACTCGCTGTTCTTCAGTTTAGTTGAGGGAATTGCCTTAGCAAATTACAGACCTGACAGCTACAAAACAGATAAAGAGCCAGCAGCTCCTTTGTTACGCTCTCTAAGTGTGCATCATCAAAGCACTAGTAAAAATTGGAAAAACCAACTTGAACAAAAGCTGCTCGTCATTAAACATGTTCATCAAGTGAGAGATTTGGTGAATGCACCGGCAGATACAATTTATCCTGAAAGTTTGGCTGAAAAAGCAAAAGCAATCAGCAAACAATACAAATTAAAATGTTCTGTTTTACGTGACAAAGAAATTAACCAGCAAAATCTTAACTTGCTATGGGCAGTAGGAAAAGGGAGTATGCATAAGCCAAGACTAATCATATTAGAATACCAAGGATCAAAGAAGAAAAGTAAGCCTATATTGCTGGTTGGAAAAGGAATTACTTATGACAGCGGTGGCTATAATCTAAAACCCACAAATTACATTGAAGAAATGTATATGGACATGGCAGGTGGAGCAACTGTAATTGGAACCCTTGCCGCATGTAGCGAACTACAACTGCCCATTAATGTCGTAGCAATTGTAGCTGCAGCTGAAAATTTAGTAAGCAGCTCAGCTTATAAACCAAGCGATATTATTACCGCCTACAATGGCAAAACAGTAGAAATTACGAACACTGATGCTGAAGGAAGGCTAGTGCTTGCAGATGCAATGAGTTATGGCATCAGAAACTTCAAGCCAAAAGCAATAATTGATTTAGCGACCTTAACAGGTGCCTGTGTAGTGGCATTAGGAGATAGATATAGTGGTGTCTTTAGTAACAACACGCCCCTATTAAATGAAATAAAACGAGCTGCTGACAATACGTCGGAGCTTATTTGGGAATTGCCAATTCATCCCGATTATGAAAAGCGATTAAAGAGTGATAAAGCTGACATGATCAATTGTGACGTCAAAACGAGACAGGCAGGCGCATCGACGGCTGCCGCTTTCCTCAAGAAGTTTGCTGGCGATACACCATGGTTACATCTTGATATCGCGGGAACAGCTTTTGGCAATATGCCACGTGCTCATGATTTTGGTGGTGGTAGTGGATTTGGGGTGAGATTATTGATTGAGTATCTAACTAACCAAAAAGCCTAATGCTCAAAGCGTGGTTTAAATTACTTCGTCCTGTTCACTGGGCAAAGAACATCATTATCTTTGTACCACTTATATTTTCCTTAAATATTTTTGAATGGGAATATATTTGGCAAACCATTGTCGCTTTCACCTCTTTTTCATTAATAGCGAGCACTGTCTATATCATTAATGATTACCAGGATATTGAAAGAGACAGAAAACATCCAAAAAAGAAGTTTCGCCCACTAGCTTCAGGCACCATAAGCAAACCACTAGCAATTATTACAATACTTGTTTTAGCATCGACAAGTCTTGGCTTAGGCTTACTCCTACCAAGCAAGTTTCTTTTTGTAATTCTTGCTTATTTCATCTTAAATGTAGGTTATTCTTTCGGCCTCAAACATATTGTGATAGTCGATTTATTGATCGTTGCTGCATGCTATGTGCTTCGAGTTTATGCTGGTGCAAAAGCGATTGATGTCCCCACAACAAGCTGGTTACTATTTATCACATTTTTTCTGGCACTCTTTATGATCACAGGGAAAAGGCACACTGAGCTGGTAACCCAAGGGACAAATAGCAGGCCGGTACTCGAATCTTATACCAGTGAGTTTTTAAGCATGATCATGGGGATAAGTGCCACCGGAGTTATGGTGTTTTATGCACTCTACACCACAACTAAACCATTCTTATTTACCTATTCCATTATCTTCATCATTTTCGCGCTTTTTAGAATTCTTTACTGGGTACTAGTAAAAAAGAGTGGTGAAGAGCCAGAGAAATGGTTACTACATGACCCCTGGCTCCTTGGCAATGCCGTTTTGTGGTGTCTTATCTCAACCCTCGCTCTCTACTTTCCCAGCTTACTAAGCTAATTTATGCATATTGTTTTTCTTATCATGGCCATTGTCTGCAATGCCAGTGCGAATATCCTAATGAAACTAGGCGCACAACGTCTTGGTGGCATCACTATGAATTTCAGCGGACTAAGAGCATTTTTCTTCAATCCATTCATTTGGGCAGGTCTGATTTCTTTTGGGCTAGCATTGGTTTTCTATACATATGTGCTTACAAAGATGAATCTCAGCATCGCCTATCCCCTCATGACAGCTTTGGGATTTTTGATCGTGGTAACGTTCTCAGCGGTCTACTTGCAAGAGAATATTCAAATTCCACAAATTATTGGCTTAGTACTAGTTGTTAGCGGCCTTTACTTGATAGCGAGCTGAAGAAAGTTTGAAATGTGACATGCTGAGAAGCCGATTCATCAAGCACCCAGCAAGCATCATAATGAGTTCTTCCGTTGGACTTGGCATTTTTGATTCCAAATTTTTCACTATCTTGCTATAGTCCTCCCGAATTTGTAATTCGTAACTAGTAACTCGTAATTATTATGGGACTCGCGCTTGGCATTGTTGGTTTACCAAATGTAGGAAAGTCAACACTCTTTAATACCCTGACAAAAACCATGGCGGCACAGGCCTCCAATTATCCTTTTTGTACAATTGATCCAAATGTGGGCGTGGTAGAGGTGCCAGATAGCCGTTTAGCAGTACTCGCAAAGATCGTCAACGCAAAAAAAATCGTCCCTGCTATCATCGAATTCATTGACATTGCTGGAATTGTGAAAGGAGCCTCACAGGGTGAAGGTCTGGGTAATAAATTCCTCGCTAATATTCGCGAAGCAGATGCTATTATTCACATTTTTCGTTTATTCTCTGATCCCAATGTTACCCATGTACATGGAACAGTAGATGCAAAAAGAGACATTGAAGTCATCAATACCGAGCTAATGCTTGCTGACTTAGACAGTATCAAAAAGCAAATCGACAATTTGCAGAAAAAAGCAAAGGGACAAGACAAAGAAGCGATCGCAATGCTAAGCATTGCAGAAAGATTCTCAAATGCACTTGAACAAGGCAAACTTGCAAATACAGTACCGCTTAGCAATGAAGAAAAAGACTTGGCAAAACGCTTTCAGCTCATCACCCAAAAACCTGTATTATTTGTCGCTAATATCTCAGAAGAACAAATTAAAGAAATTGATGAACAAAAACTGGCCACAGAGCTGGAACTTCCTAATTTGCTTACTGTGTGTGCGAAAGTAGAAGCAGAAGTGGCACAACTAGCAGAAGAAGATGCAAAGTTATTTTTATCGGAATACGGTTTAACTGAAAGCGGATTGAGCCGAGTCATTCGGGCAGGCTTTAACGTACTGGGCTTGCAAACCTATTTTACCGCCGGAGAAATTGAAGCGAGAGCCTGGACTGTAAGAAAAGGAGCAACAGCACCACAAGCAGCAGGCGTCATTCACACCGACTTTGAAAAAGGTTTCATTAAAGCTGAAGTAGCAACTTATGAAGACTTTGTTGCTTGTAATGGTTGGGCAGGTGTAAAGGAAAAAGGAAAGATGCGCCTAGAAGGAAAAGAATACATTGTCAAAGATGGTGACGTTATGTTTTTTAAATTTAACAATTAACAATCTACAAGTATGATCACAGTTGCAAAATCTCACAGCGAAAGATTAGGACAGGCAGGACGATTAATGCTTCAGTATTGGCTTCCATTCATAGTAATACCAGTAATGATTGCACTGATTAGCAGCTATATATTATTACCTGTGATTCTACTTGGTGCTGCACCGTTGCTATTTTGGGACCCTTTGAACATGGACATACTAGCTACAGTTGGCGGAAGAATGGTGCTGATACTAATCACAACTCTTCCACTAATAATTGCTGCACTCATCAGCCGTCAAATAGTACTCTATGCTCTAAAAGACATTTTCACAGGCAAGAATCCGACAACAAAATCTTTACTCCTCTCCTCCCTCAAGACACTAGGCAAGTTCTTTTGGCTTGGGCTTTATACATGGATGTATGTATTTAAATACCTTATCATTGGCATTCTATTAATTCTCGGATTATTGCCATTATCACTATTCAGTACTGACAACAGAATAATCATGAACGCATCGTACATGCTAGGCCTTGCAGGAGGATTAATAATGATCGTGGGCGGTATAGTATCGATCGTGCGTCAGATACGCGTATTATTCGTAGAAGTGGCGTGGATAGATGATACGAGTTCAGCCAAGTCAGCACTCACCAAAGGGCTTGAGGTAGCAAAACAGAATTGGCGAGACACTCTTATTCTATTTGGAATAATTTTGGGCTTAAGCGTAATAGCGAACTTCATTGTTGGAGACGAGAATATTCTTTATTCAGTTATTATCATGCTAGTAAGTAGCTTTACTACAATCTTCACATATTTGCTCTACAAGCATCTCCAACTCCCTATCAGCGAAAACAAAACACTCCGAACATCCTCAGAACAAGCTACAGCTGCAAAGTGAATCATCCCTCACGCACCCAGCAAAACTGCTGGTCTGTGATAGCGATCAGCCAACTCATCAAGAGCGCTTTGTAGCTGTTTTGCTTTGGATGAGACAAATAGCGATTGACTTTCAATCTCCTCAAGTTTGCCCACACCAACACCAATGAGTCTTACTCGTTTGCCCTTAGAAGACTTACGTAGCTGCCAAAACAAGTGACGGACAGTAGGCATTATTTCTTGATCTGACGCAGAGAACTCTGGCAAAACGCATGTTTTTGTAAAAGTAGAGAAGTCATCTAAACGAACCTTCAAACGCACTTCGCGCGCATGAAGTGATTGCCGCCGCATGCGCCATAAAACATGCGCCGTTAACAAACGTAAAGTCGTCATAATTTGAGCTGAAGCGAAATCATGATCATAGGCAAAAGTATGCTCTCTAGAAATAGAAAGTGGTTTATTGCTTTCTGTCAGGACCTGCCGATCATCATAGCCATTAATAGCCAAATATAAATACTCACCAAAAGCACCAAAAAAATCACGGATCTCCTGATATGTCCACCATTGCAAATCGGCAATGGTACGCATACCTAAATCTTGTAATTGCTTCACTGTTTTTGAGCCCAAACCTGGAAAAGCATCCAAATTAAAGCGACCCAAAAATTCACGCGTAATTGTGCTCGGCACAATGGTAATACCTGGCTTTCGACAACTCGCTGCAATTTTGGCGGTTACTTTGTTATCTGCTAAGCCTATTGAGACAGGTACGCGAACAATATTAGCAATTGCCTGCTCAATTTGTACTAGTAACGCGAGATAGCTATCCCCCCAAACTTTATCTTGATCGGTAATATCAACATAAGCTTCGTCAATAGATGCTACTTCTACTTTGTCGGTGAATTGCTTAAGTACACGAATCAGTTTATCAGACACTTCCTGATACCAACCGCCATCCACAGGCACAACAATTGCTTCTGGACACAGTTTTTTTGCTTTGAACAAAGACATGCCTGCCTGTACACCTTTGTCTCTCGCTTCATAACTAGCTGATGTCACAACACCTCGCCTATCTCCACGAGTACCAGTACCTCCAACAATCACCGCTTTTTCTTTTAACGTAGGATCACGCAATCTCTCACAAGAAACAAAAAAACAATTGCAATCAATATGCAAAATCGCACGACGAAGAAAACTCATAGCAATTGAAAATTATGAATTAAGCATTGAAGAATGAGAACAGAATTAGTAACTTGTAATTCGTAATTAGTAATTCCGCAGCAATGCGGTCACTACTCCTTGGATAGACAACTCCGACACAGGGTGAAGGTCGGGATAGGCAGGGTTTTCAGCCTTTAAATAGGCATATCTTCCTTCACGCACCAAACGTTTTACTGTGCTTTCATTGTCTATTAGTGCCACCACAATATCGCCTCCCTTCGGCTCTTTGTGAAAGTTCACCACAACAGTATCACCAGGCAAAATACCCACACCAATCATGCTATCTCCCCTCACCTTTAATAAATAACAAGCCTCTGGATTGGTAACCAAGTTTTCCGCAACTGACACCCAGGTGTCAGGTACTTGTTCCTCTAATGTCGCAATGCCGGCAGGCACGCTACCATACATCGGCAAAGTAATATCAGCTTTACGCTCCATCCGCTCTCTAATCTCAGGCAGCATATTAATTCCGCGAGCACGCTTACTTCTGGTTAGCGCTCCCTTTTTCTCTAATGCAATCAAATGCTTCAAAATACCATTATCTGAGCTAACTCCGAGAAAAAGTCGAATCTCCTTCAAGGTGGGTGAAGCACCAAATTGCAATTGGTACTCACGAATATAGTCTAACAATTCCTGCTGGCGTGCTGTGAGTTTCATAAACTTTTGGTGAATGGTCACTCCCCATCTTAGGTGAAGATACACTCACTGTAAACTCACCATAAAACAGGTGATCTGCAAGCAAATAATCTCGTATCTTGTCTTGAGAGTGATACACTTAAGGCAATTCTTTTTGTCTATGAAAAAACACTTTTTCCGTTTTAGTTTAGGAGCATTACTGTTGAGTGTGGTGACTATTCCAGCACATGCTGTATTTACTATACCAACACCATCATTACAAATCCCAAGTTTACTCACAGGACCAAGTGTAGTCGCTACCTACCCCGGAAATAATGAACGTATTGTCTCGTCAGTTAATGCAGAACATCACGATCCACTTCCTATAGTAATGGTATTATTCAATGAACCTGTATCAACCACCGCAGCAATAAAAAACGCCATTACTATTACTTTTCTTAGTGATAACGGAATGATGTCACGCGACTTTTTCTCAGCTGAGATTATAGATAATGCCCTCTACATAGAATCTACACGTTGGTATTCTGATGAAGAATATGAAATTACACTGGATGGCACACAGATAAAAAGCAAGAAAACAGGCTCAACTCTAGGTAACAATTATAGTTGGCGCTTCAAAACTGCTAAGACGCGCTATGTTAACCCGCCTGATCATGAAGAAACAGAACCGCATCCTCAGATATCAGTAACCAAGACCGCTTTATCTCCTATAGTTGAAATATTGAACAACGCAGATGCAATTGCAACCTATCGCCTCTCTTTTGTAGCTTATGATGTAAGCGCTCTACGCAATATCACTATCAAAGACGTCCTTCCCCCTGGCTTTAACTTGGATAGTATTGTCGGAGGCAATGTCAGCAACGGATCTACAGTAAGCACACAAGGCAGCAATAACCTTACTTTTACTATTGCTGGTGAAATAGCAGGTGGGGACAACTTTTACTTTGATTATCGTGTCAAAGTAAGTGGAGCGGCAGGAGTCGTACCTGCAGGCACTTATCATAATGTAGCTTATGTAAAAGGCTATTTCACTCCATCCATCGGCGCAGCTGGCAAATATGGCAATAATAACTTTCGTGGAGGCTTCAATGATAGTAGAGAAGACAAAGACAATATCACCATTACTCGAAGAACCACTGTTCTACCAACACCTCAAATCAATTCACCCACCCCAGCTCTCCAAACCCCAGTACTGCCAACTTCATCGATAACGCCGCTAGCTACACCACAAGCTTCCCCTGATGACCCTCTACATTGTTTAAAAACGAATGGCATGCCCACCATTGCCTTTTCTGACATCGCAACTCACACTGAGGCTCCTTATATAGATTTTCTCAACACAACCACATTCGTCAGCTCCCCCGAAACTAGATTAGTTAAAGGCTATAGCGATAATACATTTGGTCCAGAAAACACCCTTACCCGTTTTGAATTAACCAAAATAGCACTAGGAGCCAATTGCATTAACTATCTAGAAAGCCCGACCCAAAACAGCATCTTTTCAGACATTCCCAAAGATGCATCTGAAATCTCTTTAGTAGTCGGCAAAGCCTATGAAAAAGGCATAGTAAAAGGAATCGGTGACAAATTTTATCCCAATCGAGCTGTGAGTTATGGCGAAATGGTAAAAATCCTCCTAGGTGCTGGTATTTATTTTGATCATGGTACAGCCATTGCCCCTCTTCCCAACACACTGACAGGTATAAGTGACGAATCATTCCGCCAATTCGCTGAATACGCCGCTCATTTGAATTTGCTTAGTTTTAATAATGTCTTCCCGCAAAATGAATCAGTAAAGCGACGCTCCATGGCACAGGCAGCAGCACGCTACATTGCAAAGCTCAAAAAGATTGATTTGCTCTAAACAAGCGCACCACTACAAACATCAATCCTAAGCGGCAAATTAGCAATTTGTAATTAGTAATTACTAATTATTTCCCCGCCCCCTTTACAAATACAGACTCTTCAGTTAAATTGTCACCGCTCTTGAAAGAGAGCAACACATTTTAAGCTATGAACCTTAACATCTAGAGCGCAGAAGAGAATCTTTGTATTCTTACTACAATATAACCTTGTAGTCGTTTTATTACTTCGTAAAAGTAATCGTTTTATTGTTACGTAAAACAATATCTTTTTTTCTAAAAGAGTTTGATTCTGGCTCAGGATTAACGCTGGCGGTATGCATAACACATGCAAGTCGAACGAGGACATTTGCCCCACACTAGTTACAAGCTTTGCTTGTTGCCAGTGTGGGGTGAGTGAGCCGAGTGGCGGACGAGAGAGTAACACGTTGGCATCTACCTCATACTCAGGGATAACTCAGCGAAAGCTGAGCTAATACCGGATGGTCTCGCAAGAGTAAAGTTTTTCGGTATGAGAGGAGCCTGCGACCTATCAGCTAGTTGGTGAGATAAAAGCCCACCAAGGCAATGACGGGTAGCTGGTCTGAGAGGACGATCAGCCTCGCTGGGACTGAGACACGGCCCAGACTCCTACGGGAGGCAGCAGTGAGGAATTTTCCACAATGGACGAAAGTCTGATGGAGCAATACCGCGTGCAGGATGAAGGTTTTCGGATCGTAAACTGCTTTTCATAAGGAGCAACTATGAGTTTACTTATGGAATAAGTCACGGCTAATCACGTGCCAGCAGCCGCGGTAATACGTGAGTGGCAAGCGTTATCCGGAATCATTGGGCGTAAAGCGTCAGCAGGGGGATGTTCAAGTGAAATGTTAAAGCCTTCGACCCAATCGAAGATCTGTATTTCATACTGTTCATCTAGAAGATAGGAGAGGTAAATAGAATTTCCGGAGTAGGGGTAATATCCGTAGATACCGGAAGGAACACCAATAGCGAAGGCAATTTACTGGCCTATTCTTGACCCTCAGTGACGAAAGCGTGGGTCGCAAACAGGATTAGATACCCTGGTCGTCC